>CAWIWE010000008.1:0-72991 GCA_963839625.1 uncultured Actinomycetota bacterium | reverse complement strand
CTTCACCTCGAGCTTGCTGGGGATGGCGAACGTGCTGTCGCCGTTGGAGTTCTGCTTGCTCGTTGCGACGGTCTTCCACGGACCCTTGCACTCCGCCTGCTTCACGGTCGAGTCGAAGCCGCCGGACTCCGGGTTCGTCTCGTCGGTCTCATAGGTGCAGATCTCGCGCACCTGCAGGCTGGTGGCCTGGCCGTTGACCTTCGGGGTGAAGTGCGCGGTCCACGACTTGCCATAGGTGTCGTTCGGCTGATCGAGCGTGGCGGTGGCCGGCGCAGGAGCCGTGCCGGTGTAGGCCTCGGTCTCGGTCTCCCGATCGGAGCTGTCCTCGGCGAAGAGCTGCTGGGAACCGCTGGCCACGGTGTAGTTGAGGTACGCGTTTCCGCTGCCGTTGGCGGTGGTCGTGGCGACTGCCGTCGTGGAGCCCACCCGGTACAGCCTCACCGTGCGCCCCGCGGACGCATTGTCGAAGTTCGCCTGGAAGCGAGCGACCTGGCCCGTCTCGAACGACGTCGGCGCCGGGTTGAAGGCTGCGCCGGCCGCATCGTTCCACGGGTTCAGGGATCCGGACACGGGCTTGTCGTCGACGCCGATGGCGGCCGACGACGGCGAGGCCAGCAGGCCCAGCGCCAGGAACGTCGCTGCAATCACGGCGAGGGTGGTCTTGAGTGTCTTCATGCGTCAATTCCCCAGGGGGTAGGAGTCCGATCAACGGCACCACGCAACTGAATGGCGCCACACGTCCGGTCCATCATGCCCTATTTGCGTCGACGATGTTGACCAGCCCCGGGAATATCAGGTGAACAAGCGTCGACCGAGGTCACGGCCCGTATCGGTCGATGAGCCGGGAGAGCACGATCGACGTGTTCGTGTGGGCGATGTTCTTCGTCTCGTCGCGTACCCGTTCGAGCGCACGCTCGAGGTCACTGACGTCGCGAGCGACGATGTGCAGGATGGCGTCGGCCGGTCCGGAGACCGTGGCCGCCACATGGACCTCGGGCACTTTCTCGAACGCCGTCCGCAGCTCGTCGGGCGAGATGGCGCCCTGGCAGTGCACCTCCACGTATGCCTCGGTGGTCCATCCCATGTGTTCCGGATCGATCACCACGGTGAACCCACGGATCACGCCATCGCCCACCAGACGGTCGACGCGACGCTTCACCGCCGGCGCGGACAGGCCGACGCGGTCGCCGATCGCGGCATAGCCGGCACGACCGTCCTCCAGCAGGCGGTCGAGAATCTTGCGGTCGAGAGCGTCCATGTCGTCATGCTGCAACAAATCGCCGTCAATGGACAGATGACGCAAGAAATCGCTCACATGATGAGCGATTTCGGGTTCGCCTTGCAGCGAACCACCGAACTAGCATTGATTACTTGCACACATCACGAGGGAGGCTCCGTTGACGATCATCGACACTCGCACCCATCTGAAGCCGAGCCCCATGACGCGGCGCCGAGCACGGACGCGGCACTACGTGATGTGCACGCCCAGCCACTTCGCCGTCGAGTACGCGATCAACCCGTGGATGGACCCGACGGTCCCGGTCGACGCCGAGCGCGCGACCGCCCAGTGGGACACCCTGCGTCACACGTTCCTCGAGCTCGGGCATCGCGTCGACGTCATCGCCCCAGTTCCCGGGCAGCCGGACATGGTCTTCGCGGCGAACGGCGGGATCACCGTCGGCGGCCGCACCTACGGAGCCATGTTCCGTCACGCCCAGCGCGAGTCCGAGGCCGCGGCGTTCGCGGGCTTCCTGCGCGCTCAGGGTCTCGACGTCACCGAGCCGACCCACGTCAACGAGGGCGAGGGCGACTTCCTGGTCCTCAGCTCGGTGATCCTGGCCGGCACCGGGTTCCGCACGGCACTCGAGGCTCACATCGAGGCGGCGGAGACGCTCGACCGCCCGGTGGTCTCGCTGCAGCTCGTCGATCCCCGCTTCTACCACCTCGACACCGCGCTCGCCGTCCTCGACGACGGCGGCGGCTCCGCTCCGGCCGACATCGCGTACTACCCCGGTGCCTTCAGCCCGCACAGCCGGCGCACGCTCCGCGAGCTCTTCCCCGACGCCGTGCAGGTGTCCGAGATGGACGCCCTGGTGCTGGGACTCAACGCGGTGAGCGACGGCCGCAACGTCGTGCTGCCGACGGCCGCGTCCGAATTCGCCGCCACCTTGAAGGCCCGCGGCTACCGGCCCGTGCCGGTGGAGCTCGGCGAGCTGCTCAAGTCCGGCGGCAGCGTCAAGTGCTGCACCATGGAGCTGCACGCCTGATGAGCGGCGCCGAGCGCGCTCTGCGCGCGAGCGTGCCGCCAGGTCGAGTGCGTCACGCCGAAGGCGTCCGGCGGATCGAGACCGGGTGAGCTGACAGGCTCGTCCAAGTCGTGGATTCGATACGGCTCTCGTTCCTCGGGCCTACTCAACCACCGGTGCGGTGCTGATCCAGTCGATCATCCGGCGGGCCAGCTCGGGCCCGCTGTCCTCCTGGATGAAGTGACCACCGCGGATCCGGTCGTGCGGCTGTCCCTGGGCGCCAGGAATGTGCCCGATGAGTGGTCGGTCGCCCTTGCCGAGGATCGGGTCGTTCTGTCCGAAGATGGCGAGGAACGGCCGGTCGAACTCACCCAGTGCAACCCACGCCGCCCGGTTGGCCGGGACGGCGACGTCGTCGGGGTCGGTCGGCACGAGTCGTGGGAACGCGCGGGCGCCGGCCTGGTACTTCGACGACGGGTAGGGCGCGTCGTAGGCGGCGCGCACCGGCCCATCGACCGAGTTGACCGTGGCGGCCTGGACGAGACGACCGGCGGGGAAGATCGGCGTCCATCGCGCGAACGCTCGCCACGCCTTGAAGGCGATCGGCGTGCCGTGCTGTGCGGTCGGCAGGAAGCCGTTCGCGATGACCACGCGGGCGAACCGGTTGGGTTGCTCACCGACGATGCGCAGGCCGATGAGTGAGCCCCAGTCCTGCCCGAACAACGTGATGTCGTCCAGCGCGAGGGTGTCCATCCAGGCGACGACCCAGTCGACGTGGCGCTGGTAGGTGTAGTCGCTGATGCGCGTCGGCTTGTCGGACTTGCCGAACCCGATCAGGTCGGGTGCGAGCACGCGGTACCCGGCGTCGACCAGCGGAGGGATCATCGTGCGATAGAGGTAGCTCCAGGTCGGCTCACCGTGCAGCAGCACGATGACGGCACCGTCGCGGGGGCCCTCGTCGACGTAGTGCATCCGAAGCGAGTCGCCCTCGCCGCCGGCGGTCACGGTGGTCCAGTGTGGCTCGAACGGATAGCCGGGCAGATCGGCGAACCGCTCGTCGGGGGTGCGGATGACGTCCATGACGTCACTGTAGGGCCGCCAGCCCCGCCTCTCCCCCGTCCAGTGCGGTGAGCACCCAGGTGCCGGTGTCGGTGAGCACGAAGGTGTTCTCGAAGTGCGCCGACCAGGAACCGTCGGTCGTGACGACGGTCCAGCCGTCGGCCAGCACGCGAGTACCCGAGGAGCCGAGCGTGATCATCGGCTCGACCGCCAGCGCGAGCCCGTGCACCAGCCTGGGACCGCGTCCGCGGCCGCCCACGTTGTACACGTCCGGCGGCTGGTGCATCGCCGAGCCGATGCCATGCCCGGTGTAGCTGTCGACGATCCCGAATCCACTCCGCTCGCGGACGGAGGACTCGATCGCGACGCTGATGTCGCCCACATGGCCGCCGAGCGATGCCGCGGCAATTCCACGCCACATCGCCTCCTCGGTGACGCGCAGGAGCTCCGTGACCTCGTCCGGCACCTCGCCCACGGCCACGGTGATGGCGGCGTCGCCGTGCCAGCCACCCACGATCGCGCCGCAGTCGATGCTGATGATGTCGCCGTCGCGCAGCACGCGCCGACCGGGGATGCCGTGCACCACCTCGTCGTTCACCGACGTGCAGATGACCCCGGGGAAGCCACCTGCCCCGGAACCGTCCGCCCCGTAGTCGAGGAAGTTCGACGTCGCGCCCTGCTCCCGGATGGCGTCGCGGGCGAGGGCGTCGAGCTCGGCCGTGGCGACACCCGGAGCGACCGCTTCCTTGAGGAGCTCGAGGGTGCGTCCGACCACCAGGCCGGCCTCACGCATGAGCGCGATCTGGTCGGGCGTCTTGATCTCGACGCCCCGGCTGAACCAGCCCACCGAATCAGACTTCTTCTAGGGCCTTGTCGATGCGTTCGGCGATCTCGTCGACGTCGCCCATGCCGTCGACCTCACGCAGCAGGCCGCGCTTGCTGTAGATCTCGAGCAGCGGTGCCGTCTCGGCGGAGTAGACCTCCTGCCGGTGGCGGATGACCTCTTCGGTGTCGTCGGCGCGGCCGCTGGTCTCGGCACGCTTGAGCAGGCGGCCGATGAGCTCCTCGGGATCGACGACGAGCGCGAGGACGACGTCGAGCGGACGGCCCAGCTCGGCCAGCATCGTGTCGAGCCGGTCGACCTGGTCGACCGTGCGCGGGTAGCCGTCGAGGATGAACGACTCGGCGTCGTCGTGGGAGATGCGCTCCTTGACCATGCCGTTGGTGACCTCGTCGGGCACGTACTCACCGGCGTCCATGTAGCGCTGCGCGGTGCGGCCGAGCTCGGTCTGGTCCTTGACGTTGGCCCGGAAGATGTCGCCGGTCGAGATGTGCGCGGCCCCGATGCGCTCGGCGAGGGCGACAGCTTGCGTGCCCTTGCCCGCCCCCGGTGGGCCCATGATGACCAGGCGCATCAGCGCAGGAATCCTTCGTAGTTGCGCTGCTGCAGCTGGCTCTCGATCTGCTTCACGGTGTCGAGGCCGACGCCGACGATGATGAGCAGCGTCGTGCCACCGAACGGGAAGTTCTGGCTCGCGCCGATCAGCGCGATGGCGATCATCGGGATCAGCGCGATGAAGGAGAGGTAGAGCGCGCCCGGGAAGGTGATGCGGCTGAGCACGTAGGCGAGGTAGTCCTGCGTCGGCCGGCCGGCCCGGATGCCCGGGATGAAGCCGCCGTACTTCTTCATGTTGTCGGCGACCTCTTCGGGGTTGAAGGTGATCGCGACATAGAAGTACGTGAAGAACATGGTCATGGCGAAGTACAGCGCCATGTAGAGCGGATGGTCGCCCCTCACGAGGTACGAGTTGATCCAGCCGGCAGCCGGGCTCTCGGGCTGGAACTGCGCGAACAACGCCGGTAGGTACATCAGGCTGGACGCGAAGATGACCGGGATGATGCCCGCCTGGTTGACCTTGAGCGGGATGTACGTGGACGAGCCACCGAACATCCGGCGTCCGACCATGCGCTTGGCGTACTGCACCGGGATACGGCGCTGAGCCTGCTCCATGAAGATCACGGCGGCGATCACCACGAGCCCGACCATCAGCACGATGACGAACGTCGTCCAGCCCTTCTGCGTCTTGATGAGCCACAGCGCGCCCGGGAACGTCGCGACCACCTGGGTGAAGATCAGGATCGACATGCCGTTGCCGATGCCGCGATCGGTGATGAGCTCGCCGAGCCACATGATGACGGCGGTGCCGGAGACCATCACCATCACGATCAGCAGGTACTGCGCGATGGAGTCAGGGTTGTACATGAGGTCGCCGCACTCGGCGCCGCCGAACAGCTGCCCGCTGCGCGCGAGGGCCACGATTCCGCTGGCCTGCAGGATCGCGAGTCCGAGCGTCAGGTAGCGGGTGTACTGGGTGATCTTGGTCTGCCCGGCCTGACCCTCCTTCTTGAGCGCCTCGAGTCGCGGGATGACCACGACGAGGAGCTGCAGGATGATGCTCGCGGTGATGTACGGCATGATGCCGAGCGCGAACACCGTCAGCTGCAGCAGTGCACCGCCGGAGAAGACGTTGATGAGCGCGAACAGGCTGCTGTTCTCGCCCTGCGAGGCGATGTCGATGCACTGACGCACGTTGGCGACGTCGATGCCGGGTGCCGGCAACGTGGATCCGATGCGGAAGACCACGATGATGGCGAGGACGAAGAGGATCTTGCGCCGCAGGTCCGGTGTCCGGAACGCGTTGGCGAAGGCGCTGAGCACGTGCCTGGTCCTCCTCGGGCCGATAAACCGGATGTGTCGCTACTCGACTCATTCATTGTGTCGCTACGCGACTCATTCATTGTGTCGCTACGCGACGGGGGCGAGCCTAACAGCCGCCTGTCAGGGGCAGACGGGCGTCACAGCTGGGTGACGCTACCGCCTGCCGCCTCGATCTTGCTCTTGGCAGAACCGGAGAAGTGGTGCGCGGTGACCTGGACCTTGACCGAGATGTCGCCGCCGCCGAGCACCTTGACCGGGCGATCCTTGCGGACCGCACCAGCGGCGACCAGCGCGTCGACATCGACGGTGCCCCCCTTGGGGAACAGCTCGCCGAGGCGATCGACGTTGACGACCTGGTACTCCTCGCGGAACGGGTTCTTGAACCCCTTCAGCTTGGGCAGGCGCATGTGGATCGGGATCTGTCCGCCCTCGAAGCCTGCGGGCACCTGGTAGCGGGCCTTGGTGCCCTTGGTGCCGCGGCCGGCGGTCTTGCCACGCTTGCCGCCCTCGCCACGACCCACACGGGTCTTGGCCTTCTTGGCACCGGGAGCAGGACGCAGGTGATGGAGCTTGAGCGTCATGTCAGTTCGCCTCCTCATCAGGCAGAGTCTCGACGTCGATGAGATGCGGGATGGACTCGACCATGCCGCGGATCTCGGGGCGATCGTCCTTGACGACAACGTCGCCGATGCGCTTCAGACCCAGGGAGCGCAACGTGTTGCGCTGGTTCTGCTTGCGACCGATACCGGACTTGATCTGGGTGACCTGGAGCTTCGTCATGACGCACCCGCCCCAGCGGTGGCCGTGTCCTCGGCCTTGGCCTCTGCCTCGGCGATGCCTTCCTTGCCGGCACGCAGCAGGGCCGCCGGAGCGACCTCCTCGACCGTCAGGCCGCGGCGCTTGGCCACGTCCTCCGGGGACTCGAGCGTCTGGAGGGCCTCGACGGTGGCGTGGACGATGTTGATGGCGTTCGACGAGCCGAGCGACTTGCTCAGCACGTCGTGCACCCCGGCGGCCTCGAGCACCGCACGCACCGGTCCACCAGCGATGACACCGGTACCGGGCGACGCGGGGCGCAGGAACACGACGCCGGCAGCAGCCTCACCCTGGACCGGGTGCGGGATGGTGCCCTGGATGCGCGGGACGCGGAAGAAGCTCTTCTTCGCCTCTTCGACACCCTTCGCGATCGCGGTGGGAACCTCCTTGGCCTTGCCGTAGCCGACACCGACCTGGCCGTCGCCGTCGCCGACGATCACCAGGGCGGTGAAGCTGAAGCGACGTCCACCCTTGACGACCTTGGCGACACGATTGATCGTGACGACCTTCTCGATGTAGTTGGACTTGTCGCCGCCCCGGTCGCCTCCGCGACCACGGCGATCTCCGCCTCCACGGCGTTGCTGGTTGCTCATCAGAACTCCAGTCCTGCTTCACGGGCGCCGTCGGCGAGTGCCGCGACGCGTCCTGCGTACTTGTTGCCGGCCCGGTCGAAGACGACCGTCGCGATTCCGGCGGCCTTGGCGCGGTCGGCCACGAGCTCGCCGACCTTGCGGGCCTTGGCGGTCTTGTCATCCGACGACGAGCGCAGGTCTGACTCCATCGTCGAGGCCGACACCAGGGTGCGGCCTTCCAGGTCGTTGACGACCTGGGCGACGATGTGCTTGCTCGAGCGGGTGACGACCAGCCGGGGACGGTCCGCTGAGCCCTCGAGCTTCTTGCGGCCACGCACCTGGCGACGCAGGCGCGATGCCGTGCGTCCGGTCGTGCTCTTGTTGTGCCTGATCGAGATGGCCATCACTTACCAGCCTTTCCGGCCTTGCGCAGAACGCGTTCGCCGGCGTAGCGCACGCCCTTGCCCTTGTACGGCTCGGGCTTGCGGAGCTTGCGGATGTTCGCTGCGACCTCGCCGACGAGCTGCTTGTCGATGCCGTGCACCGCGAACTTCACGGGCGACTCGACCGAGAACGTGATGCCCTCGGGCGCCTCGAACTTGACGGGGTGGCTGAAGCCGAGGTTGAGCTCGATCGCCGTCTGGCCGCGGGCCATGACCCGGTAGCCGACGCCGACGATCTCGAGCTTCTTCTCGTAGCCCTCGGTGACACCGAGGACCATGTTGTTGATCAGTGAGCGGCTCAGGCCGTGCAGGGCCTTGCTCTCGCGCTCGTCGTCGGGACGGGCCACCTCGAGGCTGCCGTCCTCACCACGAGCGATCGTGATGGGCTCGGCGACGGTGTGGGCGAGCTCGCCCTTGGGGCCCTTGACGCGGACGTCCTGACCCTCGATGAATACTTCGACACCCATGGGAACGGTGACGGGCATCTTGCCGATTCGCGACATGTGCTTTCCTTCCGTTCTCACCAGACGTAGGCGAGAACTTCTCCGCCTACGCCTGTCTTGTTGGCCTGTCGATCGGTGAGGAGGCCGTTGGACGTGGAGATGATCGCCACGCCGAGGCCGCCGAGCACCTTGGGCAGGTGGGTGGACTTCGCGTAGACCCGCAGGCCGGGCTTGCTGATGCGGCGGATGCCGGCGATCGAGCGCTCGCGGTGCGGGCCGTACTTGAGGTCGATGGTGAGCGTCTTGCTCACCTCGCCCTCAGCCGGTTCGGCGACCGAGAACCCCGTGATGTACCCCTCCTGCTTGAGGATCTCGGCGACGCCGACCTTCAGCTTGGAGTAGGGCATGCTCACGGACTCGTGGTACGCCTGGTTGCCGTTGCGGACACGCGTCAGCATGTCGGCGATCGGATCGGTCATGGTCATGGTTCTGTGTTCCATTCCTGCCGTGGTTTCGCCTCAGATTCGAGTCCGAGGGACCTTCGGCCGTCGGGTGGGTGGGTTACCAGCTGCTCTTGGTGACGCCGGGGAGCTCGCCGCGATGTGCCATTTCACGCAGGCAGATGCGGCAGAGGCCGAACTTGCGGTAGACCGACTTCGGCCGACCACAGCGCTGGCACCGGGTGTATCCGCGCACGGCGAACTTGGGCTTCTTCGCCGCCTTGTTCCTGAGTCCGGTCTTCGCCATGTCAGTTCTCCTTGAAGGGGAAGCCGAGCCGCTGCAGCAGCGCGCGTCCCTCGTCGTTGTTCTTCGCCGTGGTGACGATGGTGATGTCCATGCCGCGCGAGCGGTCGACCTTGTCCTGGTCGATCTCGTGGAACATGGCCTGCTCGGTGAGGCCGAACGTGTAGTTGCCGGCACCGTCGAACTGACGTGGGCTGAGCCCACGGAAGTCGCGGATGCGAGGCAGCGCCAGCGTGAGCAGGCGGTCGAGGAACTCCCACATGCGGTCGCCGCGCAGTGTGACGTGCGCACCGATCGGCATGCCCTCGCGCAGCTTGAACTGCGCGATGGACTTGCGGGCCTTGGTGACCTGCGGCTTCTGGCCGGTGATGGCCGTGAGGTCGCGGAGTGCACCCTCGATGAGCTTGCCGTCGCGGGCCGCCTCACCGACGCCCATGTTGACGACGATCTTGGTGAGGCTCGGGACCTGCATGACGTTCTGGTAGTCGAACTCCTCGCGGAGCGCGGGGAGGATCTCCTCGCGGTACCGCCCCTTGAGGCGCGGGGCCTCAATCGTGCCCGCGCCGGATGGCGCCTCTGACTCAGCCATACTCAGATCTCCTTCCCGGTCTTGGTGGAAACGCGCACACTGCGGTGCGCTGCGTAGGTGGTGCCGTCCGGACGACTCTTGGTGACCTCGTCGCGGCGGAAACCGACGCGCGAGGTGGTCTTGTCGCCGTCGGCGTCGACCATGAGCATCACGTTGGAGATGTGGATCGACGCCTCGACGGTGATGATGCCGCCGGTGGTGGCGTTGCGCTCCCCACGTCCGATGCTGGTGTGCCGCTTGACGCGGTTGACGCCCTCGACGATCACCCGGTCGGGGAGCACCTCGATGACCTTGCCCTCGACGCCCTTGTCGTTGCCGGCGATGACGCGGACCTGGTCACCCTTCTTGATGCTGCCGACCTTGGGCTGGGTCTTCTTGTTCCTAGCCATCTCAGAGCACCTCCGGAGCGAGCGAGATGATGCGCATGAACTTCTTGTCGCGCAGCTCACGGCCGACCGGGCCGAAGATGCGCGTCCCGCGCGGGTCGCCATCGGGCTTGAGGAGGACGGCAGCGTTCTCGTCGAACTTGATGTACGAGCCGTCCGGACGACGACGCTCCTTGACGGTGCGCACGACGACAGCCTTGACGACCTCGCCCTTCTTGACGTTGCCGCCGGGGATCGCGTCCTTGACGGTGGCGACGATCGTGTCGCCGATACCGGCGTAGCGACGACCTGAGCCACCGAGAACACGGATGCAGAGGATTTCCTTCGCACCGGTGTTGTCGGCGACCTTGAGTCGCGACTCCTGCTGAATCATGTCTCAGTCCCCTACTTGGCCTTCTCGAGGATCTCGACGAGGCGCCAGCGCTTGGTGGCGGACAGGGGACGGGTCTCCATGACCCGCACCCGGTCGCCGACACCGGCGCTGTTCTCCTCGTCGTGGACCTTGAGCTTGATGTTGCGGCGCAGCACCTTGCCGTAGAGGGCGTGCTTGACGCGGTCCTCGACGTTGACGACGACGGTCTTGTCCATCTTGTCGCTGACGACGAGGCCCTCTCGGACCTTGCGGGTCGAACGTTCGTCCGCGGTGGCTTCGCTCACTGTGGTGTCCTTCGTGTCGGTCATGCGTCGACCGCCTCGATGATGCCGAGCTCGCGCTCACGGATCACCGTGTAGATGCGCGCGATCTCGCGGCGCACGGTCTTGAGTCGGGCGGAGTTGTCGAGCTGGCCCGTGGCGTTCTGGAACCTCAGGTTGAACAGCTCTTCCTTGGCGTCCTTGAGCTTGCTTTCCAGGTCGTCGGCGTCAAGGGCGCGCAACTCGGCGGCAGTGGTCGATGCCATCAGAGCTCACCTGTCTCTCGGGTGATGAAACGGGCCTTCATGGGTAGCTTGTGGATCGCGCGGCGCATGGCCTCGCGAGCCGTGAGCTCATCGACGCCCGACAGCTCGAACAGGATGCGTCCGGCCTTGACGTTGGCGACCCACCACTCCGGCGAGCCCTTGCCGGATCCCATGCGGGTCTCGGCGGGCTTCTTGGTGAGCGGACGGTCGGGGTAGACGTTGATCCAGACCTTGCCGCCACGCTTGATGTGACGCGTCATGGCGATACGGGCGGACTCGATCTGACGGTTGGTCACGTAGTGACCCTCCATCGCCTGGATGCCGAAGTCGCCGAAGGCGAGCTCGGTTCCACCCTTGGCCACGCCGCGGCGCTTGGGGTGGTGCTGCTTGCGGTACTTGACCCGTCGGGGCATCAACATCAGCTGGTCCCTCCCTCTGCTGCAGGAGCGGCAGCCGCCGGAGCCGGCTCGGCGGCCTTCTCGGGCTGGGCCTTCTCTGTTGCGGCTTCTCTGGGGCAGGCGCTGCAGCCGGGCCGTCTTCACGGCCGGGACGGCGTCCACGCTGGGGGCGCGAGCGACCGGGAGCGGCCGCTCGCTTGGCCGCCTCGGCCTCACGCTCGGCGCGAGTGCCGGCGACCTCGCCCTTGTAGATCCAGACCTTCACGCCGATGCGGCCGAAGGTCGTGCGGGCCTCGTAGAAGCCGTAGTCGACGTCTGCGCGGAGCGTGTGCAGGGGCACGCGGCCCTCGCGGTAGAACTCCGAGCGGCTCATCTCGGCGCCACCGAGGCGGCCCGAGCACTGGATCCGGATGCCCTTGGCACCGCTGCGCATGGTGGTCTGCATCGCCTTGCGCATGGCACGGCGGAACTGCACCCGACCCGACAGCTGCTCGGCCACGCCCTGCGCGACGAGCTGGGCGTCGAGCTCGGGAGCCTTGACCTCGAGGATGTTGAGCTGCACCTGCTTGCCGGTGAGCTTCTCCAGGTCGCCGCGGATGCGGTCGGCCTCGGCGCCACGGCGACCGATGACGATGCCCGGACGCGCGGTGTGGATGTCGACGCGAACGCGCTCGCGCGTGCGCTCGATCTCCACGCGGCTGATGCCGGCACGATCCATGCCCTTGGTGAGCATCTTGCGGATCTTGACGTCCTCACCGACGTAGCTCGAGTAGAGCTTGTCGGCATACCAGCGGCTCTTGTGGTCGGTGGAGATGCCGAGTCGGAACCCGTGCGGGTTGATTTTCTGTCCCACTATCGGTTCCCGCCCTTCTTGCTCGTGGTTGATGTCGATGTCGGGAAGGTGTCGGCCGGCGTGACGACGACCGTCAGGTGGCTCGAACGCTTGAGGATGCGGTTGGCCGCACCCTTGGCGCGCGGGCGCCAACGCTTCATGGTCGGGCCTTCGTCGATCTGGACCCGGCTGATGACGAGGCTCTCGCGGGAGAGCCCCTCGGTGCTCTCGGCGTTGGCCACGGCGGACTCGACGAGCTTGTAGAAGTTCTCGGCCGCTGCCTGCGGAGCGAACTTGAGCAGGGCAAGTGCCTCGTTGACCTCGAGCCCGCGGATGAGGTCGCCGATGCGGCGGGCCTTCTGCGGGGTGACGCGGGTGAAACGGGCCACGGCGAACGCGCCGGGGTCTCCGCCCAGCAGTCGCTCGCGGCGGGCGCTCACGCCCTCACGGGTTGCTGCACTCATCGCCTTGTCGCCTTTCGGTCGTCCTTCTCGTGACCGCGGAACGTGCGGGTCGGGGCGAACTCGCCCAGCTTGTGACCCACCATCGCGTCGGTGATGAACACCGGCACGTGCTTGCGGCCGTCGTGCACGGCGATCGTGTGTCCGATGAAGGACGGCACGATCATCGAGCGCCGTGACCAGGTCTTGATCACGGTGTGGGTTCCGGCTTCGTTCTGGGCGTCCACCTTCTTGGTGAGGTGGTCGTCCACGAAGGGACCCTTCTTGAGACTGCGTGGCATTGGTCAGGCCTTCCTCATCGTCCGGACCGGCGGCGGCGGACGATCATCTTGTCGCTGGGCTTGCTCTTGCGGGTGCGGCCTTCGGGCTTGCCCCATGGCGAGACCGGGTGACGGCCACCGGAGGTCTTGCCCTCGCCGCCACCATGCGGGTGGTCGACCGGGTTCATCGCCACGCCGCGGACGGTCGGGCGCTTGCCCTTCCAGCGCTTGCGGCCGGCCTTGCCCCAGCTGATGTTGGACTGTTCGGCGTTGCCGACCTCGCCGATGCTGGCGCGGCAGCGGACGTCGACGTAGCGCATCTCACCCGACGGCAGTCGCAGCTGGGCACGGGTGCCCTCCTTGCCGACGAGCTGGACGCGGGCACCGGCGGACCGGCCCATCTTGGCGCCGCCACCGGGACGGAGCTCGACGGAGTGGATCACGGTGCCCACCGGGATGTGGCGCAACGGCAGGTTGTTGCCGATCTTGATGTCGGAGCCGACCCCGGCCTCGACCGTCTGGCCCTGCTTGAGGCCTTCGGGGCAGAGGATGTAGCGCTTCTCCCCGTCGGCGTAGTGCAGCAACGCGATGCGGGCGGTGCGGTTGGGGTCGTACTCGATGTGAGCGACCGTGGCCGGCACGCCGTCCTTGTCGTTGCGACGGAAGTCGATGACGCGGTAGGCGCGCTTGTGGCCGCCACCCTGGTGACGGGTGGTGATGCGTCCCTGGTTGTTGCGGCCGCCCTTCTTGGGCAGCGGCTCCACGAGGGACTTCTCCGGCGTCGAGCGCGTGACCTCGGAGAAGTCGGCGACGCTGGAGCCGCGACGACCCGGGGTGGTCGGCTTGTACTTGCGAATGGCCATGTCTACTCAGTCCTCGTCAGCTCGGGCTCGAGAAGATGTCGATGCTCTGACCGGCAGCCACGCTGACGATCGCGCGCTTGGTGTCCTTGCGCTGGCCGAGCCCGTTGCGGGTGCGGCGAGCCTTGCCCTTGCGGTTCATGGTGTTGACCGCGGTGACCTTGACGCCGAAGATCTGCTCGACGGCGATCTTGATCTCCGTCTTGTTGGCGTCGGGGCGCACCACGAACGTGTACTTGTTGTCGTCGAGGAGGCCGTAGCTCTTCTCGCTCACGACCGGGGCGATGAGGACGTCGCGGTGGTCCTTGTGCACGGTGCTCACTTGTCGTCACCCGTCTTCTTCTTCGCGGCCTTCTTGGCAGGTGCCTTCTTGGCGGTCGGGGCCTTCTTCGCAGGCGTCTTCTTCGCGGCCGTCTTCTTGGCCGGCGTCTTCTTCGCCGCAGGAGCCTTCTTCGCCGCCGTCTTCTTGGCCGGCGCCTTCTCGGCAGCAGCCTTCTTGGCGGGAGTCTTCTCGGCGGTCGCCTTCTCAGCGGTCGCCTTCTCGGCGGTGCTGGTCTTTGCGGCATCCGCCGCGGGGGCCTTCTTGGCGGCCGTCTTCTTGGCGGGTGCCTTCTTGGCCGCCTTCTTGGCCGGGGCCTTCTCGACCTCGGTGACGGCCTTGCTCAACGTGATCGTGTCGACGCCCTCGCCGGCGCGCGCCTCGACGAACGCGTCGTAGGCGGCCTTGGTGAAGACCAGGTCGTCGCTGCGCAGGACGTCGTAGGTGTTGAGCTGGTCGAACGGCAGCAGCTCGACGTTCGGCACGTTGCGCAGGCTCTTGACGGTCAGGGTGTCGCCGGTGTTGACGACGACCAGCACGCGCGGACGCTCGGTGAGCTCACGCAGCGTGGCCAGTGCCGCCTTGGTGGACGGCGTGTTGCCACCGGCCAGCGACTGGACGACGTGGAGGCGTCCGCTGCGAACCCGGTCGGAGAGGGCACCGCGCAGGGCGGCCGCCTTCATCTTCTTGGGCGTGCGCTGGTCGAACGAGCGCGGCGTGGGGCCGTGGACGATGCCGCCGCCGTTGTACTGGGGCGCGCGGATGGAGCCCTGGCGCGCGCGGCCGGTGCCCTTCTGGCGGTACGGCTTGCGACCGCCGCCGCGGACCTCGCCGCGCGACTTCACGTCGGCCGAGCCCTGTCGCGCCGCGGCGAGCTGGGCCACGACGACCTGGTGGATGAGGGGGATGTTGACCTGCACGTCGAAGATGTCGACGGGCAGCTCGACGTCAATCGTCTTCTGGGGCATGTCAGGCCTCCTTCACAGGTGACTTGGCGGCGCTGCGGATGACGACGAGCCCGCCCTTGGGGCCGGGTACGGCGCCCTTGACGAGGATGACGCCCTGCTCGATGTCGATCGCGTGGACCGTGAGGTTCTGGGTGGTCACCGTGTCGGTGCCCATGTGGCCGGCCATGCGCAGGCCCTTGAACACGCGGCCCGGGGTGGCGCAGCCGCCGATCGAGCCCGGCTTGCGGTGGTTGCGGTGGGCGCCGTGCGAGGCGCCGACGCCGTGGAAGCCGTGGCGCTTCATGACACCCGCGAAGCCCTTGCCCTTGCTGGTGGCGGTGACGTCGACGAGGTCGCCCGCGGCGAAGATCTCCGGGGAGATCTCCTGGCCGAGCGTGTAGTCCTCGATGGCGTCGGTGCGGATCTCGACCGTGTGGCGGCGCGGCGTGACGCCGGCCTTCGCGAAGTGACCCGCGGCCGGCTTGTTGACCTTGCGGCCCTCGATCTCGCCGAAGCCGAGCTGGACGGCGCTGTAGCCGTCGGTCTCGCGGGTGCGGATCTGCGTGACGACGTTGGTGTCGGCGGCAACGACCGTGACCGGGACGATCTGATGATCGGCGTCCCAGACCTGGGTCATGCCGAGCTTGCGGCCGAGGAGGCCGCGCGACGTGACGTGCGTGCTGGTCATGCTCGGTCTCCCCTCAGAGCTTGATTTCGATGTCGACGCCGGCCGGAAGGTCGAGCCGCATGAGCGAGTCGACGGTCTTCGGCGTCGGGTCGATGATGTCGATGAGCCGCTTGTGCGTACGCATCTCGAAGTGCTCGCGGCTGTCCTTGTACTTGTGCGGCGAACGGATCACGCAGAACACGTTCTTCTCCGTGGGCAACGGCACCGGGCCGGCGACCGTGGCGCCCGTACGCGTGACCGTGTCGACGATCTTGCGCGCCGAGGTGTCAATGACCTCGTGGTCGTAGGCCTTGAGCCGGATACGGATCTTCTGTCCCGCCATGCTCTCGTCGTCCTTCTCTCGGTGCCGCTGGGCTGTGTCATCTTCTTGGGTCTCGCCCCGGTCGGGGGAGCGTTTCGCCGCTCCTACCGCCGACCCCCGAGGTCGGGCGTGTCGCGGCGCATCAGCGCGCGAAACACATCCAGATCTCGAGTTGGGTGGTTGGACCCTCAGTGGGCGCCGGGTTCCATCGGAACCGACACGCGTCGCGGGTCAGGCTGGACCTCAGGTTCGGTGCCACTCGGTTCCCATTTCTGGGTGCCCGGCGTGAGTTCCGGACGAGCGGCGCCCCAGCGGTCCGGCCGGAGCAACCGCACTAGTCTGACAGACGCACCGTGGCCGTGACAAATCGGCAACCAGTAGCCGTTCATCACACGGTCACCGGTCGGTGTGCAGGTGCGCTGAACAGGCTCAACGGGCGCTCCTGCGGCACACCATCGAGCGTGATGTCGACCATCTCGTTGTAGAAGGCCACCATGCCGGCGACCTTGCCGACCGCGGGGAACGGGGATGCGTACGACCAGGCGACGTGCCGGGCTTCTGCATGGTCACGCACGCTCCAGTACTCGTCGGCGGCTCCCTTGTAGGGGCACCGGCTGCGGTTGCCGCTCGCCTCGAGTGCGTCGAACCGGACGTCCGACCGCGGCAGGTAGTAGCGGATCGGCAGGTGGGTCTCGAACAGCAGGACCGGGCGCCGGGAGTCGGCGAGCACGACACCGTCGAGGCTGATCTGCACGTGGCGCGAGCTCGCGATGGCCTCCACGCGCTTGTGCGGGTCACGCGGGTGCTCGATGACCACTTCGTCCTCCTCCATCCAGCGGTCGAGGACTCCGGGCTGCCAGCTGAGGACCAGACGGTCCGCGATCGCCGGGTCGTCGCGTCGCCACGCGGCGTGCCGCACCACTCGACCGTTGATCTCCAGGTCGTACCACTGCGTGACCGGTCCCTTGGGCTGGTAGAAGAACGGCCCGTCGGGGGGCGGCTCGGTCGTGGGCCGCAGGAGGTCTGTGCGGACGTCTTCGTCGGCGAAGGCGTAGGACGGCACCGGGAAGGAGTCCTCGTAGAAGAGGATCGGCGCGCGGCTGTCGACCACGGCGGTGTCGCCGACAAAGGCGCGCACCCACTTGTGTGAAGTCTCGGTTTTCATGGCAACTCCTGATAATGTAAGGATACCTGTCAAATACTGTAAGGAATCCTGACAAATGTCAAGCCCCATGCCTCCACCGTTTTCGGATGAGCGTTCCCCGCTCATACTCCTGGCGAATCGCGCGGATCGAGCCCTGCAGACCGACATGGTGCGTTTCGCGCATGGGCTCGGCTATCCGCAGGTGAAGCAGGCACACAACGCGGTCTTCGGCGCTCTGGGCGGCAGCGGCGCCCGGGCCACCGACCTGGCCGTGCGAGCGGGCATCACCCGGCAGTCGATGGGTGAGATCGTGCGCGACCTGGTCGGGCTCGGGTTCGTCACGATGGAGCCGGACCCGCTCGATCGCCGCGCCAAGCTGGTCAGGTACACGCCCGCCGGTGCCGAGCTGACCAACGGCGGGTTCCAGCACATCCTCGACCTCGAGAAGAGGTTCGCGGAGGAGTTCGGGGCGGAGCGCTACGAGCAGGCTCGCGACGTCTTGGCACGGGTCGTGCAGCTGCTGGAGCCCGACCAGCCTCAGTGATGGATGTGCGGCTCGGTGTCGGCGTGGCCGGCGGGCTCGATCTGGAAGGTCGAGTGCTCGACGTCGAAATGATCGGCGAGACAGTCGCGGAGCCGTTCGAGAACGTCGTGCGCCTCCCCCATCCGCGTCACGGTGTCGTCAACGACGACGTGGGCGCTCATCACCGGCATGCCGGACGTGATCGTCCAGACGTGGAGGTCGTGGACGTCGATCACGCCCTCGGTGGACAGGATGTGAGTACGCAGCTCCTCGAGGTCGACATCGCGTGGTGTGCCCTCGAGCAGCACCTCGGCGACCTCACGCAGCAGTGAGATGGCTCGCGGCACGATCATCACGGCGATCAGCAGCGAGGCCACGGGGTCGGCGGCGTACCAGCCGGTGGTCAGGATGACGGCGGCCGAGATCAGCACCGCGACCGATCCGAGAGCGTCGCCGAGCACCTCGAGGTAGGCGCCGCGGACGTTCATGCTCTCCTCGGCTCCAGAACGCAGCAGGAACAGCCCGACGATGTTGATGACCAGGCCCAGTGCACCGGCGGCGAGCACCAGGCCAGCCTCCAGCTCGGGCGCGTCACCCAGCCGGCGGATGGCGCTCACCACGATCCAGCCGGCCAGGCCGAGGAGTACGAGCCCGTTGAGCCCGGCGGCGAGCACTTCCGTGCGGTGGTAGCCGAACGTGCGGCGCGATCCGGGACGTCCCCCGCGCTGGGCGGCCGAGATGGCGGCCAGCGCCATCACGATGCCGGCGGAGTCGCCGAGCACGTGCCCGGCGTCCGCGAGCAGCGCGAGGCTGCCGGTGATCCAGGCGACGACCGCCTCCACTGCCAGGACGAGGAGCGACAAGGCCAGTACGAGCGCCAGACGTCCGCGGTGACGGATGCCGGTGCCCTGCCCATGCTGATGTCCCACGCGGTCGAGGCTAGCCGCGATTCGAAATTCACGGCGAGTTGGTTCATCTGCACCATGCGGTACCGCGTCTCCCAACCTCATCCTCGTGGCATGACAACTCACTCATTTCCTTCAACCACCGTCCCTTCCTCCGAACCCGGCCGCGCCCCGCTCTCGCGCGGCATCCAGATCATCGTGGGGGTCAGCCTGGTGGCTGCCGGCCTCACCAACGGTCTCGCCCAGTACGTCGGCGAGCTGCTGATGCCCACGCATGATGACTTCACCGATCAGATCCGCTGGGGCGCTGAGCATCCGGCCCTTCACGTCGCCGAACAGACGGCGCTGGTCGTGAGCATGCTCGTGCTCCCGATCGGGCTGATCGGCCTGGCCCAGCTCACGCGGTGGGGGGCGCCGCGGCTGACAGCAGTTGCCGCTGTCCTCATCGTGTGGGGAATGTGGGGGTTCCACAACGTCGTGGCTCTGGGGTACGCCGCCGGAACGGTCGGACCCGACGCGATCGGCGTGGACGCGGCGGCCGAGCTCAACGAGGCCTATCTGGGACACGTCGGGACCGTGGTCATCGCTCTGCTTCCCCATCTCCTGGGCTCGTTTCTGGGACTCCTCCTCTTGGCCGTCGCCGGATGGCGGAGCCGCACCCTTCCGCGCATCCCACTGGCGCTGCTCGTGACGTTCTTGATCTGGGACTTCGGTCTACCGGCGGCTCCACCATTCGAGCCTCACGTTCTGCTCGCTGTCGCGCTCGGCTGGCTCGGCGTCCACGTCATCCGGCTCCCCCAGAGCCGTTGGCACGGTCAAACCGCCTGACAGGCGAGACGCCGGGCCCAATACTGTCCCCGTGAACTCTCGGGGACTTCAAGTCCCGGCGCTCGTCGCGGGAACGGTGCTCGCCATCGTCCTCCTGCTCTTCATCACGATCTCGGTCAGCGGAGACACCACCTTGTGGAAGCTCGTGCTCGTCCCGATCGTCTTCGGGATTCCCGGGACGGTTGCCGCCAGCCGGCATCCGAGAAACCCGGTCGGGTGGCTGTTGCTCGGCGTCAGCCTGCTCTTCGGATGCTCGGCGCTGGGAACCCAGTGGGTCGAGTCTGGGCATCTCGGAGCCGCAGACTGGGCGATATGGTTCGCCGACCGCACCGGTGCGGTGTTGGTGCCCCTGATCGTCCTGGCCCTCGTCCTCGTGCCGGACGGACATCTTCCCTCGCCGACGTGGAGGGTCCCAGTCGTCACCGTCGTGGCACTCCAGGTCTTGCTTGTGCTGGTCTGGGCGCTGATCGCCGGACCTGCCGCCAGTCCCGACTCCGAGTGGCCGGTGCACCCGGACAATCCCGTCGGGGTCCTGCCGACCTCGTGGTCCGGTCCTCTCAGTCGGGTGGCTGACTGGATCCTGCAGGCTCCTTTGATTCTGGGTGTGGCGGCCGTGGCCGTGCGCATGCGTCGCGCGGAGGACCGCAGGAGGCTGGCGTTCCTCACGCTGGCGACCGGCATCTTCGTCCTGCTCGTGTTGATCGGGCACGCGTGGTGGCCGGCCGCCACGGACATCCTCGACGTGCTCGGGGCGCTCCTGTTCGCCGCCGCCCTGACCGTGACGCTCGACGGCGCGGCGACGGCTGAATCAGCGCCGAACGTCGAGGCGCCAGAACTGTCCGAACGTGAACGGGAAGTGCTCGCCCTCGTAGCGCAGGGCCTCACGAACAAGCAGATCGCCGCAGTGCTGGTGATCTCGCCCATCACGGCGCGCAACCACGTCAGCAGCATCCTCACCAAGATCGGGCTGGAGAACCGGACGCAGGCCGCTGCCTGGGCGGAGACACGCCGGCGCGATCGCTGACGCTTGAGTCGACGAGACCCCGGGCCGAAGCCCGGGGTCTCGTTCTGCAGTGCTGCGTCAGATCACTTGTTGATCTTCGTCACGCGACCGGCGCCCACGGTGCGGCCACCCTCGCGGATGGCGAAGCGCAGGCCCTCCTCCATGGCGATCGGCTGGATCAGCTGAACGCTCATCTCGGTGTTGTCGCCCGGCATGACCATCTCGGTGCCCTCGGGCAGCGTGACGACGCCGGTGACGTCCGTGGTGCGGAAGTAGAACTGCGGACGGTAGTTGTTGAAGAACGGCGTGTGACGGCCACCCTCGTCCTTGGACAGGATGTAGACCTGACCCTCGAACTCGGTGTGCGGAGTCGTCGACCCGGGGGCGATGACGACCATGCCCCGCTCGACGTCCTCGCGCTTGGTGCCGCGCAGGAGCAGTCCGACGTTCTCGCCGGCCTCGCCGGTGTCGAGAAGCTTGCGGAACATCTCGATGCCGGTGACCGTCGTGGTCTGCTTGTCCTCACGGATGCCGACGATGTCGACGGTCTCGTTGACCTTGACGACACCACGCTCGATGCGACCGGTGATGACGGTGCCACGACCGGTGATGGTGAAGACGTCCTCGACGGGCATGAGGAACGGCTTGTCCTTCTCGCGCTCGGGCATCGGGATGTACTCGTCGACCTTGTCCATGAGCTCGAGGACGGCCTCGCCCCACTTCTCGTCACCGCTGAGGGCGGGCTGGGCCGCGACCTTGACGATGGGGACGTTGTCGCCATCGAACTCCTGGTCGTTGAGCAGCTCGCGGACCTCGAGCTCGACGAGCTCGAGGATCTCCTCGTCGTCGACCATGTCGCACTTGTTGAGCGCCACGACCATGGCCGGCACGCCGACCTGGCGGGCGAGCAGCACGTGCTCACGCGTCTGCGGCATGGGGCCGTCGGTGGCGGCGACCACGAGGATCGCGCCGTCCATCTGGGCCGCGCCGGTGATCATGTTCTTGACGTAGTCGGCGTGTCCCGGGCAGTCGACGTGGGCGTAGTGACGGTTCTCCGTCTGGTACTCCACGTGCGCGATGGAGATCGTGATACCGCGCTGCTTCTCCTCGGGGGCCTTGTCGATCTCGTCGAACGCGTAGTCCTCGTTCAGATCGGGGTACTTGTCATGCAGCACCTTGGTGATCGCCGCGGTCAACGTCGTCTTGCCGTGGTCGATGTGACCGATGGTGCCGATGTTCATGTGCGGCTTCGTCCGCTCGAACTTCGCCTTAGCCACTGGGGCTCCTCCTGTTGATGATTTTGCTTGAGATTTGACGCCAAAGGTCCGCGGGGAACCTCAGGCCACCTTAGGGGATGGTCCTCTGGTTACTCTCCCCGGACCTTCTTGATGATCTCCTCGGCCACGGCCTTGGGGACCTCGGCATAAGAGTCGAACTGCATCGAGTAGGACGCGCGACCGGAGGTCTTGGACCTCAGGTCACCGACATACCCGAACATCTCGGACAGCGGCACGATCGCCTTGATCATCTTGGCGCCGCCGTAGCCCTCCTCCATGGCCTGGACATGTCCGCGCCGCGAGTTCAGGTCGCCGATCACTTCACCCATGTAGTCCTCGGGGGTGTGGACCTCGACCTCGAACACGGGCTCGAGCAGGACCGGCTGCGCCTTGCGGGCAGCCTCCTTGAAGGCCATCGAGCCGGCCAGCTTGAACGCCAGCTCGGAGGAGTCGACATCGTGGTACGCGCCGTCCTGGAGAGTCACCCGCACGTCGACCATCTGGTAGCCGGCGAGCACGCCGAACTGCATGGCGTCCTGCGCGCCGGCATCGACCGACGGGATGTACTCCTTGGGGATGCGGCCACCGGTGACCTTGTTGACGAACTCGTAGCCGCCCTCGCCGCCGGCAGCGACGCCCGTGGGCTCGATGTCGATGATGACCTTCGCGAACTGGCCGGAGCCACCCGTCTGCTTCTTGTGGGTGTAGCTGACCTTCTCGACGACGCGCTTGATGGTCTCGCGGTACGCGACCTGCGGCTTGCCGACGTTCGCCTCGACATTGAACTCGCGCTTCATGCGGTCGACCAGGATGTCGAGGTGCAGCTCGCCCATGCCGGCGATGATCGTCTGACCGGTCTCCTCGTCACCGTGGACCTGGAACGTCGGGTCCTCCTCGGCGAGGCGCTGGATGGCCGTGCCGAGCTTCTCCTGGTCGCTCTTGGTCTTCGGCTCGATGGCGACCTGGATGACCGGTGCGGGGAACGTCATCGACTCCAGCACGATCGGCTTGTTCGGGTCGGCGAGCGTCTCACCGGTGGTGGTGTCCTTGAGGCCCATCACCGCGACGATCTGGCCGGCGCCGACGGATGCGATCTCCGCACGCTTGTTGGCGTGCATCTGGTAGATCTTGCCGATCCGCTCCTTGCGGCCCTTGGTGACGTTGAGCACCGAGGATCCCGCTTCGAGGCGGCCGGAGTACAGGCGCAGGTACGTGAGCTTGCCCAGGTGGGGGTCCGAGGCGATCTTGAACGCCAGCGCGGCGAACGGCTCGTCCTCGGAGGCCTCGCGGGAGTCCTCGAGCTCCTCGTCCTTGGCGTCGTGGCCCTTGATCGAGCCGACGTCGAGGGGCGAGGGCAGGAAGTCGATGACGGCGTCGAGCAGGGGCTGGACGCCCTTGTTCTTGAACGCAGAGCCACACAGCACCGGAACCAGCGAGGCGGCCAGGGTGGCGCGGCGGATGCCGGCCTTGAGCTGGTCGGGCTTGAGGTCGTGCTCGTCGAGGTAGAGCTCGGCGACCTCGTCGTCGTGGTCGGCGAGCGTCTCGATCAGCGCCTGGTGGGCGGTCGCGGCGGCGTCGGCCATGTCGGCCGGGATCTCCTCGACCTCGTAGTCCTCGCCGATCGCGGTCTCGCCGCGCCACACGAGGGCGCGCATGCTGACCAGGTCGACGACGCCGATGAAGTCGGCCTCGGCACCGATCGGCAGCTGCAGCACGAGCGGCACGGCGCCGAGGCGCTCGCGGATGGTCTTGACGCAGTAGTCGAAGGACGCGCCGGTGCGGTCGAGCTTGTTGACGAAGCACATGCGCGGCACGCCGTACTTGTCGGCCTGACGCCAGACGGTCTCGGACTGCGGCTCGACGCCGGCGACACCGTCGAACACGGCGACCGCGCCGTCGAGGACGCGCAGGTTGCGCTCGACCTCGACCGTGAAGTCGACGTGACCGGGAGTGTCGATGATGTTGATCTGGGTGTTCTTCCACCAGCAGGTGGTGGCGGCCGACGTGATGGTGATGCCTCGCTCCTGCTCCTGCTCCATCCAGTCCATCGTGGCGCCGCCGTCGTGGACCTCACCGATCTTGTAGTTGATGCCGGTGTAGAACAGGATCCGCTCGGTGGTCGTCGTCTTGCCGGCATCGATGTGCGCCATGATGCCGATGTTCCGGACGCGAGTCAGGTCGGTGGTGATGTCGGTTGCCACGGGCTAAAACTTCTCTCGGAAAGTCGATGTGGGGGCGGTGCGGCGGGAAGCGCCGATCACCAGCGGTAGTGGGCGAAGGCGCGGTTGGCCTCGGCCATCTTGTGCGTGTCCTCGCGCTTCTTGACGGCGCCGCCGAGGCCGTTGGAGGCATCGAGGAGCTCGTTCATCAGTCGCTCGGACATGGTCTTCTCGCGACGCTCCGCGGAGTACTTGACGAGCCAGCGCAGGGCGAGCGTGGTCTGGCGCGAAGCGCGGACCTCGATCGGCACCTGGTAGGTGGCTCCACCGACGCGGCGGCTCTTGACCTCGAGGCTCGGCTTGACGTTGTCGAGCGCGCGCTTGAGCGTGATGACCGGATCGGTGCCGGACTTGTCGCGCGTGCCCTCGAGGGCGGTGTAGACGATGCGCTGTGCGGTCTGCTTCTTGCCGTCGAGCAGCACCTTGTTGATGAGCTGGGTGACCAGCTGGCTGCTGTAGACCGGATCGGTCTCGATGGAACGCTTCGGCGCGGGGCCCTTACGCGGCATCAGCTCTTCTCCTTCTTCGCGCCGTACTTGCTGCGGCCTTGCTTGCGGCCCTTCACGCCCTGCGTGTCGAGGGAGCCGCGAACGATCTTGTAGCGCACACCCGGGAGGTCCTTCACGCGGCCGCCGCGGACGAGCACGATGGAGTGTTCCTGCAGGTTGTGCCCCTCACCGGGGATGTAGGCCGAGACCTCGGTGCCGCTCGAGAGCTTGACACGGGCAACCTTGCGCAGCGCGGAGTTCGGCTTCTTCGGCGTCGTGGTGTACACGCGGGTGCACACGCCACGTCGCTGTGGCGAACCCTTGAGGGCGGGCGTGCTGGTCTTGACCACCTTGGTCTGGCGGCCCTTGCGGACCAGCTGGTTGATCGTGGGCACTACACAACTTCTTTCGTTGGACTGTCGGGTTGCTGCGCGACGGCAGCCACCGCGAGAATCCGAGGGCACGACCGTCAGCCTGAAAGAGTCCAGGCACAGCGCTTAAGACTACCGAATGGGCGCACGACTTACAAAATCACTTGACCGACGAGCGAAGCGAGGAGCGTCGAGGGAGGTTGAGCGTGCCACGGCGAAGCCGTCCGTTGGTCGAAACCTGATGAGATGACAGCGAAAAGTGGTTTCGTTTCCCCCACTCGCCGGCGCTCGCGGGAGGTGCCCCCAGCGAGGGTTCCTCGCGGCTACTCAACCACCGGGGCTCTCGCCAGGAGCTGGGCCAGATGCAAGGCCTGGACGTCGGCCAGATCGTCGAGCTGCGTGCGGCAGGAGAACCCGTCGGCGAGGACAACTGCGTCGGGGCCGGCGTCCCGGACGGCCGGCAGCAGCTGGTGCTCCGCGATCGCCACGGAGACGTCGTAGTGGCCCTTCTCGACTCCGAAGTTGCCGGCCAGGCCGCAGCACCCCTCGAGCCGCGTGACGACGGCTCCGGTGCGCTCGAGCAGCGCCAGGTCGGCGTCGAATCCCATCACCGACGCCTGATGACAGTGCGGCTGCACGACGATCTCGGTACCGGTGAGATCGGGTGCCTCCCAGCCATGGGTGCTGGTCAGGAGCTCGGCGAGCGTCATCACTCCCCCGGCGACGTCGACGGCACGCGGGTCGTCGAGCAGCTCCACCGCGTCGGACCGGAGTACCGACAGGCACGAGGGTTCCAGGCCCACGACCGGAACGCCGGCGGCGACGTACGGGTGCAGCTGCTCGACCGCGCGCCCCACGAGCTCGCGGGCCGTGTCGAGCTGCCCGGTGGTGATCCACGTCAGGCCACAGCACTGGGGCCGTTTCAGCGTCTCGACCCGGTACCCCGCCGCCTCCAGGACGTCGATGGCAGCCAGACCACCGGCGGTCGAGAAGTACTCGGTGAACGAGTCGGCCCACAGCACGACGGTGCCGTTGGCCGCCCGTGGTCCGGCGAGACGTGAGAACCGCTTCGTGGCGAACATCGGGAGGCTGCGCCGCTGGTCGACGCCGGCGACCCAGCGGGCGATCGACCGCAGGCCCGGAGTGCGCAGGCCCAGGTTGGCGAACCAGGCGATCGGCGCCAGCACACGGGCCCAGAACGGCAGCCGCCCGAGCACGTAGTGGCTGCGCGGCCGCCGCCGTCCGCGGTACGTCTGGTGCAGCACCTCGGACTTGTACGTGGCCATGTCGATGCCGGTCGGGCAGTCGTTGAGACACCCCTTGCACGACAGGCAGAGGTCGAGTGCCTCGTGCACCTCCGGTGCGGCGTAGCCGCCGGTGACCAGGCGTCCGTCGACCATCTCCTGCAGCACCCGGGCGCGGCCGCGGGTGGAGTCCTTCTCGTCGCGGGTGGCCTGGTACGACGGGCACATGACGGCGCCCGACCCTCGACCGTCGGCGAGGCACTTGCCGACGCCGGTGCACCGGTGCACAGCCTTGCCGAAGTCGCCGTCGTCGTGCAGCAGTCGCAGGCCCTGCCGCTCGGGAGCCAGTCCAGGTGCCCAGCCGCGGCCGGAGCCGCGCAGGTCGGCGTCGAGGGCCGCCGGCTCCACCAGCACGCCGGGGTTGAGCAGGTTGGTGGGGTCGAAGACGTCCTTGACCGCGCGGAACAGCGCCAGCGTCTCCTCCGAGTACATCAGCGGCAGCAGCTCCGATCTCGCGCGACCATCGCCGTGCTCGCCGGAGAGCGAGCCGCCGTGCGACGCGGTGAGACGGGCCGCGTCGGTGATGAAGTCGCGGTAGACGGCGTGGCCGCCCGGCTCGTCGAGTGGGAAGTCGATGCGGATGTGCACACAGCCGTCGCCGAAGTGGCCGTACGGAACGCCGTGCACGCGATGCTGCTCCATCAGCGCCTCGAAGTCGCGCAGGTAGCGGCCGAGGTTGGCCGGAGGCACGGCGGCGTCCTCCCATCCCGACAGACCTGGCGGATCGAGAGCCCGCGCGGCCAGTCCGGCGCCCTCCTCGCGAACCCGCCAGAGGACGGCCTGCTCGCCGCGATCGGCGACGTGACGATGCGCCATCGCCTCCGATGCAGCAACGACCCTCTCGGCGGTGGCCGCCAGCTCGGCGGCATCCTCGCCGGCCAGCTCGACGTAGAGGTAGCCGTCGCCGTCCGGCAGGTCCGGGACCGAGCCGGCGCCGTGAGCCATCCGATAGACCTCGACGACACGAGAGTTGAGGCCCTCGCAGGCCACCGGCCCGAACGGCAGCATCGTCGGCACGTCGTCGGCGGCCTCGGCCATGCTCGGGTACCCCAGCACCACGAAGTGGCGCTCAGGTGCGTCCCGCACGAGGTCGACGGTGGCGCCGAGCAGCACACCGAGGGTGCCCTCGGTGCCGGCCATGAACGAAGCGACATCGAACCCGTGCTCGGGGAGCAGGTGCTCGAGGCTGTACCCGGACACCTGGCGGCTGAAGGTGCCCATCTCCGTACGCACCGTGGACAGTCCGCCGGAGACGGCGCTCCGCAGGCGTTCCAGCGTCGGCGACGTCGGCGTGAGGTCGCGGCCCAGCGTGAGATGTTCCCCCGCTGCGGTGACGACCTGGAGGCCGGCGATGTTGTCGGAGCTGCGCCCGTAGCCGAGTGCGTGGTTGCCGCAGGCGTTGTTGCCGATCATGCCGCCGACGGTGCAGCGCGTGTGGCTCGACGGGTCAGGCCCATACCGCAGGCCGTGCGGCGCGGCCGCCCGCTGCAGTGACGTGTGCACGACACCGGGGTCGACCGTCGCGGTGCGTGTGTCGGCGTCGACGGCGTGGACGCGGTTCAGGTGCTTGGCGAAGTCGACGACGACGCCGGCCCCGACGGAGTTGCCGGCGATGGAGGTGCCGGCACCTCGGGCCGTGATGGGCACTCCGACCGTCGCGCAGGCGTCGACGACAGCCAGCACCTCGTCGACATGCCGAGGACGCACCACGACCCTCGGGACGACGCGGTACAGCGAGGCGTCGGTGCTGTACAACGCCCGGGTGAGAGACGAGTCGTCCACGTCCTCGACGCCCCGCCGACGCAGCTCCGCGACGACGTCCGTGCTGGTGCTGGCGACCGCCTCCCGAGCTACCACAGCTCGATCGACTGGTCGAGGATGCCCGCGACGTCGTCCTCGGTGACCTCGCGCGGCGCCGTGGCCAGCAGGCGCTGCTGCTTCATGGTGCCCTCGACGAGAGCCTCGATGTCGCCGGCGCCGTAGCCGACCTCGGCCAGCCCGGAGGGGATGCCCACCTCCCGCATGAAGCCGGTCAGCACCTGGGGCAGGTAATCGGCGGGATCGTCAGGGCGTTCAGCCCAGTCGTCGGTGGAGCCCTGCGACAGCAGCTCAGCCGCACGCACGTGCCGTTCCGGGGCCGCCTCGAACGTGAAGCCGAACGCCGCCGGAGCCGTGAGCGCGACGGCCATGCCGTGCGGCACCATCGCGTGGTCGGCGTCATATCCCTCGGGCCGGAAGTCGCGGACCTGACCGGCGATCGGGTAGGCATTGGCGTGCGGGATGTGGACGCCGGCGTTGCCGAAGCCCAGCCCCGCGAACGTGGCGGCCATCGCCACCTGGGTGCGGGCGTCGAGGTCCTTGCCGTCGCGGACTGCGGTACGGAACGCGCCCGACATCAGCACGAGCGCCTGCTCCGACCACATGTCGGCGATCGGGTTCGACCCGCAGTAGGGCACACGCTCGTCGGCGCTCTTGTGCTCGTACGAGGCATACGGGCGCGCGGTGTAGCTCTCCAGCGCGTGGCACAGGATGTCGAGACCGGCCGCCGCCGTGACACCGGCGGGCTGGGTGATCGTGAGCTCGGGGTCGACGACGGCGAGGGTCGGACGCAACCGAGGATGCGAGATGCCGGTCTTGACGTGCTGGTCCAGGACGTCGAGCACGCAGATCGTGGTGCTCTCGCTGCCGGTGCCGGTGGTGGTGGGGACGGCCACGAGCGGGAGCAACGGCTTGGTGGGGGCCTGGCCGCGCCCGACCGGGGCGTTGACGTAGTCCATCAGGTCGCCGTCGTTGGTGACCAGCAGGTTCACTGCCTTTGCGGTGTCGATGCTGCTGCCACCGCCGATCGCCACGATCGCGTCGAACGAACCTTCGGAGCGGGCGAACTCGATGGCCTCGATCATGCTGGCGTCGGTGGGCTCGACGCGGGCGCGGCCATAGACGACGGCCTCGACACCATCGGACTCGAGCTCGCGGGCCAGCTCATCCGGTGCGCCGGTGGCGGCAACCCCCGGGTCGGTGACCAGCAGCACCCGCCGCGCACCCAGCTGACCGAGGTCGAATGCGAGCTCGTGTCGCGCGCCGACGCCGAACTTGAGCCCGGGGGCACCATAGGTGAAGACCGTCTCGGGATGCTCGGGCCGGAAGCCTGACACGTGGCCGCCCTCCTCGGGATGGAAGAATGTCGTCGACAGAGCCGAGGATACGGCGTCCACTCTTCACGAACGGACCGCGTCGACCGGTGGGGAGGGAAGCAATGAGAAGACGGGCCGCCGTCGCTGTGGCAGCCGCCGCGCTCGTCGCTTTCACGTCCGGGTGCGACCAAGGGGGCAACGGCCTGCCCGATCCGTCGTCGACGTCGAACCGGCCGGCGCCCACGGACGTCTCGGAGCACGAGTCCGGACCGGAGAGCCCGATCGCGTACGGCCTCCAGGTGCCGCGCGGCGCGACCCAGGTCGGCCCGCTGGTGCGTTACCGCAGCGAGCGGCTCATCGAGGCGTACAGGCCCGAGCTCGACGCTGCCCAGGCCCAGCGCGATGCCGAGCAGCAACGGCGTCGCACCGAGGCCGAGGCCGAGGGCACACCGCTCCCGCCTCCCACGCCGACGCCCACCACCGAGCCCAGCGACGACACGTTCAACCTGCTCGAGACCCCGCCG
Organism: uncultured Actinomycetota bacterium; assembly: GCA_963839625.1. Lineage (GTDB taxonomy): Bacteria > Actinomycetota > Actinomycetes > Propionibacteriales > Nocardioidaceae > Aeromicrobium. Next base: position 43,289 of record CAWIWE010000008.1, on the reverse strand, counting down.
AAGCCCGACACCACGATCTCGCTGATGCGCATCGACGGGTCGCCGACGGAATCGGTCCGCAGCATGGTCGCCCAGATCGACACCGTGCTGCCCGAGGCCGGCATCCTCCGCACCGACATCACCACCTACTGCGACGAGCGCGACCGCCGCATCACCGGATGTCAGCTCGAGGCCGAGGGCACCACCGCCAACGGACGCGACCTGAAGATCAGGCTCGACGTCGACCCCGGCGACCTGAAGACCCGCACTGCCCCGCCCTCGACGAACCAGAACCCGGTCATGAAGCTGAAGGTCGAGTACGTCGGCGACCCCCGGCGCGGCCAGGTCGACCGCCAGGGTGACGGCGACATCGACGTCCCGCGCGACGTCAAGACCCCGGACGAGTCCGGACTCATCTGGCCGCGCATGGACGAGGACGCGCCACCCACCACGGCACTGCTCAATGACTGGACCGCTCCCCTCGGATCCACCATGCTGCTCAGCGGGTTCGACCCCGACTTCGCAGCGATGGCGACCACCAAGGCGCTCGACGCCGATCGCATCGCGACGACGTTCGCGCAGTCGGTGGCCAAGGAGCCGGCCAAGGACGTCGTGGAGGACCTCAACGAGATCACCACCACGTACATCGCGAAGGGCAAGAACGGCGAGGTCGCCATGGCCAGCTACGTGCTCTCCGCCCGCGGCTACTACGCGATGCTCTTCTACACGCCGCCGGAGAAGAAGAACTGATCTGGGTGGTCGAGCACGTGCTCGACCACCGGCAGCAGGGGACCGGGCGCAGCACCGGGGTTGCGGGGCGGCAGCTCGTCGAGCGGGACCCAGGCCACGCGGTCGGTGGTGCCGTCCTGCTCCACGACATGAGGCGTGACGGTGGGGTCGACCTCGATCGCGTAGAGCAGGTGGACGCCGTGGAAGTCCTCGTACTGGTCGTGCCGGCCGAGGTCGACGACGTGGATGTCGTGCACGTCCACCAGCCGGCGTGACCGGGCCCGTAGACCCGTCTCCTCGTACAGCTCGCGCTCGACCGCGTCGTGCGGCGACTCCCCGTGCTGGACGCCGCCGCCGGGCAACGCCCACCAGCCCACCGGGTAGCCGATCGTCGAGATCCGGGTGAGGAGCAGCGCGTCGTCGTGGACGATCACGGCGTAGGCGCCGAGCCGCTGCGTGCGGCGACGCTCCTCGGCGCCGGGCGCCCTCGTCTCGTCCACGTCCCTCCACAGGTCGTTTTCAGCATCGAACTATTAGAGTCAATCACGATGACCGCACTCGAACCGCTGCCCGTGCTCACGACCCCCGCCAAGGAACGGGTGGCGTACCTCGACAACGCCCGGTACTGGGTGATGCTCCTCGTCGTCATCGGCCACTCGCTCACCCAGTTCGGGTCGATCGAATCGGCCCGAGCCGTCTACGTGTGGATCTACGCCTTCCACATGCCCTTCTTCGTCCTCATCTCGGGCTATACCGCGCGGAACTACCACGGAGACGCGCGGCAGGTCCGACGCATCGTCAGCACGCTCGTGGTGCCGTACCTCATCGTCGAGACGTCGATGCAGTTCATCACGCGGCACTACACCGGCGAGCCCGACCCGATGCTGATCCTTTCGCCCCAGTGGCTGTCGTGGTTCCTCGCGGCGTTGTTCGTGTGGCGCCTCACCACGCCGATCTGGCGGGCCCTGAAGTACCCGATCACCACGTCGCTGATCATCTCGCTCACCGTGGGACTCTTCGAGCTGCCGAACGTTCTCTCCTTGCCGAAGATCCTCGGCTTCCTGCCGTTCTACGTCATCGGCATGCACATGAGTCGTGAGTGGTTCGAGCGGCTGACCCAGCGTCCCATCCGGATCGCCTCGGCCATCATTCTCATCGCGGCGTTCGTGATCTGTTACCGCTACTCCGCCGGCTGGGAGACCGACTGGCTGCTCTGGAAGCAGCGTTACGACGAGACACCGCTCAGCGCGACCGCCCTCGAAGGCGTCATGCAGCGCGGCGAGCTGCTGGCCATCGGGCTCCTGCTCACGTTCGCGGCCTTGTCACTCGTCCCCAAGCGCCGCTCGTGGACGACCCGCCTCGGTGGCCGCACCATCTACACCTACCTGCTGCACGGTTATGTCTTGCTGGTCCTCAGCCTCCACTTCGACGTGTTCAACCGCGTCGAGAAGTTCGGTGTCCTTGCGGTGATCATCACCATCGTCGGTGCCGTCATCGTCGCCAACGTGCTCATGACCGCGATCGTCGCCAAGGTCTTCCGGCCCGTGTTCGAGCCCAGGCTCACCTGGCTGTTCCGGGAGATGCCGCCGCACCCGGAGGCCGAGAAGACCTCGGATCAGGCGGCCACGTCGGACGACCCGGCGACCTCACCGCCCAGCAAGTGAACGAAGGCCCCCGCCAATGGCGGGGGCCTTCTGCTCGCTCCTCAGCTGTTCACTCGTACGACGTGAAATCGAAGTCGTCGAGCTGGACTGGTGCATTCTCCGGCGAACCGAAGCCGTAGTCATACGACTCGTAGCCCGTGACGGCATAGGCAGCCTGGCGGGCTTCCTCCGTGGGCTCCACCCGGATGTTGCGGTAGCGCTCCAGGCCGGTGCCGGCCGGGATGAGCTTGCCGATGATGATGTTCTCCTTCAGGCCACGCAGCGAGTCGGACTTGCCGTGGATCGCCGCATCGGTGAGGACGCGGGTCGTCTCCTGGAAGGATGCCGCCGACAGCCACGACTCCACCGCCAACGAGGCCTTCGTGATGCCCATCAGCACCGGACGGCCCGAGGCGGGCGTGCCACCTTCGGCCACGACGCGACGGTTCTCCTCCTCGAACCGGGCCCGATCGGCCAGGTCACCGGGGATGAGGACCGAGTCGCCCTGCTCGATGACCGTCACGCGACGGAGCATCTGGCGCACGATGATCTCGATGTGCTTGTCGTGGATGGCCACACCCTGGCTGCGGTAGACCTCCTGGACCTCGTCGACGAGGTGCTCCTGCGCCCGACGGACACCGAGGATGCGCAGGACTTCCTGCGGGTCCGGGGTGCCGTGCGTGAGCTGGTCGCCGACCTCCACGCTGTCGCCGTCGCCGACGAGCAGACGTGAACGCTTGGTGACCGGGAACTCCAGCGGCTCGGAGCCGTCGTCCGGGGTGACGACGATCTTGCGGGTCTTGTCGGTGTCGTCGATCGTGACCCGACCGGCGACCTCGGTGATCGGCGCCTTGCCCTTGGGCTGACGGGCCTCGAACAGCTCGACGACGCGCGGCAGACCGTGGGTGATGTCGTCACCGGCCACACCACCGGTGTGGAAGGTACGCATGGTCAGCTGCGTGCCGGGCTCACCGATCGACTGGGCCGCGATGGTGCCGACCGCTTCGCCGATGTCGACCAGCTTGCCGGTGGCCAGGGAACGTCCGTAGCACTTGGCGCAGGTTCCGGCCTTGGCCTCACAGGTGAGGACTGTGCGGACCCGCACTTCCTCGATACCAGCTGCGACCAGCTTGTCGATCTCGACGTCGCCGAGGTCGCCGCCGGCCTCGACCAGCACGTCCTTCGACTTCGGGTGCGTGATGGCGGTGGCCGCGTTGCGCGAGTAGGCCGAGGTCTCGACGTTCTCGGCGGCGACCAGGGTGCCGTCTTCGAGGCGCGTCGCGATGACCTTGGGCAGGCCACGCTCGGTGCCGCAGTCGTCCTCGCGGATGATGACGTCCTGGCTGACGTCGACGAGTCGACGGGTCAGGTAGCCGGAGTCGGCCGTCCGCAGCGCGGTGTCGGCCAGGCCCTTGCGGGCACCGTGGGTGGCGATGAAGTACTCGACCACCGACAGGCCCTCGCGGAAGTTGGCCTTGATCGGGCGCGGGATGATCTCGCCCTTCGGGTTGGCGACCAGACCTCGCATGGCGGCGATCTGGCGCACCTGCATCATGTTTCCGCGGGCACCGGAGTTGACCATCATGTAGATCGGGTTGTCCTCGTGGAAGGTCTTCTCCATCTCGAGGGACACCTCGGCGGTGGCCTGGGTCCAGATCTCGATGAGCTCCTGGCGGCGCTCGTCCTCGGTGATCAGGCCCTTGTCGAACTGCTGCTGGACCTTGGCGGCCTGAGCCTCGTACGTGGCGAGGATCTCGGGCTTGCGCTCCGGCGTGACGACGTCCTCGATGGAGATCGTGACGCCGGACCGCGTGGCCCAGTGGAAGCCGGTGTCCTTGAGCGCGTCGAGCGCGACGCCGACGTCGACCTTGGAGTAGCGCTCGGCGAGGTCGTTGACGATGACGCCGAGCTGCTTCTTGCCGACCTGGTAGTTGACGTACGCGTAGTCCTCGGGCAGAGCCTCGTTGAAGATCGCGCGACCGAGTGTGGTCTCGATCGTCTCGACCTCACCCGCGGCGTTGGCGATGCGGATCTTGATCTTGCTCTGCAGGCTGATATCGCCGTGGTCGAACGCCATGACGGCCTCGGCCATCGAGCTGAATCCGCGGCCCTCACCCGGCTGGCCATCACGCTCGAGCGTGAGGAAGTACAGCCCGATGACCATGTCCTGGGTGGGCATGGTGACAGGACGGCCGTCGGCCGGCTTGAGGATGTTGTTCGTCGAGAGCATGAGGATGCGGGCCTCGGCCTGCGCCTCGGCGCTCAGCGGCAGGTGCACGGCCATCTGGTCGCCGTCGAAGTCGGCGTTGAACGCCGAGCACACGAGCGGGTGGATCTGGATGGCCTTGCCCTCGATGAGCTGCGGCTCGAACGCCTGGATGCCCAGACGGTGCAGGGTGGGTGCGCGGTTGAGCAGCACCGGGTGCTCGGTGATGACCTCTTCGAGGACGTCCCACACCTCGGCACGCACGCCACGCTCGACCATGCGCTTGGCGCTCTTGATGTTCTGCGCGTGGTTGAGGTCGACGAGCCGCTTCATGACGAACGGCTTGAACAGCTCGATCGCCATCTGCTTGGGCAGGCCGCACTGGTGCAGCTTGAGCTGCGGGCCGACGACGATGACCGATCGGCCGGAGTAGTCGACGCGCTTGCCGAGCAGGTTCTGACGGAAGCGACCCTGCTTGCCCTTGAGCATGTCGGAGATCGACTTCAGCGGACGGTTGCCCGGTCCGGTGACCGGACGGCCGCGACGGCCGTTGTCGAACAGCGAGTCGACGGCCTCCTGCAGCATCCGCTTCTCGTTGTTGACGATGATCTCCGGTGCACCGAGGTCGAGCAGGCGCTTGAGCCGGTTGTTCCGGTTGATCACCCGGCGGTACAGGTCGTTGAGGTCGGACGTGGCGAAGCGGCCACCGTCGAGCTGGACCATCGGACGCAGCTCCGGCGGGATGACCGGGACGGCGTCGAGGACCATGCCCTCGGGGCGGTTGCTGCTGCCGAGGAACGCCGAGACGACCTTGAGGCGCTTGAGCGCACGAGTCTTCTTCTGGCCCTTGCCGGTGGCGATGATCTCGCGCAGCGACTCGGCCTCGGCATCGAGGTCGAAGCTCTGGAGGCGCTTCTGGATCGCCATGGCGCCCATGTAGCCCTCGAAGTACTTGCCGAAGCGGTACGTCATCTCGCGGTAGAGCAGCTCGTCGCCCTCGAGGTCCTGGACCTGGAGGTTCTTGAAGCGGTCCCAGACCTCGGTGAGGCGGTCGATCTCGCGCTGCACGCGGTCGCGACGCTGGCGGGCCTCGCGCTCGGCGGCGTCCTTGACCTTGCGCTTCGCGTCGGCCTTGGCGCCCTCTTCCTCGAGGGCCTTCATGTCCTCCTCGAGCTTGGACATGCGCTCGTTGACCTCGTTGTCACGACGCGTCTCGAGCTGCTTGATCTCGAGGTCGATCTTGGTCTCGAGCGAGGAGAGGTCGCGGTGACGCGCGTCCTCGTCGACCTGCGTGATCATGTACGCCGCGAAGTAGATGACCTTCTCGAGGTCCTTCGGGGCGAGGTCGAGCAGGTAGCCGAGGCGGCTCGGCACACCCTTGAAGTACCAGATGTGCGTGACCGGGGCGGCGAGCTCGATGTGGCCCATGCGCTCGCGGCGCACCTTGGAGCGGGTGACCTCGACGCCACACCGCTCGCAGATGATGCCCTTGAAGCGCACGCGCTTGTACTTGCCGCAGTAGCACTCCCAGTCGCGGGTGGGGCCGAAGATCTTCTCGCAGAAGAGGCCGTCGCGCTCGGGCTTGAGCGTGCGGTAGTTGATCGTCTCAGGCTTCTTGACCTCGCCGAACGACCACGCGCGGATGTCGTCCGCGGTGGCGAGGCCGATCTTGAGCTGATCGAAGAAGTTGACGTCGAGCACGTGTTCTTCTTTCCCTTGCGTAGTTCGTGAATTCGTGGGCGGGAGACCTGAGCGCCGGCTCAGACCTCTTCGACGGAGCTGGGTTCGCGGCGGGACAGGTCGATGCCGAGCTCCTCGGCGGCCCGGAAGAGATCCTCTTCCGCGTCGCGCATCTCGACGGCGGTGCCGTCGGAGGAGAGCACTTCGACGTTGAGACACAGCGACTGCATCTCCTTGACCAGCACCTTGAACGACTCCGGGATGCCGGGCTCCGGGACGTTCTCGCCCTTGACGATGGCCTCGTAGACCTTGACGCGGCCGAGGATGTCGTCGGACTTGATCGTCAGGAGCTCCTGCAGGGCATAGGCGGCACCGTAGGCCTCGAGGGCCCACACCTCCATCTCACCGAAGCGCTGGCCACCGAACTGGGCCTTACCGCCGAGCGGCTGCTGGGTGATCATCGAGTACGGACCGGTCGAGCGAGCGTGGATCTTGTCGTCGACCAGGTGGTGCAGCTTCAGCATGTACATGTAGCCGACCGAGATCGGGTCGGGGAACTGCTCGCCGGAGCGTCCGTCGAACAGCACCGCCTTGCCGTCAGCGCCGACCAGGCGGTCGCCGTCACGGTTGGGCAACGTCGACGCCAGCAGGCCGGTGATCTCGTCCTCGCGGGCACCGTCGAAGACCGGGGTGGCGATGTTGGAGTCGGCCGGCGCCTTGAGGGCACCGATCTTCTTCAGTCGCTTCTGCCAGTCCTCGGTCTGTCCTTCGACTTCCCAGCCGTTCTTCGCGACCCACCCGAGGTGGGTCTCGAGGACCTGACCCACGTTCATGCGTCCGGGGACGCCGAGCGGGTTCAGGACGATGTCGACGGGGGTGCCGTCCTCGAGGAACGGCATGTCCTCGACGGGCAGGATCTTGGAGATGACGCCCTTGTTGCCGTGGCGGCCCGCGAGCTTGTCGCCGTCGCTGATCTTGCGCTTCTGCGCGACGTAGACCCGCACGAGGTGATTGACGCCGGGGCTGAGCTCGTCGCCCTCCTCGGCGTTGAACACGCGCACGCCGATGACGGTTCCGGACTCGCCGTGGGGCACCTTGAGCGAGGTGTCGCGCACTTCGCGCGCCTTCTCGCCGAAGATCGCCCGGAGCAGGCGCTCCTCAGGCGTCAGCTCGGTCTCGCCCTTGGGCGTGACCTTGCCGACGAGGACGTCGCCGTTGTTGACCTCGGCGCCGATGCGGATGATGCCGCGCTCGTCGAGGTCGGCGAGCATCTCCTCGGAGACGTTCGGGATGTCGCGGGTGATCTCCTCCGGGCCCAGCTTGGTGTCGCGGGCATCGACCTCGTGCTCCTCGATGTGGATCGAGGTGAGGAGGTCGTCCTGGACGACACGCTGGGAGAGGATGATCGCGTCCTCGTAGTTGTGACCCTGCCACGGCATGAAGGCCACGAGCAGGTTCGTGCCGAGGGCCATCTCGCCCTCGTCGGTGCACGGACCGTCGGCCAGCGGCGTGCCGACCTCGACCCGGGCGCCCTCCTCGACCAGCGGACGCTGGTTGGTGCAGGTGCCCTGGTTGGAGCGACGGAACTTCGCCAGGCGGTACGTGGTGTACGTGCCCTCGTCCTCCATGATCTCGATCGCGTCGGCCGAGACCTCCTTGACGACACCGGCCTTCGTGGCCACGGTGACGTCGCCGGCGTCGACGGCGGCACGGAACTCCATGCCGGTGCCGATCAGCGGTGCGTCGTTGCGGATGAGTGGCACGGCCTGGCGCTGCATGTTGGAACCCATGAGCGCACGGTTGGCGTCGTCGTGCTCCAGGAACGGGATGAGCGCCGTCGCGACCGACACCATCTGGCGCGGCGAGACGTCCATGTAGTCGACGTCGGCGGCCGGCCGGAGCTCGGCCTCGCCACCACGCTGACGCACCAGCACCATCTCGTCGACGAACTTTCCGGCGTCGGTGAGCGGCGAGTTGGCCTGCGCGATGATGTAGCGGTCCTCGTCGGTGGCAGTCAGGTAGTCGACCTGCTCGGAGACCTTGCCCTTGACGACCTTGCGGTACGGCGTCTCGACGAAGCCGAAGGAGTTGATGCGCCCGTACGACGCGAGCGAGCCGATCAGGCCGATGTTCGGGCCCTCCGGCGTCTCGATCGGGCACATGCGGCCGTAGTGCGACGGGTGGACGTCACGGACCTCGTAGCCGGCGCGCTCACGCGACAGACCGCCCGGGCCGAGGGCCGACAGACGACGCTTGTGCGTCAGGCCCGCGAGCGGGTTGTTCTGGTCCATGAACTGGCTCAGCTGCGACGTGCCGAAGAACTCCTTGAGCGCCGCGACCACCGGGCGGATGTTGATCAGCGTCTGCGGCGTGATGGCCTCGACGTCCTGGGTGGTCATGCGCTCGCGGACGACCCGCTCCATGCGGGCCAGGCCGGTGCGGAGCTGGTTCTGGATCAGCTCGCCGACCGTGCGCATGCGCCGGTTGCCGAAGTGGTCGATGTCGTCGGCCTCGACGATCGTGCTGCCGGCGGGAGCTGCGATCTCCGTCTCGCCGGCGTGCAGCGCCACGACGTACCGGATGGTGGCGACGATGTCGTCGATGGTGAGCGTCTGCTGGTTGAAGACTTCCTCGACACCGAGCTTCTTGTTGATCTTGTAGCGGCCGACCTTCGCGAGGTCGTAGCGCTTGGAGTTGAAGTAGTAGTTGTCGAGCAGCGTCTGCGCGGCCTCGCGCGACGGCGGCTCGCCCGGACGCAGCTTGCGGTAGATGTCGAGCAGCGCTTCGTCCTGGCCGGCGACGTTGTCCTTCTCGAGGGTGAGACGGATCGACTCGTACTGGCCGAACTCCTCGAGGATCTCGGCCTCGCTCCAGCCGAGCGCCTTGAGCAGGACGGTGACGCTCTGCTTGCGCTTGCGGTCGAGGCGGACGCCGACGAGGTCGCGCTTGTCGACCTCGAACTCGAGCCAGGCACCACGCGAGGGGATGACCTTGGCCGTGAAGATGTCCTTGTCGGACGTCTTGTCGGGGTTGCGCTCGAAGTAGACGCCGGGCGAACGGACGAGCTGGCTGACGACGACACGCTCGGTGCCGTTGATGATGAAGGTGCCCTTGTCGGTCATGAGCGGGAACTCGCCCATGAACACGGTCTGGGACTTGATCTCGCCAGTCTCGTTGTTCATGAACTCGGCGGTGACGAACAGCGGAGCCGCGTAGGTGACATCGCGGTCCTTGCAGTCCTCGACCGAGTACTTCGGAGGCTCGAAGCGGTGGTCGCGGAACGACAGCGACATCGTCTCGGAGAAGTCCTCGATCGGAGAGATCTCCTCGAAGATCTCCTCCAGCCCGGACTTGGACGAGACGTCGTCACGTCCGGCGGCAAGCGCCTCGTCGACCCCGGCCTTCCAAGCGTCAGAGCCGATCAGCCAGTCGAAGCTGTCGGTCTGCAGCGCAAGAAGCTCCGGAACTTCGAGAGGTTCGGCGATCTTGGCGAAGGAGATGCGGCGGGGTGCGTTCTGAACAGGTTCGGCGGTGGTGCGCGAGGCGGCCAAGTGGGGATCCTTCCAAGGGCTCGCTGGGTGACACAGGTGGGTGGCACGGTATGAACTTTGGTGCGCACGCCAATTGACCCCAGTCAAGGGCAGTCTGAGACAGACGGGCGGGCGCGAAACTTCAGTCTAACCCCGCATACCGAACGAATGCAAGCCGGGTGCTTGACAAACCTGTGCTCGATAGGGAACGCTATTCGGCTTTGTCTGCAATCGCAGTCAGAGTGCGTCGATGTTGTCGACGAGCCAGCGGCCGTCTCGCTCGACCATGTTCAGCTTGATGCGGTTGCCGAAGACGGTCGGCTCCTCCGCATCGGAAGCCACTCGCGCCTGGTCGATGAACACCAGGACCGTCGCTCGGTCGTCACGGCACTTGTCCCCGCACTCGATCGGGGCGGCGTTGCGGACGGTGGCCTTCACCTGGATCTTCCGCTGCGGCGCGAGCTCCTGGAGTGCTGGTGCGATCGACTCGAACTTCTTCGCGAAGGCCGGCGTCATGGTCGCCTTGGCGTCCTCGAGGTGTTTCGGCAGCTGGTTGAACTGGTAGGTGAAGACCGTCTCGCCGGCCTCCGCCGCCGCGGTGGCGGCCTTCTCGTGCGCCTCGACGATGCCGCTGTCGTCCCTCCACTCCATGAACCCCCTGAATCCGAACACCGCGCCGAACACCACCGCGGCCACGGCCAGGGCCACGAGGGCGCCGAGCCGGGTGGACATGCGCTGCACCCTGAACCGCCGCGTGCGCGGTTCCGTGGCCGTGGGCGGGACGTCGGGCGCCACCGACGTCGGCACCTCGGGGGCGGGAGGCCTTGGAGCTGATGCCTTCTTCGGCTGGGCCTTCGGCGTCGGGCGAAGCTTGGCGGCCTTCTTGACGACCGAGGGCTTCGGGGCCGGAGTACCCGGCTTGGACTCGCCCGCGATGCGGCGGCGTGGTGGCTTCGGCGTGCTCACTGGTCGCCCCCCTCGGGTTCCGGGCTGGGCGACGGCTCACCGAGCTCCGCCCCCAACGTGGGCACGGCGTCGAACTCGCGCACGCGCCATTCATCCTTGTAGCGGCCGAACGTCACCGTCCACCGGAAGCGGCGCTCGACGGCGGCCTTGTCGGCGCCCGGCTTGACCGCCGCGTTGACGGCCACCAGCACGACAGCAGAGTCTTCGCTGATCGAATCGACGGCCGTGGCGAGCACCTTCGCGTCGCCGCTGGTCTGCTTCTTGTCCTCGATGGCGCCGAACATGGCGTCGGTGATCTTCGTGAACTCCTTGTAGTACGACGGGGTCATCAGCGTCTTCATCCGTCGCTGGTAGTCCGACTTCCCCTCGACGTCGTACGTGTTGAACGTGACGGCGAAGTCGTTCGCCTTGGTGACGACCTCCTGCCGCTCGCCCTGGGAGTCGGCGCCACCCGCAAAGGCAGGAATCAACAGCCCGGCCGCACCCACGAGCACGCCGACGACCGTGAGGATCGACAGCAGCCGGACAGGGGTGGCGGAGGGGTTCAGCTTGAGGCCGGACCGAGCAGAAGCCACTTCCAGGAATCCTTTCCAGATGCCGATGCCGCGGCCGCACGTTCGTGGTACGGGTGCGTGATGGGATCGTTCGCACCGTTCTTGTAGAACTCCACGAACCGCGGGTTGAAGGGCACTTTCTGGTCATTCAAGCAGTCGGTTCCAAGATCGAGCGGAAGGTCACCGAGCAGGTTGGGCTCACGACGCTCCCGGTAGCCCTCGGCATCGGCGCCGCCGTTCTCATACAGGCAGGCCGTGTCCTTCTGGGTGTCGGACCCCGGGGTGTTCGGGTTGGGGACGGGGGACTCGAGGATCAGGCCGATCTTGCCGGCCCAGTTTCCGGGCTCGGTCTCATCCGTCGCGGTGAAGGAGCCATGGATGAGGTACGGGAACAGGATCGAGATCACTTCGATGCCCTTGTGGAACTCATCGATCGACGCCGTCACGGTGTTGAGGTCGTTGAAGATCGACTGCAGGTTCCTGTTGTTCTCCCTGACGACGTTCTTGACCAGGCGCGCGCTCGACGAGCCCTCGTCGAAGAGGCGGCGAATGTCCTTGTCGGAGCGGACGAGGGTGTCGGACAGCAACGCCAGGTCGTTGGTGAAGGAGGAGAACTGGCCGCGCTTGTCGACGAGCGTCTGCAGGACCGTCGACGAGCTGCGGATCAGGGAACGGGTGACGTCGAAGTTGTCGTCGGCGGTCTTGATGAACGACGTCATCGTGTCGATGATGATCGTCAGGTCCCGGCCATTGCCTGCAAAGGCGAGGCCGAGCTCGTTGATGAGTGTCTTCAGCGACTCGGTGTCGATCGACCCCACGAAGGCACTCGCGTCCAACAGGATCTTGGTCGTGTCGATCGGCACATTGGTGCGCGACAACGGGATGTTGCTGCCGGAGCGAAGGTAGGGCGAGCTGTTGCTCTGCGGCTGAAGATCGATGAACTGCTCGCCGATCGCGGACTTGTTGGCGACGAGCGCCTTCACGTCGTCGGAGATCTTCGGAGCATCGTTCTCGATGTCCAGGGTGGCGCGGACCCCGCTGTCGGTGAACTCGAGCCGTCCGACCTTGCCGACGGCGATGCCACGGTAGGTGACCTCGGCGCCGGCGAAGATGCCGCCGGAGTCCTTGAAGTCCGCCGTCACGGGGTACGACCGGTCGATGAACAGCCGGTCGATGTTCGCGTAACGACCGCCGACGAAGGCGCCGCCCAGCACGGTGACGATGGCGAAGATGACCAGCTGGATCTTCGTGAGCCGAGTGATCATGAGGTCACCACCGGTCCTACCAGGAGCCTGCCGAACTCGCTCTGCTGCGCCTTGGCCAGGCTGCCCGCCGGGGTGCGGCACAGGCTGAGCAGGGAGCAGGTGACGGCCGGCTCCGGTCGATCCGACCCGGACCCTGGCTCTTCGGCTCCTGCGGATCCAGGCCGCCCACCAGTTCCGGCAGCTCCGGACCCTCGGCGTTGGTCCCTGGGTCCTCAGGCGGTGCAATTGGCGGAGAGTGGCAGGCCCCGCCCAAGGACAGGATGCCCGCAAGGAGCTGGACAGCTGCTCCGCGGTCAGCTCCAGGTTGATGTCCAGGTTGATGTAGTCGCCGAAGCACGCGCCGTTGTCGACCTTCTCCTCGTCGGCGGGGGTGGAGGCAGGGGGCCATGGCTCGCGCGGTGCCACCGCCGTTCGGTTCGGCCGTGTAGCAGACTATCCGGGAACGGGTACGTCAGGAGCGAGAAGGCGTTGGCGATGTCGTCGCCGGCATTGGCCAGCTCACGGAGGACGGGCTCGAGTCGCCGGAGGTCGGTCATCGTGTCGTCCTTCGAACGCCGGATGACGCTGGTGGCGACATCGCTGAGCCTCTCCAGGGAGTTGAGCAGGTCGCACGAGATCGTCGCGCTGCGAGTTCAGGATCTTGAGGGCCGGCGGGATGTCGTCCAGGGCCTGGGTGATCGACTTCCGCTGCTTGACGGTGGCGAGGGAGAGACGGTTGATCTTCTCCAGCGCGTCCAGGATCGCCTGCTTGTTGTCGTCGAGCACGGTGACGAAGCTCTCGGAGTTCTTCAGCAGCGCCTTGACCTCCGGCTCGTTGCCCTCGAGCGCGAGGTTGAGCTCGCGCACGATGGTGTTGGTCTTCTCCAGGCCGCCGCCGTTGAAGAGCAGAGCTTGCGGCACTCAGGATCTCCTCGAGCTCGGGATTCCTGCCGGACCGTTCGAGCGGGATGACGTCGCCGTTGCCGATCCGGCCGGTCCCACCGTCCTCGGGCGGCGCGATCGAGACGAACTTCTCACCGAGCAGGCTCGTCTGCCGGATCGTCGCCTCGGGCGTCGGCAGGCAGGCGGGTGTCGCCGTTGATCTGCATGGTCACGACGGCATGCCAACCCTTGAGCTCGACGTCGGTGACCTTGCCGACCGAGACGTCGTCGACGCGTACGCCGCTCTGCGGGACGAGGTCGAGCACGTCCTGGAACTCCACCTTGATCGTGTACGGGTTGTCGCCGAGGTCGGCACCACCCGGCAGCGGGAGCTTGTAGGGCGAGAAGCCGCACCCGCTCACGCCGATCGCCACGACCGTGACGAGAATGCCGAGACGAACCCGGGCCCGCGCTGCGAACGTCGTCATGGCTTCACCCCCAGCAGGTCGGTCAGTTCTTTGATCGTCTCGTCCGGCGTGGGCGTGCCGGCTCCACCGGTCGCGGCGTCGTCCTGGGAATCGTCGGAGGCCAAGCCTTCCGGCAAAACTGCCAGACCTTCGAGGAGGTCGACCAGACCTTGGCAGGGCGGGTCGCCGTCCGCAATGGGCGTGCCCAGCAAGCTGCAGATGATTCCTGGGAGATCAGCTGGGTTCGATGCTCTCGAACAGCTTCGCGATATCGGCCCGCGCATCCAGCGTCCCGGTCTTGGAGCTGCCACCGGCGAGTCCCAGATTGCCCAGGGCGACCGGCGCGTCGATGAGCGTGTGCTCGATGTCCTCGTTGTGCCGCGCCAAGACCTCCGCAAGGCGCTGCAGGTTGTCGATGTTGTGGCGCAGAGTGGTTCGGTTGTCCTTGATCAGCCTCCGCACGTCGATCAGAGCCTTGCTGAGGAACTCCAGCGTCTTGGCGAGATCGTCGCGCTCGCCCTCGAGCACGTTGGATACGCGCGCCGTGCTGTCGAAGAACGACCGCACGGACGAGTCGTTGCGGTTCAGCAGCGCGACGAACTGCTCGATCTCCTGGATGCTTCCGAAGAGCTCCTCCTTGTTGTTGGACAGCGTCGTGCTGAGCTTCGCGAAGTTCGACAGGGTCTCGTTGAGCTGTTGTCCCTGACCGTCGAGCTGCCTGGCCGAGTCCTCGATCAGGCTCGACAAGGAACCGTCCTTGTTCGCTCCCTCAGGCCCGAGCGCGATCGCCAGGTCGTCGAGCGACTTGAAGATCTCGTCGAGCTCGACCGGGACCTCGGAGCGGTCGATGCCGAGCTTGGCGTTGTCCGGCAGCACCGCACCGCCGGAGTAGGCCGGCGCGAGCTGCACGAAACGGTCGCCCACGATGGCGGGAGAGATGATGACGGCCTTGACGTCGGTCGGGAGCCGCACGTCCGTGGCGTACGTGAGCGTCACCTCGACGTGATCGCCCTTCGCCCTCAGCTCCTTGACCTCGCCGACGGGCACGCCGAGGATTCTGACGTCCGAACCCTTGTACAGCGAGTTCGTGCGCGGGAAATCGACCGTGAGCGTGCGCTCCATGTCGTTCCTGGTGAAGACGAGCACGACGGCAGCGATCAACGCCAGCACGACGAAGACGGTGAGGACCTTGGTGAGGCCCGCGAAACGAGAGAAGAAGCTCATCAGCCTCCTCCCACCTTGATGTAGACGTCCCACCACGGACCGACGGCCAGCGAGTTGGCCAAGCGCGTGGGCGAACCCGGGAACGATGCGCAGCGCCTCGTCGAGGCTCGCCTCGTTCCGGCGGAGCATGTCGGTGACGATCTCCAGCTGCTCCAGGGCCGGCTTGAGGTCGGACTTCACGTCCTTGACCAGGGCCCGAAGCTCCCTGGAGATCTCTGTGGTCGAGACGAGCAGGCGGTGCACCGCCTCACGCCGCTCGCTGATCGCGTCGAACAAGACCGTCGCGTCCTTGAAGAGGCGTTCCAGGTCCGGACCGGTGGCGTTGAGGACGCCCGAGACCCTCTTGAGGTTGACCAGCAGCGTGTTGATCTGCTGGTCGCGGGCCGCGAGATTGGCCGAGAGGTCGGACACACCCTTGATCGCGCCGCGGAACTCCTTCGGAGTCTTCGCCGCGACCTCGGCCAAGGCCTCCAGGGCCTCCGAGACCTGGTCGATGTCGAGCTCGTCGGTCGTCGTGCTGAGGTCGGAGAACGCCTCCACCACGTTGTAGGGGGGCACGGTGCGCGAGAGGGGGATCGTCGCACCCTTCTCGAGCTCGCCGGATCCCGACGGCGTGAGGGCGAGGAACTCCGCGCCCAGGAGCGTGCGGACCTTGATCGCGGCGCCGGTGTCCTTGCCGAGCTCGGTGCCCTTGTCGAGCTTGAACGTCACGTCGACGTGGTCGCCCTTGAGCTCGATCCCCCTGACGTTGCCGACCGCGACGCCGGCCACGCGCACCTCGTTGCCCTCCTTGAGCCCGCCGATCTCGGCGAAGCTGGCCTTGTAGGTGTCGCCGGCCCCGATGATCGGCAGGCGGTCGGCCCGGAACGCGGCGAGCAGCACCAGGGCGATGGCGACGAAGCCGAGAAGGCCGATCACCACCAGGTTGCGTTCGCGGAAGGGCTTCATGGCTGATCCCCCTGGCACGGTGTCGCACCGGACTCCGCCGGTCTCGATCTGCAGGGCGCCGTTGATGAGGTCCTCAAGCGGCGCCGGGATGTCATTCCGGAGCTTGAGCGTGAAGTTGCAGAGGTACTGGTTGAAGATGCTCCCGCTCTCCACGAAGTGGCCGGTCTTGCTCATCTTGATCGGCATGATCTGGAGCGAGTCCTCCAGCTGGCCCAGGGTCTCGTCCTCGCTCAGGTTCTTGGTGAGCCGGCGCAGCTGCTTGATGTCGTCCCGGATGAGTGGGCGGCCCTCGACCAGCAGGCTCGCCGTCTCCTCGGTGAGCTCGGAGACCGAGTCGAGCGAGTTGAGGATGGCCGGTCGGTCCTGCTTCAGGCCGCCGACGAACTGGCGGAGCGTCGTGATGGTGTTCTTGAGCTCGGCGTCACGGTCGCCGAGCATGTCGAGGACCTCGGAGAGGTTCGTGATGACGTCACCGATCAGCTTGTCGCGGCCCGGCGAGGGTGTTCGTCAACGACGAGACACGGCCCAGGAGGCTCTGGACGTTGCCGGCCTCGCCCTGCAGGGTCTGGACGATCTCGAACGCCAGCTTGTTGGTGTCCTCGGGATTGAGCGCCTCGAACACCGGCTTGAAGCCGTTGAGCAGCACGTTCAGGTCGAGCGCGTCCTTCGTGCGCTCGAGCGGGATGGTGCTTCCCGGCCTCAACACGGCGGTGGCACCGTCGGGTCCTTGGGCCAGGGCCATGTACCGCTGGCCGACGAGGTTGCGGAATCGCAGCGTGGCCGTGGTGTTCTGGGTGAGCTGGACGTCCTGCTCGACGCTGAAGGTGACCAGTGCCTTGTCCTTCTGGACGATCTCGACGCTGCTGATCGAGCCGACGGACACGCCGGCGATGCGCACGTCGTCGCCCTTGGCCACGCCGGTGACGTCGGTGAAGACTGCCTTGTACTCGTCTCGTGCGCCGAACCCGCCGTTGCTGAGCGTCAGGGCCAGCACGACCGTGGCCATGCCGGTGAGCGCGCAGAACGCCAGCAGCTTGATGAGGGCAGAGAACGATTCGCCATCCATCTTCATCGGGCGTTCACCCCCGCCCCACGGACGACGGGGCTGAGCAGGAGCGAGGCGACGTCGGGGACGTCGGAGACCGGGACGCCGCTCGTGACCGCGGCCAGGCGGTTCAGCTCGGTGCGCTGGCTCGGCGAGTCGACGCCGAGCAGGCTCGGCTCGAAGTAGCCGGCATCGGACAGGCTGGCGACGGCGGCCCGCTTGAAGTCCTCATCGGTGCCGAACTTGCCGTTGTGCGAGTTCTGCACACCGGCCATCTTGAAGACGCTCGGATCCGGGCCGGGCCACGGGTTCTCCTGGCTCCACGGGTTCTCGCCGGCGGCGAACTTGTCGAGGTCGTCGCAGACGGTGCCGAGGCCGCGTCGGCCCGCCGTCACTTTCACGAGCGCCGTGGACGTCCGGATCGGCTCCGGGCTTGGCGTCGATCACGGACTGGTTCGGGATGACCGGGTGCTCGCCGGGGGTCGGCGGTCTGGGTGTCCTTCCTCGTCCTCTTCCCTCCGCGATCGAGTACGGCGTCGGCTGGGGCGCGACCGTCTTGAGGTCGATGTGCAGCGTCAGCCCGCGGAACACACTGTCGAGGCGCTCGTCGATGAGCCGGTCGTAGGCCTTGAACAAGCACGGGAAGGTGGAGGAGTACTTCTCGGCCACGCCGAGCGGAGCCACGCTCTGCGCGGCGACCGCCACCATGTCGTCCCCGCTGGCCCTGAACAGGGTGGTCAGCACGTCCGAGAGACGCCGGCTCTCGTCGAAGAAGGCCGCGAGCTCCGTGCGCTTGGCGACGATGGTGTGGCTGCTGAACGCGGAGTTGCGCAGCAGCCGACCGAACGTGGGCATGTCGCCGGCGTAGGAGTCCGAGACCTCGCCGAGCTTGAGGATGTCGTCGACCGCCGCCTGCGACTCGGGGTTGAACTTCTCGAGGTAGTTGTTCATCGTGACGAGAGTGGTGCCGAAGTCCTTGCCACGGCCCTCGAAGGTCGAGGCCAGGGCGGACAGCGTCGTGGCGAGGTCCTCGGGCTCGACCGCCGTCAAGAGCGGGTAGAAGTCGTTGAGCACCTTCTCGAACTCGATCGGGACGATCGCGCCCCTGATGGTGTCGCCCGCCTTCAGCTTGGGTCCGGCGGTCGAGTCGGGGTTCGACGGGATCAGCGAGACGTACTTCTCGCCGAACAGCGTCTTGGGGACGATCTGGGCCGTGACGTCGGCCGGCACGTTGTCGATGAGCTCGGGCTTCATGCCGAGCGTGAAGTTGACCTCGTCGCCCTCGACCTTCACCTCCCGCACCTCGCCGACGATCATCCCCCGCAGCTTGATGTCGGCGTTCTCCGGCAGGTTCAGGCCGGCCTTCACCCCGGTCAGCGTGACGTTGTCGTAGTTCACGAAGGCCTTGCTGAAGAACGCCCACGTCAGCCACACGAAGAAGACCATGAGCGGCGATCAACATCACGCCCAGGGCCCGTCTGGAGCCCGTGCGTTCAGCGAATGGAGTACGAGCCACCGATCAGCCCGCCAATCTGACGGTGACCGTGGTGCCCCAGATCGCCATCGACGCGAGCAGGTCGACGACGTTGACGGCGACGATCGAGGTGCGGACGGCGCGGCCCACGGCCACGCCCACGCCGGCGGGTCCACCGCTCGCGTAGTAGCCGTAGTAGCAGTGGATGAGGATGACGACGACCGCGAATATCAGCACCTTGCCGAATGACCACAAGACGTCGCCGGGTGGCAGGAAGGTGTTGAAGTAGTGGTCGTAAGTGCCAGGGCTCTGCCCATTGATCTGGGTGATGGTGAGTCTGGTGGCGAAGTAGGAGGCGAGCAGACCCACGATGTACAGCGGCACGATGGCGACGAGCCCGGCGAGCACACGCGTGGTGACGAGGTACTGCATCGAGGGGACGGCCATCACCTCGAGAGCGTCGACCTCCTCGGAGATCCGCATGGCGCCGAGCTGGGCGGTGAAGCCGCATCCGACCGTGGCCGCCAACGCGATGCCGGCGACGATCGGGGAGATCTCGCGGGTGTTGAAGTAGGCCGACACGAACCCGGTGAGCGCGGCGGTGCCGAGCTGGTCGAGCGCGGCGTAGCCCTGGATACCGACCTCGGTGCCGGTGAAGAAGCACATCGAGACGACGACGCCGATGGTGCCACCGATGACGGCCAGGGAGCCACTGCCCAGGGTGACCTCGGCCAGCAACCGGTAGATCTCGCGGCTGTAGTTCTTGATGGTGAACGGGACGGCCTTGAGGACGCGCAGGTAGAAGAGCATCTGCGTGCCCGCGTCGTCGAGCGACGCGAGCGGCTTCTTGTACAGAGCTGTCCCGTTGGCCATGGCTACATGCCCTTCGGAGGAACGAGCTGGATGTACACGGCCGAGATGAAGAAGTTGACGATGAACAGGAGCACGAACGTGATGACGACGGCTTCGTTGACCGCGTCACCGACGCCCTTCGGCCCGCCCTTGGCGTTCATGCCCTTGTAGGACGCGACGATGGCGGCGAGGTAGCCGAAGACGACAGCCTTCACCAACCCTTGGTACATGTCGGGCAGCTGGGCCAGGGCGGTGAAGGACGCGATGTAGGCACCCGGGGTGCCGTTCTGGAGGACCACGTTGAAGACGTAGCCACCCGCGACGCCGACGATGGAGACCAGACCGTTGAGGAACACCGCGATGAGCATGCAGGCCAGGACGCGTGGCACGACGAGACGCTGAATGGGGTCGATGCCGAGCACCATCATGGCGTCGAGCTCTTCGCGGATCTTGCGGGCGCCGAAATCGGCGGCGATGGCGGAACCGGCGGCGCCGGCGATCAGCAGTGCCGTCGCGATCGGACCTGCCTCACGGACGACCGCGAGGACGGCGGCAGAGCCGGTGAACGACTGGGCGCCGAACTGCTTGATCAGGCCGCCGACCTGAAGCGCGATGACCGCGCCGAAGGGGATGGAGACGAGCGCCGTGGGGACGATCGTGACGGTGACGATGAACCAGGCTTGCTGGAGGAATTCCTTAAGCTGAAAGGGTCGTTTGAAGAGGGCGACGGTCACGTCCAGCATGAACGCGAACAGTCCCCCCGCGACCCTCGCGGGTGCGGCTATACGAGCCGTGCTCACTCAGATCCACCAGACCCCGTCAACGCCATGTTCTCGGCAAAGGACCCGGGGGGCGGCGTCACGCCGTTCTCGCGGCACCACGATCCCGGCTCTCGGGCGGCACGACGGGGCCGGCCGTCCGAGGTCTCGATCTGTCGCGGGATCGGCGGCAGCGGCGGCATCTCGATGTCCTTCTCGGCCGCGAGCTCGTCAGCGTCCTTCTCCTCGCTCATGCCGATCGGGCCGACCCGCTGAGCGTTGAGGAACTGGGCGACGACGGGCTCCTCGCTGGAGAGGAGCATCTCGCGCGGACCGAACATCGCCAGGTGCTTGTGGTAGAGCAAGCCGATGTTGTCGGGCACCGTACGGCAGCTGTTGATGTCGTGCGTCACGATGAGGAACGTGGCGTCGATCTGCGCGTTGAGGTCGATGAAGAGCTGGTTGAGGTACGCCGTGCGCACGGGGTCGAGCCCGGAGTCGGGCTCGTCGACGAGCAGGATCTCCGGGTCGAGCACGAGGGCGCGGGCGAGGCCGGCGCGCTTGCGCATGCCGCCGGAGATCTCACCGGGGAGCTTGTTCTCGGCACCGAGCAGACCGACGAGCTCCATCTTGTCCATGACGACGTCGCGGATCTCGTTCTCACGCTTCTTGGTGTGCTCGCGCAAGGGGAAGGCGACGTTGTCGAACAGGTCCATGGAGCCGAACATGGCGCCGTCCTGGAACAGCACGCCGAAGAGCTTGCGGATCTCGTAGAGGTCCTTCTCCGAGCAGTTGGCGATGTCGGTGCCCTCGATCCAGACACTGCCTTCATCAGGCTTGAGCAGGCCGATCAGAGTCTTCAGGAGAACGGACTTGCCGGTACCCGACGGACCGAGCATCACGGAGATCTCACCGGCGGGCAACGTCAGTGTGACGTCCCTCCAGATGACCTGGCTCCCGAAGCTCTTCGTCAGACCCTCGATGACAACCTCTGTTCCCACGGAGGCCCTCCTTGCTGACCGTGGCTCCGACCCTCATTGGGCAGGATGCAAACCTGTGACTTGGGACACTCATGGTAACGAGATCTCGCGTCGGAGGTTACGACTTCGGCACGTGGGGTGACGGGGTCATGACCACAGGGTTTGGGTGACGGTACCAGCACGTAACTCGGTGTCACGAATGTGGCCCACTATCACTTGTCCCGGACGTGCGACGGCGCCCACCCCGAGGGGTGGGCGCCGTCGCCTGTGTTCAGCCCACGCGCGAAGCGCAGATCAGCACAGTGTCACTTGACGGTGACGGTGGCGCCGGCGGCCTCGAGGGCCTCCTTGGCCTTGTCCGCGGTCTCCTTGTTGGCCTTCTCGAGGACGGGCTTCGGGGCACCCTCGACGAGATCCTTGGCCTCCTTGAGTCCGAGGCTCGTGAGCGTACGGACCTCCTTGATGACCTGGATCTTCTTGTCACCGGCAGCCTCGAGGACGACGTCGAACTCGTCCTGGTCGGCAGCAGCGGCGGCGTCGCCACCGCCGGCAGCAGGCGCACCCGCGGCCGCGACGGCAACCGGGGCTGCCGCAGTGACGTCGAACGTCTCCTCGAACTCCTTCACGAACTCACTGAGCTCGATCAGGGTCATCTCCTTGAATGCTTCCAACAGGTCTTCGGTCTTGACTTTCGCCATGGTGGCGTCCTTCCTTCAGTGAGACCCCGAGGGGGTCCCGATTGGATCGGGCGATTCAGCCCTCGGAGTTCTCTGCAGAGTCGGTGGAGTCTGCGGAGTCGGTGTCGGCGGATGCCTCGACCTCGGGTGCCGTCTCGGCCTCGGCGTCGTCGGACGTGGTGTCCTCGGCTGCCGGGGCCTCGTCGGCGGGTGCTTCTTCGGCGGCTGTCGTGTCTGCTTCTTCGGCGGGTGCCTCGTCGGCTGGCGCCGCGTCTGCTTCTTCGACGGGAGCTTCGCTCTCGACCTTCGCCTGCAGGGCCGCGAGCAAGCGTGCGGTCTGCGAGAGCGGGGCGTTGAACAGCGACGCCGCGTTCGTGAGGCTCGCCTTCATGCCGCCGGCGAGCTTGGCGAGGAGGACCTCGCGCGACTCGAGGTCGGCCAGCTTCTGGATCTCGGCGGGCTCCAGGACGTTGCCGTCGAGGAAGCCTCCCTTGATGATCAGCGGCGAGTTGGCCTTCGCGAAGTCACGCAGTCCCTTGGCCGCCTCGACGACATCGCCGGTGATGAAGGCGATGGCGGTCGGGCCGACGAGGAGTGCCTCGTCGAGCTCGACACCGGCCTGCTTGGCGGCGATCTTGGTCAGCGTGTTCTTGGTGACCAGGTAGTTGGCGCTCCCACCGAGTGAGCGACGCAGCTCCTGGAGCTGCTTGACGGTGAGACCGCGGTAGTCGGTGAGGACGGCGCCATTGGACTCGCGGAAGCTCTCCACGAGCTCGGCAACGGCTGCTTCCTTGTCCGGGCTTGCCATGTGTCTCCTTCTTCCGGGTGCGGAACCGGAGTCCGGATGGTCGAGCCATGAGAAACGCCCCGGCGCAGGGCACGGGGCGTGAGCATCGATCGAGCTGACGTTTCGTGGTCCTGCGCGGGCCGCCCTGACGGGCTCTTCGGGTTCCCCGGGTGGGGATCCGACCAGCGGTCTTCGGTGGTGTCAGTCTAGAGGACGCCCGACCGGGCGACCAAATCGCTCAGGCTTCCGGCGTCGGGCCGCCGAGCTGGCTGAAGAAGTCCTTGTCGGTGATCTCGGACGGCTTGGGCTTGTCGATCGAGACGTCCTCGCCCCACTTCGTGAAGTCGATGGTCGACTTGCCGGCTCCGCTCCCCGCGACGGCGGGCAGATCGCTGACGATGCGGCGCGGCAGGTCGTCCGGGCCGACGTACATCGTGTACTCGAGCGTCTTCGGCAGCGAGCCGCCGGCTTCCTTGGCCGCCTCGATCTTCGAGGGGTCGATGCCGATCACGTACGGCTGGGCCTGAACGCCGTCGAGCTCGACGGCCTTGCCCTTCTGCTCGAAGGTCTTCACTGCACCCTTGAACTCCCGGAGCTGCTGGGCAGGGTCGACGTTCCCGAGGATGTCGCCGAACTGCTTGCCGATGGGGTTGCTCTCGTCGGTGAGGTCGATCTGGGCGAACTTGTTGCTCGTCATCGGGCCGAAGTTGAGGTAGAAGACCTCGTCAACGAGACGCATCTCGAGTGCGCCCATGCCGGCCTGGCCGGTCTTCATGGTCATGGCCATCGCGGTGTCGGCACGGGTCTTGCCGACCTCGATGTCGCCGTCGGCCTTGATCGTCTGACCGCCGACATCCATGGACATCGCCATGTGGCTGGAGCCGGCCTTCGCCTGGGCCGCGAGAACCTTGTCGAAGAAGGTCGTCTGGGTGAGATCCGAGCCGGCCGAGGAGCCCTCGCCGTCTGCCGAGCCGTTCTTGTCGCTGCAGGCGACGAGCGACGCACCAGCCACGAGGACCAGGGCGGATACGGCGGTGAGCTGCTTCAGTCGTTCACGCATGCGGCGAGCATACGCCGGGCGCCGTAGGGCCTTGGCGTCAGTTCTCGTCCTCGGAAGCCGAGTCCTTGACACGGCTCGTGTCGACCGGAACACCGGGACCCTGCGTGGTCGAGATGGTGACCTTCTTGACGTAGCGGCCCTTCGAGCTGGCCGGCTTGAGTCGAAGGATCTCCTCCAGCGCCGCGGCGTAGTTCTCCGCCAGCTGCTCGGCCGTGAACGAGGCCTTGCCGATGATGAACTGCAGGTTGGAGTGACGGTCGACGCGGAACTCGATCTTGCCGCCCTTGATGTCCGAGACGGCCTTGGCGACGTCGGGCGTGACGGTGCCGGTCTTCGGGTTCGGCATCAGGTTGCGCGGGCCGAGCACCCGGCCGAGACGGCCAACCTTGCCCATCATGTCGGGGGTGGCGACGACGGCGTCGAAGTCGAGCCAGCCCTCGTTCACCTTGTCGACGAGCTCGTCGGCGCCGACGTGGTCGGCGCCGGCCTCACGGGCCGCTTCGGCGTTGGCTCCGGTCGCGAAGACCAGGACCCGGGCGGTCTTGCCGGTGCCGTGCGGCAGGTTGACGGTGCCGCGCACCATCTGATCGGCGTTGCGCGGGTCGACGCCGAGCCGGATGGAGACGTCGACGGTGGAGTCGTAGTTCTTGCTCCCGGACTCCTTGGCCAGCGTGGTGGCCTGGATCGGCGTGTAGAGCGCGTCCTTGTCGATCTTGTCGGCGACGGCGCGGTACGCCTTGCTGTGCTGTGTCATGACTGGTTCCTTCTCTGTGTTGTTGCACCAGGTGTGGTCGGACGGGCCCAGCTGGCCCTGCCACGTGGTTTCGATACGGCCTCGTTCCTCGGCCTACTCAACCCTAGGTTGCGATTAGTCGGTGGTGACGCCCATGGAGCGGGCGGTGCCCTCGACGATCTTCATGGCCTGCTCGATGTCGTTCGCGTTCAGGTCGGGCATCTTCGTGGTGGCGATCTCGCGGACCTGGTCCTTGCTGATCCGCCCGACCTTGTCCGTGTGCGGGACTCCGGAGCCCTTCTTCAGGCCGGCGGCCTTCTTGATGAGCTCGGCGGCCGGTGGCGTCTTGGTGATGAAGGTGAAGGAACGATCCTCGTAGATCGTGATCTCCACTGGCACGACGTTGCCGCGCATGGCCTCGGTCTCGGCGTTGTACGCCTTGCAGAAGTCCATGATGTTGACGCCGTGCGGGCCGAGCGCGGTGCCCACGGGGGGCGCCGGGTTGGCCATGCCGGCCTGCAGCTGCACCTTGACGACGGCTGCGACTTTCTTGCTCTTGGGAGGCATTGTTCAGGGTCCTTGTTTCGATGGGTGGGTGACGGTCTGTGTCAGACCTTCTGGATCTGGGTGAAGCTGAGCTCGACCGGCGTCTCGCGGCCGAAGATCTCCACGAGGGCCTTGACCCTCTGGGCATCGACGTTGATCTCGGTGATGGTCGCGTGCAGCGTGGCGAACGGTCCGTCGACGACCATGACGGAGTCGCCGGCGACGAAGTCGGCGAACTCGACCTTGGGGGCCTTCGCCTGCTGCCCATCCCCTGATCCGGCGGCTTCGGTCGCCGTTGCGGCAACTTCCGCCTCGACGGCCGGGGCGAGCATCTGCTCCACCTCGGCCAGGCTCAGGGGCACCGGCTGGTGGGAGTTGCCCACGAACCCGGTGACGGACGGGGTGTGGCGCACGACGCCCCACGACTCGTCGGTGAGGTCCATGCGCACGAGCACGTAGCCCGGCAGCACGGTGCGCTTGACCAGCTTGCGCTGACCGTTCTTGATCTCGGCGACCTCCTCGGTGGGCACGACGACCTCGAAGATGAAGTCCTCGGCGTTGAGGGAGGTGATGCGGTTCTCGAGGTTCGCCTTGACCCGCTTCTCCATGCCGGAGTAGGTGTGCACGACGTACCAGTCGCCGATCTGGCTCAGCAGCAGCTCGCGGAACTCCGCGAGGGCGTCGGCAGCGGCGGGGTCGACAGGCTCAGCCTCGGCGGCACGGCTCCTCGGCGACAGGCTCGTCAGCGACAGGCTCCTCAGCGACGGGCTCGTCAGTGGCGACGGGCTCCTCGGTGGCGGTGGGCTCTTCGGTGGCCGGTTCGTCGGGCGTCTCGTCGGGGACCACGTCCTCGACGACCGGGTCTCCCCTCGACTGCGTCGACCGGGTCCGCCTCGACCGCGTCGTCCTCGACGACCGGCGCGTCGGCGGCCGCCTCGAGGGTCGCGTCCTCGACCGGCGCGTCGGTTGCTGCCTCCTCGACCGCAGGGTCGGTGGAGGCGTCGTCGGTCGGCGAGTCGACGGCGACAGCCTCGTCGACGTCGTTCTCGTTGATTCCTTGGCTCACGGTGATCCTTCAGTTCCTCACGCGAAGATCGCGAACATCGCTCGACCGAACCCGTAGTCGAGTCCGGCGACGAACGCCATCATGAACAGCACGAACACGAGCACGACGAAGAAGTAGTTGACCACCATGGGGCGGGTCGGCCAGACCACCTTGCGGAGCTCGGCGACCACCTGGCGGTAGAACGTGGTCGGCGACGTGCGTCCGGTGGTGCCGGACAGCTCGTGACGTTCGCTCACGCTGATCCCTTCTTCATCTTCATCTCGTCTTGTCTGACGCACGGCCCTGTGCTCTTGGCCCGTGCTTCGCACGGCACGAGGGACTTGAACCCCCAACCTTCGGTTTTGGAGACCGATGCTCTACCAGTTG
Organism: uncultured Actinomycetota bacterium; assembly: GCA_963839625.1. Classification (GTDB taxonomy): domain Bacteria; phylum Actinomycetota; class Actinomycetes; order Propionibacteriales; family Nocardioidaceae; genus Aeromicrobium. The sequence continues at coordinate 16,893 of CAWIWE010000008.1, read as the reverse complement.
AGCTAGTGCCGTAGGTCAATCCCCGCGCCTGCCGCCGACCCTGTACGCGGGCATGACGAACTAGCCTGAGAATCACCGGTCTGGCAAGTGTACGGGGTGCAATACGCCCGAGTCGAACCGGCGGTATCGACACCGTCCCGACTCGCGCGGGGGTGTGTCGATGCACTAGAACCGAGACATGGTCGCCGCACCGAGCATCTCCTACTCCATCACGGTTCGCCTCGAGATCGCGCCGGGAGGAACCGCCGTCAGCGAGCTGACCACGACCGTCGAGAAGGCCGGCGGAGTCGTCACCGCCCTCGACGTCGCGCCGTCCGGTGCGAACCTCCGCATCGACCTGACCTGCGCGACGTCCGGCACCGACCACGCCGATCGCGTGGTCGACGCGCTCGAGGCGCTCGAGGACGTCGACGTCGCCAAGGTGTCCGACCGCACGTTCCTCATGCACCTCGGCGGCGTCATCGAGACGAAGGCCAAGCACCCGCTGCGGAACCGCGACGACCTGTCGATGGTCTACACGCCCGGGGTGGCCCGGATCAGCCAGGCGATCGCCGCCGACCGCGAGGACGCGCGCCGGCTGACGATCAAGCGCAACAGCGTCGCCGTGGTCAGCGACGGGTCCGCTGTGCTGGGCCTCGGCAACGTCGGTCCGTACGCGGCACTCCCCGTGATGGAGGGCAAGTCGGCCCTGTTCAAGAGCTTCGCCGACATCGACGCGTGGCCGCTCTGCCTCGACACGCAGGACGTCGACCAGATCGTCGAGACGGTGGCCGCGATCGCCCCCGGATTCGGCGGCATCAACCTGGAGGACATCTCGGCTCCGCGCTGCTTCGAGATCGAGGCGCGCCTGCGGGAGCGGCTCGACATCCCGGTGTTCCACGACGACCAGCACGGCACCGCGATCGTCGTGCTGGCCGCCCTGCGCAACGCGTTGCGGGTCGTCGACAAGCGCATCGAGGACGTCCGGGTCGTCATGGCGGGAGCAGGGGCAGCCGGGACCGCGATCCTGCGGCTGCTCGTCGAGTCTGGACTGAGCGACGTCGTGGTGTGCGACGTCGCCGGTGTCGTGCATGCCGGGCGCGGCGACACCGACGAGTCACTGCAGTGGATCGCGACCAACACGAACCGGGGTGGCCTCACCGGCGCCTTGAAGGACGTCCTGCCCGGCGCCGACGTCTTCGTTGGCGTGAGCGCGCCCGACCTCATCGACGCCGACGACGTCGCCGCCATGGCCGAGGGAGCGATCGTCTTCGCGCTCGCCAACCCCGACCCCGAGATCGACCCGGTCGTGGCGCGACGCCACGCCACCGTCGTCGCGACCGGACGCTCGGACCATCCGAACCAGATCAACAACGTGCTCGCGTTCCCCGGCATCTTCCGCGGCCTGCTCGACGCGCAGAGCCGCGGCATCGACAGTGCCGTCCTGCTCGCTGCTGCGAACGCCATCGCCTCGACCGTTGGCGACGACGAGCTCAGCGCCAACTACATCGTGCCCAGCGTTTTCCATCCCGACGTCCACAACAAGGTGGCCGCGGCCGTCCGCGAAGCAGCGACGGAGGCCGCGCGCCGTTGAGGTCCGTTGCCGGCCTGCCGAAGGCGCACCTGCACCTGCACTTCACCGGCTCGATGCGACACACCACGTTGCTGGAGCTGGCCGAGCGCGACGGACTGCGGCTGCCGGCGGCGCTCGTCGAGGACTGGCCACCGCAGCTGGTGGCCACCGATGAGAAGGGATGGTTCCGGTTCCAGCGGCTCTACGACGTCGCCCGGTCAGTGCTGCGCACCGAGGACGACGTCCGCCGGCTGGTCCGCGAGGCCGCCGAGGACGATGCCCGAGACGGCAGCGTCTGGACCGAGATCCAGGTCGACCCGTCCGGGTACGCCGCGAAGTTCGGCGGCATCACGGAGTTCACCGACCTCGTGCTCGACGCGGCCCGCGACGCGGCTGATCGAACCGGCATCGGCCTGGGGGTCGTGATCGCGGCGAACCGCACCCGGCACCCGCTGGACGCCCGCACGCTCGCACGTCTCGCGGGCCAGTACGCCGGACGCGGGGTGGTCGGGTTCGGGCTCTCGAACGACGAACGGCGCGGCGACACCCATGCGTTCGGGCCGGCCTTCGCCATCGCCGAGCGGGCCGGGCTGCTGCTCGTGCCCCATGGTGGAGAGCTGCGCGGTGCGCCGCACGTGGCCCAGTGCCTCGACCACCTGCACCCCCACCGGCTCGGGCACGGCGTGCGTTCGGGCGAGGACCCCGACGTGCTCAAGCGGGTGGTCGACGCCGGGGTGGCGCTCGAGATCTGCCCGACGTCGAACGTCGCGCTCGGCGTCTACAGCACGTTCGACGAGGTGCCCGTGCGCCTGCTCATGGAAGCGGGCGCCGACGTGGCACTCGGTGCCGACGACCCGCTGCTCTTCGGCTCCCGCCTCGCCGGCCAGTACGCCGTGCTGCGCGCTGCGCAGGAGCTCACCGACACCGAGCTCGCCACGCTCGCGCGGATGTCGTTGCGACGCTCGTGCGCTCCCGACGACATCCGGAAGCCCGCCCTGGCCGGCGTCGACGACTGGCTCGCTGGACCCGACGTGGAAGGCTGAGCACGTGACCCAGCACGCCCACGTCGCGTTGCCAGATCACCCGCGCGCCACGGCGGCGCTCGCCGTGGGCCTGGTGTCGCTGATCGGCGCATTCTTCGTGCTGCCGGCCGCGCTCGGGCCGCTGGCCTGCTATCTCGGCGCCTCCGCCCGTCGCGCCATCGAACGGGAGCCGTACCGATGGGGCGGACACGGGCAGGCGACCGCCGGCATGGTGCTCGGCATCATTGCCTCGGCATTCCTGGCGATGCTCGCCGTGATGTCCCTGCTGATCGTCACCTTCTTCGCCCTGGCCCTGCGCCTCGACACCGGTTACTGATCAGAGCTCACAGCCGACGAGCACTGGTTCGGGCACGAGGGTGACGCCGAACGCCGACTGGACGCCGTCGCGGATCTCGCGGGCGAGCGCGAGCAGCTCCTCGGTGGTCGCCCCACCGCGGTTCGTGAGGGCGAGCGTGTGCTTGGTCGACAGCGACACCCGGCCGGAGCCGTGCCCCCGGGAGAACCCGGCCTTCTCGATGAGCCAGGCGGCGCTCGTCTTCACCGAGCCGTCCGGCTGCACCCACCGCGGGGCGTCCGCCCGCAGGGCCTCGGCCTCCGATGCGGGGAGGATGGGATTGGTGAAGAAGGAGCCGGCGCTCCAGGTGTCGTGGTCGTCGGCGTCGAGCACCATGCCCTTGCCGCGCCGCAGCTCGAGCACGGCCTCGCGGACCCTGGCGGCCGGGGCGCGGGCGCCGATCTCGACGCCCAGGGCGCGGGCCAGCTCGGCGTAGGCGACGGGCGCCCCGAGGTCGCCGAGCGGGAACTGGAACGTCACGGTGAGCACGACGAATCGGTTCGGCTCGGCCTTGAAGCGGCTGCTGCGGTACGTGAATCCGCAGTCGGCTGCCGCGATCGTGCGGATCTTCCGGTCGTAGCGGTCGTAGACGCGCACCGACGCGATGGTCTGGGCGACCTCCTGTCCGTACGCGCCGACGTTCTGGATGGGGGTGGCGCCCACCGATCCGGGGATGCCGGACAGCGCCTCGATGCCGACCCACTCCTCATCGACCGCGCGGGCGACGATCGCGTCCCACGTCTCCCCCGCCTGCACGGTGACCATGGCACCGCTGCACGAGTCGAGGTCGACGACGACGCCCTGGGTGAGGACCCGGATCACGGTGCGTTCGACGCCCTCGTCGGCCACCACGAGGTTGCTGCCGCCGGCGACGAGGAGCGGGGGGTCGCCCCCCTCGTCGGCGATGAGCACGGCGTCGACCAGCACGTCCTCGGTGGCGGCCTCGATGACCGCCGGGGCCGGGCCGCCGAGACGCAGCGTCGTCAGCTCGGCGAGGTCCATGGCGGCGAGCCTAGACGAACGCCGACGACCCCCGTCCGGTGCGGACGGGGGTCGTTCGGGATGCCGTTGGAAGCGTCAGCGCGTCTCGCGGTGAACGCGGTGCGTCTTGCAGCGCGGGCAGTACTTCTTGATGTCGAAGCGATCCGGGTTGTTGCGCCGGTTCTTCTTGGTGATGTAGTTGCGCTCTTTGCACTCGGTGCACGCCAAGGTGATCTTGGGTCGAACGTCGGAGCTCTTGCTCGCCACGGGTCTGCCTCGTTTTCGTCTGGATGGTGCGGGGGCGGTGCTGTTTGGTAGCGGGGGCGGGACTCGAACCCGCGACACCACGATTATGAGCCGTGTGCTCTAACCACCTGAGCTACCCCGCCACGGGCCACGAGCCTACTCGCGTCCCAGAGCCCCTTTACGGAATCGAACCGTAGACCTTTTCCTTACCATGGAAACGCTCTACCGACTGAGCTAAAGGGGCAAGCCGACGACCCAAGATACCGGCTCGCCCGACGATCCTGAAATCGGGTCGACCTAGGTCTGACGCGCGGCTCGGGCGAGGCGCGCGGGCCAGGCCGGGCCGCCGTAGATGAAGCCGGTGTAGGCCTGCACGAGGTCGGCACCGGCGGCCAGTCGCTCGCGGACGTCGTCGGGTGTCGTGACCCCACCAACCCCGATGAGAGCGACCCTGCCGTCGGTGCGGGCACGCAGCCGGGTGAGCACGTCGAGGGCTCGTTCGCGCAACACCGGACCGGACAGGCCGCCGGCGCCAGCCGCCTCGATGGTGGCGCGGCCGGAGTGCAGCGTCTCCGGACGCTCGATGGTCGTGTTCGTGGCGCTGATGCCGTCGAGTCCGAGCTCGAGAACGAGGTCGGCGACGGCGTCGACGTCGTCGTCGGCCAGGTCGGGCGCGATCTTGACGACCAGAGGCACGCGTGGGCCGCCGCCTGGGGCGTCACTCACTTCTTTGACAGCGGCGAGCAGCGGGCGCAGCTCGTCGACGGCCTGCAGGTCGCGCAGGCCGGGGGTGTTCGGGCTGGAGACGTTGACGACGAGATAGCTGGCGAACGGCGCGAGCAACCGCGCACTCTCGACGTAGTCGGCCACTGCTTCCTCGGGCGGCACGACCTTGCTCTTGCCGATGTTGACTCCGACCACCGCGTCCCGGCCGACGCGGGACCGGCGCAGACGGTGCAACCGGCTCGCGACCACCGCGGCACCGTCGTTGTTGAACCCCATCCGGTTGACGAGGGCGTGGTCCTCGATGAGTCGCACGAGTCGTGGTGGTGGGTTGCCCGGCTGTGGCCGCGCGGTGACCGTGCCGATCTCGACATGCCCGAACCCGAGGCCGAGCAACCCCGGCACGGCGCGAGCGTTCTTGTCGAAGCCGGCCGCGAGCCCGAAGGCGTGCGGGAACTCGACACCCATGACCTGGTGGGAAGAGTCCGGGACGCGGACCGTACGACGGGTGACCGGCCCGGCCGCACGGATCGCGGCGATCGCCCGCTCGTGCGCCGTCTCCGGATCCATCGAGGCGAACACCGAGTCGAAGAACGCCTGGTAGACCACGCCGTCAGCGTATCGATCGACGCGGCGACGACGACGCTGGTCGGTCACCGTGAACCGGTGTTAGGGTGCAAACGTTTGCACCATGGGGACCGCGCAGCCTGGCTGACGAGGGGGCGATCATGGCGATCCCGCAGCCGCTCGAGACCGAGCCCGTTCCCGGTTCGACCCGCCCGGTGAGCTACTACCTGGCCGAGACGCGCGACGGGCTCTACACGCCCTACGCCCTGCGGACACCGGACGACGAGGGCGAGTTCCCGTTCGTCTTCCTCGCCTACGGAAACGGAGGCGGTGGCCTGCCGTGGCTGCGTGAGCGCGTCAGGACGCACGGCTACATCATGGACCGTCTTCTGGCCGCCGGGTACGCCTGCGCCTGGGGCCGCTACCGCAGCGAGGTCGAGCTCGGGTTCCACCGCGGCGGGCCGCTCGTCGTCGATCGGCGTCAAGGCATGGACCTGATGAACCGGTCACCGCTGGAGTACGAGGACGAGGTCGCCATCATCGAGCACGTGAAGCGGCATCCGCAGGTCGACGCGGACCGCATCGGCCACGTCGGCGTCAGCCACGCCGGCGAGATGCTGTTCAAGCTGGCCTCGCAGTACGACGGAGTCATCCAGGCCGGCGTCGCCTGCGAACCGGCCAACCACGAGTTCCTCGACCTGACGCCCGACGACACGGCGTTCGTCAATCCGGACACCCAGCTGCGCAACATCGAGGAGATGCAGATGCGCGACCCGAGCGTGGTCCGCACCCGGATCAACGAACCCCTCGCGCTCGAACGCATCCAGCCGATCACGGTGCCGATGCTCGTGATGGGCCGCGACGACGACCACCTCCAGGGCATCTTCCGGCTGAGCTTCGACCTGCTCGAGGAGAGCGGCAAGGACGCCACCTGGGTGTCCTGGGACCACCCGATGCACGGCTACATCTTTCCGGTGCTGGGTGAGGACGGCACCGTCGAGGTCGACGACGTCCAGAACCAGGCCATCGACGGGGTCATTGCCTTTCTCGACCGTCATCTCAGGCCTGCAACGATGGAGGACGACAACTGATCGTCACCGGACCTAGCCGGTCGGGAGGAGCGTCGTGCTCGAGGCTGCGGTGATCTTCGCGGCGGGACTGTGCGCCGGCACCATGAACGTCATCGTCGCGTCCGGATCGCTCGTCACGTTCCCGATCCTGCTCCTGTTCGGCTACCCGCCGCTGACCGCCAACGTGTCCAACAACCTCGGCATGGTCGCCGGAGGATTCTCGGGCATCTTCGGCTATCGCCACGAGCTGAAGCCGAACCGCAGCATCCTGCTGCGGCTGGCGCCGGCCTCCATCATCGGTGCGCTCGTGGGTGCGCTGCTGCTCCTGATGCTTCCCGCCGAAGCCTTCAACGCGATCGTTCCGGTCCTGATCGGGATCGGCCTCCTGATGGTCGTGATCGGCCCTGCCATTCAGCGCCGAGCCGCCCGGCGAAGTCTCGCTCTCGGCCGTGACACCAGGACGCACGGCGTGGCGTCGAGGATCGTGCTGCCCATCGGCATCGGCGGACTCGGGATCTACGGCGGCTACTTCGGCGCCGCCCAGGGCATCCTCCTGATCGGCCTGATGGGCATGATCCTCAGCGAGGGCATTCAGCGGATCACGGCGATCAAGAACGTCCTGGCCACCCTGGTCAACACCGTGGCCGCCGTCGCCTTCCTGATGTTCGCCCGCGACCACATCGACTGGTCCGTCGTCGGCCTCATCTCCAGCGGGACCTTCATCGGCGGCTACGTCGGCGCCCGCATCGGCCGGCGCCTGCCACCGGTGGTCCTGCGGATCGTCATCCTCGTGACCGGAGCCCTCGCGTTGGTCAAGATCCTGTTCTTCGACTGACCGGCCGGTCGATGGCAGCCTTGACGACGGCGAGGCAGCGGCAGATACTCGAAACAATCGATTGCAGGAGCAGAGCGATGGACCCGACGCAGAAGCAGCGCATCAGCTACGTGCCCTACGACGACGTCGACGAGAAGATGCAGGCAGAGCTCCGCCGATGTGCCGAGCACGGCACACCCCGTCCTGAGAGCTCCGCCGTGCGCGCCCACTCGCCGGAAGCCTTCTGGGCCTTCGCCGACTCCTGGCAGTCCCAGTTCCACTCCGGCGTCGTGGATCACGCGATCAAGGACCTGTGCCGGGTCTACATCTCGCGCACGGTGAAGTGCGAGTTCTGCGGCAACCAGCGTTCGGAGAAGGCCACCTCGGCCGGACTCCAGGAGATGCAGTACGACCAGCTCCTGAACTTCGAGTCCTCCGACATCTACGACGACCGCCAGAAGGCGGCCCTCGCCTATGCCGAGGCGATCGCGTGGGGGAGCCAGGACCTCGACGCTCTGTGGGATCGCCTGCACGCCCACTTCGATGAACGCGAGCTGGTCGAGCTCGGCACCTGCATCGCCCTGACGTTCGGCCAGCAGAGCTGGATCCGGCTGCTCGGCATCGATCACCACCAGTACATGGCCGGCACGTCCGCTTCCATGGCTCCCGGCTTCGAGACGGCGGACGACCTCGAGTCCAGCAAGGCGGCCGAGGACTATTGGGCGGCATCCAAGCAGGCATGATCGACTCGGCACACGCGTCTCGACCTCCAGAAGGAGCACACGGTGCCGCACTCGTACCAGCTGACCGTCAACGGTGAGGCTCGCGACGTCGACGTGCCGCCGGACACGCCGCTGCTCGACGTCCTGCGCTCCGACCTCGACCTGACCGCTGCCAAGTTCGGGTGCGGTCTCGGACTGTGCGGATCCTGCACCGTGCTGATCGACGGGCGTCCGTCGTACGCCTGCGACACCCCGGTCGAGTACGTCGGCTCGGCCGCGGTCGAGACCGTGGAGGGCCTCGGGTCCGAAGACGCACCCCACCGACTCCAGTCCGCGTTCCTCGAGCTGCAGGCCGGCCAGTGCGGCTACTGCGTGCCGGGCATCCTGATGTCGGCCGCCGCCCTGCTGCGCGAGAACAGCCACCCGACGCGTGATGAGGTCGCGGCCGCGCTCGACCGCAACCTGTGCCGCTGCGGTACGCACCAGCGGTTCGTCGACGCGGTCGTGCTGGCGGCGGAGTCGGGCTCGTGACGCCCGAGCTTCCGCAGACCCTTGCGGCCAACCCCCGCCTGTCCACCTGGCTGACGGCGCACCCGGACGGCACGTTCGACCTCCGGGTCGGCAAGGTCGAGCTCGGCCAGGGGGTGGTCACGGCGCTGGCCCAGATCGCCGCGCAGGAGCTGGGCGTGGCGCCCACACGGGTCCGACCGATCGCCACGAACACCGCCATCTCCCCCGACGAGGGCCTCACCGCCGGAAGCATGTCGATCATGGTCTCCGGAGCCTCGGTGCGCCGGGTGTGTGCCGAGGTCCGTTGCCTGTTCGCCCGAGCGGTCGCGTCCCGCCTCGACGTGGACGAGTCGGCTGTCACGGTCGGCGACGGCTCCTTCCGCGCACACGACACCGTCCTCGGTTACGCCGACCTGGCCAAGGACGTGGACCTCGACGTCGATGCGGGCGATCCGACCCTCGAGGTGTCCTTCCTGCCGAACGACCCCGGCACGTCGGGAGACCGGGTCGACCTTCCCGACAAGATCTTCGGTCGCCGGAGATTCATCCACGACCTGACCTTCGAGGACATGCTGCACGCCCGCGTCGTCCGACCACCGAGGCCCGGCGCGCACCTGCTCGAAGCACCGGTCGACGACGTCACCGGGATGCCGGGCGTCACACGTGTCGTCCGTGAGCACGACTTCCTCGCGGTCCTCGCCGACCGGGAGCCGCTCGCGGTCAAGGCCGCCGGCATCCTGGCCGACCGGTCCTCGTGGTCGGCCGGCACCACCCTCCCTGACCAGTCGGCGCTGTCGGACTGGCTGCGAGCCCAGGTGGCCGAGACCACGACGGTTCGCGACGACGGTCCCCGGCCCGAGGCGGAACCGACGGTCCGAGCGACCTTCGAGAAGCCGTTCGTCGCACACGGGTCGATCGCCCCGGGCTGCGCGATCGCCGTCTTCGACGGCCGGCGGCTCGACGTGTGGACCCACAGCCAGGGCGTCTTCCAACTCCGCGCCGCGATCGCGGCGGCACTTGACCTGGACACGAGCGACGTCGTGGTTCAGCACGTCGAGGGCGCGGGGGCCTACGGGCAGAACTCCGCGGACGACGCAGCCTTCGACGCCGCTCTCCTCGCGACACTCGTACCCGGCTCACCCGTCCGCGTCCAGTGGAGCCGCGCCGACGAGCTCTCCTGGGAGCCGTTCGGGCCGGCCATGGTGGGCGACGTCTCCGCAACCCTGGGTCCCGACGGACGCGTCGCAGACTGGTCGTACGACCTGTGGAGCAACGGGCACACCGCCCGGCCGGGGTACGCACCGGAGCACGGACTGCTCGCCGACGCCCATCGGGCCGGCGTCGACGCCCTTCCCCCTGCTCTCGACCCGCCGGCGGCACGCGGCCACGGATCGGCGCGCAACGCCGAGCCCTACTACGCCTTCTCCCGGATGGACGTGACGGCGCACCGACTCCTCACCATGCCGATCAGGTCGTCGGCGCTGCGATCTCTCGGTGCGCACTTCAATGTCTTCGCGATCGAGTCGGTGATGGACGAGCTGGCCGCTGCGGCCGCTCGTGACCCGCTCGACTTCAGGCTGGACCACCTCGACGACGCCCGGGCCCGCGACGTCCTCACGACCGCTGCCGATGCCGCCGGGTGGGGAACGCCCCAACCGGACGGCCAGGCCCTCGGGCTGGCGTTCGCGCGCTACAAGAATCGCGGCGCCTACTGCGCAGTCGTCGCCGAGATCGAGGCCGACACGTCCATCCGGGTCAAGCGGCTCACGATCGCGGTCGACGTCGGACGGGTGGTCAACGACGACGGCGTGCGCAACCAGATCGAGGGTGGTGCCGTCCAGGCGACGAGCTGGAGCCTGATGGAGCAGGTCACGTTCGATCGCGAGGCGATCACGAGCAACGACTGGGAGTCCTACCCGATCCTGCGGTTCAGCGAGGTGCCCCGCGTCGACGTCCAGGTGGTCGACCGCCCGGACGAGCTGCCGCTCGGCGCCGGTGAGGCGACCCAGGGGCCGGTGGCCGGCGCCATCGGCAACGCCATCAACGCCGCGCTCGGGGTCCGGGTGCGCACGCTCCCGTTCAGCGCCGAGAACGTCACTGCTGCGATCGACCGCTGACCCAGTGCTCGAGAATCTGATCATCGTGGTCGCCGGCCTCTGGGCCGGTGCCATCAACGTGCTGGTGGGTTCGGGCGCGCTCGTGACGTTCCCGATCCTGTTGTTCCTCGGCTACCCGCCGCTCGTCGCCAACGTCTCGAACAACATCGGCGTCGTCCCGGGAGGGTTCTCCGGCATCCATGGCTACCGCCGGGAGCTGCGTCCCAACTGGCCGTACCTCCTTCGCCTGGTGCCAGCGTCGGTGCTCGGTGGTGCCACCGGAGCCGCCCTGTTGTTCGTCCTCCCCTCCGAGTCCTTCGAGACCGTCGTGCCGGTCCTCGTCGGTCTCGGCGTGCTGATGGTCATCGTCGGACCCGCCGTGCAGCGTCGGACCCGCACCCGATCGACGTCCGAGGGCAGCCACCACGTCGGCATCGGGCTGCAAGCCGGCGTGTTCCTCATCGGCGTGTACGGCGGCTACTTCGGCGCCGCCCAGGGCGTGCTGCTGACCGGCCTCATGGGCCTCGTCCTGGCCGAGACCCTTCAGCGGATCAACGCGATCAAGAACGTCCTGGCCACGTCGGTCAACCTCACCGCGGCGGTGGCGTTCATCATCTTCGCGCAGCGCTACATCGACTGGAAGATCGTCGGGCTCATCGCCCTCGGCTCGGTCATCGGAGCGCAGCTCGGCGCACGCTACGGTCGCCGGTTGCCGTCTGGGGCACTACGGGCCCTCATCGTGGTGATCGGCCTGACCGCCATCATCAAGCTGGTGTTCTTCGACTGACGCCGCAGAGTCTCAGCTCGCAGCACCGAGCTGGGCGGCCATCCAGTCCGCCGCGCGATAGCGATGCTCGGCCAGCACATTGGCGCAGCCGTGGTTGCCGTTCTCCAGCAGCAGGAACTCGCTCGTGCCCGCCGTCTCGAGGTGCAGCCGCTCGGCCTGCTGCCACGGGATGAGCCGGTCCTTCTTGCCGGCGACGATGAGCATCGGGCAGCGCAGGAGCTCGGTTCTGCCGTCCATCGTCAGCGTCAGCGCCTTGGCGCGGCCGTCCTCCTCGTCAGTGGCACCTGACCGGACCGTGAAGGTCTCCCTGGTCAGGGCCGGCAAGGCGTCCCAGTTCTCGCCGAAGCTGTACGGGCCGCACAGGCTGATGCACGCCTTGATCCGCTCGTCACCGCTGGCGAATCGCGGCGCGTAGTAGCCGCCCAGGCTCACGCCCCACACCCCGATCCGGTCGGGATCGACGTCGTTCCGTGCCGTGAGCGCGTCGACGAACGCCCGGCCAGGGACCTCCCAGTCGGGGCGGATCGGCAGGTCGTACTCCGCCTCTCCCTGTCCCGGGCCGTCGACGCTGAACGTCGCGATGCCGCGTTGGAGGAAGAGGTCCTCGGTGGCACGGAGCTCTTCCTTCGTGGAGTCCAGTCCCGGGACCGTGATCACGACCGGAGGACGGTCGGCCCGCATCGGGCGACGCAAGATGCCGTAGATGGTCGAACCCTCGAAGGGGATCTCGACCCGCTCTCCCGGTGGTTCCAGGTGGGGCAGCGCGGCATCGAGGCACCGCACCGCCGACGTGTGCGCGGCGCGCATCTGGTCGGGATGGCGCACGAAGACGAACTTGGCGAAGTGGTACTCGACCGAGGCCGTGCCGAAGTGCGCGCCGGCCGAGAGCGTGCGGCCCTGTTCCAGTGCCTCCTCGCCGAGACGCTCGTGGCCGGCTGCGGACGCCGACCATGCGGCACACCAGTCGTCCCAGGACTCCAGGCCATCGAGGACGCGCTCGAAGTCCGCGACCGGCACCCCGTTCGCCGTGAAGCGCGGGCCCCAGTGCGACCGGGCCGAGGCGACGTACTCGTCCACGAGCCACTCTCTCATCGATACCCGGGGCTTGCAATCGATTGCTGTCCCTGCGTAGGTTATCAGCACCCAGCGCCCACGAAGGGGCTCGTCCATGGCTGACTCCACCGGGCCGACCAGCGACATCGTCGTGATCGGAGGCGGTCACAACGCCCTGATCAGCGCTGCCTACCTCGCCGAGGCCGGACTCTCGGTCACGGTCCTGGAGGGCCGGGACATCGTCGGCGGGAACACCGCCACCGAGGAGCTCACCCTCCCCGGATGGCGACACGACACGTGCTCGAGCGCGCACGTGGTGCTGCAGTCCAATCCCCTGATCCGCGCCGACGAGCTGGGGCTGAGCAGCCGGTACGGGCTGGAGTACATCCTCACCGACCCGGCCGTCGTGCTCCCACTCGACGACGGCGACGTGCTCACCATCCACTCCGACCTCGAGTCGACGGCCGACGAGCTGGCCCGCTTCTCCCGGTCCGACGCGGAGGCCCTGCGCTCGATGATCGGAGACTGGAACTCCGGCCTGCGCACCGCCCATGCGCACTTCTCGGCGGGTCTGTCGCTGCCGGACGATCCGTGGTCGAAGCGCTACGACGAGCTGCGTCGACGCAGCGCCTGGGAGGTCATCCACTCGACGTTCGAGCACCCCGTGACGCGACGCGCGCTGACGTGGATGGCGTTCGCGACGATCCAGCCGCCTGAGCGTCCCGGCACCGGCGCACTCCCCGCGGCCATCATGGCCGGCCGCATCTCCTTCGGCTGGACCACGCCCGTCGGGGGCTCCAGCGCTCTTCCCGAGGCGCTGGTCGCCCACGTCGTCGACCACGGCGGAACGGTCGAGACCTCCGCCTGGGTCGACTCCCTGCTCGTCGAGGGCGGCCGCTGCACCGGGGTGCGCACCAGGGACGGGCGAGTGTTCCGCGCGGGTCGCGCCGTCGTGACGGGAAGCCACCTGGCCGAGCTGCCCGCGATGCTCGACGTCGACTCGGCGATGGCGGCCGATGCGGCGCGGCGATGGCGGCCCGGCCTCTCGGTGTTCGCCGTGCACCTCGCCCTGCGAGCGGACGTCCGGTACGGCACGCCGAACGGGCCGGTGACCGCGGTCGCCGGCGGGCTCGGGACGCCCGACGGCCTGCGCCGCCAGGTCGCGGGCGCGTTCGACGGACGGCTCGAGACCGAGGAGCCGTGGCTGTTGCTGGTCGACTCGACGGTCGTCGACCCCGGCCGGGCACCCGGTGGCGTCTTCAAGCTGCTGACGGTCGCGCCGATGCTCCTCGACGGCCGGCCATGGACCGAGGCCGACGCCTCGGCCCATGCCGAGGCACTTCTGGCCTACGCCCGTGCGCACGTCGACGGCCTGGAGCCGGACGACATCCTGGCCATCCGGCCGGAGTCACCGACGACGATCGCGGCGCACAACCTCAGCAACATCGGCGGCTCGTGCCACGGTGGCGAATTCCTCCTCGACGACGGCGAGGTCATCCCCGGCTGGCGCGACTACCGCACCGACATCGAGGGGCTGTACCTGACCGGCTCGACCTCGCACCCGGGCGGATCGGTGTCCGGACGCCCCGGCCGCAACACCGCCCGCGTCGTGCTGGGAGATCTCGGGATCGATCCCGCCACCGTGATGGCTGTGCCTTGAATTTGGGGCCCTGAGCGACTTCACCGTTCGCTGAGCCGCACGGCGTGCAGTCCGTGGTTCTTGTCCGAGAAGAAGATGGTGCCGCGGGCATCGACCAGCACGTCCTCGGACTGGGTCACGAGCGCGGAGCGCGGGAGCAGCCCTCGACGCTCCGTCGGGTCCGCGGGCAGGTACCAGGCGATCTCGGTCGGGAGGTACGGATCGCTGGTGTCGAAGACCCGGAGGCCGGCGTTGAACCACGTCATGAAGACCAGGTCGTCGGAGTGGAACAGTGCGGGGATCCCCTGCGGATGATGCTGGTTGTGCGGTCCGAAGCGTCCGCCCCGACGGCTGAAGTTCGGGTAGCCCGCGCCGGGGGCCGGCACCGGGACCGGCATCAGCGCGGTCAGCCGCGGCGCGGTCTCGTCCTGCAGGTCGACGATGCCGGCGAAGTTGTACGGCTCCTCGGACCGCTCGGCGATCGCCTCGGTGTTGACGATCACGAGGTCTCGATCAGTCACCGGCACGGCGGAGTGGAGCGCGATCATGCTGGAGAAGGCCGCCCCGATCTCCAGGTGCGAGACGAGGGCCGGTGCGGTGACGTCGGAGATGTCCAGGATGACCAGGCCCGCCGCTCCGTAGCCGAGATACGCGCGATCGCCCTCGACGTACGGTGGCCCGTGGAGTGAGACGCGACGCGAAGGCGTCGCACCGGGCTCGGTGCGCTGCTCGGGCAGGAACCACATGCCGACCTCGGTGGGCTGGTGCGGATCGGCGATGTCGAGGATGACGTAGATGTTGCCGTCGAAACCGGCCCGGCTCGCCGTGACGTGGACGTGGCGGCCGCCCGCATAGTGGTTCCGGTGCACTCCGTTGGCCCCGGTGCGCCAGTGGCTCACCAGCTCCGGCGCGACGGGATCGGAGACGTCCCAGAACCGGATGCCCTCCTCGGCATCGATCTCCGGATCACCGCCCCAGGACACCGGCCTCCGCTCGAGGCCTTGCACCAGCAGTCCGTCGGCGACCTGCACCTGCCACGTCGCCGCGTCCGCCGGGCCCTCGATGGCGCCCACGAGCTGCATGTCGGCGGGATCGGTCACGTCGAGGATGGACAGCCGCGGCTCCCAGAAGTGTGTCGCGTACAGGTACCAGCGATCGTCGACGACCTGGAGCGCGAGCTTGAAGACCGGCCGCCCCTCCACGTCGTGGTAGCCGACCAGGTCGATGCCGTCGGCGGTGAAGCTCGGCGCGGCGTCAGCCACGCGGTGGGCTCACGTGACGGCACGCGGGCCTCACAGTGCGGACTCCTCCATCAGGGCGGCGAGCTCGTCGTCGGGCTGCAGGGCGAAGACCCCTCCGGTCCCCCGGTCCGTGACCCAGATCAGGCCGTCGGCGTCGACGAAGAGGTCGTTGGCCTGCGGTGCGGCCGAACCCGGTGGGATGTCGGAGACCCAGTGGGCGATCTCCCGCGGGTCGTCCGGGTCGGCCAGGTCGTACACCCGGACACCAGCGCTGAAGTAGGTCGCGAAGACGATGCGGTTGCTCCGGTAGGAACCGGCCCGGTTCTCGTGGAGGTTGTGCGGACCGAACCGCTGCGGCAGCTGGTCGAACGAGCCCTCTGGCGCGGGCAGCTTGCGGAGGTAGGTCGGGTTGGTCGGATCGGCGATGTCGACCAGGTGGATGGCCCGCTCCACGGCGCCGGGGCCATCGTGCTGCTGCTCGTCGGTGACGACCAGCAGGTCGCGACCAGGGAGCGGCATGCAGGTGTGGGTCGCGCCACCGCCCCACTGGAGGCGCCCGACATCCCGCGGCCGGGTGACGTCGGAGGTGTCGAGCACGACCAGGTTCGCGTCGTCGTATCCCAGGTAGGAGTGTTGCCCGTCGGAGAGCGCGTGGTGCGCGGCGACGCGATGATCGTCGGGCCAGTCGACAACCTCGCCATCGGCCTCCCACTGCCCCGGCCACCACCACGAGCAGGCCAGGTTCGGGGCCGTGGGGATCCGCATGTCGACCGTCATCCAGATGCGGTCACGGAACCCCTTGGGCGTCCCGGACATGTGCGCGTAGTGCCCGCCTTCCCAGACGATCCGGTGCACGCCCTTCCCACCGCACTCCCAGAACCCGAGGCGGCGCGGTGCGAACGGATCATCCAGGGCGTAGACCGCCAGCCCCGCCGAGTGCGGACCGAGCGGCTTCTTCGGCCGGTAGGGAAACCGTTCGTGGTTCACCAGCAACAGTCCATCGGCGACCTGGACCTTGTGCGTGTGACTGTTCGCCGGCGCATCCCACTGGGCGACCAGCACCGGACGAGCCGGGGTGGACACGTCAAGGATCGACGTGCCGGCCCCGGACGTCCCGGCGTGGCCGACGTACAAGGCGTCGCCCTCACGCAAGACCTGCATCCCGTCGCCCCGGCCGGCGAGATCGTGGTGTCCCACGACTCGCAGGCCCGAGGCTGACGCGGTGCCGATCTCGCGTTGGTCGACGGCTGCCGAGGTCACTCCGCGAACTCCTCCGGGGTGGGACGCAGTGGAACACCCAGCGACTTCTGGGCCCGCCACAGTGCGGTCGGGTTGACGTAGTCGTGCCAGTCCGTGCCGGTCGGGATGATCTTGAGCTCGATCTGCTCGTCGACGAACTTCTCCATGTCCGCGATCTCGAAGCCACCGTCAACCGTGTGGTAGTTCGGATCGTTCTCCGCACCGTAGGCGTCCTTGTAGTCCTGCGGCAGCTCGAACTTCTTCTCCGCCATCAGC
>CAWIWE010000007.1:0-43448 GCA_963839625.1 uncultured Actinomycetota bacterium | reverse complement strand
CGAGCCCGGCACGCTGTTCCACCGCGTGTTCACCGATCCGCTCGGGCACATCCTCGATGTCACCGAGCTCGGCCGATTCCCGTCCCGCAAGCTCAGGACGGCGGTCGACATCCGCGACGGCACCTGCCGGTTCGCCATGTGTTCGCGTCCGGCCACCGAGTGCGATGACGATCATCAGATCCCGCATCCGCGCGGCCCCACGAGTGGCGCGAACATCCGCTCGCTGTGCCGGCGCCACCACCGGATGAAGACCTACCTCGGTCAGCAATCGGTCGACCTTCACGTCCGTCAGGTCGACGAGGCACTGGCGGCCTGACCCGTTACCCGGGCAGTCGACGGAGGACCGTCAGGAACTCGGCGGTCTCGTTCTCACCCAAGGCATCGAAGGTCGCCTGTGACCGCTCGTTCGTGTCGGCCTCGATCTCCGCACGCATGGTCCGGCCGGCGTCGGTCAGCGCCGGCGGGTCATCCGACGCAAGCCCGCGAGCCACGAGGAGCGACAGTCCATCGCCCGGCGCCACGTCTTCGCCGTTCCAGAGCCCGGTCATGGCGACGATCTCCGCCACCGTCAGCTCCTGGCCGAGCCACGCCGCCGCGTGGTCGTGCTGACGGATGTAACGCAGCGTCACCAGACGGCTGTGCAGGCGGAGAAACGGATCCTCGGGCGCGGGAAGAGAGCGATGCACATCCGCCACGGGGTGGTCGTCAGACGCCAGTGCGCCGAGTGACCGGGCCGTCCGGGATGCCTGGTCGACGTCCTCGTCGTGACCTCGCCACATCGTCGACGCGGCATCTGCCCGCGCATCCATCAGCGCCTCGATCATCGGCCGCAGCTCCTCGGTGGCAGCCAGCGCAGGACCACGCCGCTCGACGAGACCTTGCTGCTCGAGCTCGTGGAGACGAGCGAGCACGACGTCTCGCGGCCGGTACCGTGAGCGGAGCGCGGCGACCTCCTCGGTGAGCACGCCCGCATGCATGAAGTCGCCGAGACCGTTCAGCAGCATCCAGTCCAGGACCCGCTCCCCTGCAGCCTCCGAGAGCCGTGCGCCGTCGACCGCGTTGTTGACCGCCAGCACCAGCCGATCGATCTCCGGCGCCACCTCCGCCGCTGACCCAGAACCCACGCCTGCACCGTATCGCCACCCGGTGGGACGATGGGGCGCGTGACCGGATCCTCCCCCCGCCATCATGCGGATCGCTGCCCGGGCGTGCTGCGCCCGTGGATCGCGGACGACGGCGCGCTCGTGCGAATCCGGCTCATCGGAGGGGCGATCACGGCTCAGGCCCTGGCCGACCTCGCGATCATCGCCGGCGAGCACGCCGATGGTCACCTCTACCTCACCAAGCGGGCGAACGTGCAGCTGCGCGGCATCAAGCACGACGACGGTCGGGTGCCCGAGGACTTCGTGGACGCGATCACGAAAGCGGGCCTGCTTCCGTCGCCGGCGCACGAGCTGGTGCGCAACATCATGGTGTCGCCGCTGAGCGGACGAGTCGGCGGACAGGCCGACCTTCGGCCGGTGGGCGCACGGCTCGACGAGATGCTGTGCGACGACCCGGTGTTCGCGGACCTCGCCGGACGCTTCCTGTTCGTGCTCGACGACGGTCGCGGCGACCTCGTCGACCGCAGCCTCGACCTCGGGGTGATGGCAGTCGACGCCGACGCCGCACAGATCCGCGTCGGCACCCAGCACTGGGGCGAGGTGGTGGAGCTGGACGCCGTCCCCGAGGTCCTGCTCGACCTCACCCGGCGATTCCTCGACGTCCGCGGCGACGGTGACGACGCGCTGTGGCACGTCGACGAGCTGCCCGACGACGGAGCCGACCTGCTCGGCCTGAACCATGCTCGCGACCTCCGCACCCAGGTGGTGTCGCTGCCCGCCCCGTTCGGCGTCATCGCGCAGGGCGACGGACTGAGCGTCGAGCACGTCGAGGTCCCCGAGGGCGACCTCACCCACGAGCTCGCCACGCAGGTGCTGGCCCGGGCCGGGCGCGACGTCGTCATCACTCCGTGGCGCAGCGTGCTGCTTCCTGATCTGGACGACGCCCATGGCTAGGCCACCGCGTCGATACGAGTACGTGGACGACGGCTCGGCCATCTACCTCGAGTCCTTCGCGGCCATTCGCCGCGAGAGCGACCTGACCGGCGTGCCGGCCGATGCCGAGAAGGTCGCCGTCCGGATGATCCACGGCACCGGCCAGACCGACCTCGTGCGAGATCTGGTCATCCATCCACGGCTCGTGTCGTCCGCGCGTGGAGCACTGGAGTCGGGCGCCCCGATCCTGACGGATGCGCACATGGTCGCCTCCGGCGTCACCCGGGCCCGGTTGCCGAAGGACAACGAGGTCGTGTGCCTGCTCCGCGACGATCGGGTTCCGGCGCTCGCCCGGGAGATGGGCACCACGCGCTCGGCTGCTGCCGTCTCGCTGTGGGGCGATCAACTGGATGGAGCCGTGGTCGCGATCGGCAACGCGCCCACCGCCCTGTTCCACCTGCTGGAGATGCTGATCGATGGTGCTCCTCCGCCGGCGGCGATCGTCGGCGTGCCGGTCGGCTTCATCGGCGCGGCCGAATCGAAGGACGCACTCGCGGCGTTCGGGGACGAGCACGGCATCGACGTCCCGTTCCTCACCGTGCGCGGCCGCCGCGGCGGCTCCGCCATGGCCGCGTCGGCGATCAACGCGCTGGCCCAGGAGCGCGAATGACTGGCACCTTGTACGGAGTCGGAGTGGGACCCGGCGACCCCGAGCTCGTCACCGTCAAGGCGGCACGTCTCATCGCAGCGGCCGACGTCGTCGCCTACCACCAGGGCGTCGGCAAGCAGTCGAACGCGCGGCGGATCGCGGACGGCCTCATCCCTGCCGGTGCGATCGAGGAGATCCTGCAGTACCCGGTCACGACCGGCAGCACGGACCACCGGGGCGGGTATGCCGGCGCGATGGCCGAGTTCTACGAGGCGTGCGCCGATCGCCTGAGCGCCCATCTCGAGGCTGGACGCAACGTCGTGGTCCTGGCCGAGGGCGACCCGATGTTCTACGGCTCGTTCATGTACATGCACGACCGGCTCTCGGACCGGTTCGAAACCGAAGTGGTTCCCGGGGTGCCCGCATTCGCCGCCGCCACCGCCGTCGTGGCCGAACCTCTCGTGCGGCAGACCGACGTCTTGACGATCCTGCCCGGCACGCTCCCGGAGCCCGAGCTGGCCCGACGCCTCGCCGACACCGACGGCGCGATCATCATGAAGCTCGGCCGCACGTTCCCCGCCGTCCGCTCCGCGCTGGAGCAGGCCGACCGTCTCGACGGCGCTCTGTACGTCGAGCGTGCCTCGATGCCGGAGCAGCGCTGGCTCCCGGTCTCCGACGTCGACCCAGAGACCGTCCCGTACTTCTCCCTCATCGTCGTGCCCAGCACTCACGATCGTGGTTTCGATACGCCGCTCGTTCCCCGCGGCTACTCAACCACCGAGTCCCGGGAACTGCTGGTGGTCGGCCTCGGACCCGGGCCGGACCACTGGCTGACGCCCGAGGTCAGCGCAGCGCTGGCCGAGGTCGAGCACATCGTCGGCTACGGGCCGTACGTGGAGCGGGTGCCGCAGCGGGCCGGGCTGCAGCGGCACGCGTCGGGCAACACCGTCGAGATCGACCGGGCCCGGCTCGCCCTCGACCTCGCGCGGAAGGGCGAGCGCGTGGCCGTCGTGTCCGGCGGCGACGCCGGGGTGTTCGGCATGGCGTCGGCGGTCTTCGAGGCCGCTGACGACCCGATGTACGACGACGTCGACATCCGCGTGCTTCCCGGGATCTCGGCCGTGCAGGCGGTGGCGGCTCGTGCAGGTGCCCCCATCGGCGGCGACTTCGCGGTGCTGAGCCTGTCCGACCGGCTCAAGCCGTGGTCGCTGGTCGAGCAGCGGTTGCGCGCGGTCGCCGAGGCCGACCTCGTGCTCGCGATCTACAACCCGGCGTCGCGGTCGCGCACCACGCAGGTCGCCGAGGCGAAGGCCGTCCTCCTCGAGAACCGCTCGCCCGACACGGTGGTCGTGGTCGGACGCGACGTCGGCCGTGCCGAGGAGTCGCTGACGGTCACCTCGCTGGCCGAGCTCGACCCAGCCTCCATCGACATGAAGTGCCTGATCATCGTCGGTGCGAGCGGCACCCGCGTCACGGCGTCCGGACACGTCTGGACGCCGCGATTCACCCCCACCGAGGAGCAGTCATGACGGTCAAGCGCACGTTCTGGCAGGCGGTCGAGGTCATCCACGACGTCGTGTACTTCGCCTCCGACACGAAGCAGCGCTACGAGGCGATCGGGCTCAAGGGCTACTGGATGGGCTACGTCGCATCGCGATCGGCGGCGCTCGGCACACCGCCGCCGGAAGTCGTCATCGCCCTGTTCCACGGGTTCGCTCCACGACTGATCGAACGGGCGCTCCCTGACGCATGGTCGATGGCGTCCCGCGACGACGTCCTGGCCACCCGCCTCGACCTCGCCCGCGACGCGTTGACGCCCGGGCTGGCCGACGCCGACGTCCCGCGGATGGCGAAGGAGCTCCAGGCGATCGTCTCGACACTCGACTACGCGGGCAAAGGTCTGGCCGCGGCGCACGCCGCACTGCCGACGCCGGAGGACGACCTCGGACGGCTGTGGCACGCGGCCACCGTGCTGCGCGAGTACCGCGGCGACTGCCACGTCGCGATCCTCACCGCAGCCGGACTCGACGGAGCCGCCGCGAACGCCCTCGCCGTGGCCGACGGCCGGGTCGCGCCGAAGCAGCGGGAGATGCGCGGCTGGACCGAGGACGAGTGGGCCGAGGCCTACGAGCGCCTGCGCCGTCGCGCCTGGACGGACGAGTTCGCCACCATCACCGACAGCGGTCGGGCCGCCCGGGCACAGATCGAGGACGCCACCGACCGCGTCTCGGCCAGCAGCTTCGACGAAGAGGCGCAGGCTCGCACGATCACCCTCGAGGAAACCCTGGTGAGCGCCGCCCGCGCCATCGAGGCCTCGGGGGCCATGCACTTTCCGAATCCGGTAGGGGTTCGCGCTCCCTAGAACTTGTTCTATATTGACCCTCGGGGCCCACCGAGGAGACGGTCGTGCCAGTTCGTATCCGCAGCATCATCACGACAGCGCTCGTCGCCGCGCTCGCCACCGTCGGCCTCGGCGGTACGGCCGAGGCGGCCGACGTCCCCCGCCCCAGTCAGACCGGGCGCTGGCTCCTGGATCCCGACGGCCGGGTGCTGATGCTGCACGGCGTGAACATGGTCACCAAGACGGGCAACTACGCGCCGTCGTCCACGGGGTTCGGCGCCGACGACGCCGCCTTCCTGGCCGATCAGGGCCTGACGACCGTGCGGCTCGGGCTGATCTGGAAGGCCGTCGAGCCGGCACCGGGCGAGTACGACGACGCCTATCTCGCCAACATCCGGGAGACCGCCGAGCTGCTCGCCGCCGAAGGCATCTGGACGTTGCTGGACTTCCACCAGGACCTCTACAACGAGAAGTACGAGGGCGAGGGAGCACCCAACTGGGCCGTGCAGGACGGCGGCCTGCCGAACGCGCCGAAGCTCGGCTTCCCCTTCAACTACTTCGTCAACATCGCCCTGAACCGCGCCTTCGACAACTTCTGGAAGAACTCCCCCGGGCCCGGCGGCGTCGGCCTCCAGGACCGGTACGCGGCAGCGTGGCGCCACACCGCCGAGTTCTTCAGCTCCACACCCGGGGTGATGGGATTCGACCTGTTCAACGAGCCCTGGCCCGGCACCACCTACGCCCTGTGCGCCAACCCGGCCGGCTGCCCGGGCTTCGACAAGAAGCTGAGCGCCTTCTCCCAGCGCGTCACCGACGCCATCAGGACCGTCGACGCGGACACCATCTCCTACTACGAGCCCAACGTGCTGTTCAACAGCGGTGCGCGCACGTCGGTGAAGGTCGACGACGACAACCTCGGATTCTCGTTCCACGACTACTGCCTCGCCGACCTGATCGGTGAGTCGGTCCCCCTCGGCGTGGACCGTCCGGTGTGCCTCACCCTCGACCGGCTGCTCTGGTCGAACGTGGATCGACACGTCAAGAAGCGCTCAGTGACGCCGCTGCTCACCGAGTTCGGCGCCTCGGACAACCTGGTGAGCCTCACCGACATGGTCGATCGCGCCGCCAAGCACCGCATCGGTTGGCAGTACTGGGCGTACTGCGGTTGCGCCGACCCGACCACGACCGGCGAGGGCGACAAGCAGGCGCTCGTGCTCGACCCGCAGCAGGCGCCAACGGGCTCGAACGTCAAGACCGACAAGCTTCGTGTGCTCGCGATTCCGCACCCGACCGCCGTGTCCGGTACACCGACGTCGTACGTCTTCAACCGCAAGACCAGCACGTTCGAGCTCGTCTACTCGAGGGCCAAGGCGGCCGGTGGTGGGAACTTCGCCGTCGGCGCACCGACGACGATCGCCGTGCCGACGATTCACTACCCGGACGGCTACACCGTCACGGCGACGGGAGCGACCGTCGTGTCGCCGCCGGATGCCCCCGAGCTCGTCGTCGAGCAAGGCGCCGGCACCGGACCGATTCGCGTCACTGTGACCAAGGACTGAGTTCTGCAAGCAGTTCTCTTATACGCGCACGCATCAACGCATGGAGGCGCACACTCGAAAGACGGGGCACGACCAATGGAGCACCGACATGCGACTCCCCATCGCAGCTGCAGCCATCCTCGTCACCGCGCTTGCCGGATGCGGTGGCGACTCGGAGAAACCGGAGGCCGCGGAGATCAAGGCTGGCGACTGCATCGCCAAGGACATCGCCGACGAGGACGACCGAGCACCCGATCTGGCCAGCGTCGTTCCCTGCTCAGAGCCACACGTCTACGAGATCCTCGACGTCGTCGACCTCCCCAAGGAAGCGCTCAGCGGCAAGACCGACAAAGAGAAGCTGGCCAACCGCAAGGATCTCGCCACGATCGAGGAGGGCGCGGACATCTCGAAGGAGTACGAGGCGTTCTGGGAGTTCACCGGCAAGTGCGACACCGCGCTGCGCGAGACCACTGGGTACGACGACGTGGCCGTGAACAGCGTCAGCGCCGAGGAATCGATCTTGTGGCCCGCAGTTGCCGCCAACATCCACACTCCGTGGGCCAACGTGACGCCGAAGGAACAGTGGCTAGACGGCAAGCGACAGCTCATCTGCAGCGCGCGGTTCGTGGACCCCGGCGCTGATTCCGACGAAAACGCGCCAGTGAAACCGGTCTCCTCTCCGAACGAAAAGCCACTCCTCGCCGGCATGGGATCAGCGTCGTTCCCGATCGAGTTCCGGCCCTGCGACGACGACAAGGCGGTCAGCCAATTCGTCGGCTGCGACAAGCAACATCACGCCGAGATGCTCTTCAACTTCGAAGCCGGGCCGGTGCTCGAGGAACAGCTCGTCACAACGCTGGAGAATGAGCTCAAGGGCGAGGATGCCGACCCGACCCAGCTCCCGAAGGACGTGCACGACGAGCTGGATCGCATCTGCACCGAGGCGCTTCCTTCGGTGATGGACGACGGCTACGACAAGAAGGTCTTGACGGGCAAGGGGTTCGTGTCCGATCCCTTCGACGAGTACAACCAGATGATCGTCTGCGGCCTCGTGCCCGTCGACTCGACGAAGGAACTCGGCCCGGGATCACTCGTGTGGACGGACGGCACGAAGGTCGAGCTCATAGACGCCAAGTAGGACATCGGGGCCACAGAAGGGACACCGAGATGCGACGCCTCACAGTTGCCGCTGCACTCATTTTGGTCTCGCTAGCCGGATGCGGCGGCTCGGAAGAGAAACCGAACGCTGACCTTGCCGAGCTGAAAGCCGGCGACTGCATCGCCAAGGACATCAAGGACGAGAACGACCGAGCGCCCGACGTCGACAGCGTCGTCGAATGCTCCGAGCCGCACGTCTACGAGATCGTCGAGCTCGTCGACATTCCCGAGGAAGCCCTCACTGGCACGACCGACAAAGAGAAGCTGGCCAACCGCAAGGATCTGGCCACCTGGCCCACCGGGGAAGAGGGGGAGGAGCTGTCTTCACAGAAGGGCGCCTACCTCGAGTTCACCGATGGCGCGTGCGAGGACGAATACGTCGGTCTGTCTGGACTCGAGGATGTCTCGGTGAATGGAGTCGATGCCAAGGACGCGATCGTCGCGCCGGCTCTCGAAGCTGGGTTCCATCAATGGATCAACGTGACGCCGGGAGATCTTTGGCTCGACGGAGATCGGCAGCTCATGTGCAGCTTCCGCTTCGGCGACGTCGAGCCCGGTTCCTACGAAGAGTCCCCTCCGGCCAGGTCGGTCGCGTCGAAAACCGACAAGGCACTGTTCACGACCATGGGTTCGTCGGACCTTCCGGCCGAGCTGCGGTCGTGTGACGAGACGAACCACTGTGGCCGGCAACATGGCTCGGAGACCCTGTTCCACTTCGATGCCCAAAGCGTGCTCGATGAGAAGCTCGTCAACGGCATCGATCCGAAGAAGCCAACGGACCAGCAGCTGAAGCAGCTCACCGGCATCTGCGAAGATGCCGTCCCATCGCTGCTGGGCGATGACTTCGGCGCGCGCGACATCTCGATCGAGGCCTTCGTCGGAGAGCCGTGGGAGGACGACTACTACAAGACCGTGGGCTGCGAGATCGTGCCGACCGACACGACCAAGGACTTCGCGCCCGGTTCGCTGATCTTCACCGACCTGGAGGCCATCGAGTTCGTCGACGCCAAGTAGGCGCAGCGGTCAGCGCTGTTTCGCGGATCGGTCGCGGGTCGGCGCGTAGAGGAACGACTCCGCACCGCGCACGTCCTCGGCGAGCGCGCGGCCCACCAGGATGACGGCGGCCTGGCGCAGGTCCGCGGACTCGACCTGGTCGGCGATGTCGGCAAGCGTGCCGTGCAGCACCACCTCCGACGGCTGCGAGGCGTTTGCGACGACAACAACCGGGCAATCAGCGCCGTAGTGACCGGCCAGCTCGTCGGCCAGCTCGCGCGTGCGGGTGATGGCGAGGTGCAGCACGAGCGTCGCGCCGGTGCGCGCGAACTCGCCCAGCGCCTCGCTGTCGGGCATCGCCGTCGACCGCGCCTGCGTTCGGGTGAGCACGACCGACTGCACGAGCTCGGGCACGGTGAGCTCGGCTCCCACGATCGCGGCTGCAGCGGCGTAGGCCGGGACGCCCGGCGTGACGTCCCACGGAATGCCGGCCGCGTCGAGCCGGCGGGTCTGCTCGTGCAGCGCTGAGTAGATGGACGGGTCGCCGGAGCAGAGCCGCACCACGTCGAGGCCGTCGCGATGGGCGTCGACCACGTGTGGTGGTGATCTGGTCGAGGTCGAGGTCCTGGGTGTCGACGAGGCGCACGTCGTCGCGACAGTGGCCGAGCACGGCGTCGTCG
This sequence comes from uncultured Actinomycetota bacterium, assembly GCA_963839625.1. Taxonomy (GTDB): domain Bacteria; phylum Actinomycetota; class Actinomycetes; order Propionibacteriales; family Nocardioidaceae; genus Aeromicrobium. The sequence continues at coordinate 34,053 of CAWIWE010000007.1, read as the reverse complement.
AGGTACGTGCCGGCGTACACGCAGACATCGGCAGATCGGAGCAGCTCGACGGCGCGCAGGGTGAGAAGGTCGGCCGCACCCGGGCCCGCGCCGACGAAGTGGACGGTCATTGCTTCGTGACGGACCACTGGGTGATTGCGCGCGACGGCGTCCATCCGGTGTACGAGCCGATCGGCGCGGCGTGCTCGACCTGCAGTCGGGTCAGCTCGCCGCCGTGCTCGGCGTAGCGCTCGGAGATGAGGCGCTCGGTCTCAAGGGTCACACCGTGCACGACGAGGCGTCCGCCGGCCCTGAGGGCGTCCCAGCACGCATCGAGCAGGCCGGGGTCGGAGGCTCCGCCGCCGACGAAGATCGCGTCGGGGGACTCGAGGTCGGTGAGTGCCTCGGGCGCATGGCCTTCGACGACGCCGAGGCTCGGAACGCCGAGTGTCGCGGCGTTCGACGCGATGCGCTTCACCCGGTCCTCTCTCGCCTCGACGGCGATCGCACGACAGCTCGGATGCGCCCGCATCCACTCGATCGCGATCGAGCCGGCGCCGGCGCCGACGTCCCAGAGCAGCTGGCCGGGGACGGGTGCCAGTCGCGCGAGGGCGGACGCGCGGACGTCGCGCTTGGTGATCTGGCCGTCGTGGTCGAAGGCGTCGTCGGGCAGCCCGCTCGTCCAGCCGAGGACGGCGCCACCCGCACAGGTGATCGCGACGATGTTGAGCGCAGGCCCAGGGCCCTCGCCCCACGTGCCGGCAACTCCGTCGACCCGCGACTCGTCGTTCGAGCCGAGGTCGGCCAGGACGGTCATCGTGCTGTCGCCGTACCCGGCCTCGATGAGCAGCCAGGCGATTTGCGCGGGGACCGATCCGTCGGCCGAGAGCACCAGCACGCGGCGGCCCGGCGCGAGATGACGTGGCAGCGTGCCGTGATCGCGGACGACCTCGACCGTCTCGGCCGCCCAGCCCATCCGTGCTCGGGCGATGGCGACCGACGAGAGAGTCGGGATGATCTCGACCCGGTCGGGGCCGAGCATCTCGACCAGGGTCGAGCCGACGCCCGACACGAGTGGATCTCCCGAGGCCAGGGCCACCACGCGGCGGCCGGAAAGCTCGTCGAGCAGGGCTGGAAGCCCGGCTCTCAGTGGCGATGGCCAGACGCGACGCTCGATGGTGAGCCCCACCGGCAGCAGTGCCAGCTGCCGCTCCCCACCCAGAACCACGTCAGCCGATGCGATGGCAGCAAGGTGCACCGGCCCGAACCAACCGTCGGCACCGATGCCGACAACGACCACCTTCTCCATGAGGCCCGAGGCTACCTCCGGCCTAGGATGGGCCGGTGCTGGGCGCCGGGGATCCTCTTCCGCACCGGCCGCGGCGCGTGGTCGTGGCCGGGGCCACCGGGTCCGGAAAGACGACGATGGCGCGGCGTATCGGGGCCGCGCTCGATCTCCCGGTCACCGAGATGGACGCCCTGCACCACGGCCCTGCCTGGACGCCGCGGCCGGAGTTCATGGCCGACGTCGAGACGTTCAGCTCTGCCGATGCCTGGGTGTCGGAGTGGCAGTACCCCGAGGCCCGCAAGGTTCTGGCCGATCGCGCCGACACCATGGTGTGGCTGGACGTGGCCACGCCGGTGACGATGATGCGCGTCGTGCGCCGCACCGTGGCGCGACGTCTCCGGGACGAGGAGCTCTGGAACGGCAACAAGGAGGCACCGCTGCACACGGTGTTCACCGACCGCGAGCACATCGTGCGATGGGCCTGGCGCACCCGCCATCTGCTCCGCGAGCTCGTCCCGGAGGTCGCGGCGACGCACCCCGAGCTCGTCATCGTCCGGCTGCGCGACCGCTCGGATGTCGATCGCTTCGTCACGCGTCTATCCGCAGGGGTAGCCTGAACCCGACCAACAGCTCGAGGTGCCCCGCACGAAGTACCACTGGGGAGAATCGGGAAGCCGGTGAGAATCCGGCACAGGGCCCGCTGCGGTGACCCGGAGTCTCCATCATTGATGGGGCCAGGGAAGTCCGAAGACCGGCCTCGAGCTGATCCATGGCGTCAAGGCGGGAGCCCCACGTGCCACATCACTACCCCTTCAGTGCCGTCGTCGGTGCCGACGACATGGCGCTCGCCCTCACCCTCACCACCATCTCGCCCGCCGTCGGCGGCGTGCTCGTGCGGGGCGAGAAGGGCACGGCCAAGTCGACGATGGTCCGCGGTCTCGCCTCCATCCTGCCGCCGATCGAGGTGATCTCCGGCGATCGGTTCTCCACCGACCCGCAGGAGTCGCATCCACTCTCCCCCGACGGACCGTTCTCCGCCGATGCGCCGACCGAGAGCCGGTCCGTCCGACTCGTCGAGCTGCCGGTCGGAGCCACCGAGGACCGCGTGCTCGGCTCACTGCACCTGGAGAAGGCGCTCAGCGAGGGCATCACGACGTACGAACCCGGTCTGCTGGCCCGCGCGCACCGCGGCATCCTCTACGTCGATGAGGTCAACCTGCTGCACGACCACCTCGTCGACCTGCTGCTCGACGCGGCTGCGATGGGACGGTCGACGGTCGAGCGCGACGGCGTCTCCATCGAGCACGCGGCGCAGTTCGTGCTCGTCGGCACGATGAACCCCGAGGAAGGTGAGCTGCGACCCCAGCTGCTCGACCGGTTCGGGCTCACCGTCGAGGTCTCGGCGCCACGGGACCCGCTGCTGCGGGTCGAGGTGGTCAAGCGCCGGCTCGCCTACGAAGCGGATCCCGACGGGTTCGCCGCACGGTTCGCCGACGACGAGGCAGAGCTCACCGACCGCATCCAGGTCGCGCAGAAGCTCGTCGGCGAGGTCGAGCTCGGTGCGTGGGCGCTCACCAAGATCGCCGAGATCTGCGCGGCGTTCGAGGTCGACGGCATGCGCGCCGACATCGTCACCGCCCGCGCCGCGTCCGCCCACGCCGCCTGGAACGGCCGCACCGACGTGCTCAAGGAGGACGTCCGTGCCGCCGCGCGGCTGGCCCTGCCGCACCGCCGTCGCCGCAACCCCTTCGACGCCCCGGGCATCGACGAGGACCTGCTCGACGCGATCCTCGACGACGACGAGCCCGAGCCTCCTCCACCACCGCCCCCGGGTGACGACGACGGCCCACCGCTCGAGGACGGGCCGGAGCCGGCCGAAGGTGACGTCAGCCCGCCGGAGTCGCCCCCGTCGGAGCAGCAGTCACCTGCATCGGGCCCTGACGTGCAGGACGTCACCGTCGACGCGCCGGGCAAGCCCTACCGGCCGCGGCTGTTCACCGTCGCGGGCACCGGCGCCGGCGAGGACGGGCACCGGTCGCGAGCCGTGACGCAGGACGGCCGCCGCATCGGTGCCGAGCGTCCGGGCGTCCGCACCGGCTCGATCCACCTCACCGAGACGATCCGCGCGGCCGCCCCCCATCAGGGCACCCGTGAGCGCAGTGTCGGAATTTCTGGGGCACGCCGCATCGCGTTCCGGGGCGACGACCTGCGGGTCGCCGTGCGCGAGGGCCACGAGTCGAACCTCGTGCTGTTCTGCGTCGACGCGTCCGGCTCGATGGCGGCCCGGCGACGCATGGAGCAGGTCAAGACGGCGATCCTCTCGCTGCTCCTGGACGCCTACCAGCGCCGCGACAAGGTCGGGCTCATCACGTTCCGCGCCGGCGAGGCCACGCTCGCGCTGCCACCGACCTCGTCGGTCGACATCGCCGCGGCCCGGCTCGACGAGCTTCCGGCCGGTGGGCGCACACCTCTGGCCGAAGGGCTCCTCAAGGCCGCCGAGACCCTGCGGCTCGAGCACGTCCGCGACCCGCGGCGCCGTCCGTTGCTCGTCGTCGTCACGGACGGTCGAGCCACCCACGGCGCCGATCCGCTCGCCCGCGCCCACGAGATGGCCGCCCACCTGGCCGACACCGGCGTGGCCGCCGTGGTCATCGACTGCGAGACCGGGCGGTTCCGTCTGGGGCTCGCGCACCAGCTCGCCGAGCACCTGATGGCCGAGTTCGTTCCGCTCGGGGAAGTCAGCGCCGCAGCCCTGACCGACGTCGTGAAGGGTGCGGCCTGATGCCGAAGGGGCAGCCGCAGAGCGTCCCCGACGACGGCCTGACCACCAAGCAGCGCCGCAATCAGCCGCTGCTGATGGTGCACACCGGCGACGGCAAGGGAAAGTCGACAGCCGCGTTCGGCCTCGCGCTGCGAGCCTGGAACCAGGGCTGGGACATCGGCGTCTTCCAGTTCGTGAAGTCGGCCAAGTGGCGCATCGGTGAGCAGACCGTCCTCGAGCGCCTCGGCGAGCTGCACGACGAGACCGGCGCGGGCGGTCCGATCGAGTGGAACAAGATGGGCTCGGGCTGGTCGTGGTCGCGCAAGGAGGGCTCCGACGAGGACCATGCAACCGACGCCGCCGAGGGCTGGCAGGAGATCAAGCGACGGCTGGCCGACGAGCGCCACGACCTCTACGTCCTCGACGAGTTCACCTATCCGATGAAGTGGGGCTGGGTCGACGTCGCCGACGTCGTCGAGACCCTGGCCAAGCGGCCCGGCCACCAGCACGTCGTCATCACCGGCCGCGGAGCCGACCCCAAGCTCGTCGAGATCGCCGACCTCGTCACCGAGATGCGGCACGTCAAGCACCCCTTCGACCACGGCCAGAAGGGCCAAAGGGGCATCGAATGGTGAGCCTTCCGCGACTCGTGATCGCCGCGCCCGCGTCGGGCCACGGCAAGACCACCGTGGCCACGGGGCTGATGGCCGCGTTGCGACGCGCGGGCCACACCGTGTCCGGCCACAAGGTCGGCCCCGACTACATCGACCCCGGTTATCACTCCCTCGCCACCGGCCGTCCCGGCCGCAACCTCGACCCGCACCTGGTCGGGGAGGAACGGCTCGTGCCGCTGCTGCTGCATGGATCCGAGGGGGCCGATGTTGCGATCGTCGAAGGCGTCATGGGTTTGTACGACGGGCAAATCGGCGGCGACGGGTTCGCCTCGACCGCGCACGTCGCCACCGTCACGAGGACGCCGGTCGTCCTGGTCGTCGACGTCTCCCATGCGTCTCGTTCGATCGCCGCGGTCGTGCAGGGCATGGTCGGGTATGACCCCGAGGTGCGCGTCGTCGGCGTCATCCTCAACAAGGCCGGCTCCCAGCGCCATGCTGACGAGGTGTGCCGTGCACTCGAGCCCACCGGCCTTCCGGTGCTGGGCGTGCTGCACCGTGACGACGGGATCGTCGCCCCCTCACGGCATCTCGGCCTGGTGCCTGCCGCGGAGCGCGACGACGCCACCCACGCACTCGACCGACTGGCCGACCGCATCGCGGGTGCCGTCGACCTCGAACAGATCGTCCGGCTCGCGCACGAGGCACCCGAGCTCGACGACGCCCCGTGGTCGCCGGACCTCACGCCGCCCAGTGAGCGCCGTCCAGTGGTCGCGGTCGCCGGCGGCCGCGCGTTCACGTTCCGCTACGCCGAGACGACGGAGCTCCTGGAGGCTGCTGGTTGCGACGTCGTCACGTTCGACCCGCTCACCGACGAGGCCCTGCCCGATGGCACGGCCGGCCTCTATCTGGGTGGCGGGTTCCCCGAGGTGCATGCGGCCGGCCTGTCGGCCAACGCGCCCCTGCGTGCCGTCCTGCTCGACGCCGTGCGGGCCGGCGTGCCGACGGTCGCCGAGTGCGCCGGGCTGCTGTACCTGTGCCGCACCGTCGACGGCGCGCCCATGGTGGGCGCGATCGATGCCGAGGCTCGCATGACGCCGCGCCTCACCCTCGCCTACCGCACCGTCGACACCCCCGCGGACCACCTGCTCGCCACCGCCGGCACCCAGATCACCGGCCACGAGTTCCACCGGACCGTCGTCGAGCCCACGGACGAGGTCGCCTCGGACACCCTCCACGCCTCCTACCTGCACACCCATTGGGCCGGCCACCCCGAGATGGCACGCCGCTTCGTCGCGGCGACCCATGCGCACGTGGTCTCGATACCCGCCGCTCGTTCCTCGCGGCGCACTCGACCACCGCGTACTCGGTGGTTGAGTAGTCGCCCCAGGAACGAGGGCGGCGTATCGAAACCACTCCAGCATCACGGCGACGCCGAGTTGGGTGCCGGGCTGGTCGACTTCGCGGTCAACGTGCACGACGGCCCGCGGCCGGAGTGGCTCGACGATGCGCTGCGGGCGAGCCTCGACGACGTCGGCACGTACCCGAACGCCATCGCTGCGGAGGCCGCGCTCGCCCGGCGGCACGGCCGCGAGGCGTCCGAGGTGCTCGCCACTGCGGGCGCGGCCGAGGCGTTCGCGCTCATCGCACGAGCCCGCGACTGGACGCGACCGGTCGTGGTGCACCCGCAGTTCACCGAGCCGGACGTCGCCCTCACCGCGGCAGGGCACCCGCCGGAGCACGTGCTGCTCGACGCCGGCGCGGGCTTCGCCCTCGATCCCGCGCTCGTGCCAGACGACGCCGACCTCGTGCTCGTCGGCAACCCCACCAATCCCACCAGCGTCCTGCATCCCGAGTCGACGCTTCGTGCTCTGGCCCGGCCCGGCCGCATCCTCGTCGTCGACGAGGCGTTCATGGACTCCGTGCCGGGTGAGCAACACTCACTCGCCTCGGCCCGCATCCCCGGCGTGGTCGTCGTGCGCAGCCTGACCAAGCTGTGGTCGATCCCCGGCGTCCGCGCGGGCTACGTCCTCGCCGAACCCACTGTCATCGCCGAGCTGCGCGCGCAGCAGTCACCGTGGTCCGTGTCGACCACCGCCGCGGTCGCGATGGTGGCGTGCTCCGGCGAGGAGGCGGTCGCGGAGGCCGCCACCCGCGCCACCCGGCTGATCCAGCACCGCTCCGTGCTGGTCGACGGGCTCACCGAGCTCGGTGTCGAGATCATCGCCGACCCGGCCGGACCGTTCGTGCTCGCCCGCGTCGGCGACGGCGTGCATGGCCGGCTTCGTTCCGCCGGGTACGCCGTGCGCCGTGCCGACACGTTCCCCGGCCTCGATGCCACCTGGGTCCGCATCGCCGTCCGACGGCCCGACACCACGCGCAAGCTGCTCGCGGTGCTGCGCACCGAAGGCGGTGCTCCGTGACGTCGAAGCAACCCCGGGTGGGTGAGCGCATGGGCACGGTCACGCTCGTCGGCGGTGGCCCGGGCGATCCGGGTCTGGTCACGGTCGCCGGGCGCGAGGCGATCGCCACCGCCGACGTCATCCTCACCGACCGGCTCGTGCCCCAGTCCGCACTGGCGTGGGCCCGCCCCGACGCCCAGATCATCGACGTCTCCAAGTCACCGGGCGGTCGCTCCACCGACCAGGACGAGATCAACCGGCTCCTGATCGAGCACGCGAAGGAAGGCCGCGACGTCGTCCGCTTCAAGGGCGGGGACTCGTTCGTCTTCGGCCGCGGCGGCGAGGAGCTCATCGCCTGCGCCGACGCCGGCATCGACGCGCACGTCATCCCTGGAGTCAGCTCGGCGATCGCGGTCCCCGCCATCGCCGGCATCCCGGTCACCCATCGCGGCCTCAGCCAGGCCGTCACCGTCGTCTCCGGCCACGTCCCGCCCGGGCACCCGGACTCGACGGTCGACTGGACCGCCCTCGCCCGGACCGGTTCCACGATCGTCGTGCTGATGGGCGTGCGGACCCTCGCGGCCATCGCCGACGCCCTCCTCGACGGCGGCCTCGACCCCGCGACTCCCGCAGCGGTGGTCGCCGACGGCACCCTGCCCAGCCAGCAGGTCGTCCGCGCCGACCTCGCCGGCATCGCGCAGGCAGCGAGCGCGGCCGGCCTCAGCGCTCCCGCGGTCGCGGTGGTCGGGGACGTCGCGGGCCTGGGCCTGGCACCGTGATCTTCTGGGTCCGCCACGGTCAGTCGACGTGGAACGTCATCGACCGCATGCAGGGTCACGAGCTGTCGCCGCCGCTCACCGACCTCGGACGCACCCAGTCCGTGCAGGCCGCCGACGCCCTGGTCGATCGTGGCGTCCACCACCTGATCAGCTCACCGGCGACGCGGGCCCTGGAGACCGCCGTCATCATCGGCGACCGGCTCGGCCTGGGGGTCGTCACGGAGCCGTTGCTGCTGGAGAAGGGTCTCGACGAAGACGTCGTCGAGGTGATGGCACGGGTGCAGAAGCTGCTCGCGACGAACCTCCCCGACCACACCGTCGCGGTGAGCCATGGCGACACGATCGGCCTTGCCGTCGCCCTGCTCAGCCGGAGCTCGATCACCCCGCCATCCAACGGCAGCGTCACCAGCGTCGACCCCGAGTCCGGAGCTGTCAGCATCATCGGAGCGAGCCGTTGACCCCCACCCGGTTCGCAGGTCTAGGATGAAATCGCCACGTCCAAGGAAGCCGGTGAGAGTCCGGCACAGTCGCGCTACTGTGACACCGCGCCAATGATCGACACGGTCGGTGAAGTCAGACCCGAAGGCCTGGTTGCCCACCCATCAGGGACGCACGTATCCCGTCAGGAGCACACATGTCACAGGCCTCAATCGCCCCCTCTTCAATCGGCGCAGTGCCAGAGGTGGAGATTCCTTCGATTCCAGTCGCCCAGCTCGCCCCGTGGGCGGCTTTCGTCTTCCTCGCCGCCGCCGTCATCCTGTTCTTCGTCAGCGCGGAACAGGGCCTGGTCTCGATCTTCGGCGGCAATGCCATCCACGAGTGGGTTCACGACGGACGCCACCTCCTCGGCTTCCCCTGCCACTGATGGGCCCTCGTGACTTCCTGGTCCGCGGGCTCCTCGCGGGCCTGATCGCCGGACTCCTGGCCTTCGCGGTCGCCTACACCGTGGGAGAGCCCCAGGTCGACGCGGCCATCGCCATCGAGGAGGCGGCCGCCGCTCACGAGGCTGAGCCCGCCGACGGACACTCCCACGGGGAGGACGCTGGCACCGAGGTCTCCCGCGCCAACCAGTCCACCTGGGGCCTTGCCACTGGCACGCTCGCCGTCGGCATCACCCTCGGCGGAGTGGTCGGACTCGCTTCGGCCTTCGCGGTCGGACGGATCGGACGCATGCGGCCGAGCCAGACGACTGCCCTCGTCGCACTGATCGGCTTCATCGCCGTCGGTCTGGTGCCGTTCCTCAAGTACCCGTCGACGCCGCCTGCCGTCGGGAACGAGGACACCATCGCGTCACGGACGCTGGAGTTCTTCTCGATGCAGGGCATCTCCGTGCTCGCCGCGATCGGTGCCGTGCTGCTCGCCCGCCGACTGCTCGGCTCGCTCGGTACCTATCGCGCCATCCTCGTGTCCGGCGGCTCGTACCTGTTCGTCGTGATCGTCGCCGCGCTCCTGCTGCCGACCGTGAACGAGATCGGCAGCTTCCCGGGCGACACGCTTTGGTACTTCCGCCTCGCATCGCTGCTGACCCTCGCCACGATGTGGGGCGCCATCGGCGTCGTGCTCACCGGCCTGATCGGGCGGTTGCACGAGCGTGAGGCGTCGGCCGTCGCTCGGCGCGACCTCGCCGCGAGCCTTTGACAACGGTCGAGGCACCATCGGCCGAGCTGCGGGCCCGGGCCGCCGAGCGTCTGGCCGGACTGGCCACGCCTGCGGGCGCGCTCGGCCGGCTCGGTGAGCTGGCCGTCTGGGTGGCAGCCACGCAGGGAGCGGTGCCACCTGAGCCGGTCGACCGCGTCCGAGCGGTGATCTTCGCCGGCGACCACGGCGTCGCCGACCACGGTGTCTCGGCCTACCCGAAGGCCGTCACACCCGCGATGGTGCGGACGTTCCTGGCCGGACGCGCCGGCGTCTCGGTGCTGGCCGCGCAGCACGACGTCACGATGCGGGTGCTCGACATCGGCGTCGACGACGACCTCGCCGGTGTCGACCCCGCCGTGCAGGAGTTCAAGATCCGGCGCGGCAGCGGAGCCATCCATGTCGAGGACGCCATGACGGCCGACGAGACGCGCCTGGCCGTCGAAGCCGGCGCAGTGGTCGCCGTGGAGGAGATCGCTGCCGGAGCACAGCTGCTGGTCAGCGGCGACATGGGCATCGGCAACACCACGCCGGCAGCAGCGCTCATCGCCGCATCGCTCGGGATGCCGGCAGCCGAGGTCACCGGTCGCGGCACCGGCATCGACGAGACGGCGCTGGCTCAGAAGATCGACATCGTTCAGACCGCGCTCAACCGGGCCGGCGACCGTGTCGACGACCCGGTCGACACCCTGACGGCACTTGGCAGCCCCGACATCGCGGCGGCCGCCGGTTTCATGGCCGCGGCCGCGAGCGCTGGGGTACCGGTGCTCCTCGACGGCCTGATCTCCGTCGCATCGGCGCTGATGGCCGAGCGAATCGCGCCCGGATCGCATGCCTGGTTCGCTGCCGGGCACCGTTCCACCGAACCCGCGCAGTCACTGGCTTTGGAGAAGCTGGGACTGGAGCCCGTCCTCGATCTCGGCATGCGCCTCGGTGAGGGCAGTGGCGCGGTCGCGGCGGTCCCGATCGTCCGCTCCGCAGCCCTGCTGCTCCGCGACGTCGCCCTGCTCGCCGACCTCGACCTCGGCTGACGCCATGGGTGGTCGGCTGACCGACGCCTGGCGGCTCTCCGTCGGCACGCTGACCGCCGTTCCCATCCGCCCACCTGGCCGCGTCGACCGTGACACCGCCGGTCTGTCGATGGTGCTCGCTCCCCTCGCTGTCGTCCCGCTGGGTCTGGTCGTCGGTCTGACGCTGTGGGGCGGACGCGAGCTCGGCCTCACACCGCTCGCGCTCGGGTTGGTCGCCGTCGGAGCACTGGCGCTCGGCAGTCGGGCCTTCCACCTCGACGGACTCGCCGACACCGCTGACGGACTCACCGCGTCCTACGACCGCGAGCGTTCGCTCGAGGTGATGAGGTCGGGATCCGCCGGACCGGCGGGAGTCACCGCCCTGGTGGTGGTGCTCGGGATTCAGGCTGCAGCGCTGGGCGCGCTCGCATACGCCGACCGGGGCCCGGTCGTGGCGGCGGTGCTGGTGTGCGCCTCCCGAGTCGCTCTCACGGTCACGTGTGCGCGCGGCGTTCCGGCCGCTCGGCCCGACGGGCTCGGCGCCTCGCACGCCGGTAGCGTCCCGCTCCCCGTCGTCGTCGCAGCATGGCTCGCTGCCGGCGCGGCTTCGACAGCCACGCTCACCTGGGCCGGCGGCTGCTGGTGGTACATCCCCATCGGCTTCGTCGTGGCGGCGGCAGCGGTGGGGCTGCTGGTCGTCCGCGCGACCCGCCGCCTCGGCGGAGTGACCGGCGACATCTTCGGCGCCGCCATCGAGGTCATGCTGGCGATCCTGCTGTTGTCAGCGTAGATTCCGACGATGAGTCCCGGTGACGACGACATCCGCAAGGACCTGGAGAAGGTCGAGAAGCTGATCGCCTCGCTGACCCGCCAAGACAGCGACTGGACCGAGGAAACGCCCGACAACGCCGACGCGGCCAGCGACCTGACCAGCGCAGCGGAGGACGAGGCAGTGCTGGAGCAGCTGCGTGAGCGACGCGACCGGCTGAAGGCCCAGCTGTACGACGACTGACGCCCGGAAGACGCCCTAGATCGACAGGGCTCGGCCGGCGACGACGAAGAGGACCTCGTCGCACTCGGCGGCGAACCGCTGGTTGACGATGCCGAGGAGATCACTGAAGATCCGGCCGGACCGCCGCTCCGGCACGACGCCCATCCCGACCTCGTTCGACACCAGCACCACGGTGCGCTCGGTGCGGGCCAGGGCGTCGACCGCGTCGTCGAGCCGTGCGAACAGCACCTGCTCCCACTCCTCGAGGATCGTGTCCCAGCCGTCGAGCTCGTCGATCTGGGAGGTCAGCCACGTACCGAGGCAGTCGATCAGCAGCGCGCCTTCGCCCTCGCTGATGGCGGTCGCCAGGTCGCGCGACTCGAGGGTCTCCCAGTGGCCGGGTCGGCGGGACTGATGCGTCGCGATGCGTGCCGCCCAGTCGGGGTCGGAGTCCTCATCGACGGTGGGGCCGGGCGCGAGATAGGTGACGGCGGGCGCTGCGAGCAGCAGCGATTCCGCGTGGAACGACTTGCCTGAGCGGACGCCGCCCGTCACCAGGACCTTCATGCCACCTCGCCACTCTCCGGGGCCTACTCTCGGACACGATAACGGCTTCGGCCGCAGTGCTGTCGTGATTGCGAGGAGGGCCGCTGATGCAGGCACGCGCAGTCGGGCTCGCCGCCGGGTTCGTCGCAGACCGACTCCTCGGTGACCCCGCCACCGGGCACCCCGTCGCTGCCTTCGGTCGATTCGCTCAGGACGTGGAACGACGCGTCTGGGCCGACGACGTCCTGACCGGCGCCGCCTACACATCCGTCCTGGTGGGCGGGGCCGGCGCCATCGTCGCGGTCGTTGCCCGGGCCACCCGACACCCTCCCGTGCTCCAGGTCGTCACCACCGCCGCAACCACCTGGGCGGTGCTCGGCGGCCGCTCGTTGGGCCGTGAGGCCGAAGCCGTCCGCGACCACCTCGCGTCCGGCGACCTCCCGGCCGCGCGCCGCCGCCTGACCCACCTCGTCGGCCGCGACACCGAGACCCTCGACGAGGGCGAGATCTCCCGCGCGGTCGTCGAGTCGGTCGCCGAGAACACCTCCGACGCCGTCGTCGCCCCACTGCTGGCCGGTGCGTTCGCCGGTGTGCCAGGGCTGGTCGTCTACCGCGCGGCGAACACCCTCGACGCGATGGTCGGGCATCGCAGCGAGAGGTACGTCAGGTTCGGGCGGGCGTCCGCGCGGCTCGACGACCTTCTCAACCTGGTCCCGTCCCGGCTGTCGGCGTTGCTCGCGGCGGCTCTCGCACCCACAGTCGGCGGCAACCGGGAGCGTGCCCTCGAGACGTGGCGCCGCGACGCGCCGCACCACCCGAGCCCGAACGCCGGCCCGGTCGAGGCGGCCTTCGCCGGTGCGCTCGACGTTCAGCTCGGCGGCGTCAACACGTACACGGACCGGGTGGAGGACCGGCACACGCTCGGCGACGGTCGGCCCGTCGAGCCCGCCGACATCGCCCGATCAGTCCGCCTGGCCGATCTGGTCGGTGCTGCCGCCCTCGGCGTGGCCGTCGTCATCGCTGTGCGGCCCAGTCGGCGGCGGCCTGCGGGTCGCTGACGACATCGACGCCAGTCGGGTCAGGACCGCGGCGGACGATGACGACGGTGGCACCACGCTCGGCCGCGACCTGCATCTTCGACCAGGTGTACAACCCGCCGGAGTCCTTGGTGACGAGGAGGTCGACATGGTGCTCGTCGAACAGGGCTCGCTCGTCCTCGATCAGGTACGGGCCGCGACTCAGGAGCAGGGTCCACGACGTCGGCAACGCGATGGCCGGCTCGTCGACGGCACGCACCAAGGTCGTGTGCTCGGCCAACGGCCCGACGAATCGGTCGAGCGACTGGCGGCCCACCGTGAGGAACGGATGCCGGCCCAGGCGAGCGGCAGCGGCAGCCGCCGCGTCGTGGTCGTCGACCCACTCCCATGACTCGGCACCGGGCGCATCCGACCAACCCGGACGCTCGAGCCGGAGCAGCGGGACGCCGTCAGCCGCGCAGGCGGCCACGGCGTTGGCCGTCATCCCCTGGGCGAACGGGTGGGTGGCGTCGACCACGGCGGACACGCGGTTCTCCAGCAGGAACGACCGCAGCCCCGGCACGCCACCGAAGCCGCCGATGTGCACGGCACCGACCGGCAGGCGAGGCCGCGCGACACGTCCTGCCAACGACGACATGAATCGTGTGCCGGCGGCGTCGAGCAGGGTCGCCAGCTCACGCGCCTCGGCCGTGCCGCCCAGGACGAGAATCATGCGCCGGGTGGGAGCAGCGGGACGTCAGGGGCGCCGTCACGGGCCAGCGCCAGCAACGCGTCGAGGTCGAGATGCTCCTCGGCGAGATCGCCGAGCAGGTCGAGCCGGGTCGCCCGCGCAGCCGCGAAGCTCGCCGTCGACTGGACGAACCCACGACCTGTGGACTCAGCGGCATCGGCGAGGAACGCGCGGCGGAACTCGTCCGACTCCAGGCTCCCGTGATGCATCGTCCCGAAAACTGAGTGGTCGTGCGCTCCCCCGAGGAACTCGTCCACGTCGCCGAGGTCGACGCGACCGTGATGGATCTCGTAACCGCCCTCGTCATGCAGTCGCAGGACCTTCTCCGATCCGAACGTCGTCGTGACGTCGAGCAGCCCGAGCCCGGCAACTTCCGCACCTCGAACTCCTTCGACACCCTCCGGGTCGCTGATCGTGCGGCCGAGCATCTGGAAGCCACCGCAGATGCCGAGCACCGGTCGGCCCTCGTCCACGTGATCGAGGATGGCCATGTCGAGTCCACGCGCGCGCAGCCAGGTGAGATCGGCCAGGGTGGCCCGGGTTCCGGGCAGCACGATGAGGTCGGCGTCGGCCAGCGACCGCGGGTCGGCGACGAACGAGACGTCGACGCCGGGCTCGATGCCGAGTGCGTCCACGTCGGTGAAGTTGCTGATCCGGGGCAGCCTGATCACCGCGACCCGAAGGGACCCCTCGTCGCTCGACCGGCGACTCTCCAGGTCGAGTGCGTCCTCGGAGTCGAGCCACACGTCGGGGCTCCACGGCAGGACGCCGAGCATGCGACGGCCGGTGATCTTCTCCAAGCGGTCCAGCCCGGGTCGCAGCAACGTCTGGTCACCGCGGAACTTGTTGACCACGAAGCCGGCCATGAGCCGCTGGTCGGCCGCGTCGAGCAGGGCGACGGTTCCGTACATCGCGGCGAACACGCCGCCGCGGTCGATGTCGCCGACCACGACCACCGGCATGCTCGCGTGCTGCGCCAGCCCCATGTTCACGTAGTCGTCCGCCCGCAGGTTGATCTCCGCCGGGCTGCCGGCTCCTTCGCAGAGGACGAGGTCGAAGCGTGAGGCGAGGTCGTCATAGGCGGTGTACGCGGCCTCCGCCAGATGGTCGCGGCCACCCATGAAGTCGGATGCGGCGATCTCCCCGGCCGGCTGCCCCATCACCACGACGTGGCTGCGCCGGTCGCCGCCCGGCTTGAGCAGCACCGGATTCATCGCCACCTCGGGCTCCACCCCTGCGGCAAGCGCCTGAACCCACTGCGCCCGACCGATCTCACGACCTTCCCCGACGACCATGCTGTTGTTCGACATGTTCTGCGCCTTGAACGGTGCCACCCGCAGGCCGCGCCTGGCGAACGCGCGGCACAGCGCCGTCGTGACGATGGTCTTGCCCGCGTCGGACGTCGTACCGGCGATGAGCAGGGCGGTCATGGGCCCAGCCTAGGAGTCGGACGGTGCTCGGTGCGCCCGCCGTCCGGCGCGAGTAGTTTGAGCCCATGACGCTGTCCGATGAGCTGCGAATCGCCCTCGACGGCAAGTGGCGACACATCCGAGAACAGTCCCGGATCGAGCTGGCCGAGATGGATCTCGCCTTCGACCACGACCTCACCCTCGACGAGGCGCGCGAGCGCACCTTCCGCCAGCTCAAGGAGCTCGTCCCCACCGGCTTGCCAGCGGCGGGCTTCCTCGAGGACCACGGCGGAACCGGCGACCCCGGCGCGGCCGTCACCGGCATCGAGATGCTGGCGCAGTTCGACCTCTCGCTCATGGTCAAGGCCGGCGTCCAGTGGGGCCTCTTCGGCGGCGCCGTCGAGAACCTCGGCACCCAGCACCACCACGACACCTACGTGCGCGACCTGATCAACCTCGACCTCGTCGGCTGCTTCGCCATGACGGAGACCGGTCATGGCAGCGACGTGCAGAACCTCGAGACGACCGCCACGTTCGACCCGGCCACGGAGGAGTTCGTCATCAACTCCCCGACCCCTGGGTCGCGCAAGGACTACATCGGCAACGCCGGGAAGCACGCCACGATGGCGGCGGTGTTCGCCCAGCTCATCACCCGTGGCGAGACGTACGGGGTGCACTGCTTCCTGGTGCCGATCCGCGACGAGCACGGCGAGGACCTCCCCGGCGTCACCACGTCCGACTGCGGGCACAAGGGCGGCCTGGCCGGTGTCGACAACGGGCGCATCGTCTTCGACGAGGTGCGGGTCCCGAGGCAGAACCTGCTCAACCGTTACGGCCAGGTCGACGAGGGCGGTGCGTACTCCTCACCGGTCGACGACACCGGACGCCGGTTCTTCACGATGCTCGGCACGCTGATCCGTGGACGCGTCAGCGTCGGTGGCTCGGCGAGCGCGACGGCCGAGGTCGCTCTCACCATGGCCGGGCGATACGCCCTGAAGCGCCGGCAGTTCGGGCCGTCGCCCGACAAGGAAATCCTGCTCGCCGACTACCGGGTCCATCAACGCCGCCTGCTCCCGCTCATCGCCCGCTCCTACGCCTACCGGTTCGCCCAGAACCAGCTCGTCGCGCGCATGCACCGCCTGCAGATCGACGACGACCCGGATCCGCTCCAGAAGCGCGAGCTCGAGAGCCGCGCAGCCGGTCTCAAGGTCGTGCAGACGTGGCACGCCTCCCGCTCGATCCAGGAGGCTCGGGAGATGTGTGGCGGTGCCGGCTACATGGCCGACAACCGGCTCGTGACGATGCGCGGCGACGTCGACGTGTTCACCACGTTCGAGGGCGACAACCACGTGCTCCTCCAGCTCGTGGCCAAGGAGCTGCTGACGTCGTACGCGTCGGAGGTCGGCGGGCTCGACCCGGTCGGCCTGGTGCGCTTCGCCGCCGGCACCGTGGCCGACGTCGTCAAGGAGCGCACGGCGGCATCCCAGCTCATCCAACGCCTGATCGACGCTCGTCCAGGCGGTGGCGAGGAGCACGACCTCCTCGACCGCGGCACCCAGCTCAACATGTTCGAGGACCGCGAGGAGCACGTCATCGAGACCGCCGCCCGACGTCTTCGCCGCGCCGCCAAGGCCGACGACGACGAGGCATTCGCGATCTTCAACTCCGCCCAGGACCACGTCATCCGGTGCGCGCGCGTGCACATCGACCGGGTCGTGCTGGAGGCGTTCACCGCCGGCATCGCCCGGTGCGAGGACGAGGAGGCTGCCGACCTCCTCCGCGACGTCTGCACCCTCTACGCACTCAGCACCATCGAGGACGACCTCGCCTGGTTCATGGGCCACAACCGGCTGAGCGACCAGCGCGCCAAGGTCGTCACCGCCGAGCTGAACGACATGCTCGCCAAGCTCCGGCCGAACCTGCTCACGCTGGTCGAGGGTCTCGGCGTACCCGAGAAGGCCTGGGCCGCGGAGATGCTCGATGCATGAGATGGCGGCCCGGGTGGCTCTGGTCGCTCTGGCGATCGGCAACGGGGCCACCGGGCTCCTGGCGCGACTGAGTCCGAGGACCTTCTACGACGACTTCCCGTTCGGTCGCGGCTGGGTGGTGGCCGACGGGCCGTACAACGAGCACCTCGTCACCGACTTCGGCGCCGCGCTGCTGGCGATCGCCGCGCTGTGCCTCGTCGGCGTGTGGAAGCCGACCCGCGAGGTGGTGATCGCCGCGGCGGTCGCGAACATCGTGCTCGGCGGATTCCACATCGCCTACCACGCGGGCGTTGCCGACCTGCTGGGAACGACCGACAACATCCTGAGCTTCACCAGCATCGGCCTCGGCATCGTGCTCGGTCTGATGCTGTTCCCGCTGTCACGTGGCCTGCCGGCGGCCCCATCCTCAAAAGCGCAGCCCTCGAAGGTCTAGCCCTCGAAGTCGGCCGAGCGCAGGCCGCGGAGCAGGTCGTAGGCCTTCTCCTGGTCGGCGGGGTCGAGGTTGCCGACGGCGAAGTCGATGTCGGTGAGCGCGGCGGTGGCCCGCTTGAGCACGCGTTTGCCTTCGCTGGTCAGGGAGGCGAGGACGCGGCGCCGGTCGGCGTCGTCGACCGTGCGGGTGACGAGGCCCTGCGCTTCCAGCCGGTCGACGAGGTTCGTCACCGACGTGGGGTGAACCATGAGTCGCTCGCCCACCTTGCTCAGCGGCAACGATCCGGACTGGCTGAACGACAGCAGCACCAGCACTTCGTAGCGGGCGAACGTGATGTCGAACGGTTTCACGGCGGCATCGAGCGCCGCGAGCACGAGCTGTTGCACCCGCATGATCGACGTCGCGAGCCGCATGGCTGCGTCGTCACCGATCCGTTCGCCCCACAGCTCGCCGGCGCGTTCGATCGGGTCGAAGGCGAGCCGCGGAGTGGTCGTCATGGGCCCACCCTAACCTGCGATGGACATTAGTAGGAAGTCCAACTATCGTATCTCCTAGGAAATATCGGACAGCGAGGACCCATGAGCGACCTGCACGTTCCCGAGCATCCCGTCCGCTTCGTCACGTCGTCGGCGCTGTTCGACGGGCACGACGCGAGCATCAACATCATGCGCCGCATCCTGCAGTCGCAGGGGGCCGAGGTCGTGCACCTCGGCCACAACCGTGCGGTCAGCGAGATCGTGGCTGCGGTGCTCGAGGAGGACGTCCAGGGCGTCGCGGTGAGCTCGTACCAGGGCGGGCACGTCGAGTTCTTCGAGTACCTCGCGGAGTCCCTGCGCGAGGAGGGGGCCGGCCACGTCAAGATCTTCGGCGGTGGCGGTGGGGTCATCGTGCCCGAGGAGATCGCCCGGCTGCGCGAGACCGGCGTCACGATCTTCTCCCCCGAGGACGGCCAGCGCTTCGGGCTCGCCGGCATGATCAACCAGATGGTCGAGGCCTGCGACCACGACCTGTGGGACGTCGGCGGCGTCGACACGGACGCCCTGCTCGCCGGCCAGCGCGGTGCGATCGCCCGCGCCATCACCGGCGCCGAGACGGGCCGACTGGACGACGCGCTCCGGTCCGCGATCCACGACGCGGCCGAGGGGGCCCACGTCCCGCTGCTCGGCATCACCGGCACGGGCGGCTCCGGCAAGAGCTCGCTCACCGACGAGCTCGTGCGCCGGTTCCGCACCGACCAGCAGGACAAGCTCCGGATCGCCGTGCTGGCCATCGACCCCACCCGGCGCAAGGGCGGTGGTGCGCTGCTCGGCGACCGCATCCGCATGAATGCCCTGGACGGCGACCGCGTCTACATGCGCTCGATGGCCACCCGCGGCGGCCACGAGCACCCCGACCACCTCGATGACGTCATCGCCGTGCTGAAGGCCTCGGGCTTCGACCTCGTCATCATCGAGACCCCGGGCATCGGCCAGGGCGACGCCGGCATCGTTCCGTTCGTCGACCGCTCGATGTACGTGATGACGCCGGAGTTCGGCGCCCCGTCGCAGCTGGAGAAGATCGACATGCTCGACTTCGCCGACGTCATCGCCATCAACAAGTTCGAGCGGCGCGGTGCGCAGGATGCGCTGCGCGACGTCGGCCGCCAGCTCGTGCGCAACCGCGAGGCGTTCGGGAAGAAGCCGGGCGACATGCCGGTGTTCGGCACGTCCGCCGCCACCTTCAACGACGACGGCGTCACCGCGCTGTACCACCACGTGGCCGGGATGCTCCGCGAGGACGGTCTCGCGATGGAGGACGGTGCTCTTCCGGCCGTCGACACCAAGGTCTCCACCGGGTTCGCCGCCATCGTGCCGCCGGAAAAGGTGCGCTACCTCTCCGAGATCGCCGAGACGGTGCGCGACTACCACACCGACACCGAGCGGATCGCCGAGCAGGCGCGTCGCGTCCAGCGGCTCAGCGCCGTCGCCGACGAGCTCGACGAGCCCGGCGAGGTCGGTCGGCTGCTCGAGGAGGCCCGCCAGGATCTCCCCGAGGATGTCGCCGCCCAGATCGAGGGCTGGCCGGACGTCGTCGAGTCGTACTCCGGCGACGAGCAGGTCGTCGTCGTCCGCGACAAGGAGATCCACACGATCCTCCAGCGCGAGTCGCTGTCCGGCACCAAGGTGCCGCGAGTCAGCCTGCCGCGCACCACCGACCACGGCGACCTCATCACGTTCCTGCGACGCGAGAACCTGCCCGGATTCTTCCCGTTCAGCGCCGGGGTGTTCCGGTTCAAGCGCGACACCGAGGACGCGGCGCGGATGTTCGCCGGCGAGGGCGATCCGTTCCGCACGAACCGCCGGTTCAAGCTGCTCTCCCAGGACGGCGAGGCAAACCGCCTTTCCACCGCTTTCGACTCCGTGACGCTCTACGGCCGCGACCCCGACCTGCGTCCCGACGTCTACGGCAAGGTCGGCACGTCCGGCGTCTCGGTGGCGACGTTCGACGACATGAAGGCGCTCTACGACGGCTTCGACCTCGTCTCACCGTCCACGTCCGTGTCGATGACGATCAACGGCCCGGCACCCACGGTGCTCGCGTTCTTCCTCAACACCGCGATCGACCAGGTGGTGGCGAAGTTCACCGCCGACGAGGGCCGCGAGCCCACTGAGACCGAGCGGTCCGAGCTGCGCGAGGCCACCCTGCAGACCGTCCGCGGCACCGTGCAGGCCGACATCCTCAAGGAGGACCAGGGCCAGAACACCTGCCTGTTCTCCACCGAGTTCAGCCTGCGGATGATGGCCGACATCCAGGAATGGTTCATCGAGCACCGGGTGCGCAACTTCTACTCGGTGTCGATCTCCGGCTACCACATCGCCGAGGCCGGGGCGAACCCCATCAGCCAGCTCGCGTTCACCCTCGCCAACGGGTTCACGTACGTCGAGGCCTACCTCGCGCGCGGCATGGACATCGACGATTTCGCGCCCAACCTGTCGTTCTTCTTCTCCAACGGCATGGACCCGGAGTACTCGGTGCTCGGCCGCGTCGCCCGACGCATCTGGGCGGTCACGATGCGCGACCGCTATGGCGCCAACGAGCGCAGCCAGAAGCTCAAGTACCACGTCCAGACATCCGGGCGCTCCCTGCACGCGCAGGAGATGAGCTTCAACGACATCCGCACCACGCTGCAGGCACTCATCGCCATCTACGACAACGCGAACAGCCTGCACACCAACGCCTTCGACGAGGCCGTCACCACCCCGGGCAACGCCTCGGTGCGCCGTGCGCTCGCCATCCAGATGATCATCAATCGCGAATGGGGCGTCGCGATGAACGAGAACCCCACCCAGGGCGCGTTCCTCACCGACGAGCTCACCGACCTCGTCGAGGCGGCCGTGCTCGCGGAGTTCGACAGCATCAGCGAGCGCGGCGGGGTGCTCGGCGCGATGGAGACGGGCTACCAGCGCGGCCGCATCCAGGACGAGTCGATGCTCTACGAGCAGCGCAAGCACGACGGCTCGCTGCCCATCGTCGGTGTCAACACCTTCGTCAACCCGAACGAGGACGACGAACCACCGACGGTCGACCTGGCCCGGGCGACCGAGGACGAGAAGAAATCACAGCTCGACCGCGTGCAGGCGTTCCAGAAGGAGCACCGCAGCGAGGCCACCGAGGCGATCGCCCGCCTCAAGGAGGCAGCCACCTCCGACGAGAACGTCTTCGCCGTCCTGATGGAGGCCGCGCGGGTCTGCTCGCTGCAACAGGTGACCGAGGCGTTCTTCGAGGTCGGCGGTCAGTATCGTCGCTCGGTGTGAGCGACCTTCCCACCTACGACCAGATCACCCAGCTGCCGGTCCGCGTCAAGCAGGTGGTGCCACCAGAGTTCATCGACGAGAACGGTCACATGAACATCCGGCACTACTTCGATGCCGGGTCCCACGCGCTGTGGTACACCTGCATCGCGCTCGGCATGGACGAGAGCTACAACGCCGAGCGCCGCCTCTCGCTGTTCACCGTCGAGCAGCACCTCCGGTACTTCAGCGAGATGAGTCTCGGCGACCGCTTCACCGTGCACGGTCGCCTGCTCGAGCGCTCCGGCAAGGCGCTCCACGGGATGGCGTTCGTCGTGTCGACGGAGTCCCGGTCCCTGGCGTGCACCTTCGAAGTGATGTACATCCACGTGGACATGACGACGCGTCGCTCGGTCGAGATGCCTGACGACATTGCCGCCAGCTTCGACGCCGAGATCGCCCGCGGTGACGAGCTCGGCTGGACTGCTCCGGTGTGCGGTGCCATGAGCGTGCATCGATAGCATCAGCCCCGTGACCGACGCAGCGCCAGTCCAGATCCCCGCCGAGCTCCTGCCAGCCGACGGCCGGTTCGGCTGCGGTCCGTCGAAGGTCCGCCGTGACGCGCTGGAGCAGCTGGCCCTGCGTCACGACCTGATGGGCACCTCTCACCGGCAGGCGCCGGTGCGCGACCTGGTCGGACGGGTCCGTGAAGGCCTGGCCGAGCTGTTCACGCTGCCCGACGGGTACGAGATCGTGCTGGGCAACGGCGGGTCCACCGCATTCTGGGACGCCGCCGCAGCCGGCTTGATCCGCCAGCGGTCGCTGCACCTGACGTTCGGTGAGTTCTCGCAGAAGTTCGCCACCGTGGCCGCGAACGCGCCGTTCCTCGACGACCCGATCATCGTCAGCTCCGATCCGGGCACGGCGCCGACGCCCACGGGCGATCCGTCAGCCGACGTCCTGGCCTGGGCGCACAACGAGACGTCCACCGGCGTGATGCTCGACGTCCAGCGGCCGGCGGACGCAGGAGATGCGCTGGTGCTCATCGACGCGACGTCCGGCGCGGGCGGCCTGCCGGTCGACGTGAGCCAGGCCGATGCGTACTACTTCGCGCCGCAGAAGTCGTTCGGGTCCGACGGCGGGCTCTGGGTGGCCGCGCTCAGCCCCGCAGCACTGGCCCGGGCCGATGAGCTCGCCGCTTCATCGGACGGGCGGTGGATCCCGGAGTCGCTGTCACTGACGACCGCGATCACCAACGCGCGTCAGAACCAGACGTACAACACGCCGGCCCTGGCCACGCTGATCCTGCTGGCCGACCAGGTCGACTGGATGCTCGCCGGCGGCGGACTCAAGTACTGCGTCGAGCGCACGACGGCGTCCTCGTCGTTCCTCTACTCCTGGGCCGAGGAGTCGGCCCACGCGACGCCGTTCGTCGCCGACCCCGCCCAGCGCTCGCTGGTCGTCGGCACGATCGACTTCGCCGACGACATCGACGCCGCCGCGATCGCCCGAACCCTGCGCGCCAACGGCATCGTCGACACCGAGCCGTACCGCAAGCTCGGCCGCAACCAGCTCCGCATCGGGATGTTCCCCGCGGTCGACCCGGAGGACGTCGCGGCGCTGACCGCCTGCATCGACTGGGTCATCGCCGAAGATGCCAGTGTCACGATTGGGGTGACGTCGTGAGGGTGCTGGTCAAGGAGAACATCGGCGAGTCCGGCATCGACCTGCTGCGTACGGCCGGTTTCGAGGTCGACCTCGGCTACGACTGGTCCGACGACGACCTGGCATCCAGGATCGGCGACTACGACGCGATCCTGATCCGGTCGGCCACCAAGCTGGACGCCGACCTGATCGCCAAGGCGAGCCAGCTGAGGGTCATCGCGCGAGCCGGGGTGGGGGTCGACAACGTCGACATCGACGCGGCCACGCGACAGGGCGTCGTCGTCGCCAACGCGCCGCAGTCCAACGTCGTCACCGCCGCCGAGCACACGATGGCCCTGCTGCTCGCGCTCGCCCGCAACGTGCCACAGGCGCACGGCTCGCTGGTCGCCGGCCGCTGGGACCGCTCGAAGTACACCGGCGTCGAGGTGCACGACAAGGTGCTCGGCATCATCGGCTTCGGCCGCATCGGTCAGCTCGTCGCGCACCGGGCGCGCGGATTCGGCATGCGCGTCGTTGCCTTCGACGCGTACATGGCCGAGGAGCGCTTCGCCGAGCTCGGCGTCGAGCGGGCCGTCAGTGCCGAGGCCGTCTACGCGGTGGCCGACTTCATCACGGTGCACCTGCCGAAGAATGCCGAGACGCAGGACTTCCTCGACGCCAAGGCGTTCGCGGCCATGAAGGACGGCGTGCGAATCCTCAACGTCGCCCGCGGCCCACTGGTGGTCGACGAGGCGCTCAAGGACGCACTCGACTCCGGCAAGGTGGCCGGAGCGGCTCTCGACGTCTTCCGCGAGGAGCCGATCACCGAGCATCCACTGTTCGGCTACCCGAACGTCGTCGTCACTCCGCACCTCGGCGCCTCGACCACGGAGGCGACGGACCGCGCCGGGTTCCAGGCGGCCGAGCAGGTCGTGGCCGCGCTCACCGGTGCGCCTGTCACCACCGCCGTCAACGTCCCGGCGATCTCGGCGGACGACGTGCTGGCGGTCGAGCCGTTCCTCGGGCTCTGCCTGTCCCTCGGACGAATCGCGGCCGGGCTCGCCCCGAACACCTCCCTGGAGGCGCTGGAGATCGAGTTCCTCGGTCGCGTCGCCGAGCGCGACCACCGGCTGCTGACGATTCAGGTCGTCAAGGGAGCGTTGCAGGACCACACCGAAGAGGCCATCAACGACGTCAACGCCCTGACCCTGGCGGCCGAGCGCGGCATCGCCGTCTCCACCACCAGCCGCCCAGTGGCCCGCGACTTCACCGATCTCGTCCGCGTCACCATCCGCGGCGCCGAACAGTCCGGGACAGGCACCACCCGCGTCGTCGGCACGGTACTGGGGCAGCAGCATCGCCCGCACCTGCTCGAGGCCTGGGGCTCCCGCTTCAACGTGCAGCTCGAGGCGCACCTCGCGGTGTTCCGCTACCGCGATCAGCCCGGGATGCTGGGACGCATCGGCACCGCCTTCGGCGACGCGGGCATCAACATCGTCTCGGCCGCCGTCGGCCATCGAGGCGACGACGAGAGCGTCGAGGCCGTCGTGATCGTCACCAGCGACGCACCCGTTCCCCCGGCCGTCCTCACCTCGACGATGGCGACCGCCGACTTCTTCGACGCCCGCGCCATTTCCCTCTGACGGGGCGCCTTTTTCGCCGAGAGGCGGGTCGGCGCCAGCGCCCCTACGCTGAAAGCGGACAGAGGGAGGTCCATCATGAACGACGTTGATTGGTGGGTGTGGCTGATCGTCGCACTCGTCGTGGTGGCGATCGTGATCGCGATCGCCGCGGCATCACGCCGCGCCGGCGAAGAGCGCCGCAGGGAGCAGCAACGCGAGAAGGCCGCCGGCCTTCGTGACGAAGCCATGGAAACGGCGATCGACGCCCAGCGGACGACGGCAGCCGCCGCAGCCGCAGCCGCGGACGCCGACGAGGCGAGGCTCGAGGCCGAGAGACTTCAGGATGAGGCGGCACGAGCCGACCTCGCGGCAGCAGAACGGGTGCGCGAGGCCGACCGGATCGATCCCGACGTTTCAGACGAGGATCGGACGCCGGGAGACCACGAGGCCGGCCGCGACCGCGACGTGGATCTCGATCGTCGCCGGGACGCTGACCGGGTCGATCCCGACGTGACAGACAGGGATCCATCTCCGGGAGACGGCGAGGTCGGCCGCGACCGCGACGTGGACCTCGACCGTCGCCGCGACGCGGACTTCGATCCAGACCGGGGTGACGACGGCAACGTTGCCCGCTGACGACCTCGGCGCCGCCGTCGACGCTCCGCGTCCGGCGGCGCGGGTCGTCTCACTCGTCCCGTCACTGACCGAGGCCATCGCGTCGGCGCGGCGCGAAGCGCTCGTCGGCGCGACGGACTGGTGCACGCACCCGTCCGACCTGGACGTCGATCGGGTGCGCGGCACCAAGAACCCGGACCTGACAGCGATCGCCGCACTCACCCCGGACGTCGTCGTCGCCAACCAGGAGGAGAACCGCGAGCTCGACGTCGAGCGGTTGCGGGCCGACGGCATCGCCGTCTGGGTGACTCGCATCCGCACGCTCGACGAGGCGTTCACCTCGATGCGCCGCCTGTTCGAGGACGCGCTCGGCTGGGACGTGCCGTCGTGGTTGGACGACGCCGAACAGGTCTGGTCCGCGCCGACTCCCGCCGACGGACCGCGGGTCGCCGTCCCGATCTGGCGCGACCCCTGGATGGTGGTCGGCAGCGACACGTTCACCGGAGACGTGATCGCGCGACTCGGCTGGAAGAACGTCTTCGACGGCAGCGCAGAACGCTACCCGCACGTCGAGCTGGCCGAGATCGACCGCGACGACGTCGACCTCGTGCTCCTGCCCGACGAGCCCTACGTGTTCGGTCCGGACGACGGACCGGAAGCCTTCACCCACGCACCCACCGCGCTCGTCTCCGGTCGTCTACTGACCTGGTACGGGCCGTCGCTCGTGACCGCGCGCGCCGAGCTCGAGGTCGTTCCCTAGGCGAGCACCTCGGTGTTCTGGTTCGCGGTCAGGAGCCAACGACCGTTCTCCTTGGCCATGACGTACATCGGCGAGCCCTCGTTCCCGATCTGCTCGCCGTCGAGCGTCAGGTACCGCTGCCGCACCTTGACCGCGGCGACGTCGGGGCGGATGAACAGCACGTGCACCACCTCGTAGGTCGCCGTCATGTCCGTCATCGCCCCGGGCAGCACCTGATGGGTGAAGTCCGAGATCGCGTCACGGCCGATCAGCAGCTGGCCGCCGCCGGTCGTCCAGATCGCATCCTCGCGGAACAGGCCGACGAACTCGTCGGGGAGCTCGTTCTGCTGGGAGTGCTCGAGCGTGGCGACGACGTCGGTGATCGCGTCCGTGTCAGTGCCCATGACACGACCGTGCTACCTCAACTGCACCTGAGGTCAAGCGTTCAGGCGTCCCCGCGGTTGCGCTCCTGCCGAGCTTGGCGTGCCGACAAGCGCGGCGCCTGTCGGGCCTCGACCACGAACGGCTTGTCGGCCATCACGTAGGGCGTCTCGCCGACGATCGCGTTGTGGCTCCCCCAGGCGAGGTACTTGGCGCTGAGATTGACGAGGGTGGCGAACCGGTTGCGGTTGCCGAGCAGCGTGACGATGTGCAGGCCGACCCAGATGACCCAGGCGGGAAAGCCGGTCAGCTTGGGCATGAACTTGATCTCCGCCACGGCGGAGGAGCGTCCGATGGTGGCCATGGTTCCCTTGTCGCGGTAGGCGAAGGGCTTTCGGGTCTTGCCCTTGAGCTCGGCCTTGATGAGCTTGGCGACGTGCTTGCCGCCCTGGATGGCGGGCTGGGCCAGCTGAGGCAGCTCCTCCGGGCCGATCGAGACGTCACCGATGGCGAAGACGTCGTCGAGACCCTTCACGCGACGCTGCTCGTCGGTCTCGATGCGGCCTCCACGGCCCTGCGGCAGACCCCAGTCAGCCACGGTGGAGTGGGCGGTGACGCCGGAGGCCCACACGACGATGCCCGCCGGCAGGAACTCCTCTTCACCGTCGTGCTCCACCAGGACGCCGTCCTCGCGAACTTCCTTCACGGCGGTGTCGAGGCGGAGATCCACGTCGCGCTTCTCGAGTGACTTCCGGGCGTAGTCGCGCAGCTTGGGCGCGAAGGGTCCCAGCACGTGCGGCAGCATCTCGACGAGGCTGATGTGCACCCGGTCGCGGTCGATCTCCGGATAGGTGGTGGGCATGTCGAGGTTGCGCATCTCGGCGAACGCGCCGGCGGTCTCGACACCGGTGGCGCCACCGCCGACCACGATGATGCGCAGGTCTTGGTCCTGGCCGTTGATCGCCGCGTACTCGAGGTTCGCGAACATCCGGTCCCTCACCTGCAACGCCTGGGAGCGCTGGTAGAGCGGCATCGAGAACTCGTCGGCGCCGGGGACACCGAAGAAGTTGGTGGTGACGCCGACCGCGATGATGAGGTAGTCGTACTTGACGTCGACGCCGCTCTCGAGGTGGAGCGTCTTGGCGCCGGGGTCCATCGTCTTGACGACGCCCTTGACGAAGCGGACGTTGCTCTGCTTGGCGCGGATGGCGCGCAGGAACCAGGTGATGTCGCCGGGGTTGAGGCTGGCGGTCGCCACCTGGTAGAGCAGCGGGTTGAACGTGTTGTAGGTGTGCCGATCGATCAGCGTGACGTCGACGTCGGCGCGCTTGAGCTTGCGGACGGCAGCGATGCCGCCGAATCCGCCGCCCACGACCACGACGTGGGGACGCTTGCCGGTCGGCGTGGGGGGAGTGTCGGACATACCCCCACGCTACCTGCGTGACGCAGGTTACTCAGCGCGTGCCGGTGGTCCAGGCCCGCGACTCGTCGCGATTCAGCAGCACGATGACGGCCACCGCGGCGCCGGTTCCGAGCAGTCCGAAGGGAATGAGCACGACCCCTGCGGCGGCGGTGATCCAGGCCAGTGCGAGGGTCGCCGCGCGACCGATGGGGAGCCGCGCGAGCAACGAGAGACCCGCAGCGAACCCGGCCGCGGCGAGCGGGAGCATCACCAAGCAGGCCCAGAACGCGCCCCGCAGCGCGTCGTCGAGCTCGCCGGGCGAGAACATGTCACCGAACGGGCCTTCCTGCACGAGGGTCATGTACTCGTCGCGGGCGAATCCGTAGACGAGCAGGAACAGGCCCGAGAGGCCGCCGGCAAGCGCGGACCCGATCACGGTGACCAGCCCGGCGGCCAGTACGGCACGCGGACGGTGGGTGCTGCGTGGAGGTGGGGGTGGAGCCTCGACGGCCGGCACGCTCTGCACCGGGGCGGTCCACGGGTTCGCCGGCTGGTCGACGTCCGTGCTGGTGTCGGTTTGTGGCGGGCCGCCGAGTCCTGGCGGCAGCGCATCGCGGGCCGGGGCATGAACAGCCGAGTACCAGCGCCGCGCGTCGGACGACCACAGCATGAAGGCGGCGGTGAACATGAACATGGCCAGCAGCAGGCCGGTCCACCCGAACGGGACGACGAGCAGGCCGGTGATGACGGCCATCACGGTGATGCCGATCCGCGAGACCTGATCGCCGCGGGCCGCGTAGAAGGCGAACACGATGGCAGCAACGAGCAGCATCACGCAGACCAGTCCGACCCATCGCAACGTGCCGAGCAGCTCGCCCATGCTCAGGTCGAAGCCCTGCTCGCGCAGCGTCGTGAGCGTGGGCTCCAGGCCGTTCTGCATCTCGATCGTGCCCCACTCGCTGAGCGCCTGAACGAGGTTGAGCAGCAGCACGAAAGCCATGAAACCCACGAACACGCAGGCCATCGTGACGGCCGGTGGTCGGGGGGTGGCACTCATGCCGTCCATCCCATCACACGGAGAAGCCCACCGCCGGAGCGCACGGCTCAGCGTCGGTCGAGGTCGCCGCCGTATCCAGTGACGACCGCCCGACGCTCGGCCCCGTCGGCCAGATAGGTGACGATCCGGACGTCGATGTCATAGAGACGGCTGAGCGACGACTCGGTGAGCAGCTCCGAGGCCGAACCGTACGTCACGGCATCCGGGCCGCCCATGAGCACGACGGTGTCGGCGAGGTAGAGGGCGTGGTCGGGGTGGTGCGTCGTCAGCAGCACGCTCATCCCGTCGGCGACCAGCTTGCGCAGCAACGACATGATCTGCGCCTGGTTGTACAGATCGAGTCCCGTGGTCGGTTCGTCCAGCACCAGCGCGGGCGACTCCGAGGCGATCGCCCGGGCGATGAGCACCAGCTGTTGCTCACCACCGCTGAGGGTCGGGAACTGGCGCTCGGCCAGGTGCCCCACCCCGATGCGCTCCATGGCGTCGAGCGCCGCGACCCGGTCGTCACGGGTGGGACTGCCGAACAGGCTCACCTGACGCACCCGTCCCATCACCACCATGTCGACCGCCCGGTAGGCGAACGCGCCGCCGCGTGCCTGCGGAACGAAGCCGACCGGCTCATCGTGGGAGACCGAGCCCTCCTCCGGCTTCAACAGTCCGGCCGCACACCTGACCAGCGTCGTCTTGCCGCGCCCGTTCGGGCCGAGGACGACGGTCACCGAGCCGGGCGGCACCTCGAGCGAGACGTGGCGGAACACCCAGCCCGTCTCCGGGTACCGGTGGCCGAGGTCGACGAGCTCAAGCATGGTCCCAGATCCGGTCCCGGTTGCGGCGGAGCAGGAGGAAGAACACCGGTGCGCCGACGAGCGCGGTGAGCACGCCCAACGGGATCTCGCCCGCCGTCAGCGTCCGGGCGACCGTGTCGATCACGATGAGGTAGGCCGCCCCGATCAGGAAGCTCACCGGGCAGCAGGATCCGATGGTCCGGCCCCACCCACATGCGCGCCAGGTGCGGGATGACCAGGCCGACCCAGCCCACCACCCCGCTCACGGCAACGGCACCGGCCACGATGAGCGCGCAGGACAGCAGGACGGCCCAGCGCACGCGGCCCGGGCGCAGACCGAGCGACGACGCCTCGTCGTCGCCGAGCGAGAGCACGTTGATGCGCCACCTCAGCAGGAGCACGACCGCGGTGCCGAGCAGGATCGGCACGACAGCCACGGCGACCTTCGCCCAGGTGGCGGTGGCGAGGCTGCCCAGCAACCAGAACACGATCGCCGGCAGGGATGAGTACGGGTCGGCGAAGTACTGGACCAGCCCGACGAGTGCCCCGAAGAACGAGCCGAGCACCACCCCGCCCAGGACGACCATGAGCATCGAGGATGACCGGCCCATGGTCAGGGCGAAGAGGAGCCCGAGCGCGACGAGGCCGAACACGAAGGCACCACCGACGAGGAAGACCGTTCCGAGTCCGAGCAGCAGCGCGATGGATCCGCCGAGTGACGCTCCTGCCGAGACACCGATGATGTCCGGACTCACCAACGGGTTGCGGAACGTCGCCTGCAGGGCTGCGCCGGCGACCGCCAGCCCGCCTCCGACCAGGACGGCGAGCAGTACCCGCGGCAGCCGGATGAGCTCGACGACGGTTCTCTCGGTCTCGCCGACGCCGCCGTCGGAGAGCACGCCCGGACGCCAGGATCTGCACGACGTGGGACACCGGGACCGTGTAACGACCGAACGAGACGGCGACGACAGCCGTGACGACGAGCGCCACGGCTGCGGCGACGACCGCGAGGGGTCCACCGACTCTCGTCGGGACGCGGACTGGTTCGGCCTCGACCTCCTCACGCCGAGAACTGGTCGTAGTCGGCGGAACCACCGTTCGCCTCCGTCCACAGCATGGTGTCGATCTCTGACGGCGTGGGCGTGTGGCCGTAGAAGTACTTGTAGTCGTCGACGATCTTCTCGCGCAGCCCGCCGTCCGTGCCGTCGGGGAACGCAACCTGCGACAGCCACGTCCACATCAGCGGCGACTCGTGGCTCGGCGGGTCCCACCGGTAGCCGCCGTGCGGTGCCCGGTAGACCCGGCGCGCCTTCACCGCGTTGACGTCGCGCCAACGACGGTCGCCGTAGACGTCATCCGGCATGGCCTCGTCGAAGTTGCCGAGCACGACGACCTCGGGATCCCAGTCCAGCACCTGCTCCAGATCCACCTCCACCAATCCCTTGACGTCCGACGAGACGTTCTCGGCACCGATGAGGCGGACATAGTCCTCGTTGAACGACCCGGCCCCTTGCACGGTCAGGCTCTCGGAGAAGCGATTGAAGTAGAGCACCTTCGGCGCCCGTGCGGACCGCTTCGCCGCGACCGCCTCGATGGCCGCACGGCCGGCGTCGAGGCGGGTGGCCATGGCTTGCCCGCGTTCGGGCCGGCCTAGCATCGTGGAGAACATCCGGAACCACTCGCCGACGTCCTCGATCGTCCCGTAGTTGACGCCCAGGACCGTCAGCTCGGCGTTCTCCAGCGGCGTGATGATCTCGTCGCCCTGGCTGGCCCACTGCACGACGACGTCGGGCTTCAGGGCGAGGATGCCTTCGACGTTCGGGGCGAAGTCCTGCGTGCCCACGTCGTGGGGAACCTTGAGCACGTCGGGGAACATCGTGCCCAGGATGCTTTGCTTCGCTGCGGCCCAGGAGGCGTCATGGATGCCGACGAGGTGCTTGGCAGAGCGATCGACGGCGACCATGATCGAGGCCGCCGGCATCGGCAGGGTGACGATGCGCTTGACCGGGCCGTCGAGCGAGATCTTCTTGCCACGCTGGTCCTCGAGTGTGAGCGCGCTCGAGGACGGCTGCTCGTCCGTCCCGCACGCGGGTAGCAGGGCGACGCCGCCCAGGGCGACAGCTCCCTTCAGCAACGTTCTGCGGGGCAGTGCCTCCGGCTGGGAGTCCATCGCGGTGTCCTTTCATCAGGTGCCCAACAGGGCGGCTGGTCCTTTGTGGAGATTTCCTTCGTTGACGATGCGTAGATGTCGTGCGGTGAAGTCGCGGAGATAGCGCACTTGGCGGTCGCTGAGCTTGTCGCAGACCCATTCCCAGTGCATCGACACCCAGTCGCCGATCTCGAGGTCGTCGATCATGCTGACCCCGTCGACCGACCGTTGGACGCTCTCGGTGATGCGTTCGCCGAAACCGAGCGTCCGGCCGTCCCAGGTGAGTGGCGTGGACTCCACGACGACCTGATCGCCGTGGACGCCCTTGACCTTGCCCCAGCGGATGCGGCACTGATCCAGCACCGTGAGGGCGTGGTCTGCCTTGCGGCCGTCACTCAACAGCCCGGTCCACGGGTAGATGCAGAAGACGGCGAAGCTGTGATGCGGCACTCCGCCGGCGATCACGCTGTCGGTCAGGGACGAGAACGACGATCCGGTCATGGCACGGAAGCGGTCCTCCATGGAGTTGCCGACGGCCGTGGGCGTGACCTGGTTGAGGCGGGAGTTGCCCACCCAGTAGGCGTCGACCACCCGGCGGTCGAGCGGATCGTCGAGGCCGAGCGATCCGGCGATGAGCTCGAGGTAGGGCCACGCCCCGGCGAACTGCTGGGAGAGGGACCGGAGCCCTCGGTCGTCGGACCCGGAGACGCCGTGCTCGAAGAAGGCGTCGTGGTCGGTGGGGCCGCAGTACCCATGGGAGTTGGGCGGAAACGCGTACCGCGCGAACAACACTGGCCCGGAGACCGGTGTACGAGGCCGCACGGCCGTCTGGTCAGGCATCGCTCGCCTCGTCCGTCTCGCGCGCCTGTCCCATCATCTCCAGGCCTGACATCGCGTCGGCTGCGGCCTCGGCGTCCACGACCTCGAGGGCGAATCCCATGTGGATGAGCACCCAGGTTCCCGGTCGTGGGGGCTGGTCGAGCATCCCGATGTTGATGGTGCGTTGCACGCCCTCGACGTCGACCATGGCCAGCTGGTCGCCGTGTCCGTCGACCAGCTCGACGACCCGTCCTGGGATCCCAAGGCACATGGGTTCAGACCCTTCCTGGTTGTTTCGCGGCAGCTGGAACGTGCTGGTCGACGACCCGCCGGACGGCATCTGCCGCGATCGGCACGGCCGCCTCGACTGGTGGACTGAGGCCGATGCCTTCCTCGACGCTGGCCGGCCGGCATCCGACCACGAAGGTCGGAGGCAGCGTGCCGCCGAGCGTCTGGAGGCTGCCGAGGACGGCGAGCGGGTCCATCCCGTGTGCGTCGAGCTCACTGGTGCCGATGTCGTCCGGACCCACTTCCATGACGACCACGTCGCCGGGCACACCCCCGCCGGGGATCGCGTCGACGATGACCAAGGCCGAGCACCCGTCGAGCAGGTCGTAGGCGAGATGCATGCCGCGGATGCCGTAGTCGACCACCCGGACGTCGTCGGGCATGGTGTCGTCGGCCGCGAGGTATCGCGCGACCTCCGGGCCGAACCCGTCGTCACTGAGAAACAGGTTGCCGATGCCGGCAACCAGGGTCGATGGTGTCAGGGCTTATCCTCCGCCCTGCCGGTTCCAGCGGTATGGCTCGGCCCGGTCTCACCAGTGCCTTCGCCGGGGTCGTCGGACTCCTCTCGCGCAGGCTGCTCGTCAGCGGGCGATGCCGTCGCGTCACCCTCGGTCTCGTCCGGCTCAGGTTCGCTCAGCTCGTCGTCCGATGAGGCGGGGGCGGCGGCTCCAGCCGTGGTCGGGTCGTCGCTCGCGGTTCCTTCGCCCGGCTCGGCCGTCTTTTTGCGCTCGTCGTACGGCGGGACGGTCTTGCCTTCGGTGTCCGGGTCGTCCGGATCTGGAATCGTCGTCATGTCAGCCTCCGCCGCTCTGCAGGTCGGGCGACTGGGGGTCGACCGGCTCCTCCGCTTCCACGCCGGTGTCGTCGTCCTCGTCGGCATGGCCCTCGGGCCGATCGACAGGGCCCCCACCGGGCTGGTCCGAGCCCTCGTCACGCGAACCCTCCGGGCCGCGCTCCTCCTGCGGCTCCTCCGACAGTTCGTCTCCTGGTGTCTCGCTCATTTCCACTCCTCGTGTCAGGTGGTGACGCCTACATCCGTCGCATCTTCAGGTAGCGGTTGATGTCGGGGATGGACAACAACAGAACGATGATCAGCGCGATCACAGCGGCTGCGACGACGCTGGTGGCGATGATGCCGATGACTCTCATGGGCGACTCTCCTCTCTGTCGGTGCTGGTTCCGG
>CAWIWE010000006.1:0-45211 GCA_963839625.1 uncultured Actinomycetota bacterium | reverse complement strand
TCCTGTCAGCCCGACTCGACGAGTCGGTCTACGCTGCGGACATGACGGACGAAGCCGAGCTCGCGGTCGCAGTCACCGGTCCGACTGGCACGTTCGGTATGGCTCTGGTCCCTTTGCTGCAGGACGAGCCGTACATCGCGCGGGTCATCGGCATCGCACGTCGGCCGTTCGATCCAGCCGAGCAGGGCTGGACGAAGATGGAGTACCGGCGCGGAGACGTGCGTGACCCGGAGGCGCTGCGCGAAGCCTTCGCCGGCGCCGACGTGGTGGTGCACCTGGCCTTCCTGATCATCAGCGGCAACAAGGAGACCACCCAGGCGATCAACGTCGAAGGGACGCTCAACGCGTTCCGCGCAGCTGCAGCGGCCGGCGCCAAACGTTTCGTCTATGCGTCCTCGATCGCGGCCTACGGATTCCACCGCGACAACCCGGTTGGCATCACGGAGGAATGGCCCACCCGCCCGGCGGACGCCCTGTTCTACGCGCAGGAGAAGGCCGAGCTCGAGCAGCTGCTGCAGGACGAGGCGGCGCGGCATCCGGAGATGGAGCTGTATCTCATCCGGCCACCGATCGTGCTGGGCCCGGACGCGGTCGGTGCGAAGGCGCAGCTGTCACCGGGGCTCCTGCAGGTGATCCAGCTCCTGCACAGCGGAATCCGGCGTCTCCGGGTGGTTCCGGCGGTGGTTCCCGACCTGCCCATGCAGCTGATCCACCAGAACGACGTGGCCGAGGCACTCCGGCTGTGCGTCATCGGGGCCGGCGCGCCCGGCGCCTACAACATCGCGGCCGACGACATCGTGAACGGCGCCGACGTCCTGCGCGAGCTGGGATTCCTGCCGTTGACCGTTCCCGGCAAGCCCATGGCGGCCGTCGCTCGCGCCATCTCGACGCTGCCGTTCCTGCCCTCGGGCCTGCAGTGGGTGGAAGCGCTGAGCCACCCGGCCATCATGGACACGACGAAAGCCCGTACCGAGCTCGGCTGGCGGCCGAAGCACTCGGCCATCGAGTCCCTGCGAGCAAGCCTCCCGTAGGGCGGTCGCCTCCAGAACGACGACGACGGTCGTCTCGACTGGCTCAGGTGCTCGGGCTCGTCTCGATGGCATCCTCGACGACCCTGACCGCGTCCCAGGCATGCGGCGCGTACCGGGCGACCTCCCGCTTCGACTTCTTCTTGGTCATCGGGCGGCCCCGGATGTAGTCCTCGTCGCTCCACTTGTCGACCTTGTAGGTGTACTCGTAGATCACGAGACCGCCGTCATCGACCTTGTGCCGATAAAAGTGAATCGGCCCGGGAGCTTCCCACTCCTGCGCGTTCAGTGAGCTGCCGCGATAGGTGTCGACAACTTCCCCGTCCTTGACCACTTCGAAATGTTCGTGCCGTTTCATGGGGTGGAGTCTGTCATGGGGGTCAGAGCCGGCTGGAGGGGGATCGACCCGGCCGCGGGTCGCCTAGTGCTGCTGGTTGAGCCCGTACACGCGTCCGTCCGGACCGCGGTAGTGCCGCCACGAGTAGTTGAGCTGCTCGATGAAGTTGACCTCACCGAGAAGCTCGCATCCTGCCTCGGCGACCTCGGTGGACGCGGCCTCGATGTCGTCGACCCGGAAGCCGAAGATGACGCCTTCGTTCAGGCCCCACGGGCACATGCTTTGGGCGGACTCCGGTGCGAAGAGGTCGAGCATCGGCCCGTTCGGGTTGTTGAACAGTGTCCAGCCGTCCATCTCCATCGCCGGTTCCAGACCGAACGTGTCGACCATCAGCTTCCTCATCGCCGCGAACGGTTCTGGCTCCAGCACGATGCCGTGCCACGTGATGCCTTCCACCTTCATGCGAGCTCCTCGAATCGGTTGTTCGCATGCTAGGCCCGTCCACAAGGCTGGGGCGGGCTATCGGGAAGGCTCGTCCCGGCTCAGGCCTTCAGCGCACCGGCCAAGGAGTCGATGGCGTGGTCGATCTCCTCGCGGGTGATCACCAGCGGGGGAGCGATGCGCAAGGTGCGCTCGTGGGTCTCCTTGCACAGGACGCCCTGGTCGCGCAGTGCCATCGACACTTCACGGCCGGTCTTGGCGGTGGGGTCGATGTCGACGCCGGCCCACAGCCCACGCCCGCGGACCTCGGCCACGCCCAGACCCGAGAGCTCGTGCAGCCGCTCGTGCAGGTGGTGACCGAGCTCGGTCGAGCGCTTCTGGAACTCACCGCTGGCCAGCAGCTTGACGACCGCGCGGCCGACGGCACAGGCAACCGGGTATCCACCGAACGTCGAGCCGTGTTGTCCCGGCTTCAGGACGCCGAGCACGTCGCGTCGACCCACGACCGCGGAAACCGGCACGATGCCGCCACCGAGGGCCTTGCCGAGCGTGTAGAGGTCCGCACGGACACCTTCGTGGTCGAGGGCGAAGAGTTCACCGGTGCGGGCCAGGCCGGACTGGATCTCGTCGGCGATCATCAGTACGCCGTTCTCGTCGCAGGCGGCGCGGACGTCGGCCCAGAAGCCGTCCGGAGGGACGACCACTCCGGCCTCGCCCTGGATCGGCTCCATCAGCACCGCCGCGGTGTTCGGCCCGATGGCCTCCCGGACCGCCTCGGCGTCGCCATAGGGGACGGTGATGAAGCCCGGGGTGAAGGGCCCGTAGTTGTCGTGGGCGACCGGGTCGTCGGAGAACGAGACGATGGTGGTGGTGCGACCGTGGAAGTTGCCCGACGCCACGATGATCTCGGCGGAGTCGAACTCGACGCCCTTGACCTCGTACGCCCACTTTCGGGCGACCTTGATGGCCGACTCGACCGCCTCGGCGCCGGTGTTCATCGTCAGCACCATCTCGGTGCCGGTCAGCTCGGCGAGCTCCTGGCAGAAATGGCCGAACTGGTCGTTGTGGAAGGCGCGCGACGTGAGGGTCAGCCGGTCGAGCTGGTCGTGTGCGGCCCGGAGCAGCGCGGGGTGGCGGTGACCGAAGTTCAGGGCCGAGTACCCGGACAGGAAATCGAGGTACCGCTGGCCGTCGACGTCGGTGACCCACGCCCCTTCGGCCTCGGCGATCACGACGGGAAGGGGGTGGTAGTTGTGGGCTCCCCACTGCTCGTCGAGAGTGATGAAGTCCGCTGAAACGGTAGCCATGTCGTCAGGCTATCCTCGGGGCGTGCACCCGCCGCAAATCGAGGCCGTGTCGCGGCCGAACGGTTGGGCCCTTCGTCTCTGCCGAGCGGCTTTCGCGGCGCTGGTGTGCACCGTTCTGGCGGCCGGCGCGCACGCATTCGGCGGCGGGCAAGCATCGGCCGCGATCCTTCTCGCCTTCGTATGCACCTGGGTCGTGGCGGCCGGTCTTTCCGCCCGACGACTCACGACCTCACAGCTGGTTGGCCTGCTGCTGATCGGTCAGGTTGTCGTGCACCTCGTGTCGGAGCCGGCCGGGGGAGTGGGGAGCCACACCTCGATGCTCGTCGCTCACGTCGTCGGCACGGCGTTGAGTGCGTGGCTGCTCCGCCACGGCGAGGATGCGCTCTGGACGTTGGCCGAGCGCATCGGCCTGCGCGTCGGCATCGTCACGACCGTCGATCCGATCGCTCCGTCGCGGCCCGCAGCCGTCCTGATCAGGTCGGTCCGGTCGCACCGCCACACGCTGCTGACTCACGTCATCGAGGGTAGGGGCCCGCCGGTCGGTCTCGCCTGACCCGTCCGACACCCCATTCACTCTCACCGAAGGATCCATTTTTCATGTCCCGACATCTCGCGCGGCTTTCCGCTGCGCTCCTCACCATCGCCCTCGTGCTCGTTGCGACACCGGCTTCGGCTCACGTGACCGTCTCGAGCCCGGACGCCACGGCCGGCGGATTCGGCAAGCTCGTCTTCCGCGTCCCGACGGAGTCCGAGACCGCATCAACCACGAAGGTCAAGGTCACGCTGCCAGAGGACACACCGTTCGCGTTCGTCAGCGCTCAGCCGAAACCCGGCTGGAAGGTCGACATCAAGAAGGCGAAGCTGGACGAACCGATCACCTCTCACGGAACGACGCTGACCGAGGCCGTCAGCACGGTCACGTGGACCAGCAACGACGGCATCGCTCCGGGCGAGTTCGACGAGTTCGCACTCTCGGCGGGTCCGTTCCCAGAGGTCCGCACCATGTCGTTCTCCGCCGAACAGACCTACGACGACGGCGAGGTCGCCTCGTGGGACGAGCCCACGAAGAAGGGTGCAGAGGAGCCAGAACATCCGGCTCCGGTTCTCGAGCTGGCAGCGGCAGACGTCGAGAAGGCCGAACCCGCCGCGTCGGACGACGGCCTGGCCCGCGCCATCTCGGGAACGGCACTCGCCGTTGCCGTCGTGGCCGTGTTCCTGGCGCTGCGTCAGAATCGACGACGTGCCTAGGTTCGTCTTCACCCTGGTGGCGGTCCTGACCGTCCTCACGCTGGGGTCCGGACCGGCAGCGGCGCATGCGTCGCTCGTCGGGACGGACCCCGCGGACGGATCCAGGATCGCCACCGCGCCAGGGGAGGTCTCGCTGACGTTCAGCGAGAACGTCGGCAACGGTTTCGTCGCCGTCACGGCGCCGAACGGGGCGGAGGTCAAGACCGCGAATGTCCGCAGTGTCGATGAAGTGCTGACCGCCGACCTCGCACCCAGCGACCAGCGCGGCCGCTACGTCGTGGCGTACCGCGTCGTGTCCGCCGACGGGCACCCGGTCTCCGGTGAGTTCACGTTCACCACGACGACGGGCCGCACGGTGGAGCAGGTCCACGCTTCGCACGGTGAGTCCTTCGTTCACCGCCACCAGTCGCATCTCGTGGTCGGGCTGGCGATCGCCGTCGTGGCCATCGGGTTGATCCTCGCTCCGCTGCGACGGAGACGAAAGGCATGACGCGTACCCTCCGGCTCGCACTCGGCGGCTTCGCCGTCGGGATTCTCGTCATGGTGGTGGCTCTCGAGATCGGTGGCGGCGCGCCTGAACCGAGCCCGGCCGGCCTTCCCGACCCTGGTCTGCTCGTCGGCTGGGCGCTGCCCGCCACCACGTATCTGACCCAGCTCGCAGCGGTCGCCGTGACCGGTTTCCTGCTGGCCGCGGTGTTCCTCCTGCCGACGAGCAAGGACGTGGTCGAGGGCCTGTCCGTCTCCGCCGTCTCCTTGGCCGCGCGCTGGGCGGTCGTCTGGTCGGTCGCCAGCATCATCGTCTTCGCGCTCACCGTGAGCGACGTGTTCGCCCGGCCGCTGACCGACCTCTCCTTCTCGCTCTTCACGTCACTGGCGTTCGACTCCTCGACCGGCCGGGCACTCATCGTGCAGGCGGTTGCCGCCGCCGTCCTCGCGGTGGCCTGCCGGTGGACGATCGGCGTCCGCCGGCTGGCGATCCTTCTGGGGCTGTCGCTAGCCGTCCTTCTGCCCGTCT
Source organism: uncultured Actinomycetota bacterium (assembly GCA_963839625.1). Taxonomy (GTDB): domain Bacteria; phylum Actinomycetota; class Actinomycetes; order Propionibacteriales; family Nocardioidaceae; genus Aeromicrobium. Next base: position 39,835 of record CAWIWE010000006.1, on the reverse strand, counting down.
CGCTCACCGGCCATGCAGCGTCGTCGCAGTCGCACGACCTCGCCACGACGAGCCTGTTCCTGCACGTCGTCGGCGTCAGCATCTGGGTCGGAGGCCTGCTTGGTCTCGGCTGGGTGGCGCTGCGGGGCAGCAAGCGACTTCCCGACGCCATCACGCGATATTCGACCCTCGCCCTGTGGGCGTTCGTCCTTGTCGCGGCATCCGGTGTGGCGAACGCCTCGGTTCGACTCGTCGCCTGGAACGACGTCTTCGACTCTTCGTACGGCCGGCTGGTCGTTGCCAAGGTCACGGCGCTCGGGCTTCTCGCCCTGTTCGGGTGGCGACACCGTCGCCGCATCGCGGAGCGAGGCGATGGCTTTCTCAAGCTGGCCGCGGCGGAGCTGTTCGTGATGGCCGGGACCATCGGGCTGGCCGTTGCCCTGTCGCGCACGCCCACGCCGGTGAGCGACGTCGTGACGAGCCGTGCTGAGGAGCTCCTCGGCGGATCGATCCCGCTGGCTCCCACCGTCGGGCGTCTGGCGTGGGGCTGGGAGCCGACCGGCGTCGCGCTCGCGGTCGTCGGCCTCGGGTTCGCGCTCTACGTGAAGGGACTGCTGGTGCTGCGCCGGCGCGGCGACGCCTGGCCGGTGGGCCGCACCGTCTCGTGGATGATCGGCCTGGCACTCATCGCCTGGGCCGGCCTGGGCGGGCTCTCCCAGTACGCCCACGTGATGTTCAGCACCCACATGGTCTCGCACATGGTGCTGTCGATGGTCGCGCCGATCTTCCTGGTGCTCGCCGCGCCGGTCACGCTGGCACTGCGCACGCTGCCCGGTCCGCGCCAGCCGGGGGAGGTGTCGCCCCGGGAGCTGCTGATCTCCTTCCTGCACTCACGCTTCGCCCGCATCGTGACGCATCCAGTCGTCGGTCCGGCGCTCTTCGTCGGCAGCCTGTACGGGCTCTACTTCTCACCGGTCTTCGGCCGGCTGATGGAGAGCCACTGGGGCCACGCGGCCATGCAGCTGCACTTCATCGCGGTGGGAACACTGTTCTTCTACGTGCTCGTCGGGATCGATCCGTCTCCGCGCGCCCTGCCGCCGATCGTGCGGTTCGGCCTGCTGCTCGTCACGATCCCGTTCCACGCGTTCTTCGCGATCGCGGTGATGTCGTCGAAGTCGGTGATCGCCGAGTCGTACTGGACGACCATCGACCGGCCGTTCCGCACCGACCTGCTGGCCGACCAGAACCTCGGCGGCGGCATCTCCTGGGCGATGGGGGAGATCCCGCTCGTGATCGTCCTGGGTGCGCTCTTCGTCCAGTGGATCAGGTCCGACCGGCGCGACGCGCGTCGTCTGGACCGCGCCGCCGATCGGGACGCTGACGCCGACCTCGAGGCCTACAACGCGTACCTGCGTGACCTCGCCGAGCACGGGCGACGGCGGGACCCCTGAGGGGATCCCGCCGTCGCGTGTGTGGTGCTCTCCTCGTGAGCTCGTGTCAGAACAGGACCTGACCGCCCCCGGTGGCCGCGGTGAACCGCTCCTGGGCGTCGGCCCAGTTGGTGATGTTCCAGAACGCCTTGACGTAGTCGCCCTTGACGTTGAGGTAGTCGAGGTAGAAGGCGTGCTCCCACATGTCGAGCTGGGAGATGGGGATCAGCGTCGCGGGGATGTTGCTCTGCTGGTCGTAGAGCTGGACGATGACCAGCTTCTGGCCCAGCGTGTCCCACGCCGTGATGGCCCACCCGGAGCCTTGGATGCCCAGGGCAGTGGCCTCGAACTGGCCGCGGTACGCATCGAACGACCCGAAATGGTCGTCGATGGCCGCACCGAGCTCGCCGTCCGGCTTGTCGCCGCCGTCGGGGGAGAGGTTCTTCCAGAAGATCGAGTGGTTGATGTGGCCGCCGAGGTTGAACGCGAGATTCTTCTCCAGCAGGTTGATCGTGTCGAACGACTCCGACGAGCGCGCCTCCTCGAGCTTCTCGAGCGCGGTGTTGAGCCCGTTCACGTAGTTCTGGTGGTGCTTGCTGTGGTGCAGCTCCATGATCTTGCCCGAGATGTGCGGGTCAAGCGCTCCGTAGTCGTAGGGCAGGTCGGGCAGTGAGTAGTCGGCCACGCATCCTCCTCAGGAGAAGCCACCAGCAAGGTCCGCGATGGTGACGTCGTCAGGTTTCTTCCTCAGTCTCTCAGTACCGCGACGGGACGCAAGCGCGGGCCGGATGGGCCGAGTTTCCCGCTCGGCTCCGCCGGGCACGTCAGCCCTTCCACGCCGCGATGGATGACCTACGCTGGTGCGCAGCATCATCGCCGAGAGGAACCGACCTGTGACCGACCGGATCGTCACGATCCCGAACCTGCTGAGCGTGATCCGGCTCCTTCTCGTGCCGGTGTTCCTCTGGCTGGTCCTCGGTCCCGAGAAGGACGAGCTCGCCCTCCTCGTGCTGATGTTCGCCGGTGTCACCGACTACCTCGACGGCAAGCTGGCCCGACGCCTCAACCAGACCTCGACCGTGGGGGCCATCCTCGACCCCGTCGCCGACCGGCTGTTCATCCTGGCCGTCGTCTACGGCCTGTGGATGCGCGACATCATCCCGTGGTGGGTGGCGCTGATCCTGCCGCTGCGCGACGTCTTCCTGTTCAGCCTCGTCCCGTTCCTGCGCACTCGCGGCTACAGCTCGTTGCCGGTGCACTTCCTCGGGAAGGCGGCCACGGCCGGGCTCCTGTACGCCTTTCCCTTGCTGCTGCTCGGTGACGGGCAGGGCACCGTGGCCGACCTCGCCGACGTGTTCGGCTGGGCGTTCGCGATCTGGGGCGTCGGTCTGTACTGGTGGGGCGGCGTGCTCTACGCCTTCCAGGTCCGTCGCCTGATGGCCACCACTCCCCGCGTCGCCGCTCGATCATGAGTCAGCAGGCGCCTCCGCCCGCAACGACCTCGTGGTCGGGAACCGGGATGCTCGAGCGGATCGCCGAGACCGCGCTCGACGACGACTACTACGTCTACCGCGGCTCGCAGGCGACGCCCACCTGGCGCACCGGGGTCGTTGCATTCATGGTCGTCACCGTCGTCGCGGCGTTCATCACCACCGCCGCCGTCCAGACCCGCAACGACCGTCCGGCCACCGAGCTGGAGCGCCGCACCCTGGCCGCCGACATCGAGGCGCGTCAGAAGATCCTCGACCAACGGCGCGCCACGGCGGCCAGCCTGAGCGCTGAGGTGGCGTCGCTGCGACAGTCCGGTGACCCCGAACAGGACCGACCGGCCGACCTGGGAGTTCTCTCCTCGTCCGCGTCCGTCAACGGACCCGGAATCGTCATCACCGCCGAGAGCAGCAAGGACGGCAGCGACGCCGGCCGCATCACCGACCGTGACCTCCAGATCCTCGTCAACGGACTCTGGTACGCGGGCGCCGAGGCCGTCGCGATCAACGACAACCGCGTCGGCACGATGACGTCCATCCGCACCGCCGGCGACGCCATCACCGTCAACTATCGCTCGATCACCTCGCCGTACACCGTGGTCGCGCTCGGCGACTCCGACGGCCTGCAGACCAGGCTCGGCCAGAACCCCGCCGGCGCCTACTGGGAGAGCCGTCGCAAGCGTTTCGGTGTCGAGTTCGCCGTGACACCATCGTCGGAGGCCACGTTGCCCGCAGTTCCTGACCAACGACTGGCCCTGAAGCACGCCTCGACCCTTGAGGAGAACTGATGATCCCGGTGATCGGTCTGCTGGTCGGGCTCGGCCTCGGACTCTGGCTCCAGCCGACGGTGCCCCTGTGGCTGCAGCCGTACCTCCCGATCGCGATCGTCGCCGCGCTCGACGCGGTGGTGGGGGCGCTCCGGGCCCTGGGGGAGAGGCGGTTCAACGACCGGGTGTTCGTGATCTCGTTCGTCTCCAACGTCATCATCGCCTCGGCCATGGTGTTCGTGGGCGACCAGCTGGGCGTCGGATCGCAGCTGTCGACCGGCGTGATCGTCGTGCTCGGCATCCGGATCTTCGCGAACGCCGCTGCCATCCGCCGACGGATCTTCCATGCCTGAGTCATTCGTCTCGCGGTTCCGGCGCTGGTCCCGTCCCACCGGGATGCACCTGCTGATCGCGGGCCTCGTCGGCGTGCTGGCGTTCGCGATGACCATTCAGTTCGGCCAGGACGACGCGACCGACTACACGTCCGTCCGGGGCGTGGAGCTCGTCGAGCTGCTCAAGTCGATCGACGCCGCCAACGAGCGTCTCGGCACTCAGATCGACGACCTCACCCAGACCCGCGACGAGCTGGTGTCCAGCTCGCGGCGCTCCGAGGACGCCGAGGAGCAGGCCCGCGAGCGGTCGGAGCAGCTGGGGATCCTGGCCGGATCGGCGGGCGCCACCGGACCCGGGGTCGCCGTCACGATCGACGACCCCGACGAGGCGGTGTCGGCCAACCAGCTCCTCGACGCAGTCCAGGAGCTCCGCGATGCCGGCGCCGAGGCCATCGCCATCAACGGCACGGCAAGGGTCGTCGCGCAGACGTACTTCCTCGACGACGAGGGAGGCATCGTCGTCGGCGGCCGGGAGGTGAAGCGGCCCTTCGTCATCGAGGCGATCGGCGATCCGGCCACCATGTCCGAAGCGGTCCGCTTCCGCGGCGGACTGATCGATCGGGTCTCGAACGTTGGCGGAAAGGCGACCGTGGCCGAGCGCGACAAGCTCACCATCACGGCGCTGGCCGACGTCAAGGGCCCCGAGTACGCTCGTCCCACATCCTGACCGGCATCCGCTCGGTACTGACGCGCAAGGAGCACGCGGTGATCCCTGAGGACCTCTACTACAGCGAGGAGCACGAATGGGTGCGCCTCGACGACGACGTCGCCATCATCGGCATCACCGACTACGCCCAGGAGCAGCTCGGCGACATCGTCTACGTCGACCTTCCCCAGGTCGGAGAAAAGGTCGAGGCGGGCACGGTCATCGGCGAGCTGGAGTCCACGAAGTCCGTCAGCGATGTGTTCTCGCCGCTGTCCGGTGAGGTCATGGCCCGCAACGAGACGCTCGACGGCGGCGCGGAGGTCATCAACAGCGACCCCTACGGTGAGGGCTGGCTCATCAAGGTGCGAACCCCGGACGCCGATGAGGTCGAGTCCCTGTTGTCTCCGGAAGCCTATGGAGCGCTCATCTCGGAGTGAGCGATTCTGCACGGGAGCCGATGCTGCCGGGTGCTACGTTTGGAACGAAGTGAAGGACCCGACCCGAACGACGCCGAGCCCGATCCGAACAGCCGCAGGAGTGATCACCGATGTCATCGCCTGATGATGCCCCAGATGGTGGACAGCCCGTCCCGCCGTCGGAGGAGACCAGGCACATCCCGGTGATCGATGCCGACACCGAGGAGATGACGACCGACGACGTCCAGGCGGTCGAGAACCTCCCCGCCGGTAGCGCGATGCTGCTCGTGCAGCGCGGCCCCGATGCCGGCGCACGGTTCCTGCTCGACACCGACGTCGTCACCGTCGGTCGCCACCCTGACAGCGACATCTTCCTCGACGACATCAGCGTCTCGCGCCGTCACGCCACGTTCACCCGCGGCGGCGCCGGCTACGTGGTGTCCGACCTCGGCAGCCTCAACGGCTCATACGTCAACCGCGACCGCATCGACAGCGACGTCTCCCTCACCGGGGGTGACGAGGTCCAGATCGGCAAGTACCGATTGATCTATTTCGCTGGATCCTCCAAGGACTCGGCGTGACGGACGCCCTGTCGGACCTCACGAAGCTGGGGATCGGCAAGGTGCTCGACGAGCTGCACGGCGAATTCCCGAAGCTCTCGATCAGCAAGATCCGCTACCTGGAGTCCGAGGGCCTCGTCGAGCCGCAGCGCACCGCGTCCGGCTACCGCAAGTTCACGTTCGCCGACGTCGAGCGGCTGCGGTTCATCCTGCGCCAGCAGGCCGCCCCCAACTTCTGGCCGCTGAGCCACATCCGTCAGGTGCTCGACGACATGGACCGCGGACGCGTGCCCGACACGGCGATGGGCAAGGCGTCTCGGGTTCCGCACCTGACTCTCGCCGACGACGGCCTGCCGGGCGTCGAGACGTTCAGCGAGAGTCGCAGCCAGCTCCGGCTCTCGCGCGAGGAGCTGCTGGAGTCGTCCGGGCTCGATGCCGGCACTCTCGAAGCCGTGGAGGAGTTCGGGCTCATCCAGCGGCGTCCCACCCAGACCTACTATGACGGCGACGACCTCCAGGTCGCCGCACTCGTGGCCCAGTTCGCCGAGCTCGGCCTCGAGCCCCGGCACCTGCGCCACTTCGGCACCCAGGCCGATCGCGAGGCGAGCTTGGTCGAGCAGATCGTCTCGCCCCGAGCACGAAGCCTCGACCAGGAGGCCGCGGAGCACGCAGCGGCCGCGCTTGCCGCACTGTCCGTGCGCCTGCACACCGTCCTCGTGCGGAATCGCGTTCGCGGTTGAGCCCATGCGTGAGGTCGAAGTCGTCGGGGTACGCGTGGAGATGCCCACCAACCAGCCGCTCGTGCTGTTGCGCGAGCTGGAGGGCGAGCGCTACCTGCCCATCTGGATCGGCGCTGTCGAGGCTTCGGCCATCGCCTTCGCCCAGCAGGGCACCGAGACACCACGGCCACTGACCCACGAGCTCATGCAGCGTCTCATCTCGGCGCTGGGTGACGAGCTGCGCGAGGTGCGGATCGACGACGTCGACGAGGGAGTCTTCTACGCAACGCTCCACTTCGAGTCCGGCGCCACCGTCGAGGCCCGTCCATCGGACTCGATCGCGCTGGCTCTCCGCTCGGGCTCGCGGATCCTCTGCGCCGAGGACGTCCTCGACGCCGCCGGCATCACCTCCACCCGCGAGGAGGACGAGGAGATCGAGAAGTTCCGCGAGTTCCTCGACGAAGTCGAGCCAGAAGACTTTGAGGCGCCCTGATGGGTGAACCGAGCGAGCGCCAGCGAGCGAGCGTGAACCCAGGTTGAGCGCGTCGCGGCGAAGCCGCCCGTGTGACGAAACCTCGAGAGAGGACTTCGGAGCCCAACCCTCAAGGGACGGTCGAGGGTTTGGCGACACGCCCGGATTCACGCTGGGTCGTTGACCCGGCAAACCCTCACGCTTACCTTGAGACTGCTGCCGGATTTCCACGGATGTAGTTTCGTGGAGGTAGTCTTCCCCTACGAGCTCTGGAAGGCACACCCCATGATCGAGCGACGCGACGACGCCAACGCACCGGAAGTCACGGACGCCACGAACCGGGCCGGCGACCAGGGCCTCCTCTTCACCGACGATCTCGCGCCCATGCCCGAGGACACCGGCTTCCGCGGTCCCACCGCGTGCAGCGCCGCCGGCATCAGCTACCGCCAGCTCGACTACTGGGCCCGCACCAAGCTCGTCGAGCCGTCCGTGCGGTCGGCCACCGGCTCCGGCACCCAGCGCCTCTACTCCTTCAAGGACATCCTGCTGCTCAAGATCATCAAGCGTCTGCTCGACGCGGGGGTCTCGCTGCAGCAGATCCGCATCGCCGTCGACCACCTGCGTCTGCGCGGAACCGACGACCTCACCCAGGTCACGCTCATGAGCGACGGTGCGAGTGTCTACGAGTGCCGTTCGGCCGATGAGGTCGTCGACCTGCTCCAGGGCGGACAAGGCGTCTTCGGCATCGCCATCGGCGGTGTCTGGAAGGAGATCGAGGGTTCGTTGCACGAGCTCCCGAGCGAGCGGGTTCTCGAAGAGCCGCTCGCAGGCGACGAGCTCGCTGCCCGTCGCGCCGCACGCAGCGGCTCCTGACACACCTCTCGCCTGCCGGACCGTTGCGTATGACGCTGCCGTCACGCTGGTAGATTGGAACTCGCCACAACGCACGTGGGAGAGTCCGATTGCTCCCGGATCGGCGCCGAAGGGGCAAATCCTCCCCGGAACCTCTCAGGCACCCAGGACCACGTTCGCACGGCGATTCTGGAGTCACGTTCGATCCTTGGGCGGAACGACAGAAGGGGAGGGGCCTGACCGCCCGACCCCAGGAGTAGTTCCGTGCCGAACCTGACCGATCCGTTCGTTCGCCGTCACATCGGTCCCAGCCCCGCTGAGCAGCAGGAGATGCTGCAGACGCTCGGGTACGAATCGCTCGACGCCCTCATGGCCGCGGCGATCCCGAAGGGCATCCGGCACGGCGGCCTGGAGGCACTCCCGCCGGCGCTGAGCGAAGCCGAGGTGTTGGCACGCCTGCGCGAGCTCTCTGAGCGCAACCACCCGGGCGTGGCGATGATCGGACTCGGCTACCACCCGACCGTCACACCCGCCGTCATCCGGCGCAACGTCCTCGAGGACCCGTCCTGGTACACGGCCTACACGCCGTACCAGCCGGAGATCTCCCAGGGCCGTCTCGAGGCACTGATCAACTTCCAGACGATGGTCGCCGACCTCACCGGCCTGACCACCGCCAACGCGTCGCTGCTCGACGAGGGCACGGCGGCGGGGGAGGCCCTGACGCTCATCCGGCGGGCCACCCGCGGCAAGGACGACCTGCCGATCATCGTCGACGCCGGGTTGCTGCCGCAGACCCGCGCGGTCGTCGAGACCCGAGCGGAAGCGCTGGGCATCGAGCTCGTCGAGGCCGACCTGGCCGACGGACCACCGGATGTGGAGGCCGCCGGCGTCGTCATCGCCTACCCACGAGCAGACGGCAGGATCGTCGACCCCTCACCGGCCATCGAGGCCGCGCACGCCACCGGCGGGCTCGCCGTCGTCGTCACCGACCCGCTGGCGCTCGTCATGCTCACGTCACCCGGCTCGTTCGGCGCGGACGTCGTCGTCGGTTCGTCCCAGCGGTTCGGCGTCCCGATGTTCTACGGCGGCCCGCACGCCGCGTTCATGGCCGTGCGCGAAGGGCTGGAGCGACAGCTCCCCGGACGACTCGTGGGCGTCTCCGTCGACGCGGCCGGACGTCCCGCGTACCGACTGGCCCTGCAGACCCGTGAGCAGCACATTCGCCGCGAGAAGGCGACCTCGAACATCTGCACCGCCCAGGTGCTGCTGGCGGTGGCGGCGTCGATGTACGCCGTCTACCACGGGCCCGACGGGCTGCGCCGCATCGCGGAGCACGTCAACGACAAGGCACGGACCCTTGCTGCGGGTCTGCGCGCCGGTGGCATCGAGATCGTCGCCGAAGAGTTCTTCGACACCGTGGTGGCCCGCGTTCCCGGCCGAGCGGTCGATGTGGTCAAGACGGCCCACGCCGACGGCATCCACCTGCGTGGTGTCGACGACGACCACGTGGGCATCACGACGTCGGAGACCACGACCACGAACCATGTCGCTCGAGTATTGAGCGCCTTCGGGATCGAGACGGTTCCATCCGACTCGGTGGCGTCCATCCCGACCTCGCTGCTGCGCAATGACGAGATCCTCACCCACCCGGTGTTCCACCAGCACCACAGCGAGACCCAGATGCTGCGCTACCTGCGACGGCTCAGCGACCGCGACTACGCGCTCGACCGCGGCATGATCCCGCTGGGCTCCTGCACGATGAAGCTCAATGCCACCGCCGAGATGGAGCCGATCAGCTACCCGGGCTTCGCCGACCTGCATCCGTTCGTCCCCTACGAGGACGCCGCCGGGATGATCGAGCTGATCGAGACGCTCGAGTCCTGGCTGGCCACGGTCACGGGCTACGCCGGCGTGTCCATCCAGCCCAACGCCGGCTCGCAGGGCGAGCTTGCGGGCCTGCTCGCCATCAGGGCGTACCACCGCAGCCGCGGCGACGACCACCGCACGGTGTGCCTGATCCCCGGCTCGGCGCACGGCACGAACGCGGCGTCGGCCGTGATGGCCGGCATGAAGGTCGTCATCGTGAAGTCCACCGAGCGGGGCGAGGTCGATCTCGAAGACCTGCGAGCCCAGTGCGAGGCCCACGCCGACGATCTCGCGGCGATCATGGTCACCTACCCGTCGACACACGGCGTCTACGAGGACGGCATCGTCGAGCTCTGTGACGTCGTGCACGAGCACGGAGGCCAGGTCTACGTCGACGGCGCCAACCTGAACGCCCTGCTCGGGCATGCATTGCCGGGGGAGTTCGGCGGCGACGTCTCGCACCTGAACCTGCACAAGACGTTCTGCATCCCGCACGGCGGCGGCGGGCCCGGCGTGGGGCCGGTCGGTGTGGCCGAGCACCTGGTGCCGTTCCTGCCGAGCCACCCGTTGCACCCGGTGATCGCCCGCCGCAAGGGCATCGGTGCGATCAGCGCGGCGCCGTACGGCTCGGCCGGCATCCTGCCCATCCCGTACGCGTACATCGCGATGATGGGAGCCGACGGATTCACCGAGGCCACGTCGGTGGCCGTGCTCTCAGCCAACTACGTCGCGAAGCGGCTCGAGAGCGCTTTCCCGGTGCTCTACGCCGGCGACAACGACCTGGTGGCGCACGAGTGCATCATCGACGTCCGCCCGAGCGTCAAGACCGCCGACCTCAGCGTCGACGACGTCGCGAAGCGGCTCATCGACTACGGCTTTCACGCCCCGACCATGAGCTTCCCCGTCGCAGGCACGCTGATGGTCGAGCCCACCGAGTCCGAGGACCTCGGCGAGCTCGACCGGTTCTGCGACGCGATGCTGGCGATCCGCAGCGAGATCGACGCCGTGGCGGCGGGGGAGTACGCGGCGGACGACAACCCGCTCGCCAACGCTCCACACGCCGCGCAGGAGCTGATCGACTGGAAGCACGGCTACTCGATCGGCACCGGCTGCTTCCCGAGCGGCTCCACGGAGGACAAGTACTGGCCGCCGGTCGCGCGCATCGACCAGGCGTACGGCGACCGCAACCTGGCGTGCGCCTGCCCGCCGATCGAGGCGTTCGCTGAGTGAGACCGAGCGCGCCCAGCGCGCGAGCGTCTCGCCAGGTCGAGTGCGTCACGCCGAAGGCGTCCGGCGTATCGAGGCCTCGCAAGTGAATTGGCTCGCCTGGCTAGTGCCTCTCGCCCCACCACTCGACGACCCGGTCGGCGACGGGCCCGGGTGTGCGCACCCAGTGGATGTGGTGGGTCGTGCCGCCTTCAGGTACGGCGTCCTTGCGGTATGTCCACTCGGTCAGAGCCGACGGCTCGACGAAGAGCTCGACGAATCGGTCGTTCGAGGCCGGGACGGCGTAGGTGTCGCCCTCGAGCCGGACGCTGAGCGTCGGAGTGGTGATGCGGTGGGGCACCGGGAACGGCGGCTTTCCCGTGCGCACCAGACGGGCCCACTCGCTCATCATCGTCCGGGCGCCGGGTGCCCCGAAGAACGGCGGCGGCAGGAACCCACGCACCCGGGCGACGACGGGAATGGCCGTGGCCATCGCCCGCAGCGGTATCCCGGCATGCGGGAAGAACGGGGCGTGCGGCACCGATGAGGCGACGCACACGAACCCGTCGGCCGGGGCACGGTGCAGCTGATGTCCTGCACCGAGCTGGGCGCCCAGGCTGTGCCCCAGGACGATGACCGGGCGCTGGGGACTCTCGGCGCGGGCCTTGGACACGGCATCGGCCATGTCGGAGATCTCGTCGTCGTAGCTCCAGTCGACGCCCCGCGCGGCGGCCGGGAGTCCGCGCTCGAAACCACGGCGCGGCAAGGCGACCGCGTCCCAGCCGCGCTCGGTGAACGCGTCGACGAGGGTGGCGTAGAACCGCGAGGTCACCGCCATCGCGGCTGAGATGAGGACGATGGGTGCGCTCACGCCCCCATGGTGGCAGGAGCGCGGAGGGCGCCTCAGACCGGTGCGGCGGCGATCGGCTCGGTCGTGGGCTGCGGCGATCCGCCTGAGGGCTCCACGGACACCGCATACGCCTCGGCGCCCTTGATGCTGTTGACATAGAGCATGCCCGGACCGTGGCCGAGCAGCCCGACCGACGTGGGCTTTCCGTCTTCCATGTGCCACACCTGGTAGATCTGGTCGTCGTCGAGAGCAGGCAGTGACTCGCCGAGCACGACCGCGGCGTTGTGGGTCTTCGAGGCGATCACCCGTACGTTGCCGCCACCACTGGCAGCATCCACCGTCATCGCTCCGTCCTTGGCGGTCATGACGGCCACCACGCGAGAACGTTCGGCTCTCAGATCGTCAGCCCGGTCATGCTCCGTCACGTACCCACCGATGCCGACCACAGCCGCGGCGATGGCGGCGGCAAGGACGAGCCGGGGGGCGACACGACGAACACGACTTCGCTGGGACAACGCGGTGACAACCGGGTGTTCTTGCGAGGTGGCAGCGGCCATGGTGAGCAGACGCGCGCGCAGATCTGTCGGCGGTGTCGCGGCTTCGGCCTCGCCCAGAAGGGCAGCGGTGGACATGAAGCCCAAGAGCTCGACCCGGCACTGCTCGCACAGCGCGAGGTGTGCCTCGAACCGGCTGCGCTCGTCGGCCTCGAGGGCGTCGAGGGCGTACGGAGCGATGAGGTGATGGAGGTCGACAGTCATTCGGGGCCCCCGCGAAAGCGCGAGCGGATCTGACATTGCAGCTGACCGGTGTTGGCGGAGCGAGTGGTTTCGTGGGGTGAATTCATGATGCGACTCCCAGGCAGTCGCGCAGGCGGACCAGTCCGTCGCGCATGCGGGTCTTGACGGTCGCGGGATTCGCCTCGAGCACAGAGGCGCACTCGGCGTACGTGTAGCCCTTGTAGTACGCGAGGTCGATGGCTTCGCGCTGCAGGTCGGTGAGGCCTTCCATGCACCGACGCACCTGCTCGTGCTCGAGCCGCACAGTGACGGTCTCGTTGACGACGTCGAAGTCAGGCCCGGCCGACCAGTCGTAGGCCTTGTCCCGATTCGTGGCGGCCTGGTCGTGCCGGACGGCGTCCACGGCGCGGCGGTGGGCCAGCGTCATGACCCAGCTCTTGGCGCGGCCCCGTTCGGGGTCGAAACGCGCTGCCGTCTGCCACACCTGGAGGAACACCTCCTGGGCCACCTCCTCGGCGCGTGCGGGATCACGGATGACGCGCCGGGCGAGACCGTAGACAGATGATCCGAGGTGGTCGTAGAGGGCCGCGAACGCGGACTCGTCTCCCCGCGCCACCTGGGTCAGGAGGTCGGAGAGATCGACGACGTCGCGCGTGCCGGCAACACCAAGGTGCCGGTCTGCGGCGTGGGTCTGGGCCACATTCCTCTCCCTGCCAAATCGGGGTCTACCTGGCATTCGACACTGCCTCCACGAGGGATGGGTCTGAACGGATGAGTCTTGGGTCCCTCACCGCAGAGTCTAGGGCGCCGTCGCTTGTACGGTGGCACCATGAGCGAGCACCGACCTCCCGCGTTCGACCGCCTCGACCCGCTGTCGATCGACGACCTCTTGAGCACCGAGGAGATCGCCGTCCGCGACACGGTGCGCACGATGCTCGCCGACAAGGTCCAGCCGCACGTCGCCGACTGGTTCGAGACCGGCATCGTGGACGAGCCACGCGAGCTGATCCGGTCGTTCGGCGAGCTCGGCCTGCTGGGCATGCACCTGGACGGATACGGCCTCCCGGGCATGTCCTCGGTCGACTACGGCCTGGCCTGCGTCGAGCTCGAGGCGGTCGACTCCGGTGTCCGCTCGATGGTGTCCGTGCAGGGCTCGCTTGCGATGTACGCGATCTGGCGGTTCGGATCAGACGCGCAGAAGGACGAGTGGCTGCCGGCCATGGGCAAGGGCGACGCGGTGGGCTGCTTCGGTCTCACCGAGCCCGACCACGGCTCGGACCCAGCCGGCATGCGCATGCGAGCCCGGAAGGACGGGGCCGACTGGATCCTCGACGGCACGAAGATGTGGATCACGAACGGCTCGATCGCCGACGTCGCCGTCGTCTGGGCGCAGACCGACGAAGGCATCCGCGGTTTCGTCGTACCCTCCGACACGCCGGGATTCACGGCGAACACGATCAAGCACAAGATGTCGCTCCGGGCATCGGTGACTTCCGAGCTGGTGCTCGACGGCGTCCGGCTGCCGGACGAGGCGGTGATGCCCGAGGTCACCGGACTGAAGGGCCCGCTGTCCTGCCTCACCGAGGCCCGGTACGGCATCGTCTGGGGCTGCCTCGGCGCGGCACGCTCGTCCTACGAGACCGCGCTCGACTACTCACGCACCCGGCACCAGTTCGGCCGGCCGATCGGCGGGTTCCAGCTGACCCAGGCCAAGCTCGCCGACATGTGCCTCGAGCTGCACAAGGGCATGCTGCTGGCCCTGCACCTCGGGCGCCGCAAGGACGCGGTAGGCCTCACGCCGGAACAGGTGAGCTTCGGCAAGCTCAACAACGTCCGGGAGGCCCTGGAGATCTGCCGCACCGCACGCACCATCCTCGGCGCCAACGGCATCTCGCTGGAATATCCCGTCATCCGGCACATGAACAACCTGGAGTCGGTGCTCACCTACGAGGGCACGGTCGAGATGCATGCACTCGTCCTCGGGCAAGCGCTGACCGGCGAGAACGCCTTCGGGTCGGCCTGACATGGACTCCGCCGGCGTTGAGACCTGGTTCGGTGAGTACCTCGAGGTGTTCGCCGCGTGTGGACGCGGCGAGAGTGACACGTCGACGCTACTGGCGTACTACGGCATTCCGGTGATCTTCAGCACCGATGAGGCGGTGTTCTACTTGACGTCCGAGGAGCAGGTCGTCGCGGCCGTCCAGCAACAGGTCGACGGGTTGCGAGCAACCAACTACGACCACACCGAGATCTTGAGCTCCGACGTCACGGTGCTGAACGCCAGCTCCGCCCTGTTTCGCGGAGAGTTCTCTCGCCAGCAACACGGCGGAGAGGAGATGGATCGACTCACGGTGACCTACCTGATCACCACAGGGCCCAGCGGGCAGCGGATGTCTGCCATCGCGATCCACGGCGCCTGACATCACCGTGGCCTTCGTCTGCACGCCCAGCCTGCTCGTGAAAGCCTTTGCGCATGCGTGAACCACGACTGGACGCCTTCAACGAGCCCGCGGAACCGAAGGCCTGCGTTCTGATGCTGCACGGCGGGCAGCAGAACAACACCGAGGCCGTGACCAACCGGAACGCCAGCTGGTGGCGGATGGCGCTGATGGCCCGCTCGCTCCGTGGGTTCGCTGCCGACCACGACCTCAGCCTGCACCTGCTCCAGTACCGCGTCCGCGGATGGAACGGCTCGGCCGATCCGGCACCGGTGCGCGACGCGCGGTGGGCCCTCGACCGCCTGCACGAGCAGTACCCGGGCCGCCCGGTGGTACTCGTCGGGCACTCCATGGGTGGACGCACCGCGTGCAGGATCGCCGACGACCCCGCCGTGGCCGGCGTTGTCGCGCTGGCGCCGTGGCTCCCCGAGCATGAGCCGAACGCGACGATCGCCGGCCGCCACCTGCACGTCATCCACGGCACCAACGACCGTTGGACCTCGGCGCGCTGGAGCCGCGAGTACGTGGAGCGAAGCCAGCAGATCGCGCTGAGCGCCACCTGGACCAAACTCCCCGGCGTCGGGCACTTCATGTTCCGCCGCCTGAAGGTGTGGAACGGGTTCGTGAAGAGCTCGATCCTGACGATCCTGGGGGCGCCAAGGCCCGCGCCCGGGGAGCCGACGTCGTCCGAAGGACGTGCGTGACGGACGCAGCGGCCACCATCGTCGCGTGGCTGGCAGTGGCGGTGGCTGCCTTCGCCGCGTGGCACACCTTGCGACGTCAACCATTCAGCAACCCGCTGTTCTACGCCGCCGCCGTCCTCGAGATCGCGTTGCTCGCGATGCTCGTCGGTGGCTGCATCGCGCTGGCGAACACGTCCCGCGACGTCGACGGCGTCCTGTTCGTCTCGTATCTGGTGACGCTGGTCGTCATCCCGCCGGCGGCCGTGCTCTGGGGGATCGCCGAGAAGAGCCGATGGGGCACGGGAGTGGTCGTGGTGGCCATGCTGACCGTCGCCGTACTCTGTGTCCGGGTTCTCCAGATCTGGAGGGGCACGCATGTCTGACACGGGTACCGGTCATGGCTTCGGACGTGCGCTCGTCACGGTCTACGCCGTGTTCGCCCTCGCCGCGTCGGCCCGGTCCATCTACCAGCTGGCGACGAAGGCTGACGAGGCGCCGGTGGCGTACGCGCTGTCTGCGCTCGCTGGA
This sequence comes from uncultured Actinomycetota bacterium, assembly GCA_963839625.1. Lineage (GTDB taxonomy): Bacteria > Actinomycetota > Actinomycetes > Propionibacteriales > Nocardioidaceae > Aeromicrobium. Next base: position 23,807 of record CAWIWE010000006.1, on the reverse strand, counting down.
GTGGTCTACGTCGTGGCCACGCTCGCCCTGGCCACCGACCGGCGCCGGCTCGCCGTCGCGACGATCGACTTCGAGCTGGTCGGCGTCCTGTCGGTGGGTGCCCTGTCGACCCTGGACGGCAGCCTGTTCCCCGACCAGACCGTGTGGTCGGACTTCGGCGCAGGCTACGTCTTCATCCCGCTCGTGCTGCCCTTCGTGGGGCTCTGGTGGCTCTGGAAAACGCGCGAGGAAGGCTCCGGGCAAGCTAAGGCCGCGGGCACTCATACCACCCGCGGCCGAGACCATTGAATCCCACCAGTCCCACCAATCCCGGTAGCGACACGGCTGGATCGCACTACTCCTTCAGCTCGCGTTGGCACATCTCGGCGTCCCAGGATCGGGTCTGGCAGGCCTTCGAAGAACTCCTGCCGTCGGAGAACCCGTTCGTGTTCTGGCCCGGCATGCGGTCCGAGCGCCGCGGTGGCCCAGACATCCATGTGACGGCCGGAAGCCCGATGGGCTACACGCTGACGTTTCGCGTGTACGGCGTCGAGTCGACACCCATGACGCGGGTGACCCTGCGTGCAGACGGCGACTTGCTCGGCCGGGCCACGATGCAGCTCGGCGTCGTCGATGACCTCAACAGCACGATCGACGTCAGCTGGGACGTCGACGTGACCCAACCATGGATGCGCAGGATGCGATTCGTCCTCCGGCCGGTGTTCGTGCTCGCGCACGACGTGGTGATGCGCGCGGGGGAGCGCGGGCTCAATGCCTGGCTGCGCGAGCAGGCGGAAACGGACTCAGACCCAGTGGGGTGACAGCGTGACGACGTCGCCGATCACCGTCACGGCTGGCGGCCGCGCGCCCGCCTCTGCAGCGCGGGCGGCGATCGTGGTCAACGTGCCGACGGTGACGCGCTGCTGGTCGGACCAGCCGCTCTCCACGACCGCGACGGGAGTCTCCGGATCGTGCCCCGCCGCCACCAGCTCATCGGCCGTCTCGCCGAGGCGTTTGACGCTCATGAGCAGCACCAGGGTGTGCCCGCGGTCGCGGGGCAGGTCGCCGATCGACTCGTGGCCGGTCAGCACGCTGAACCCCCGGGCCAGGCCGCGATGGGTGACCGGGATGCCGGCCGCGGCGGGAACGGCGACCGCGCTGGTCACCCCGGGCACAATCTCGACGGAGACCCCGGCGTCCTCGCAGGCCTGACGCTCCTCGCCGCCGCGTCCGAAGACGTAGGGGTCGCCACCCTTCAGCCGCACGACGATGCGGCCTTGCTGGGCATGGTCGATGAGGATCCGGTTGATCTCGTCCTGCGGGATCGGGTGGTGGTCGGGCATCTTGCCCACGTCGATGACCTCGACGTCGGGAGCGAGCTCCGCGAGGTAGGCGGTGGGGGCGAGGCGGTCGACGACCACCACATCGGCCTCCGCGAGCAGCCGGCGCCCCCGGACTGTGAGCAGACCCGAGTCGCCCGGCCCGCCACCCACCAGGGCGACGAACCCCTCCGGATGGTGGGTGCGGTGTCGCAGCGGCAGCTCGCCGGCCTGCAGGGCCGCGGCGACGCCGTCGCGGAGTGACGACGCACGTCCGGCGTCGCCACCACCGCTCACGGCGATGAGGACGTCGTCGACCCTGGCCACCGCAGGCGTCCAGGCGGTGGCAGCGTCCGGGTCGCCGCCCTTCAGGCACCAGATGGCGCGGGCCTCGGCGTCAGCCGCCACACGATCGTCGGTGGCGGCATCGGCGGTGGCGGTCTGGACGAGCCAGGCGCCGTCGAGGTCGCCGTCTTGATAGGTGCGCTGCTCCCAGGTGATGCGACCCTGCTCGGCGAGCTCGGCGAGGCGGGCGGTGAGAGTCGGGGAGACGACCGTGAGGTCGGCGCCGGCCTCGACGAGAGCGTGTGTGCGCCGGGTGGCCACGTGGCCTCCACCCACGACGACGACCTTGCGGTCGGCGATGCGCAGGGTGAGAGGAAAGCTCCCCGCAGTATTCATGAGGCGACTCTAGGGCGTGTGATCAGGCGTGCAGACCGCACTCGGTCTTGTCGAGACCAGCCCACCGGCCGGCCCGCGGATCCTCGCCGGGCTCGACCTTCCGCGTGCACGGCGCGCACCCGATGGACGGGTAACCGTCGTTCATCAGCGGGTTGATGACGACGTCGTGCGTGGAGGCGTAGTCGATCAGCTCGTCGAAGGTCCAGGCCGCGAGCGGGTTGATCTTCACCATGCCGTTCTTGTCGTCCCAGTCGACCAGCGGCGTGTTGGCCCGCAGCCAGGAGTCCTCTCGCCGGACGCCGGTGACCCACGCCTCGTAGCCTTCGAGCGTCTCCGCGAGCGGCTCGACCTTGCGCATCTCGCAGCACAGGCCGGGGTCGCGGGAGAACAGGTCCTTGCCGAACTCGGCGTCCTGCTCCTCGACCGTCCGCTTCGGCGTGACGTCGACGATGCTCAGCTGCATGGTGGACTCGACCGCGTCGCGGGTGCCCATGGTCTCGGCGAAGTGGTAGCCGGTGTCGAGGAACAGCGTGTCGACCCAGGGGAGGTGCTTGGCGACCACGTCGGGGAGCACAGCGTCGGCCATGGAGCAGGCGACGGCGGTGCGGTAGCCGAACTCCTCGGCGACCCAGGCGAGCACTTCGTCGGTGCTGGCATCGGCGAGTCGCTCGGACGCTTCCTCGGCGAGGGCCTTCAGCTCGTCGCGACTGCGGATCTGCTTGAGATTGGTCGCTCGCTCGAGATGGTGCTTCTCCCGAGCGGCGTCGTGCTCGATCTGCCGTGCGCGCTGGTCGGCCAATGACGGTGTCACGGACACGCTGGTGCTCGTCATCGTCGACCTCCTTCGCGGGCGGCGTTTCAGGCCATCATCAAGCGTAGACGCCAGCGCCGCCCTGAATATTCCCGTCCGAGTGCTGGACAACCGGATCCGAGCTGCTCGACAGGCGGGGTGGCCCTGCCGGGTCTAGCGTGACTGCCACGACAACAGAAGGAGCACAACGTGGCCACCGTCTTGTGGATCATCGCCGTCATCATCGGCATCTTCGGGGTACTTCGGCTCATCCGTGGCGACATCCTCATGGGGATCGTCCTGATCGTGGTGGCCTTCCTGGTCGGGCCCGGTGGCGTCTCGATATTCACGTGACGCCGCGCCATGACCCGGCGCGTATGGTCGGGCCCATGGCGCGCTTCATCGACATCCACCCGGACAATCCGCAACAACGCGGCGTGGACCAGGCGGTGTCCGTGCTGCGTGAGGGCGGCCTCGTCGCGTATCCGACCGACTCCGGATATGCGCTCGGCGCCCAGCTCGGCAACCGGGACGCGCTGGAGCGGATCAGGGCGATTCGCCGCCTCGACGACAAGCACCACTTCACCCTCGTGTGCCGCGACTTCGCGCAGCTCGGCCAGTTCGTGCACGTCGACAACGCCGTGTTCCGGGCCGTCAAGAGCGCCACGCCGGGGCCCTACACGTTCATCCTGCCCGCGACGCCGGAGGTTCCCCGCCGGCTTCTGCACCCCAAGAAGAAGACCGTCGGTGCGCGGATCCCTGACCACACGGTCGTCCAGGCCCTGCTGGCCACGCTCGAGGAGCCGTTGCTGTCGAGCACACTGATCCTGCCGGGCGAGCTCGAGGCCATGACCGAGGGCTGGGCCGTGAACGAGGCGCTCGACGGCGACGTCGACGCGATCGTGGAGTCCGGTGCCGTGGCCTCCGAGCCCACCACCGTCATCGACTTCGTCGACGGAGTTCCGGAAATCGTGCGCGTGGGCGCGGGCGACACCTCCCGGTTCGTCTGAGCCCGCCGCGAGAACTACGGCTCGTCGCACATCCAGGCGGTCTCGTTCACCGACTCCGGCGTCCAGGCGTCGACCATCCTGACGTACGGGCAGATCGCCGATCAGGAGATCAGCTCCGTCCACCTGACCGGAGGTCCGTGACCCGACCCGCGCGGGGGTAGATTTCGATCATGAGCGTGTATGGCCTGACCCTCGACCAGCTCGACGACGCCGCCAAGCTCGTCCACGAGTTCGTACCGCCCACACCACAACACCGCTGGCCGCTGATCGACGAGGCGCTCGGCACCGAGGCGTGGCTCAAGCACGAGAACCACACCTCGCTCGGCGCGTTCAAGATTCGCGGCGGCATCGTGTACCTGCACCGCCTGATGGAGCGTGAGCAGCCATCGGGGCTGGTCACCGCCACGCGGGGCAATCACGGACAGGCGATCGGGGCGGCGGCCCGCCGACATGGTGTCCCGCTCACGATCGTCGTCCCGCACGGCAACAGCCGCGAGAAGAACATCGCGATGCAGGCGCAAGGCGCGACGCTGCTCGAGGTCGGTGACGACTTCCAGGAGTCGCTCGAGCACGCCACCGCGCTCGCCGAGGAGCACGACTGGCACCTGGTGGCCAACTTCCATCCCGACCTCCTCGCCGGCGTGGCGAGCTACCCGCTCGAGCTGTTCCGTGCCGTGCCCGACCTTGACGTCGTCTACGTGCCGATCGGGCTCGGGTCGGGTGTCTGCGCCACGCTGGCCGCGCGCGACGCGCTCGGGCTGACGACGCGCGTGGTCGGGGTCGTGTCGGCCGGTGCGCCTGCGTACGCCCGGTCGATGGATGCCGGCGAACCGGTCTCGGTGCCGGTCACCACGCAGCTGGCCGACGGCATGGCCTGCCGCACGCCGAATCCCGAGGCATTCGAGATCATCCGTTCGAACGTCGACCATCTCGTCGAGGTCGACGACGATCAGGTGGCGGCAGCCATGTCGCTGGTGTTCACCGCGACCCACAACGTCGCCGAGGGCGCAGGCGCGGCTGCGCTCGCAGGCGCGCTGCACGAGCGAGAGGCCCTCGCCGGCCAGCGCGTCGGCATCGTCGTCTCCGGCGGCAACGTCGACCGCGACGTCTTCGCCCGGACCCTGGCCTGACCGATCACCATCAACGAGGAGAACGATGTTCCACAAGCCATTCAGCGGATTCTCGATCAACGACACCGAGGCTGCCCGCGAGTTCTACACGGACAAGCTCGGGCTCGACGTGCGGGAGATGGACAACGGCTTCCTGCAGCTCGCCCTCGACGGTGACACGCGGGTGCTCCTGTACACGAAGGACGACCACCAGCCGGCCACGTTCACCGTGCTGAACCTGCCCGTCGACGACGTCCACGCCGCCGTCAGTGACCTCCAGGGCAAGGGCATCGAGTTCTTGCGCTACGACGGCGCACCGCAGGACGAGCTCGGCGTGATGACCGGAGAGGGACCCGACATCGCCTGGTTCAACGATCCCGCCGGCAACGTGCTGTCGGTCATCCAGCACGAAGAAGACGACTTCTGAGACGGACTGAGTCAGTAGGCGCGGTGGTCGACGCGTGAGGCCCGCGGCCCGCGGCGCTCCATGCGGACGAGCGGGCTCAGCTCGAGCAGGCGCACGGCGCGATAGCGCTGGGGACGGTAGGGCTCCAACGCCTCGGCGATCTCGTCGTCGTCGTGCAGGCGGCGGCCGAGCAGACCCACACCGACCAGATGGCCCAGGTGGTAGTCGCCGAACGGCACCGCATCGACGTCACCCAGGGCACGGAAGCCGGTCTCGGCGGCCGTCCAGGCGCCGACGCCGGGGATGCTGCGCAGCGCGCGGTACACCGCAGAACGGTCGTCCTCGTGCTCCGACGCGACCCGTTCGAGCTGCGCCCCGACGCGCGCACAGGCGTGCGCGGTGCGATAGCGCTGGGGGTCGACTCCGGCCTGGTGCCATTCCCAGGACGGCAGGGCTGCCCACGTCTCTGCGGTCGGGAACACCCGCATGTCGGGCGGGGCCGGACCCGGTGCCGGATCGCCGTGGCGCATCAGCAGACGGCGCCAGGCGGCCATGGCGTCCATGCCGACGACCCGCTGCTCGATGACGGCGGCGATCAGGGCTTCCAGCAACCGACCGGTGCGCGGGACGCGCAGACCTGGGAAGCGCCGATGCGCGTCGGCGACCGACGGGTGGGCCGGCACGAACTGAGATGAGTCGTCGTCGGCGCCGAGGGCGCGGGGAAGTGCTTCCAGCATCTCCTCGGCACCGGAACCCCACGCATCCGCCTCGACGGTTCGACTGTCGGTCTGCGCCACAGCGACGGTGACCGGACCGGTCTCCATGCGGCTGGTGCGCCACATGGTGCCACCGACGGGCCGGAAGGCCGGGTCACCGCCCCCGCGCTGCAGGATCGACCACGTCCGTCTGGCATCGAGCGGGGCGGCGAACGTCACCGTGCGGTGCATCGACGCGTCTGTCATGGGAGGAGTCTGCGCCGCCAGGCGCGACGGCGACCCTTTGGGGCAGCGCTCTGACGCGACGTGGGTGCGCGGTCGATCCGCTCCCGCCGGGCCGCGCGCCGTTGTCGCCACGCCTCGATCTCGGCGTCGTCGTCTCGGGTTCTGGTGATCACCGGTGGCCCGCCCTGGAGCTGGCGACGAGCCGCGACCACCCGCGCGTTGAAGTCCTCGAGGATCTCCCGCACGCGCCGTTCCGACGTCTCGGCATCCAGCACCGAGTCCAGTCGGGCATCCTCCACGCGCAAGGAGAGTGCCGGCGGGAGGACTCCCGTGATCCGCTCGCGCTCGATGAACCGCTTGAGCCACCAGTCCGGATCGTGCGTCGTTCCGAGGTCCTCGATCGGCTTGCCGGTGCCGGGGAGGTTGTCGAACTCGCCACGCTCGATCGCGCGCTGAACCTGCAGGTCGACCCAGCGGGCCTGGTACTCCAATCGACGGTCGCGCGCGCTCTGGGTGGTGGCAGGGCGCGACGCTTTGTCGATCCGGTCAGTGTCGTCCTCGTTCATGATCCTGGTTCGAGCATAGGCATGCCCAGCCACGAAAGCTGCGGCACAATCGCGGCATGCCATCTCGACGCGACCTGAATCGCTGGAAGGACGCCGCCACCGCCACCGCGAAGTCCGGCCTGCTGCGCCCGGTCGGACCACGCGCGGGCGCACGCATCATCTCCGGGCTGTGGCGCACGGGCCTGACGCCGGCCGCGGCGATCGCGATCGGCGCCGCGCGGCATCCCGACCGCGATGCCATCGTCGACGACGACGGCGCGACGACGTATCACGAGCTCGACCAGAGGATCGAGTCGATCGCGGGTGCGTTGTGGACCCGACGCCGGGGCCGGTCGACGTTCGCGATCCTCTGCCGGAACCACCGCGGGTTCGTCGAGGCGTTCGCCGTCGGCGCGAGGCTCGGCCACGAGGTCGTCTTCCTGAACACCGAGATCACCGAGTCGCAGCTGGGTCGCATCCTCCAGCGGCACAATCCGGACGTGCTGGTGCACGACGAGGAGTACCACGACATCGTCGAGGCCTGTGGCTACGACGGCCGACGCGTCCTGGCGTGGCATGAGAGCGACGCGGACGACCGGCTGACCCTCGACTCACTCGCCGTGAATGGCCACGCACGGGCACCGGCCAACCACCGATCGTCCAAGCTCACCCTCCTGACGTCGGGCACGACCGGCCTCGCCAAGGGTGTGTCGCGCGACATCGACCTCCTGGGGATCGCCGAGAGCGCGGCCACCGGCATGGGCATCTTGCGGCTACGCGACGGCGACGTCAGCGTGGTGGCACCGCCGTTCTTCCATGCGCTGGGCTTCTCGATGTTGCTGACGTCGCTGTCGGTGGGCGGCACGATCGTGAGCCACCGCCGCTTCGACGCCGACCAGATGCTCGACGACATCGAGGCCCGTCAGGCAACCGTCCTCACCGGCGTGCCGTTGATGCTTCAGCGCCTGCTGAAGGCCAAGAGCGAGCAGCCCGAACGCGACGTCTCATCGGTCCGCGTCGCGCTCACCGGAGCGTCGCCCATCCCGCCGTCAACGGTCGTCGAGTTCCTGGCGGCGTTCGGCCCGGTGCTGGTCAACCTCTACGGATCGACGGAGACTGGCATCGTCTCGATGGCGACACCGGAGGACCTGCTCGACGAGCCCTCCACGCTCGGGCAGCCGGGCATCGGCATCAAGCTGCGCATCCTGCGCGACGACCGCTCCGTCGCCGACCCGGGGGAGCGGGGCACCATCTTCATGCGCGGCGGCCTGCTGTTCGACGGGTACACCGCCGACGGCGACGCCACCCCGGAGGCGAAGGAGGTCGTCGACGGCTACGTCAACACCGGCGACATGGGCCACCTCGACGACCTGGGCCGTCTGTATGTCGACGGCCGCGACGACGACATGGTCGTGTCCGGGGGAGAGAACGTCTTCCCGCTCGAGGTCGAGCACACGCTCGGTGAGCACCCGTCCGTCGGCGAGGCGGTGGTGATGGGCATCGACCACGAGGAGTTCGGCCAGGTGCTGCGCGCCTACGTCACCGTGACGTCCGACGAGCCGCCCAAGGACTCCGAGCTGCGTGACTTCCTGCGCGACCGGCTGGAACGGTTCAAGGTGCCCAAGGAGTTCGTCGTGCTCGACGACTTCCCGCGCAACGCGACCGGCAAGATCCTGCGATCGAAATTGGACGAACCGGACGACTAGACCGGCGCACCGAACTCGTTGAGGTACCACCCGGCCGATGTCAGGACGACCACGACCATGGCGGTGAACAAGATCCCGCCGACGAGCGGGAACTGCCACGAGGCAGTGTCACGGGAACGGACGGAGACGACCTTCGCGACGAACGCGCCGTAGACCGTGCAGCCCAGCAGGGAGTGCGCCACGACCCGTGCGTCGGTGGTCTGGAAGCCCAGGGACCACAGGCAGTGGTACGCCACCGGGAGACTGACCAGAATCGCCAGGAAGCCGAAGGCGCGGTGACCGGTGCCGAGCCACGACGGTGCCGGGACGCCGAGCTTGCCGTACATCCACAGGGCGCCGACCAGCTGTCCGACCGCGAGAACTCCTGCGGTGACGGCCAGCCATACCTTCATCTGGATCATGCTGGCGAAGCCGAGCGTGGTGATCGGCTCGAACGTCGGCTCGTGCTGCGAGCCGTACACGCCGAGGGCCACGGACACGGCAGCCCCGAGGAGGAGCGCGACGAGAAGCACTCGCGTCGCGTCACGTCCGATCGTCGTGCTCACGCCTCGATGATGGCCTGTGCCGCCGCAGTGCGCCAGCACTTTCCGGCGATGGTCAGGGCTGGTACACGAGGTCGGCCCGGCTCCGCGGTAAGAACGTCTGTTCGAATTCACGATCGTTCTTCGTCCAGACGTCGGTCCAGAGCGTGTCGTGATCGCGGCCGGCCGCACGGTCGCGAGCCATGCCCTGGGCCTGCGCCACGTCGAGTTCGACGTCGACCCAGACGGTCAGGTCGAACCAGGGGAGGAGCTCAGGATGGAAGATGCCGATCGCGTCCAGCATGAGCACGGACGCCTGGGGGAGGGGAGTGGGGGCACCGTGGCGGCCGGTGCTCCAGTCCAGCGGTCGAACGGCCACGGTGGCGCCGGCGCGGAAGGGTTCGAGCGCTTCGCGGCGCATTCGGGCTCGCTCCACGCCATCCCAGTCGGACGAGCGCCGATGGACGCGTTGCGCGTCCAGGTAGTCGTCACCGCGAAGCCGGACGGCGTCGTCGATCACGTCCACCAACTGTCGCGTGAGCACCGACTTGCCGGCCCCCGCGTAGCCAGAGACGCCCACGGCAACGCGGTCGCGTAGGTCGCGCAGCCGGTCGATCGCGTCGACGATGTCGACGACGTTGCTCATGCCCCGCTCGCCATGAAGAGACACCGACCTCGCAACAAGATCCACCTCCCTGTTGCGTGCACGTCCACGATGCGATGAACTTGGGGCGCCGTAGCCGGAGCAACCGGCGACCTCTTGTCAGGAGTTGTACATGGACACACGCATGATCGCCATTCTCGCGCTCGTGATCGCCGTCGTCGTGGTGCTGATCTTGGTTCTGTGATGCATCGGTTCGGCGAACCGCATCTTTCGCAGGAAGGACGTCCCGACGATGTCGGGACGTCCTTCATGTCTCCAGTGCGGCGATGGCCTTGTGAAGGTGGGCCGAACGCGTCTTGGGCGTTCGCGCTGTGACGACGTCGAGAATGACGGCGAACTGACGGGTCTTGCCGAGCGCCCCGAAGGCCTGGGCCGCCCGCGGGTTCGCGGCCAGGGCAGCGGCGAGGTCGGGTGGCACGGTGGCGTTCCGCTGCGACGCGTAGGCGGCGGCCCAGCGCCCGTCGGCCTTGGCTGCTTCGACCTCGGCCAGGCCGGACGGTCGCATCCGTCCGGCCGAGGTGAGCTCTTCCACCTTGCCGACATTGACCTGGGACCACCTGCTCCGCGGCCGGCGCGGTACGTACTTCTGCAGGTAGTAGGTGTCGTCCAGCGACTTGCGCTGGCCGGAGATCCAGCCGAAGCACAAGCCGATGTCCACCGCCTCGTCGTCGGTCAGTGACGCGATTCCAGAGCTCTTCTTGGCGATCTTGAGCCAGACACCCGGTAAGTGGTCGACGTGATCGGTCAACCAGGCCTCGAAGGCACCGGCGTCGGGAAAGAACACGGTGTCCGCGTCGGAATCCGGCGTCGTCGGCATGAACCGACGCTAGCGCGGCCTTCGGACAGAGGGGAGTGTCCCTTCCCACCTGCATTTCCATCCTAGTTGACATAATGTGCATTATCGGCGTAAGGCGGCAGCGGGCCGAACACCCCGCTCGGAGCCCCTTCTGAGCGGGTGTTGGGCCCGTTTTGGCCCCATCAAGAGCTCAGAAGTCGAAGACCGACCAGCAGACGTCGCTTTCGCAGTCGCTGATCAGCGAGCACATGTTCACGAATCGGCTCGGAAACGACTGAAATCAGGCCCCGATATAGGCCTCGAGGTGCTCGCCGGTGAGCGTTGAGCGGTCGGCGACGAGATCGGCGGGTGTGCCCTCGAAGACGATCCTGCCGCCGTCGTGACCAGCACCGGGCCCGAGATCGATGATCCAGTCGGCGTGCGCCATCACCGCCTGGTGGTGCTCGATGACGATGACCGACTTGCCGGAGTCATCCACGAGCCGGTCGAGCAGGCCGAGCAGCTGTTCCACGTCGGCGAGATGCAAGCCGCTGGTCGGCTCGTCGAGGATGTAGATGTCGCCCTTCTCGGCCATCTGGGTGGCCAGCTTGAGCCGCTGCCGCTCTCCACCTGACAGCGTCGTGAGCTGCTGTCCCAGGCTGACATAACCGAGTCCGACGTCGGCGAGCCTGACCAGGATCTTGTGTGCGGCCGGCGTCTGCGCGTCACCGTCGCCGAAGAACTCCAGTGCTTCGCTGACGGGCATTGCGAGCACTTCGGCGATGTTCCGGCCGCCGAACGTGTACTCCAGGACTGCCGCCTGGAACCGTCTCCCCTCGCACTCCTCGCAGGTCGACTCGACGGTCGCCATCACGCCCAGCTCGGTGTAGATGACACCGGCACCCTTGCAGCTGGGGCAGGCGCCCTCGGAGTTGGAGCTGAACAACGCCGGCTTGACGCCATTGGCTTTCGCGAAGGCCTTGCGGATCGGCTCGAGCAGTCCCGTGTAGGTGGCCGGATTGCTCCGCCGCGAGCCGCGAATTGCACCCTGGTCGACCACCACGACGCCATCGCGATCGGCGACCGACCCGTGGATCAGCGAGCTCTTGCCCGAGCCGGCCACGCCGGTCACCACGCACAACATGCCGAGTGGGATGTCGACGTCCACGTCCTGAAGGTTGTGTGTCGACGCCCCGCGGACCTCCAGGGCGCCGTCACCCGGGCGCACCGACTCCTTGAGAGCGGCCCGGTCGTCGAGATGACGACCGGTGATGGTGTCACTCCCCCGCAGCCCGTCGACGGTGCCCTCGAAGCAGACCGTGCCACCCTCCGTACCGGCGCCCGGGCCGAGGTCCACGACGTGGTCGGCGATCGCGATCGTCTCCGGCTTGTGCTCCACCACGAGCACGGTGTTGCCCTTGTCGCGAAGCTGCAGGAGCAGCTTGTTCATCCGCTCGATGTCATGCGGGTGCATGCCGATCGTCGGCTCGTCGAACACGTAGGTGACGTCGGTGAGTGACGAGCCGAGGTGGCGGATCATCTTGGTGCGCTGCGCCTCTCCCCCGGACAGCGTTCCCGACGGACGGTCGAGCGAGAGATAGCCCAAACCGATCTCCGTGAAGGAGTCGAGCAGGTGCTGGAGCCCGGTGAGCAACGGCGCCACTGAGGGTTCCTTGAGTCCTCGGACCCAGTCGGCCAGGTCGCTGATCTGCATGGAGCACACATCGGCGATGTTCTTGCCCTTGAGCTTCGAGGACAGCACCTCCTTGGTGAGCCGGGTGCCGTCGCAGTCGGGGCAGGTCTGGAAGGTGATCGCGCGCTCCACGAAGGCGCGGATGTGAGGCTGCATCGCCTCGACGTCCTTGGACAGCATCGACTTCTGGATCTTCGGGATGATGCCCTCATAGGTGAGGTTGACGCCCTCGACCTTGATCTTCGTCGGCTTGCCGTAAAGCAGCTTGTCGAGGTCCTTCTTGTTGTACTTGCCGATCGGCTGGTCCATGTCGAGGCCGGCGCCGCTGAAGATGCGGCCGTACCAGCCGTCCATGCTGTAGCCGGGAATGGTGAGCGCACCCTCGGCGAGCGACTTGCTCTCGTCGTAGAGCGCCGTCAGGTCGAAGTCGCTGACCGCTCCCATGCCCTCGCAGCGCGGGCACATGCCGCCGAGGTACACGACCTCGCGCACGACGTCCTTCTCGACCCGCCCACCGGCCTTGGTGGTGCTCATGACGCCGCTGGCCGTCTGGGTCGGGATGTTGAACGAGTAGGCCACGGGCGGGCCGACGTGCGGCTTGCCGAGCCTGCTGAACAGGATGCGCAGCATCGCGTTCGCATCGGTGGCTGTGCCGACCGTGGATCGCGGGTTGGAGCCCATTCGCTCCTGGTCGACGATGATCGCGGTGGTCAGGCCATCCAGGTAGTCGACCTCCGGACGCGCCAGCGTGGGCATGAAGCCCTGCAGGAAGGCGCTGTAGGTCTCGTTGATCATGCGCTGGGACTCGGCGGCGACCGTGTCGAACACCAGGGAGCTCTTGCCCGAGCCGGAGACTCCGGTGAACGCCGTCAGCCGGCGCTTCGGGATCTCGACGCTGACGTCCTTGAGATTGTTCTCGCGCGCGCCTTGCACGCGGATCATCTCGTGACTGTCGGCGACGTGTGCCATGTCTTTCTTGGCCATGGTCGTTGAAACTCCCTCTGTCCGGCCGGCCTCAGGCCGAGGTCAAGACTTCTCCTGGATGCGGATCTGGTTGCCCGCAGGATCGCGGAAGGCGCAGTCGCGGCCGTAATGCTGGTCGGTCGGCTCCTGGATGACCTCGGCGTCGCTCGCCTGGATCCGCTCGAACGTTCCATCGATGTCGTCGGTGGACAGCAGGATCCAGCCGTAGGTGCCCTTGGCCATCATCTCCTCGATGGTGCGCTTCTCGTCGTCGGTGATGCCGGGGTCGGCAGTCGGCGGCGCCAGGAGAATCGACGTGTCGGGCTGGTCGACCGGGCCCACCGTGATCCAGCGCATCTTGCCGGACCCGTAGTCGGTGCGGACCTCGAAGCCCAGGACGTCGCGGTAGAAGGCGACGGAGGCGTCTGGGTCGTCGTGTGGGAGGGCTGCGGTGTGAATGGTGAGGTTCATGGCGCTCACGCTAGTTCTCGTTGACGCAGCGGCGCTTCTTGATTCCTGATCGGTCTGGTCACCTGCCTGGCCAGGCACGCCGGCATGCCCGCCATCGTGCTGACGCCTTCGCTCTTGTAGACGCTGGGCGGCACCCCGACCAGCTCGGTGAAGCGGGTGCTGAACGTCCCCAGGGACGAGCACCCGACCGCGAAGCACACGTCAGTGACGCTGAGGTCGCCATGTCGCAGCATGGCCATCGCGCGCTCGATGCGCCGCGTCATCAGGTAGGAGTAGGGCGACTCGCCGTACGCGAGCCGGAACTGACGGCTGAGGTGCCCCGCCGACATGTGCACGCCGCGGGCCAGCGCCTCGACGTCCAGCGGTTGCGCGTACTCCCGGTCCATCCGGTCACGGACCTGCCGCAGCAGCGCCAGATCGCTCAGACGCTGTTCGGCGGCGGAGCGGCTGGTCACCTGCGAATCGTAGTCGGTCCAGGATCTGCACAGAACCCACACACGATGTCCCCCAATTCCTGACAGCCGCGCTTCTAGGGTTCCGAAGACGACCATCGGGAGGACACCGTGATCACCGTTTCGCAGCTCACCAAGGAGTACGGCGCCGGCAAGTCCACCACGATGCGCGTCGTCATGGGTCGTGACCAGCCCACGTCCGGATCGGCCTTCGTCGACGGCCGTCGTTATGCCGACCTGGCCGAGCCGCTCCGATCGGTCGGCGCACTGCGTCGTGGCCCCTGGCGGCGGGAGGTTGGCGGCTGCTGCGCACCGACGCGGGCGGATAGCCGTCCCCGCCAGACGAGCGGGCTTCAGGCCACTCGGGCGGCCACCTGGCCGGCCATCAGGTCGAGCAGGGAACGTGCCCGCCTTCGGTCGCCGTTCAGGAATGAGTGATCAGTGTCGGGGACGACGCGGTGGAGCACCGGTACGCCCGACTCCGCGAGCCGCACGGCGTACTCGTCACCCTCGGACCGCAGTGCATCCCACTCGGCGGTGAGAACGACGGCCGGTGGCAGCCCGTGCATGTCGTCGCTCAGCAGCGGGGACGCGTAGGGGTCGGTGCGGCACGACTCGTCCTTGAAGTAGGTCGAGTGCGTGAGCCGCAGGATGCCGGGACCGATCATCGGGTTCTCGACCATCGCGGGCTTGATGCTCCGCGACACGTCGAGCGTGGGGACGCCCAACATCTGGAGCCTCGGCATCGGCGTCCCGGCGTCACGCGCCTGCAGGCAGACCGACGCGGCGAGGTTGCCGCCGGCGCTGAAGCCGCCCACCGCGATGCGGGAACCGTCGAGATCGCCGTCGGCGGCGTGCTGGGAGAGCCACTGGACGACGTCGTGGCACTCCTGGTGCGCGATCGGGTACCGGTGCCTGGGCGCCACGTCGTAGTCGACGTTGACCACGGCGACTCCCGCCTCTGCGACGAGGAATCGGGCGAAGAAGTCGTCCATGCGCGGGTAGCGCATCATGAACGCGCCGCCATGGAAGTGCACGTAGATCGCCGGGCGCTGCACGGAGGGAGGTCGATAGACCTCGCATCGCACGTAGCCGTGTCGGGTCGGGATCCGCCAGTTGTCCGGCTCGTCCAGGTCGGTTCCGGTGAAGTAGAGGGCATCGCCGAAACGGGCCGAACGCTTCGCGCCGGCTTGCATCATCAGAGCGGTAGCGTCCGAGATCAACCCCATGTGTCCCATTCGACACCCATACCCGCCCGGATCGGTGCACATGCATGATGGACACGTGAAAATCACTCGAATGGGCCATGCCGCCATGGTCATCGAGGTCGACGAAACCAGGGTGCTGATCGATCCCGGCGGGTTCTGCCCGGACGAGACGTTCGAGCTCGAGGATCTCGATGCCATCGTGGTGACGCATCAGCACCCCGATCACCTCGATCAGGCGCGCATCGGCGGGCTGCTCGAGCGCAACACCGGCGCCACACTTCTGTGCGATCCGGAGACGGCCGAAATCGTCGAGACCGGGTCCTGGTCGGCCCACACGCACGACGACGAGACGTTGGTCGGAAGCCTGACGCTACTGGGCGTCGGCACGCAGCACGCCGAGATCCTCCCCCAGATCCCCCGCATCGCGAACACGGGTTTGCTCGTCTCTGCTGACGGCGAGCCGACGGTGTTCCATCCAGGCGACTCCTACGAGCACGCACCGGCGGGGGTCGACGTGCTCGCACTCCCCCTCACCGCGCCGTGGGCGAAGATCGCCGACACCGTGGACTTCATCAGCCGGGTCTCCCCCACGACCCTGTTCCCCGTGCACGACGCGGGCATCTCCGACCTGGCCTACGGCCTCTACTGGCGTCAGGTGGAGAACTTCGGCGGCGTCGAGGACGTCCGACGACTCGGCCCGGCCGAGTCCACCGTCGTCGGGTGAGCGACGCCCCACCCGCCGAAACCAGCAGAGCGGTCCGCATCGCGGCGGTCCCGCTCATGCTGTTCGCGGGCGGCATCGTTGCCGTGCAGTCGCAGGTCAACGGCCGCCTGGCGGAGGAGCTCGGGTCGGGCCCGCGCGCCGGCCTCGCCACTGCGGTCCTCAACTTCGGCCTGGGGATCGTCCTGCTGACGGTGATCGTGCTGGGCCTGCCCAGCGCTCGAGCCGGAGTGGCTCGCATCGCCGGCGAGCTCCGCGGCGGCCGGCTGCGCCCGTACGAGCTGCTCGGCGGCCTGTTCGGGGCCTACCTCGTGACCACGCAGGGCCTGACCGTCGGCACCATCGGTGTGGCTCTGTTCACTGTCGCCGTCACGGCCGGACAGTCGTCGAGCAGCCTACTCGTCGACCATCTCGGGATCGGTCCCTCGGGACACCAGCCGTACAGCATCCCGCGAGCAGTGGCCGCGACGTTCGCCGTCGTCGCCGTCGTGCTGGCGGCCGGTGAACGCTTGGTCGCCACGTTCTCGTACGAGACGGTCGTCTTCGCCCTCCTCCCCCTGGTGGCCGGCGCGGGTGCGGCCTTGCAAGTGGCCCTCAACGGGCGTCTGGCGGCGATCGGCGGCGGATGGGCGGCGACGTTCAACAACTTCGTCGTCGGCATGGCCGCACTCCTGGTCGCCTTCGCGGCCAGTCTCCTGGCGGACGGCCGGCTGAACAACCTTCCCGGGAGCTGGTGGCTCTACACAGGTGGCCTCCTGGGCGTGACGCTGATCTGGCTCGCGGCCGTCCTCGTCAGGGTCCATGGTGTGCTCGTGCTCGGCCTGTGCCTGATCGCCGGGCAGGTCATCTGCGCCGAGCTGATCGAGCTGCTGGGCCCCTCACCACACGTGGGTATCGTCGGGGTCGTGGCCGGAGTGCTGACCGTCGTCGGCGTCCTCGTGGCCCTGTTCCTGCAGCCAAAAGAACACCGCACCGAGAACGTGTAGGATTATCTCATATCTGAGATACACAGTGGGGAGACCATGTCAGAACGCGACGACTACCTGGCCCGTATCGGCACGCTCATTCGTGACGCGCGCCAGCACAGCGGACTCACCCAGGCCCAGCTCGCTACGGAGCTCAAGACGAGCCAGAGCGCCGTCAACCGCATCGAGCAGGGGCAGCAGAACCTGACCCTCGAGATGCTCGCCCGCATCGGCAGCGCCCTCGACTCCGAGCTGGTCAGCGTCGGCACTTCCGGGCCTAGCCACCTGCGGGTCAAGGGCGGCACCACGCTCTCCGGCGCCATCGACGTGAAGTCCAGCAAGAACGCGGGCGTCGCCCTGTTGTGCGCCTCGCTGCTGAACGAGGGCACCACGGTGCTGCGCAAGGTGGCCCGCATCGAAGAGGTCAACCGACTGCTGGAGGTGCTGGAGTCCATCGGCGTCCGCTTCCGCTGGCTCAACTCCGACAACGACCTCGAGCTCGTCGTGCCGTCCGAGCTCAACCTCGACGCGATGGACGCCGACGCGGCCAGGCGCACCCGCAGCATCATCATGTTCCTCGGCCCGCTGATGCATCGTGTCGACCAGTTCGAGCTCCCCTACGCCGGCGGTTGCGACCTCGGCACCCGAACCGTCGAGCCGCACATGACCGCGCTGCGCCCGTTCGGGCTCAAGGTCGTCGCCACCGACGGCAGCTACCACGCCACGGCCGCCTCGGGTGTCGGCCCCGAGCGACCGATCGTGCTCACAGAACGCGGCGACACCGTCACCGAGAACGCCCTGCTGGCGGCCGCCCGGCACGACGGCGTCACGGTCATCCGCAACGCCAGCCCCAACTACATGGTCCAGGATCTCTGCTTCTTCCTGCAGGAGCTCGGGGTCGGGATCGAGGGCATCGGCACCACCACGCTTCGCGTCACCGGACGCGCCGTCATCAACACCGACGTCGAGTACGCGCCGAGCGAGGACCCGATCGAGGCCATGAGCCTCATCGCGGCCGCGATCGTCACCCAGTCCAGCATCACCGTCCGCCGGGTGCCGATCGAGTTCATGGAGATCGAGCTCGCCCTGCTCGAAGAGATGGGCTTCAACTACGACCGCAGCGAGGAGTACCCGGCCGAGAACGGCCACACCCGCCTGGTCGACATCACCACGCACCCGTCCTCGCTCCGGGCGCCCATCGACAAGATCCACCCGATGCCGTTCCCCGGCCTCAACATCGACAACCTGCCGTTCTTCGCCGTCATCGCGGCCACGGCCGAGGGTCAGACGATGCTGCACGACTGGGTGTACGAGAACCGCGCCATCTACCTCACCGAGCTCAACAAGCTGGGCGCGCAGGTCACACTGCTCGACCCGCATCGCGTGCTCATCGAGGGCCCCACCCACTGGAGTGGCACCGAGCTCGTGTGCCCGCCGGCGCTGCGGCCAGCGGTCGTCGTGCTGCTCGCGATGCTCGCCGCCAAGGGCACGTCCGTGCTGCGCAGCGTGTACGTCATCCACCGCGGCTACGAGGACCTCGCCGAGCGCCTCAACGCGCTGGGGGCCGAGATCGAGACGTTCCGTGACATCTGAGCCGCAAACCAAGCGCTCCAAGGCTCGCGTGGGCCGAGGGCGAAGGCACTGAGCCACAACACCGGTGGCCTTCCTCGACTCCCCCACTCCCCTGGCGTTCGCCCACCGCGGCGGCGCCCTGCTCCCGGCCAACGACGGCGTCGAGAACACGATGCTCGCGTTCCGGAACGCCGTCGACCTCGGCTACCGCTACCTCGAGACCGACGTGCACACCTCGCTGGACGGTGTGGTGTACGCCTTCCACGACATCGAGCTGACCCGCATGACCGGCACCGTCTCGGCCTTCCGTGACCTCGACTCCACCGCCATCGACGCGATCATGGTCGGCGGGCGTGAGCCCATCCCGCGGCTGAACGACCTGCTCGACGCGTTCCCGGAGGCCCGCTTCAACATCGACGTGAAGGCCGACGACACCGTCGAGCCGACGCTTGCAGTGCTCCGCGACGCCGACGCGCTCGACCGGGTGTGCCTCTCGTCCTTCTCGTCCGAGCGGATCCGTCAGCTGCGCGACGGCGCTCCCAAGGCTCCGAGCTGCTTCTCCCGCGGCGAGATCGCCTTGCTGCGCTTGGCCCCGACCCGGTGGCTCCAGGGCTACGGAAAGCGCCGGGGTGGTGGTTGCGTTCAGGTGCCCGTCCGGAACGGCGCCATCACCATCGTCACGCCCGGGTTCGTCGCTCGCGCCCACGCCATCGGCGTTCCCGTGCACGTGTGGACCATCAATGATCCCGACGAGATGCGATATTTGCTGGACATCGGTGTCGACGGAATCATGTCCGACCGGGTGGACGTCCTGCGTGATGTCCTGCGCGAACGAGGCGAGTGGAGGTAGGACGGTGAGCAAGGACGCTGCAGTCGCGCACCACGTCGAACGCCGCCAGGTCCTGGCGTGGAGCCTGTGGGACTGGGGCTCGGCCGCCTTCAACGCGGTGATCGTGACGTTCGTGTTCTCGGTCTACCTCACCGACGCGGTCGGCAAGGACCTTCCCGGCCGGGTCTCCGCCAGCTCATGGCTCGGCTGGGCACTCGGGGCCGGCGGGCTGGCGATCGCGCTCCTCGCCCCGATCACCGGCCAGCGCAGTGACGCGACCGGCCACCGACGCCGCTCGCTGGGCCTGCTCACGCTCGCGGTCGTCGCCATCACCGCTCTGATGTTTCTCGTGAAGGACGACTACCACTACTTGTGGCTCGGTCTCGTGCTCATCGCGCTGGGCTCGGTGCTGTTCGAGCTTGCCCAGGTGCCGTATTTCGCGATGATCCGGCAGGTGTCGACGCCGGACACGATCGGGCGCATCTCCGGCCTCGGCTGGGCGTTCGGCTACCTGGGCGGCATCGTCCTGCTGCTGCTCTGCTATTTCGGCTTCGTCGTCGGAGAAGGAGACACGCGAGGACTGCTCGGGGTGTCGACTGACGGAGGCCTCAACATCCGGCTCATCACGCTCCTGGCCGCGGCGTGGTTCCTCGTGTTCGCCCTCCCGGTCTTCTTCCTGGTGCCGGAGCTCCCGGCAGCGGCGAGCCCGACACCGTCCGCGGGTTTTCTGGAGTCCTACCGGATCCTCTTCGCCGACGTGCGCGACCTGTGGAGGAGCGATCGCTCCACGGTCGTCTTCCTGATGGCCAGCGCGCTGTACCGAGACGGGTTGGCGGGCATCTTCACCTTCGGCGCCGTGCTCGCGGTGTCGGTGTATGGCATCGCCGAGGACGACGTGCTGATCTTCGGGGTCGCGGCCAACGTCACCGCCGCCGCAGGAGCATTGCTCGCCGGTCGGTTGGACGATTCGCTCGGCCCGCGATTCGTGATCGTGTTCTCCCTCGTTGCGCTGCTGATCACGGCGGTCGTCCTCCTGTTCGTCGACGGACCATCCGCGTTCTGGGCGTTCGGGCTGGTGCTCACGTTGTTCGTCGGCCCGGCGCAGTCTGCGTCACGGACCTTCCTCGCGCGGCTGACGCCGGTCGGCAAGGAGGGCCAGCACTTCGGGCTGTACGCCATGACCGGTCGGGCGGTGTCGTTCCTGGCGCCCACCCTGTTCGGCTTCTTCGCGTTCATCACCGGAAACGACAAGGCCGGCATCATCGGCATCATGCTGGTGCTCGCCGCCGGTTTGGTCGTTCTTCTGCGTGTTCCTGCACAGATCCAGGACAAAGCGCGCGACGCCTGAGCCGTACTCAGGGGAATCTCACAGAGGTGCCGTACGTTGGAAGAAGTAAGGCACCAATTCTGAAAGGGGGGAACCCGATGGCTGAACGCGCTTTACGCGGCGCACGACTCGGAGCGCAGAGCTTCGAGGACGAGCGAGGCGTCGAGATGGCTCCCCGCCAAGAGATCGAGTACGTCTGCCCTGATGGGCACACGTTCGCGGTCACCATGGCCGACGAGGCCGAGGTTCCCGACGAGTGGGAGGACCCGAAGACGGGTCAGCTCGGTCGTCGCGTCGACGGCGGCGAGCCGGTCAAGAAGGACGTCAAGCCCATCCGAACGCACTGGGACATGCTCCTGGAGCGACGTTCGGAGTCCGAGCTGGAGGAGATCCTCACAGAACGCCTCGAGCTCCTGCGTGCCGGTGAGATCGGTCCGCCGCATCTGCACCGCCGCAGGAAGAAGAGCGCCTGAGTCACGCACCCAGGCGCGTACGTACCTCGACCCCGGGTTCAATACCGGGGTCGAGTTGCGTTCGGACCTGATCGCACCCCGCTTCCCCTAGAGTCGAGCGGTGGAGCGCAGCGAAGCGGCCGAGAGTCGCAAGCAGACGGACGGCCGTAATCCGTTCGAACGATTCGTCGAGGCCATCCAGCAACGGGTCAGCCGGGCGCCGTTCTTCTTCGTCTGTCTGTTCATCGTGATCGCCTGGCTCGTGAGCGCGCCGTTCTGGGTCGACCTCAAGGCGTGGCAGGTCGCCATCCACACCGTCGCCAGCGTGCTGTCCCTGCTCCTCCTGGTGTTGCTGGAGAACGCAGGCCGCCGGTCCGAGGAGGCGGCGCAGGAGAAGATGAACGTCCTGGCCGAGGCTCTGGCGGCTCTGATGGAGTCACAGGCCAGGCATGATCCTGAGCTCGACGAGTCGGTACGCAAGCTGCGCGAGGCGGTCGGCCTCGAGGAGCGGCACTAGCCCTCGACCAAGGACTTCCGGCGGACTCGACGCCGATGCCCGGGAACCAGTCGCGCCAGACCCCACACGGTGACTCGCCACAGTGCCTCGCGGATGATCGCCCTGCTCATCTTGGACCGGCCGCGTTCGCGCTCGACGAACGTCACCGGCACCTCCACGATCGACATGCCCGCGGCATGGACACAGCGCGTGACGTCGATCTGGAAGCAGTAGCCCTGCGAGTGGATGGCGTCGAGATCCAGCTGCTCGAGGGTGCCGCGTCGGAGCACTCGATACCCCGCGGTGCTGTCGTGAACGGGAAGTCCGAGCATGACGCGTGCGTAGGCCGTGCCGGCGCGTGAGACGAACCGGCGGTGCCATGGCCAGTTGACGACGCGTCCGCCGTCGATCCAGCGGGAACCGATCACGAGGTCCGCACCGTTGGCGCTGGCGTCCAGCAGGTTCCCGAAGTCCTCCGGCAGGTGCGATCCGTCGGCGTCCATCTCCACGAGGTACTCGTAGTCCCTCTCGAGGCCCCACGCGAATCCCGCCTGGTAGGCGGCTCCCAGGCCACGCTTCACCGGTCGGTGCAGCACATGGATGCGGTCGTCGGCGGTCGCGAGTGCATCGGCGATCCGTCCGGTGCCGTCGGGCGAGGCATCGTCGACCACGAGGACGTCGACCTCTGGTCGGCTTGCATGGAGATGTGCGACCACCTGGTCGAGGTTGTCGGCTTCGTCGTACGTCGGCATCACCACGAGCACCCGCATCAGGCACCTCCGTCGCGACGCCGGGTACCGCGCCACCAGCCCAGCGCGCCGAGCACACCGAGCAGCAGCTCGAGCCAGCCACCGATGCGTAGAGCCGGGGTCAGGCCGCCGGCCAGCGGAACGTCCGCCGAGAGCGTCGCGGGCTCGTGCAGCGGTGCTCGCTCCACGACGTGCCCGGACGCGTCGGCGATACCGCTGATGCCGTTCGTGGACGGCACCAGCACCCAGCGTCCGCTCTCGATGGCTCGCAGCCGGGAGATGTCCCACTGCTGCTCCGGTTGGGACGTGCCGGTGAAGGCGGCATTGCTCGTCTGCACGACCAGCACCTGCGCGCCGTTCTGGACCGTTTCGCGGACGATGCCGTCGTAGGCGATGTCCCAGCAGATGGTGTCGCCGACGGTGAAGTCTCCGATCCGCAGGGCGCCGTCCTTCTCGCCCGGGAGCATGTCGCGCGGGATGTCGCGGTCCACCCGCGGCACGATGTCGCCGAGTGCGCGACGGAACGGGACGTACTCGCCGTACGGCACGAGCATCCGCTTGACGTACCGCTCCCCCGGGCCGTCGGCGTCCCAGACGACTCCGGCGTTGTACGCGGTGTCGACCGTCGGTCCGTCGAAGAGGCCCCCGACCAGGATCGGCGCGTTCAAGGCCGAGGCCAGCGACTCGATGCCGGCTCGCACGCGCTCGTCGAAATAGGGGTCGATGTCGGTGGCGTTCTCGGGCCACAGGACGGCGTCGGGCTGAGGCTCCTCGCCACTGGCGATCCGATCGGCCAGGCGCTGCGTCTCGGCGACGTGCAGGTCGAAGATCTCGCCGCGCTCCCAGGTGAGGAAGACGCCGGGGACGTCGCCCTGCACGAGCGCCACCTGTCGCGAGCCAGACGGTCCGGCGACCCCCGTCGGCAGGAGCGCCCCGACCCCGGCCAGTACGGCCACGACGACCACCGGGAGCGCCCGGGCCCGCCACGTACGGGCGGTCACGAGCACGACCAGCATCGCAGCGACCACGAAGAGCACGGCGCTGGTGCCGGGCATGCCGAGCAGCCGGGCGTACGGGGCGAACGGCGTGTCGATGGCGGTGTGGGCCAGCCTCCCCCAGGGGAACCCGCTGAACGGGATGCTGCCGCGGGTGCTCTCACCCAGAACCCACACGGCCGCGCCCCAGAGCGGCCAGAGCGGGAGCCGGCAGGCAGCCCGGAGGGCGAGCATGATGACGGCGAGAAACACCGTCTCGGCGAGCACCAGGGCCACGTAGGCGCCGTTGCTCACCGCGTTCATCCACCAGATCAGCGAGCCCATGAACGCCAGGCCGAAGATCGCGCCGGTGGCCAGCACGACCCTCTTTCGGGCGTCCGCGAGGCCACGAGCGACCACGATGAGGCCGGCAACGCCGACGACCATCGCGTACGGCACACCGACGGGGTCGAACCCCAGCGAGCAGAT
>CAWIWE010000005.1:0-56539 GCA_963839625.1 uncultured Actinomycetota bacterium | reverse complement strand
GAGGCGGTCGTGCACCTCGTCGAACCAGCCGCCGAACGGCTGCTGGGCGGCGCCCGGCATCATGACCGGCCGGGTCAGGCCGCCGTATCCGCTGGTGTCGCCGGTGCCGCGGACCCCGAACATCCCCTCGCGGACGTCGACGACCTCGAGCTCACGGGCATCGCTGGGCACCAGCTCGGCCTGAACGTCGTGCGACGCGTCCTGAGTCGTGCCGGACGTGGAGTCGACCGTGCTGGTCTTGTCGGCTGGGCCGCCGACGGGCTCCTGCCGGTCAGCGGGGATGTCGTCCTTCTTCTCAGCCATCAGCGCATGAGCCCCTTCATGGCCGACGTCGGGGTGGCCTCGAGCGCCGTGAGCTCGAGCTCCTCGATCTGGGCGAGGCGGTTGGCGCCGAGCTTGCCGTGCTGGATGTTGTCGTGCAGCTTGAGGATCGCGTCGAAGAGCATCTCCGGGCGGGGCGGGCAGCCCGGCAGGTACATGTCGACCGGCACGACGTGGTCGACGCCCTGCACGATCGCGTAGTTGTTGAACATGCCGCCGGAGCTGGCGCAGACACCCATCGCGAGCACGTACTTCGGGGCGGCCATCTGGTCGTAGATCTGGCGCAGGACGGGAGCCATCTTGTTGCTGACCCGGCCGGCGACGATCATCAGGTCGGCCTGACGGGGCGACGGGCGGAAGACCTCCATGCCGAACCGCGCGGAGTCGAAGCGCGGGGCACCGAACGTCATCATCTCGATCGCGCAGCAGGCGAGGCCGAACGTGGCCGGCCAGAACGACGCCTTGCGCATGTATCCGGCCAGGCCCTCGACGGTGGAGAGCAGGACCCCACTGGGCAACTTCTCTTCTAGTCCCATTCCAGACCTCCGCGGCGCCATACGTAGGCATAGGCCACGAAAACCGTGGCCATGAAGATGAACATCTCGATCAGGCCGAACCAGCCGAGCGAGTCGAAGGCGACCGCGAACGGGTACAGGAAGATGATCTCGATGTCGAACACGATGAACAGCATCGCGATGATGAAGTAGCGGACCGAGATGCGTCCGCCGCCCTCAGGCAGGGGGCTCGGCTCGATGCCCGACTCGTAGCGGTCGAGCTTGGCGCGGTTGTAGCGCTTCGGTCCGGTGAGGGGCGCGATGCCGACGCTGAAGATCGCGAAGCCTGCCGCGAGTACGCCGAGAACCAGGATCGGCGTGTACGCGTTCACGGCGCCTCCCTCGAGCCGGTGCGGGCGTGATGGTCACATGGATGTGCGCTTGTGAAAAGGTTCACAACGTGGCCACGAGGACACCCTACGCCCGAGCGCTGGGGCTTGTAACTGAGGCCACACTAACTTCCCGGGGTTCAGGGCTTGACGGAGCTGTGCAGGGCGACCACGCCACCGGACAGGTTGAGCCAGTCGACCTTGCCCCAGCCGGCCTCCACCATGCGCAGAGCCAGGCCGCGCTGGTCGGGCCAGGCGCGGATCGACTCGGCGAGGTAGACGTACGACTCGGGGTTCGACGAGACCCGTTCGGCGATGCGCGGCAGAGCCTTCATCAGGTAGTTCGAGTAGACCGCCTCGAACGGACCCCAGGTGGGGGTGCTGAACTCGCACACCACGATGCGGCCGCCGCGGCGGGTGACGCGAAGGAGCTCACGGAGCCCCTGCATCGGGTCGTGGATGTTGCGCAGGCCGAACGAGATGGTGACGGCGTCGAAGAGATCGTCCCCGAAGGGCAGCTGCATGCCGTCACCGGCGACGAAGGGGAGGTCGGCCCGGGCCTTCTTGCCCTCGGTGAGCATGCCGAGGGAGAAGTCACAGGGCACGACGGTGGCGCCGGCGGCGGCGAACGGTGAGCTCGAGGTGCCGGTGCCGGCAGCGAGGTCGAGCACCAGCTCACCCGGCTGCGGATCGACCATCCGGACGACCCGGCGGCGCCAGCGACGGTCCTGTCCGAGCGACAGGACGTCATTCGTGAGGTCGTAGCGCCGGGCGACGTCATCGAACATCCGGGCGACGTCACGGGGCTCCTTGTCCAGACCGGCTCGCGTCACCGGATCACTGTCCCACGGGTACCGTTGCTGCCGTGAGCAACCCCGGTCTCGATGCTGCGAGCACCCCGGCAGCCATGCCGCTCGTGGTCCGTACCGTCGAGATCGACGACCCCGGACCGCTCCTCGCACTGCTCCCCCGCGACGACAACGTGGCCTGGATCCATCACGACGACGGGCTCGTCGGCTGGGGTCAGGCCACCACGTTCACCACCTCAGGACCGCGCCGATTCGCACAGGCGGCCACGTGGTGGCGCGAGATCACCCGGCACAGCGTCGTGCGCGACGAGGTCGACGTCCCGGGCACCGGGCTGGTGGCGTTCGGCTCGTTCACGTTCGCCGATCACGGCGCGGGCAGCGGACTCACCGTGCCTGAGGTGGTGGTCGGACGCCGCGACGGCCGCGCCTGGGTCACGGTCGTCGGCGCGGGCATCACGACGCCACCCGTCGTCGCCGCCACCGATCCCCCGGAGTTCCCCGTCGAGGTCGCGTTCTCCGACGGCCCGGTCGACCCCGCCACCTGGATGGAGATCGTCGCCGAAGCCGTCGGACGCATCTCCGACGGCGGCATCGACAAGGTCGTCCTGGCCCGCGATCTGATCGCCAATCTCGATGGGCCGCTCGACGTGCGTGCGCCGCTCGCACGCCTGGCCGCCGACTACCCGGGCTGCTGGACCTTCCACGTCGACGGCTTCTTCGGCTCCACGCCGGAGATGCTGGTGCGGCTGGAGCGCGGCCTCATCACGTCACGCGTGCTGGCCGGAACCATCCGGCGCACCGGCGACGACACCCACGATCTCGCCCTCGCGGCGTCCCTGGCCCGTTCGAGCAAGGACCTCGAGGAGCACGAGTACGCAGTGCGCTCGGTGGCCGACGCCCTCGCGCCGCACTGCACGAGCATGAACGTCCCCGAGTCGCCGTTCGTGCTGCACCTGCCCAACGTCATGCACCTGGCCACCGACGTCACCGGCGTCATCCGCGACGACGCCAGCGTCCTCGCCCTCGCCGCATCGCTGCACCCGTCCGCAGCGGTCGGTGGCACACCCACGGCCGAGGCCGTCGCACTCATCGACGACATCGAGCGCCTCGATCGCGGACGCTACGCCGGCCCGGTCGGCTGGATCGGCGCCTCGGGCGACGGCGAGTGGGGCATCGCGCTGCGCTCGGCGCAGGTCGAGAACGGTGTCAACGGTTGGGGCACTCAGGTCCGCCTGTTCGCGGGCTGCGGCATCGTCGCCGACTCGGTGCCTGCCGACGAGCTCGCCGAGGCGGACGCCAAGCTCATCCCGGTGCGCGACGCGCTCAACCCGAGCTGAGCCCTACGGCCGCCCGAGCGTGGGGTACCGGGGGTCGAGTGCGTCGCCTGACGACTTCCCGGTCAGGCGCCGCTTGACCCACGGGGCCGCGTGCGTCCGTGCCCAGTCGACGTTCGCCGCCCGTCGCTCGCGCTTGGTGAGCCGGGGAGCGGGCGACAGATCGAGCGGGACGAGGTCGTGGTCGACGGCGAGCGCGTCGAGCACGGCCATCGCCATCCGCTGATGACCGGCGCTCGACATGTGCATGCGGTCGTCGGCCCACATACCGGCGGCCCGATAATCGCGCATGCGCCAGAAGTCCACGAGCGTCGCTCCGTGGCGCTCGGCGACCTCACGCACCAGTTCGTTGTAGACGGCGAAGCGTCCGCGCATCGTGCCGAACACCGGGAAGCCGCCGGGGTCGAAGGCGGTGAACACCACCAGCTGGGCGCCGGAGGACACCAGCCGGGCGAGGGCGTCGTCGTAGCCGTCCACGAGGCGGTCGATGTCGACCGCGGGCCGCATGATGTCGTTGGCGCCGGCGTAAATGGTCACGAGGTCGGGCTCGAGCGCGAGCGCCGGCTCGATCTGCTCGGTGACCACGGCCTGCAGCTTCCGCCCCCGGATCGCAAGGTTGGCGTAGCCGAAGTCATCGGTCTGCGCGGCGAGCACGTCGGCCACCCGGTCGGCCCAGCCGCGCACACCGTTGGGTCGGCGGGGATCGACGTCGCCGACGCCCTCGGTGAAGGAGTCGCCCAGGGCGACGTAGCGGTGGAACATCACCCGGACAGGGTAGAGGTCGTTGCGCCACCGGCCCACGCGCACCAAGATGCGGCCATGACCACGGAACCAGCGACCGCGGGCCGGCCCCTTCTCACCCTGCGCAACAGCCTGCTGATCGACGCTGTGCTCACGACCGTCAACGGGCTCGTCTTCGTGGCCGGTGCGGCCGCGCTCGATGACGCGCTCGGCCCGTCGACCGTCGTCATGGTCGGGCTGGGTGTGTTCATGCTCGCGTATGCGGCCTTCGTCGCGTGGCTCGCCGGCCGGCGTCCGGTCAGCCGCCTGAGTGTGGCGCTGGTCGCCGACGGCAACTTCACCTGGGCGATCGTGTCCGTGGCGGTCGTCGCGTACGGCTGGCTCGGGCTGACGACCGCCGGCGTCGTCTGGACCATCGTGCAAGCCGGACTGGTGGCAGGCTTCGCGATCATCCAGATCCTGGCCGTGCGGCGTGCGGTGTAGCGAGCCCTAGTCGTCGAGGAGGCCGCGGCGGCGCGCGATGGCCGCGGCCTCGGTGCGGCCGGCGGCACCGAGCTTGGCGAGGATGTTCGACACGTGCACCGACGCCGTCTTGGTGCTGATGAACAGCTGCGTGGCGATCTCGCCGTTGGAGCGTCCGGCACTGACGAGCGTGAGCACCTCGCGCTCGCGGGGCGTGAGGACGGTGGACGGCTCCGGAGTGGCCCGTGCACCGAGCTCGTCGAGCAGCGGTCGAGCGCCGAGCTCGCGAGCGATGGCGCGCGCCTCGGTGGCGAGCTCACTCGCCTCGTCGTCCCGCCCGGACGCCTTGAGCACTGCGGCCAGGCGCGCGGCCGAGCGAGCCTTCTCGTACGGTTCCCCCAGCTCGTCGAAGGACTCGTAGACGCCGCGCCATCGCCGCTCCATCTCGTCGGCGGAGACGGGATCGACACCGGTGACCCAGCGCAGGCGGGCCAGCTCGGCATGGACGCGGTCGTGCCACGCGCGACCCTCCAGGCCGAGGGTGGGCCACTCTGCGGGAACCTGGTCGACCTCGGCGGCGAGGGCAACCGCGCGCTCGACTGCGTCGAGGTTCTCGGCCGAGCTGCGCTTGGGCGCGGCGGCGGCGTACTGGGCGATCAGGAGGGCGGCCATGCGGAGACGCCCTGGGGTGAGGGTGGCGTGCCACCGACGGCTCAGGATGTCGACGAGCGCATCGTGCGTCTCGGTTGCCGCATCGACGTCGCCGGCGTTGCCCTGCAGGTCGATCATGGCGGTGCCGCTGTGGATCGCGAGAGCGACATCGCGGTGCCACTCCAGCCGCAAACGCTCCATGTCGCCGGGTTTCGTGGTTTCGCCACGCGCTGCCTTGACGAGCAGACCGACGGCGTCGAGCGAGAGGCTGAACTCGGTCGGCATCGTGGGGTCGGCCTGGCCGAGCGCCAGGGTGTCGTCCCACCGACCACGCACGTACGCGGTGACCGCAGCGAAGAACCGGCCGTCGAACCCGTAGGGCGCCCAGGCACGACCGGTCTCCTCGGCCCGAGCCATGCCTTCGCGGAACATCTGCTCGGCCTCGGCGAGGTCGCCGTCGTTGTAGAACAAGAAGGCGAGGTTCTGCCGCCCGCGCAGCTCGCCGTGGACGTCGCCCGCCGCACGCGAGGACTCGATGAGCTCGCCGTATCGGAGCTTGGCCTTGTCGAGGTCGACACCGCGAAGCGCCGGATCGCGAGGCGGCGAGCCGGTGACATTGCGCGGTGACTGGCCGGTGACGCTCCGAGACAGGAGCAGGGTGAGTGTGGCCTGAGCATCGACGACGGTCTCGCGGTCGTCGAGCATCTCGGCGATCGACACGGCACGGTCGGCGTGCTCGAGCGCTTCGTCGTACCGGTGGACGGTCGCGGTGGTGCGGGCGCGCAAAGCCAGAGCCTTCGCGAGCAGGTTGGTGGGCTCGTCGGGCAGGACCTCCAGCGCCTGGCCGCTGGCCTCCAGTGCCTCGTCGTCGGCATCGGAGTAGTACAGGGTGTTGCCGAGGGAGACGAGCAGCCGCCCCCGGTCGATGGCCTCGGACTCGGGCACCTGGTCGAGCTGCTCGCGGAGCAGCTGGGCTGCCGTGCGCAGCTGCCCAGATGCCACGAGCGCATCGACGGCGTCGACCACCAGGCCGACGGCGTCGACGTCGTCGGGAGCGGAGTCGAGGAACGTCAGGGCGTGCCGGAAGTGGCCGGCGGCCTCGTCGTAACCGCTGATGCGGACGGCGTCGTGGCCCGCGCGGACGCTCGCGGTGAAGGCGGTGGCACGGTCGCCGGCGGCTTCGGCGTGAAGGGCCACCTCGCGGCCCGGGCCGGGCCCGCCGGGTCCGGTCAACGCGGCGAGGAAGGACGAGTGCAGGCGGCGACGCTGGCCGGGCAGTAAGTCGTCGTGCACGGCCTCGGCGAGCAGCGCGTGCCGGAAGCCGTAGGAGTCTCCGCGCGAGACGAGCACCTTGTGGTCGATGGCTTCACGCAAGGATGCGTCGAGCTGATCGGCGTCGAGCCCGACGACCTCGGCGAGCATGGCGTCGGTGGCGGGTCCGCCCGCACATGCGACGGCGCCCACGACAAGGCGGGCATCGTCGGTGAGACGGTCGAGCCGCACGAGCACCAGCTCGGCCAGGCTCCCCGGAAGGGCGCCATCGGCGAGACCGGCGTCGAGCAGCTCCTCGGCGTAGAAGGCGTTGCCGGCGGCCCGACGGATGATGGTGGTCGCGCCCTTGTCGCTGAGGCGGGTGGCTTCACGTGAACGCAGGATCGCCCCCACCGCGCTGTCTTCGAGAGGTTCGAGCTCGAGCCGGCGGACCCCCGGGAGTCGCGACCACTCCGCGACGGCCGCCCGGAGCGGGTGCCGGCGGTGGAGGTCGTCGCTGCGGTAGCTGACGACGAGCGAGACCGGGTTGGTGAACCGCCGGGCGAGCAGGAACTGCAGCAGGTGGCGGGTGGACGCGTCGGCCCAGTGCGCGTCCTCGACGACGAGCATCACTGGCCGGTGTGCGGCGAGGGTGTCGAGCGACAGGGCCACGGCCGAGAGGATGTCGGCGCGCTCCGTTGCGTCGTCGGCTTCGGCGGATGCGAGCAGCCCTGCGAGCGCCGGCGACTGGGTCAGGACCTCGTCGCGCTCGCTGGGCTCGAGTGCGGCCAGCGCCTCGACGAACGGCTGGAACGGCATGGCACTGTCGCCGAGGTCGAGACAGTGGCCGACGAGAACGCGGCGGTCGGACTCGGTGGCCATCGAGACGAGCTCCGTGACGACGCGGGTCTTGCCGATGCCTGCGTCGCCGCCCAACAGCACGGAGTTGTTGACGGCCGCCCGTGGCCCGGCACCCCCGCCGGGCTCGCCGGTGGACTCGGCACCGGGTCCGAGTCCCAGCACCGAGACCAGCTCGGCGAGCTCCGTTTCGCGCCCGAAGATCGGCGCCGCTTGGTCGACGGCCATGACCTCCATCTTGTCTGATGATGCCGACACTGGAGGTGCGCCTTCGCGCAAGGCCGTCTGCCGGTCGGCCACCACGGTCAAGCGGCCAGGGTGTAACGGCGGTTGCGGCGGCGCAGGATGCGTCGGCGAACCTTCGTCTTTCGCGGCTGGGCGCGGAATGCCTGAGCAGCCTGCGTGGTGCGCAGCGCCACTTCGGCGGGGATGAACTCCTCTGGGCTGAGCAACATGATCGACACCTTCTTCTTGAGTGATGTATCGATCGTGCGTCTCTGAGGTAGGCCCGAGCATCGGGCGACTGCCCTAAGGTGGCCGCTGCCTACCTTAGATGCCGGTCTGGGGCACGTCCGCGCTGGTGACGGGCCGCATGAACTCTCCGGTCGGCTCGCGGTGCCACCACGTGCCGTCACGGCGACGCTCCTCCCACGTGGTGAACCGGTAGCGGAACATCCTCGCCCGCAGCAGGACGGGCGGGGCATCCGGGAACGGGTTGTGCCGCAGCAGCCGGAGGGTGTGACGATCGCCTTCGAGCAGGCGGCTCACCAGCCGCGGGAACCACGGTTGGGCGTAGGCCGGGGACAGCGCAGCGAACCACATGAGCCAGTCGAGCCGCAGGTGGTACGGCGCGAACTGGCGTGGCCGCCGGTGTGGATCGCCCGGCTTGCCCCGGAACTCGTACTCCTGCCAGCCACTTTCGCCGGCCGCGTCATGAGTGCCCTCGATGACGATCTCGAACCGGTCGCGGGTCACGCTGCCGAATGCGCCGTAGGTGTTGACGAGGTGCCAGGCGTTGAAGGAGGCGTTCATCGCCTGTGCCCGCGACAGCATGTTCTGCACCGGCTGCCAGCTGAGGGCGGCCACCAGCCCGGCCAGGGCGCACCCCGTGAGCACCCACCAGATTGGCGCGTCGGCGTGCAGATCGACCGAGAGTCCGGGAAGGAGCACCCGCCACACGGCGTCCGGGAGGATCGGCAGCGCCAGCACGATGGCCAGCCAGTTGAGCCACGCGAAGTTGCCGCTGATGACGAGCCAGAGCTGGGTGACGATCATGATCGCGGCACAGGTACCGGCGACCGGCTGTGGGAGGAACAAGCCGAACGGGACGACGAGCTGGGTGACGTGGTTCGCGGCGACCTCGACTCGGTGCAACGGCTTCGGCAACCGGTGGAAGTACCAGCTGAACGGGCCGGGCATCGGCTGCGTCTCGTGGTGGTAGTACAGGCAGGTCAGGTCGCGCCAGCACGCGTCACCGCGCAGCTTGATCAGGCCGGCACCGAACTCCAGCCGGAACAGCAGCCAGCGCAGGGCGATCAGCACCGGCAGCGGTGGCGCGACGCTGCTGTTGCCCAGGAAGATCGCGATGAACCCGGCCTCGAGCAGCAGCGACTCCCAGCCGAAGGAGTACCAGCGCTGACCGACGTTGACGATGGACAGGTAGAGCGCCCACAGCACCAGCCAGATGAGCATGGCGACCGGCAGCGGCAGCCGGTCGGTGACCCCCAGGACGGTGGCGGCCGCGAGCACCGCTCCCGTCACGGCGACCACCGTGAAGAAGCGATCCGAGTAGTGCCAGTGGAAGATGCTGGGCGCGCGCCGGAACGACGTTCCCTCCAGGAAGGTGGTGATCGACAGGAGACCGCGGTCTCCGAGCAAGGCCCGGAACTGGTTCAGGGCCACCAGGAAGGCCACGAGGTACACCGCGCCGAGCGCGCGCTGGAAGACCAGCCTGGCGAGCGTGTAGTCCTCGGCCGTGAACCACTCCACTGGAGGTCACCGCTTGGGGAGCGTGCTCTTCCCGCCGTGCATGATGCTGATGAGCTTGGCCGCCCGGGCGTCTGTCTTGGCGTCGCGCGCGAACGTCGTGAGCGCCAGCAACGGCTTGAAGCGCTGCCGGGTGATGGCCTTGGCGTAGGTGAACTCCTTGAGTCCGTCGGGGCCGTGGATGCGGCCGAACCCGGACTCGCCCACGCCACCGAACGGCAGCGACGGCACTCCCGCGAATGCAAGGACGGAGTTGATCGACGTCATGCCCGACCGGACGCGCTCGGCGATCGCCATGCCGTTGTCCTTGGAGAACACCGCGCCGGCGAGGCTGTTCTTCGTCGCGTTGGTGAGCTCGACCGCCTCGTCCATCGAGGTCACCGGGTTGACGGCCAACGTCGGGCCGAACGTCTCGTGGGTGATCTCGGTGGAGTCCTCGGGCACGTGGGTGAGGATGGTCGGCTGGACGTAGCGCTCTCCCACACCCTCGGGCCCGCCGAGCACCACGGTGGCGCCCTTCGCGACGGCGTCGTCGAGGTGGCCCTTGATGATGTCGATCTGCGACGGCATCGTGATCGGCCCGATGTTGCTGCCGTCCTCGAAACCTGGGCGCACTGATGGGGCCAGCGCGGTGAGCTCGCTCATGAAGCTGTCGAACACCTTCTGGTGCACGTAGACGCGTTCGATGCCCACGCAGGTCTGGCCGGCGTTCGAGAACCCGCCCCACAGCGTGGCCTCGGCCGCGGCGGCGACATCGGCGTCCTCGTCGACGATCATCGAGTCCTTGCCGCCGGCCTCGATGATGACGGGCGTGAGGTTGGTGGCGCAGGCCGCCATCACCTTCTTGCCGGTGGCTCCGGAGCCGGTGAATGCGAGCTTGTCGATGTCGGCCAGGCACAGTGCGTTGCCGGTCTCACCGAGTCCGGTGACGACCTGGAACACCGGACGTCCGTGCACGACCTCACCGAAGGCGTCGGCGAGCCAGGTGCCTACGCCGGGCGTGTACTCGCTCGGCTTGAACACGACCGGGTTGCCGGCCGCGAGCGCGTAGACGATCGAGCCCATCGGGGTGAACACCGGGTAGTTCCACGGTCCGATGACGCCGACGACTCCCAGCGGGTGATATGCGACCGACGACGCCTGGTTGGCCATCAGCAGGCCCGACGGCACCTTGTGCCGGCCGAGGACCTTCTTGGCGTGCTTGGCGGCCCAGTCGACGTGGTCGATGGCAAGGGCGATCTCGAGCTGGGCATCACCGTGTGGTTTGCCCGTCTCGCGATGCACCACCTCGGCGAGCTGTGCCATGCGCCGGGTGATGACGCCCTTCCACTGCAGGAGCAGCTCTTCGCGCCCCTCGAAGCCGAGCTCCTGCCACCAGGCGACCTCAGCGCGGGCTCGGGCCACGGCGGCGTCGACCTGCTCCGCGGTGTGGATGGGGTAGGTGCCGACGACGTCGCCGTTGGACGGGTTGAGCGAGTCGAACGTCTTGGTCGACGCGGACCCGGAGATGCGGTCGAGGATGGACGTCATCTGGACTCCTTGATGAGGTCGGCGGCTTTTTCGCCGACCATGATGGTGGGGGCGTTCGTGTTGCCGCGAGGCACGGCAGGCATGACGGAGGCGTCGGCGACGCGCAGGTTCTCGACGCCGTGGACGCGCAGGTCGGGACCGACGACGCTGCCCTCGATCGTGCCCATCGCGCAGGTCGAGACGGGGTGGTAGAGCGTCTGGCCGATGCGGGAGAGCGTCGCGAGGATCTCGTCGTCCGACGGGTTGAGGGCGGTCGGCTCCCAGGGCGCGGCGATGAACCCGGCGAGCGGACCCTGGCTGACGATCTCGCTCAGGCGTCGGAACCCGGCGAGCATCGCGTCGAGGTCGGCGCCGTCGTCGAAGTAGCTCGGCTCGATCTCGGGATGCCAGGTCGGGTCGGCCGACCGGAGCTTGATGTACCCACGGCTCTGCACCCGGACCAGCGTGGGCGCGATCGTGAGGCCGCGACGGACCGGCTCGTGCAGGCCGTTGTCGTAGAAGCCGCCGGGCACCATGTGGAGCTGCAGGTCGGGGGCGTCGAGGTCGTCGCGGGACTTGAAGAACGCGCCGGCCTCGGCGAGGTTCGAGCTCAGCGGCCCGCGACCCGCCTTCTGTGCCTTGAGCAGGTTGCCCATCGTCATGAACTCGGCGAGGTCGGTGGTGCCGCTGGTGTGGAACAGCCCGCCTGACACCGGGTGGTCCTGGAGGTTCTGCCCGACCCCCGAGGAGTCGACCCGGACGTCGATGCCCATCTCGCGCAGGTGGGAGCCGGGGCCGATACCGGAGAGCATGAGGATCTGCGGGCTGCCGATCGCGCCGGCCGACAGAACGACCTCGGCGTCGGCGGTGACCGTCTCGCTGATGCCGCCGCGCTGATAGGTGACCCCGGTGGCGCGATTGCCGTCCATCTCGATGCGCTGGACGAAGGCCTCGGTGCGCACGGTGAAGTTCGGACGGTTCCGGTTGGGGTGGATGTACGCGTCGGCCACCGACCAGCGGCGGCCCTTCTTGCAGGTGACCTGGTAGAGGCCCGTGCCCTCCTGCTCGGCACCGTTGAAGTCGTCGGTGCGCTTGAGCCCGGCGGCGACGGCCGACTCGATGAACGCGTGGCTGAGCTCGTGGTTGTAGCGGCGGTCCTCGACCCGCAGCGGTCCGTCGGTTCCATGGAACGGCCCGCCGAGCCGGGTGTTGCCCTCGGCCTTGACGAAGTACGGCAGGACGTCGTCGTAGCCCCACCCGTCGGCCCCGTACGCGTCGCGCCACTCGTCGTAGTCGGCCCGGTTGCCGCGGATGTAGATCATCGCGTTCATCGACGTGCAGCCACCGAGAGCCTTCATGCGGGGCCAGTCGGCGCGGCGTCCGCCGAGCTGCTTCTGCGGCGTCGTCTGGTAGCCCCAGTCCCACCTGGTCTTGAACAGCGAGGAGAAGGCGGCCGGCAGATGGATGGCGTCGTCGTCGTCCTCGGGGCCGGCTTCGAGCAGCAGGACCGAGACGCTCGGGTCCTCCGACAGCCGCGCCGCGACGACCCCGCCGGCGCTCCCCGACCCGATGACGACGTAGTCGAAGTGTTCGGTCGGCATGGATCCCTCTCGGCCGCGTGAGATTCTCAAGGTACTGCGGTGCTCAACCTTGACACAATGGCTGTCACGGTGCTCGGGTGCCTGGGAACGGGAGGAACGTGCCGGACGACGACGCAGGAATCGACACCGCTGCCGAGGAGCTGTACGCCGTCCTTCCGGCTGTGTTCATCGCGACGCGCAACGGCCTGGCCAAGCAGGCCCGGTCGGACGGCGACGAGGAGCTGTACGAGCAGATCAAGTCGCTGCGGCGCCCGAGTGCCGCGGCGTGGCTGGTCAACCTGCTCGCGCGGTCCGACGAGGGCTTCGAGCAGTTCCGCGACCTGTCGAATCGTCTGCGGAATGCCCAGACCAATCTGGACGCACCGACCATGAAGGAGCTCGGCCAGGAGCGGACCCGCGTCGTCGCCGAGCTGGTCGAGCGCGCGGCGGCCTTGGCGAAGAACGCAGATCCGCAGTACCGCGACACCGCGAACGTTCGCGACCAGGTGACGTCCACCCTCACGGCGGCCGTCGCGGACCCGACCGCCGAAGCCGCCGTCACCAGTGGCCGGCTGGTCAGCCCGCTGTCGTACGCCGGCTTCGGCGAGGTGGACATCAGCGACGCGGTGGCCACCCCGCTGCACGTCGTCCGGGAGCAGGAGAAGAAGCCGGCCAAGAAGTCAGCGTCGAAGACGCCCAAGCGCGATCAGGCAGCGTTGAGACGTGCGGAAGCCGACCTCGAGAAGGCCGAGGAGCTGCTGGAGGAGGCCGAGCAGGCCTTCGACAAGGCCCGATCGGATCGGCATCAGGCCCGGCTGGACGTCAAGCGCGCCCAGGTCGCCGTCGAGGAGCTCGAGGACTCCTAGATACCCACCGCATCCCGAACGGCCTGGGATATGGCCGCCGCGAGAGCGCGGCGGGAGTCGCGCGGGACAGGGACCTCGAGCACGCGGATGCCGGTGACATCTTCGTCCAGCGCGCTGGGCAGCTCCTTCGCGGCGAGCAGTCGGTGCGATAGGCCGAAGGAGCCGCAGAGACGACCGATGTCGGCGCCTGTGGGGGTGGCGTAGACGCGCTCGAAGACGTCACCGAATGCCGGATCGCCCTGCTCGAGGGTGGCGAAGATGCTGCCGCCGTCGTCGGACGCGACGACGATCGTGAGGTCGGGACGCGGCTCGCCAGGTCCGATCAGCAGCGCATTGGCGTCGTGCAGGAAGGTCAGGTCTCCGACGTAGGCGAGGGCGCGGCTCGACGGGCGTGCGAGGGCGGCTCCGATCGCGGTCGACAGCGTCCCGTCGATTCCGGACAGGCCGCGGTTGGCGATCACGAGACGCCGCTCCCCCACCGGATACGGGCGGGCGACGAGGTCGAGGTCGCGGATCGGGTTCGATGATCCGACCACCAGCAGGCCCAGGGGCGGTACGGCGTCGTTGACGGCACGGGCGATTTGCAGCGCGGCACCGGCGGACTCCCGGTCGGCGACGACGTCGACGGCCGCTGCGGCCATCTCGTCCGCCGTGCGCCAGGCGTCGAGCCACGTGGGTGCTGCCACCCGGTCCGGCACGAGGGCCGGGTCGACTGTCCGGGCGCGTCCGGGTGGGTGCGGGAACCGACGTAGATCGGGAGCCGGCACGACGACGTCGACGCTCATGCGGTCGAGGAGGTCGTTGACCGGCCGGGAGAGCGTCGGATGGCCGAAGACGACGACCTGGTCGATCTGGTCGGCGATCGGAGCATGGTCGATCAGCAGCCGGTACGCGACGAGCGCGTTGTCGCCCGTGCGCGCGCCCGAGCTCGGCTCTGCGAACAGCGGCAGCCCGGCTCGCTCGGCGAACGCCCGGGCCGGCGGTCCGGCGTCGTCGCCCGCCACCACGACCGCGTGCGGCTTCATCGTCAGCTCAGAGCCGGCGCTACTGTCCGCCGCCCGTGGCCCGGCCCCCCCGCCGGGCGGGACGTCCGGCCCGCCCCGCTCCTCCGTCGCTCGCCCGGCCGGCGCCCACTCGCCGGCCTCGACCAGGGGCTCGTCGAGCTCGAGGTTGAGGTGCGACGGACCGGGCGCACCGGCGAGCTGGGCGCGGATCGCACCAGGGTCGTCGCCGTACGCGATGCGCGGGAACATGCCGACCTGGTCGGTGGTCTGGTTGGCGCCGGTGCCGCGGAGCCGGGCCGGACGGTCGGCCGTCACGGCCAGCAGCCGCACCCCGGCATGCCGGGCCTCCAGCAGCGCGGGGTACAGGTTGGCCGACGCGGTGCCGGACGTCGTGACGACGGGGACCCAGGAGCGCGACGCCTTGGCCAGCCCGAGGGCGAGGAAGCTGGCCGTGCGCTCGTCGACCCGCACATGCAGCCGCAGCGCTCCTGCTCGGTCCGCGGCCGCGAGCGCGATCGCCAGCGGGCCGGAACGGGAGCCGGGGGCGATCACCGCCTCGCGCACGCCGGCATCGAGCAGGTCCTCGACCAGCGAGCGGCAGATTGACGTGGCGCTCATCGCGGCACCACCGCTGAGAAGAGCCAAGGATACGGCGGCGCCGCGATGAGAGGCCCATGGTTCGCTCGCTGGCGCTCGCTCATCGGCCGCCTCGTTCACCGGCCGCCCGCACCGACGCGAGCCGTGCCTGCCAGCGGGAGTCGGTCTCGTCGTCCGCGGCAACGGCGTCGTACGCCTTCTCGTCGAGGTCGACGCGGCCGGCCTGCAGGTGCCCGTCAACCGGGACGAGGGGCGACGTCACGACGTCTCCGTCGAGCAATGACGTGGTGCCGAGCCCGCAGGCGTAGGGCAGCTCCGGTAGCGCCGCCGCCAAGGCGAGTCCGGCCGCCAGCCCGACTGATGTCTCGACGGCGCCCGACACCACGACCGGCAGGCCGATCTTCTCGGCGATGTCGAGGCAGGCGTGGACACCGCCCAGCGGCTGCACCTTGAGCACGGCGATGTCGGCGGCCTCGAGCTGGGCCACACGGAGCGGGTCGTCGGAGTTCCGGACCGACTCGTCCGCGGCGATCGGGACGTCGATGACGAGCCGCAGCTGGGCCAGCTCCTCGACGGTGGCGCAGGGCTGCTCGACGTACTCGAGGTTGCCGACCGCGTCGAGCGTGTTGATCGCGATGCGGGCGTCGTCGACCGACCACGCGCCGTTGGCGTCGATGCGCACCCGTCCGGACGGCCCGATGGCGTCGCGCACCGCCTCCACGCGCAGCAGGTCGTCAGCGAGCACCTGGCCGCGATCGGCCACCTTGACCTTGGCCGTGGTGCACCCGGAGCGACGCACGATGTCGGCCGCATGCTCCGGGCCGACCGCCGGGACCGTGCAGTTGACGGGGATGAGGTCGCGAACCGGCTCGGGCCACGGGCGGTCGGCGGAGTCGATGGCGCCGGCCAACCAGGGCACGCAGGCGGTGTCGTCGTACCCGAGGAAGGGGCTGAACTCCGCCCACCCGGCTTCGCCCTTCAGCAGCATGCCCTCGCGTCGGTTGATGCCCCGGAAGAGAGTCGGCATCGCGATGGCGAACGTCCTGAACTCCACGCCTTGCACCCTAGTGCGGCCGACGTAGGTTGGCCGCATGAGCCAGATCGCCATCGTGGGCGGCAACGGAAAGATCGCCCGACACCTCATTCCCCAGCTCGCTGCCGGCGGCCACCAGCCGGTGGCGCTCGTGCGGAACCCGACGTACAAGCACGACCTCGAGCAGCTCGGCGCGCACGTCCGGCTGCTCGACATCGAGCAGGACGAGGTCGATCACTTCGCCGCCGCGTTCGCCGAGTGCGACGCGGTGGTGTTCGCCGCGGGCGGTGGACCCGACGGCAACATCGACCGCAAGCGCACCGTCGACCTCGGCGGATCGCTGAAGTCCATCGAGGCCGCTCAGCAGGCCGGCATCGACCGGTTCGTGCAGATCTCGGCGATCAACGTCGACGATCCCGTGGCCGACGACACCGAGCCGGTCTGGAAGGCCTACGTGGAGGCCAAGCGCGACGCCGACATCGCGCTGCGCGACAGCGGGCTCGACTGGACGATCCTGCGGCCGGGCCGGCTCACCAACGACGAGGGAACCGGCGAGGTGGCCCTGGGCGAGGACATCGGACGCGGTGAGATCCCGCGCGCGGATGTCGCGGCCGTCGTGGTCGCGGTGCTCGACGACCCGACCTCGATCGGGCGCCAGTGGAACCTGGTCGGCGGTCAGACGCCGGTGGACGAAGCGGTCGCGTCGGCCTGACCCGGCGGAGCTTCCGGCCGGGGTTCATCCGACGACCCGGCCAGCGCGCGCAGTTGGGCCCGGTCGACCTTCCCGCCGGGCACCAGGGGCAGCTCGTCAACGAGCAACAGCTGGCGCGGCGCCCACTCGCGCGGCAGGCCACCCTCGGTGACCGAGTCGCGCAGGAGGTCGAGGCGCAGGCCGTCGAGACACACGGCGTCGGCCGGCACCACGGCAGCCACCACGCGCGACCCCCACTCGGCATCGTCGATGCCCACCACGGCGACGTCACCCACGCCTTCGATCTGGCGCAGGGCCCGCTCCACCGCGGGAAGCGGGATGTTCACGCCTCCGCTGATGACGACGTCGTCGATGCGCCCAAGAATCCAGAGCCGACCCTCGTCGTCGATCTCGCCGCGGTCGGCCGTCGCGAACCAGTCGTCGTCGCGTGGATGGTCGACGTACCCGTCGAACAGCATCGGTCCGGCGAGCAGCACCTGGCCGTCGTCGTCGATGCGTACCCGGACGTCGTCGAGCGGGACGCCGTCGTAGACGCAGCCGCCACACGTCTCCGTCATGCCGTACGTGCGAACCACGTTGACGCCGGCCGCGCGGGCGCGATCGAGCAGCGCCGGATCGGCCGCGGCGCCGCCGACAAGGAGGGCGTCGAGGCCGGAGAGCGCGCCGAGCCGTTCGGCGGCGTCGAGCCGCTGCAGCTGGGTGGGGACGA
The DNA here is from genome assembly GCA_963839625.1 of uncultured Actinomycetota bacterium. Lineage (GTDB taxonomy): Bacteria > Actinomycetota > Actinomycetes > Propionibacteriales > Nocardioidaceae > Aeromicrobium. Next base: position 39,233 of record CAWIWE010000005.1, on the reverse strand, counting down.
GAGAGGCGTACTTGCGTGAGCCGGACAGAGCGCTGACGGCCGTCTCGAGATCGGGATGCTCGGCGACGACGACCGGATCCGTGCCGGCCAGCACCGACCGCACGAGCACCTGGAGCCCGGCGATCCCGCTGACCGGGAGGTCGAGCAGCCAGCGGCCGGGACCACCCAGGCGCGACTGAGTCGCGCGCGCGGAGGCGAGCACGGCGTCGTGCGAGAGCACGACCTTCTTGGGCTCACCCGTGCTGCCGGACGTCCGGACCACGATCGGGTCGCCCCCGAAGCGCACCCACGGCTCGAGCAGCTCCTGGACGTCGCGGGTCTTGCCGGTCACCGGGCGCAGGGATGCGGTCATCTCGGTGCTCTCATGATGGCGGATCGCCCTCGTCCAACGGGTCGTCCATGGGCTCGCCCTCGACGCGCTTCGGCATTGACTGGTAGACGGCAGCAGCCGCAACGAAGAACGCTCCGATGCCGGAGACGATCGAGATCCACAGGGTCTCGCTCGTCACGGCCAGGAAGCCGAACAACGCCACCAGCAGGACGAGCACCCACGGGAAGGGGGGCTGCTCCATGGCGCCCAACATACGGCCACCCACGCACCCCCGCGACCATTGGCGAGGCTGGCTCGCTGGCAGACTGACGGCCGTGACCGCTCCCGCCCGCGCCGGCCTGCACGAGTGGATCGAGGGAGCGCGTCCCCGCACCCTGCCCGCCGCCGTCGCCCCGGTGCTCGCCGGTACCGGCGCCGCCGCGCTGGACGACGGGGTCGTCTGGTGGAAGGCGTTGCTGGCGTTCGGCGTCTCGCTCTCCCTGCAGATCGGCGTCAACTACGCCAACGACTACTCCGACGGCATCCGCGGTACGGACGACGACCGGGTCGGGCCGCTCAGGCTGGTCGGCTCCGGCCTCGCGACACCGGGGGCGGTCAAGCGGGTGGCATTCGCGTTCCTGGGCCTCGGTGCCGTGCTCGGGCTCGTGTTGGCGGCCACCACCACGTGGTGGCTCCTGCTCGTCGGTGCGGTGGCGATCGGCGCGGCATGGACGTACACCGGCGGATCGAACCCCTACGGATACCGGGCGCTCGGCGAGGTCAGCGTCTTCGTGTTCTTCGGCCTCGTCGCCGTCGTCGGCACGACGTACGTGCAGCTCGAGCGAATCACGTGGCCCAGCGTCGTCGCGGCCGTCGCCGTGGGAGCGCTGGCCTGCGCGATCCTCGTCGCCAACAACCTCCGCGACATCCCGACCGACTCGGTGACCGGCAAGCGCACCCTCGCGGTGGTGCTCGGTGACGCTCGCTCGCGGCAGTTCTACGTCGGTCTCGGTGTCGTCGCCGTCGTGGCCGTGGTCGGCTGTGCCTTCGCGACGCCGTGGGCCCTGCTCGGCCTCCTCGGGCTGCCGCTGGTGGTGCGGGCGGCGCGGACCGTTGCGTCCGGCGCGTCCGGACCGGCGTTGATTCCCGTGCTGCGTGACACCGGGCTCGCCGAGCTCGTGCTCGCCGCCGGTCTCGCACTGGGGCTGGCGCTCGGTTAGTCGACGTCCTCGGCGCTGCGCGACTCCTCGATGCGCTGCGTGATGCGCCCGGCCCGATCCTCGAGGTGAGCCGCCAGGTTGTTGCGGAGGCGGGCGAGCGCGAAGAACGAGATGAGCGACGAGACGACGAACGCGATGAGCAGCACGAACAGGTTCGCGAAGGCCGGGTCGAACCAGACGGAGGCGATGCCCCAGACCACGAGGTAGGTGGCCGCGAGGACGCCGAACCGGGCGAGTGTGTAGATCCAGAAGGCCTTCATACCCTCAGCGTACGGCGTCCGTTGGGGCGGACTGCCATGCGCGTTGGACCCTCGCCGGTAACGTTGGTGCATGGGCAAGGCACTGATCATCGTCGTCATCGTCGTGCTGCTCGTCTATGCCTTTTTCGACCTGCTCGCCACGCCGAAGGATCGCACCCGGTACCTGCCGAAGTGGCTCTGGTTCGCCCTCGTGCTCATCCCGGTCGTGGGCCCGGTGCTGTGGATGCTGTTCGGACAGCGCCGGGACAAGCCCAAGCCACCTCCGCCACCCGGCGGCCAGACCGGCTGGCCCGGCGGTCGCCCGCCCGCCAAGGGTCCAGACGACGACCCCGACTTCCTGCGCGGCCTGTAGCCCCAGCGGCTACTTCGCGTAGGAGTGCAGGCCGCCGACGAAGAGGTTGACGCCGACGAAGTTGAAGACGAACGTCGCGAATCCGACCAGGGCGAGGATCGAGGCGGCCTTGCCCTTCCAGCCGGCGGTGGCTCGGGCGTGCAGGTAGCCGGCGTAGACGACCCAGGTGATGAACGCCCAGACCTCCTTGGGGTCCCAGCCCCAGTAGCGGCCCCAGGCGTACTGCGCCCAGATCGGGCCGGCGATGAGCGCCGCGAACGTCCAGATCGGGAACGCGAAGGCATGCACGCGGTAGGCCACCTGGTCGATGGCCGCGGATGACGGGATGCGCCACAGGAACCCGGACCGCTCCTCCTCCGCGGTGGTGGCCTCGGCTCGCGCCTTGACGAGGTAGAGCGCCGACGCGGCCGCGCCCACGAGGAACGCCGAGCCGGAGATGATCGCGCCAAGCACGTGGATGACGAGCCAGTACGAGTGCAGGGCCGGCACCAGTGGGCCGGCGGGAACGTAGACCAGCATCGACGCGCCCAGCACCACCGTGCCGAATCCGGTGATGATCGGCCCGACCCACTCGATCGACCAGACCCGCACGAGCACGATGTACGCGGTGAGCGCGACGAGGATGGCCACGCACCCGAACTCGTACATGTTGCCCCACGGCACCCGTTCGGCGGCGAGCCCACGCGTGACCACACCGGCCAGCAGCACCAGCCAGGTCAGGACGGTGAGCGAGAAGCCGATGCCGCCGGCGACGTCGGACCGCCCCTCGGCGATCTCTTCGGGTGACGAGGCCGGCGCGCCAGCACCGACGAGCTCGCGATCGGGTGCGACCTTGCGCGCGAAGCCCCACTGCGCGACGTACGCGACGAACGCCAGGGCGAGGACGACGGTGGCCGCCGCGATCAGGTAGTTGGACGCCTGGGCGTGCTGCTCGAGCGTCATGCTCTCTCCTCGTCCGGCACCTCAGAGCGGATCTCTGCTCGTAGTTGGGCCAGGAAGTCGTCCAGGTCAGCAGGCAGGTCACCTCGCGGGACGCGGTCCAGCACGGCGACCTCCACCACGGTAGCCGAGCCTTCACGGCGCGCCCGGATCCAGGTGCGCCGCGGCTTGACCGACAGCGACAGGATCAGCCCGAGCACGCCGACCGCGATCGCGACGAGCGGCAGCTGGACGAGTGGCGACGAGCTGATCTGCAGCCGCGCGAACTGCTTGACCCCGACGAGCTCGATCGTCCCGCCGCCCGGCAGGTCGGCCACCTGCCCCGGGCTGAGGCTGACCCGCGCCGGTGTGCCGTCCGCGTTCTTGACCTGGGTCAGCTCGTCCTTGTCCAGGACGTACACCGACTGGGGCGTGCCGTCGTCGACGCCGAGATCGCCGCGGAAGACGAACATCCCGACGAGCGGGTTGGCCGCGGCCGGGAACACCGAGACCGGCGCCTCGTCCTCGCCCGTCGACACCGCCGTCGGCAGGAAGAAGCCCTGGAAGCCGAGTCCCTCCGGCCGCGCGTCGGGGGCCTTGACGACACCCGTGGACGTGTAGGTGCCGTCGGACGGCAGGAACGGCACGGCGTCCTCGAACGCGACGTCACCCTCGGCGTCGGTGATCTTGAAGACGGGCGCGTACCCCTGGCCGACGAGGAACACCGACGTGCCGCCGATCTGCAGCGGGTGATTGACCTGGATCTCGTAGGGCTTGGGTTCCGCACCCGGATTCGAGGCCACCTGGCCGCGCGCGGCGAACAGCCGGGGCGCACCCCGTTGCGGCCCGGACATCTGGAAGCGCACGTCGACCGCGTCGACCTGCATCGAGAACGGCGGCAGGTCGTCGGGATCGAACAGGGCACCGGAGCCGAAGTCGTCGTACTGCGTGAGCGAGTTGGAGAATCCGTCGCCCTCGGTGACGATGGCCGACCCGCGGTATCCGTACAGGGCACCAATCGCGACTCCGATGAGCACCAGCACGACGCTGATGTGGAAGATCAGGTTGCCGGTCTCGCGCAGATGCCCCGACTCGGCCCGCACCTCGTTCTCGACGACGTCGACCCGCGCCCGCCCGACGACGCGGCGTCCGGCCGCCAGCACGTCGTCGACTGACGCGTCGGTCTCGAACGTCGCCGACGCGGGCAGCCGGTCGAAGTTCTTGGGAGCCTTCGGCGGACGGGCCCGCACGGCGCGCGCATAGACGATCGTGCGGGGCACGATGCAGCCGATCAGCGACACCATCAGCAGGAGGTAGATCGCGCTGAACCACGGGGATGTGTACACGGAGAACGCACCCAGTCGGTCCAGCCACGGCGCGAGCTCCGGGTGGTCGAGCCGGTACGCCTCGACGGCGCGCGCGTCGACTCCGGTCTGCGGCACGAGCGAGCCGGGCACGGCGGCGATCGCGAGCAGCAGCAGCAGGAACAGGGCGGTGCGCATGGACGTCAGCTGGCGCCAGGTCCAGCGCAGCATCTCGCGGCGGTTCAGCTCGGGTGCGTCGTTCACAGCAGCGTCTCGAATCCGCCGGTCCACGACTGCAGCTCGAGCGCCAGGTCGGTCCACCAGCCGGTCACGAGCAGGACGCCGACGGCGATGAGGAGCAGCCCGCCGGCGATGTTCAGAGCTCGCTGGTGGCGCCGGAACCAGGTGAGCGCCCGCGTGAACCGGGCGAAGCCGACGGCGGCCAGCAGGAACGGGATGCCGAGCCCCAGGCAGTAGACGAACGTCAGCAGGGCGCCGCGCGACGCCGTGGCCTCGTTGTTGGCGAGCGTGAGCACGGCACCGAGCGTCGGGCCGATGCAGGGCAGCCAGCCGAGCCCGAAGAAGACGCCGAGCACCGGCGCGATGGCCAGGCCCACCGTCGGCACGGCGTGGATGCGCACCTCGCGCTGGAGCAGCGGGACGAAGCCCATGAACACCAGGCCCAACAGGATCACCAGCACGCCGGTGACGATCGACAGCTCACGGTGGTACGCGAACAGCTCCTGGCCGATCGAGCCGAACAGCGCGCCGCCGCTCACGAACACCACCGTGAAGCCGAGGACGAACAGCGACGAGCCGAGCAGCAGTCGCCCACGTCGGGCCGTGTCGAGGTCCTGCACGCCGACGCCCGTGACGTAGGAGAGGTAGCCGGGGAGCAGCGGCACCACGCACGGGGAGAAGAAGGAGACGAGTCCGGCCAGCACCGCGATCGGGATCGCCAGCAGGAGCGAGCCCGACGCGACGGTGTCAGAGACGCCCCCCACGACGGCCCAGCTCACGACCCAGCCTCCCGCACGTCGTCGATCAGGCCGGCCAGCGTCGACGCCGAGACCTCGTCCATGATGCGCACCGCCACCCGGCCGCGGTCGTCGATGATCCAGGTGGTGGGGATGGCCTGCGACGGGAGCGACTCGGCGAAGCCGAGCAGGGTGCGGCCGGAGAAGTCGGCGATGCTCCGGTACGGCGTCTCCTGCTTGCGGGTGAAGGCGAGGGCGGCGGCCGGCTTGTCGCGCACGAGCACGCCGACGAACGTGACGTCGCGGTCGGCGTACTGCTTCGACACCTGGGCGAGGTCCGGCGCCTCCTTCCGGCACGGCGGGCACCACGAGCCCCACACGTTGACGACGAGGGTGTCGCCCTCGAAGTCGGCGGTCGACAGCCTCCGCCCTTCGAGATCGTCACCGGCCAGCGTGGGAGCCTTCTCGCGATCCTTGGCCGGGACGACGGTGATGGACCCGTTGCCACTCACGTACCCACCCGTCGAGCCCTCGGTGCCGACGCCGGAGCATCCGGCGAGGACGGCCGCTGCTGCGAGCAGCAGCGCAGCTCTCATGCTCCGCCGACGAACTTCTTGCCGCTCCTCAGCTCCTCCGGAAGGAGGTGGCCGGCCGGCTCGCTGTAGGTGAAGCCGTCGAAGTGGTCGTCGTCGAACGTCAGGCTGGTGATGCTGGCGAGGGAGCACTGCCGCTTCCGGGGATCGTGCACGAACGACTTCTGCTCGAACGACCGCCGCGCGATCCACACCGGCAGCTGGTGCGACACGATGACGGCTTCATGGCCCCGCGCCGCCTCACGGGCATCCGCGATGGCGGCGCGCATGCGCTCGGCGATGTGCGTGTAAGGCTCGCCCCACGACGGACGGAACGGGTTGCGCAGCTTCCACCAGTTGGCCGGACGTCGCAGCGCGCCGTCGCCGACGCCGAACGTGCGGCCCTCGAAGAGGTTCTCGGCCTCGATGACGCGATCGTCGGTGGTGATCTCCACCTCGAGGATCTTCGACAACGGTTCAGCGGTCTGCTGCGCACGCTCGAGGGGAGACGAAACCAGGTGGATGATCTCGTTCTTGGACAGGAAGTCGGCGGCGGCCTCGGCCATCTTGTGGCCCAGGTCGGACAGGAAGTACTCCGGCAGCCGGCCGTAGAGAACTCCGTCGGGGTTGTGGACCTCGCCGTGCCGCATCAGGTGCACGATCGTTCGAGAGCTCATCAGGCCGTCCTCGTCGGTTCGGGTGCCGCTGCCGCGGCGCGGGCTGCTTCCGGGAGTGCCGCGGCCATCCTAGAGAGTGCCTCGTCGTCGTGAGCCGCCGAGACGAACCAGCACTCGAACGCACTCGGCGGCAGGTGGACACCCGCCTCGAGCATCGCGTGGAAGAACGCGGTGAAGCGCCACGTCTCCTGGGCCTGTGCACCGGCGAAGTCGGTGACCGGGTCGGTGACGCCCCAGAAGACGCTGAACATGCTGCCCGCCGTCTGGAGCACGTGCAGCACGCCGGCCTGCGTGAGCGCGTCGGTGACGAGCGACTGCGCCGACTCCGACCACGAGTCGACCCGCGCGTACACGTCGTCGTCGGCGAGCCGCAGCGTCGTGAGACCGGCCGTGGTGGCGACGGGATTCCCCGACAGGGTGCCGGCCTGGTAGACCGGGCCGTTCGGCGCCAGCTGTGCCATGACGTCCGCCCGTCCCCCGAACGCCGCTGCCGGGAATCCGCCGCCCATCACCTTGCCGAACGTCATCAGGTCCGGGCTCCAGCCCTCGTGCGCCCCGTCGAGGCCCCACTGACCTGAGCGGGTGACGCGGAACCCCGTCATCACCTCGTCGCTGATGAACAGCGCACCGTGACTGCGGCAGGTCTCGGACAGGAACTCGTTGAAGCCGGGCTCGGGCGGGACGACGCCCATGTTGCCGGCGGCGGCCTCGGTGATGACGCAGGCGATGCGCGGCCCGAGCTCGGCGAACGCCGACTCGACGGCGTCGCGGTCGTTGTACGGCAGCACGACGGTGTCGGCGGTGACGTGGGCCGGGACGCCCGGCGTCTCGGGGAGCCCCAGCGTGACGACGCCCGAGCCGGCCTGGGCGAGCAGCGCGTCGACGTGTCCGTGGTAGCAGCCGGCGAACTTGACGACCATGTCGCGACCGGTGAATCCGCGGGCCAGTCGGATCGCCGACATCGTCGCCTCGGTGCCCGATGAGACCAGCCGCACCTGGTCGACCGGAGTGCGGGCCACGATCTCCTCGGCGAGCTCGACCTCCGGCGGGCTGGGCGTGCCGAACGACGTGCCTCGCGCCGCCGCCGTCTGCACCGCCGCCACGACCTCGGGGTGCGCGTGGCCGAGCAGCATCGGCCCCCACGAGCCGATCAGGTCGACGTAGCGCTCGCCGTCGGCGTCGGTGAGCCAGGCACCGTCGGCGCTCACCATGAAACGGGGTGTGCCGCCGACCGCCCGGAACGCTCGCACCGGTGAGTTGACCCCGCCGGGTGAGACGCTGAGGGCACGCTCGAACCACTGCTGCGACTGAGCCTGTTCGGGGGCACGATCTCGGGGCGTGGGACTCACGTGGTCATTGTCGCTGGTGGCCTTGCGGCTCCCGTAACCCCGGGTCGGTGAAATCGTTGAATTCGTCTGTATTCAGTGCATTCTCGGGCGCTGTGCTGAGTGTGTAGGTAGCATCGGTTTACTCGGTGGCCCAGAACGGGCCATCAAGACGTATTTCTGAGGGAGACATGGCCCGACAGCTTTCGCGCCTGCAGAAGGCAAGTGCGCTCGTGCCGATGGCGGTTCTGGTCGGTGCCTGGGGCGCTGCCGTCACCAATTCCGGCCTGGCCGGAGCCGTTGGTGGCGCCGATGCCGACGCGATCCCGGACGTCCCCTCCCAGGCCTTCGACCAGCCGGCCACCGTCCAGAAGTCGCCGGGCGGCATCGACCCCCGCGCCGGGGCCGACGGCGCCATCTCGACGCTCTCCTCCAACGGCATCCCCTCGGCCGCGCTGTACTCTTACCGCCGCGCCGAGACCCTGCTCGGCAAGGCCGACGCCAGCTGCAAGCTGCCCTGGAACCTCGTCGCCGCCATCGGCCGCGTCGAGTCCAACCACGGCCGCAGCAACGGCAACGCACTGAGCGCCGACGGCCTGGCCACGCCCGGCATCTACGGCGTCCCGCTCAACGGCAGCGGCGTCGCCAAGATCTCCGACACCGACAACGGCAAGCTCGACAACGACACGGTCTGGGACCGCGCCGTCGGGCCCATGCAATTCATCCCGGGCACGTGGAGCAACGTCGGCGTCGACTCAGACAACGACGGCAAGAAGAACCCGCAAGACATCGATGACGCCGCCACTGCGGCCGGCATCTATCTGTGCGCCGGTTCCGACAACCTCGCCACCGACGGCGGCGCACGCTCCGCGGTCCACCGCTACAACCACTCCAACTCCTATGTCGACCTGGTCATGAAGATCTCGGCCGCGTACGCCGCGGGCGACTTCTCCCAGTCCCCCGATGGCTACCCGTCGTCCTCGATCATCACCAGCCAGTCGAACGACCAGACGCTCTCCCCGACGCAGCGCACGAAGGCCAAGAAGAAGCAGCAGCAGTCCGAGTCGGGTGGCGGCTCGGGTGGATCCGGCGGATCGGGTGGTAGCGGCGGCACGACGGCGGCACTGGCGGCACCGATGGTGGTACCGGCGGCACCGATGGTGGCACTGGCGGCACCGATGGTGGTGGCGGCGGCACCGATGGTGGTGGCGGCGGCACCGATGGTGGTGGCGGCGGCACCGATGGCGGTGGCGGCGGCGGCGATTGTCGGCGGCGTGGTCGACCAGCTCGAGCAGGCCGCATGCAGGCTCAAGCTCACTCAGACACAGCGCGATGCCTGCCTTGCCGACGCAGCCAAAGACTGACCGAGCTCAGCGTCGCGCGGCGATCTCCGCGGCCCAGTAGGTGAGCACGATGTCGGCGCCGGCGCGTCTGATCGAGAGCACGGTCTCGTCGATGGCACGCTCGCGGTCGATCCAGCCCTTCTCGGCAGCGGCCTCGACCATGGCGTACTCGCCCGAGACGTTGTAGGCGGCCACGGGCAGGTCGACGGCGTCGCGCACCCGGGCCACGAGGTCCAGGTAGCCGAGGGCCGGCTTCACCATGACGATGTCCGCACCCTCCGCCACGTCGAGCAGGGCCTCTCTTACCGCCTCACGGGCGTTGGCCGGGTCCTGCTGGTACGTGCGGCGGTCGCCCTCGAGCGAGCTGCCGACGGCTTCGCGGAACGGGCCGAAGAACGCTGAGGCATATTTCGCGGCGTAGGCGAGGATCGCGACGTCCTGGTGCCCGGCGGCATCGAGTGCCGTCCGGATCGCGCCGACCTGGCCGTCCATCATGCCGCTCGGCCCTACGAGGTGGGCGCCGGCTTCGGCCTGGGCCACGCCCATGCGGCCGTAGATCTCCAGCGTTGCGTCGTTGTCGACCCGCCCCTGGTCGTCGAGCACGCCGCAGTGGCCGTGGTCGGTGAACTCGTCGAGGCACAGGTCGGACATCACGAGCAGGTCGTCGCCGGCCTCCTGACGGGCGTCGGCGATGGCGACGTTGAGGATGCCGTCCGGGTCGAGGCCGCCGGACCCGGTCGCGTCCTTGTGCTCGGGAACGCCGAACAGCATGACGCCGCCGAGCCCCAGCGACGCCGCCTCGGCGATCGCCTTGCGGGCCGACTCACGCGAGTGCTGCACCACGCCGGGCATGCTCTGGATCGGCCGGGGCTCGCGCAGGCCCTCGGCCACGAACATCGGCAGCACCAGCTGCCGCGGCTCGACCGATGTCTCCGCGACCAACCGGCGCATGGCCTGCGACGTACGCAGGCGGCGTGGTCGGTCAGCGGGGAACAAGGGTCAGGCCTTCCGCCGTGACGACGGACGACGCTGCGACGGCTTGGTGACGGGCTCACCGGACTCGAGGAACGCGAGGCGGCGGGCCGCCCCGAACTCCGCGAGGGCGTCGGCGAGGACGTCGACCGACGGCTTCTCGGCGAGGACGTCGACCCGGAGGCCGTGCTCCTCGGCCGTCTTGGCCGTGGCCGGGCCGATGCAGGCGATGATCGTGGACGAGTGCGGCTTGCCGGCGATACCGACGAGGTTGCGCACGGTGGAGCTCGACGTGAACATCACGGCATCGAACTTGCCGCTCTTGATCGCCTCGCGGGTCGGCGCCGGCGGCGGCGCAGCCCGAACGGTGCGGTAGGCGGTGACGTCGTCGACCTCCCAGCCGAGCTCGATCAGGCCGGCCACGAGGGTCTCGGTGGCGATGTCGGCGCGCGGCAGGAAGACCCGGTTGATCGGGTCGAGCAGGTCGTCGTAGGGCGGCCAGTCCTCCAGCAGCCCGCGGGCGGACTGCTCGCCGCTCGGGACCAGGTCGGCCCTGATGCCCCAGGTGGCGACCGCCTCGGCGGTCTTCTCACCGACGGCGGCGATCTTCAGGCCGGAGAACGCGCGGGCGTCGAGCCCGTACTCCTCGAACTTCTCGCGCACGGCCTTGACGGCGTTGACGCTGGTGAACGCGACCCACTCGTAGCGACCCTCGACGAGCCCGCGGACGGCCTTGTCGATCTGCTGCGGGTTGCGTGGCGGCTCGACCGAGATGGTCGGCACTTCCTCGGAGACGGCGCCGAAGGACCGCAGACGAGCGGCCAGGCCGGCCGACTGCTCCTTGGTGCGTGGCACGAGCACCCGCCAGCCGTACAGCGGCTTCGTCTCGAACCACGACAGTGCCTCGCGCATCGTGACGACCTCACCGACGACGGTGATGGCCGGTGAGGTCATGCCCGCGTCGGCCGCGTCGGTGGCGATGTCGGCCAGCGTCGAGACCAGCGTGGTCTGCTCGGTGGTGGTGCCCACGCGGGTCATCGCGACCGGCGTCTCGGGAGACCGGCCGGCCTCGACGAGAGCTTCAGCGACCTCGCCGATGCGGGCGACGGCCGAGAGCAGCACGAGCGTGTCTGCTCCGACGTGCGCGGACCAGTCGATCTTGGCGTCGCCGACGCGCACCACCGAGTACTCGCGGTTGGAGCGGTTGGTCAGCGGTACACCGGCGTACGCGGGGACCGCGGAGACCGACGAGATGCCCGGCACGATCTCGAATCCGATGCCGGCCTTCGCGCAGGCGAGGGCCTCCTCGGGTCCGGTCGAGTACGTGAACGGGTCGCCGGAGATGAGCCGCACGACGTGCGCCCCGGTCTTGGCGTGCCGCACGACGAGGCGGGCAAGTGCCGCGTGCGTCAGCGTCTCCCCATTCGATCGGGCAGAGCCGTCGCCCAGACTTCCTTCGACGATCTCGGCACCGTTGGTGACGAGCGCGGCGTGTTCGGGCAGCTCGGTGATGACGACATCGGCCTGCGCCAGGAGCTCGGCCGCACGGACGGTGAGCAGGCTCTCGTCGCCCGGGCCGGCGCCCACGAAGCTGACGTGGCCCAGCGGGTTGCGTCGCTTCGCGGTCGCTGTGGGGGTGGCTGATGCGTGGGTGGCTGTATTCACAGTCTTGGTTTCCTTCTTGTTCTGCCGAGTGGTCATGAGGGAACGCCCATCAGGGAGGCGGCCCCTTCGGCGAGCATCTCGGCAGCAAGACGCTCTCCGACCGCGGCGGCATCGCTGGGCGAGCCGGTCGCGGACAGGCGGATGGATGGACTTCCGGTCGTGTCGGCGACGACCGCGCGCAGCCAGAGCTCTTCGGCGTCATCGCCCCAGGCGATCTCGGCCAAGGCCCCGACGGGCGCGCTGCAGCCTGCCTCGAGTGTTGCGAGGAGGCTGCGCTCGGCGGTCACGGCGGCCCGGGTGTCCGGGTCGTCGAGCACGTCGAGCAGGCGAGTGGTCGCGACGTCGTCGGCGCGGCACTCGCAGGCCAGGGCTCCCTGGCCTGGTGCGGGAAGCATTTGAATCGGGTCGAGGACCTCGGTCGCCTCATTGGCCCGGCCGAGTCGCAGCAGGCCGGCATTGGCCAGCACGACGGCGTCGTACTCACCGGACGCGACCTTGCCGAGACGGGTGTCGACGTTGCCGCGGATCTCGACGACCTCGACCCCGAGCCCGAGGGCGTTGATCTGGGCGGCGCGGCGCGGCGAGCCGGTGCCGACACGCGACCCCTGGGGCAGCTCGCCGAGGGTGAGCCCGTCGCGTGCCACGAGGACGTCGCGCGGGTCCTCACGCACCGGGATGGCGGGCAGGTGCAACCCGGGTTCGGGGGTCGTGGGCAGGTCTTTGAGCGAGTGGACGGCGAGGTCGACCTCACCGGAGGCGACGGCTTCGCGCAGCGCAGCCACGAAGACTCCGGCACCGCCGATCGAGACGAGCGGCGCGTCGCTGCGGTCGCCCTCCGTGGAGATGGTGACCAGCTCGACGTCGACGCCATGCATCTCGCTGAGCCGGGTGGCGACTTGCTGGGACTGGGTGGTGGCGAGAGCACTCGCCCGGGTTCCGATCCGGATCACTGCTCTTCACCCCCGACGCGGGTGACGGCCTCGACGGCGGCCTGGTCGAGCGCGAACAGGTCGGCGAGTGCGTCGGCGTAGGTGAGGCCGCCCGGGCCTTCGACGAGCTGCTGCACACGAACGGTGGGTGCGTGGATGAGCTTGTCGGCGACGCGCTGCAAGGAACGGCGCACCTGCTCGACCTCCTCGGGGCGGAGGTCGGGCATGCGGGTGGTGATGCGGGCGACCTCGGCGTCCACGGTCTCGGTGGCCATCGAGCGGAGGGCGACGACGGTGGGCGTGACGCTCGACGCCGACTTCACGGCCAGGAACGTGCGGACCTCGTCCTCGACGATCTCGCGCACCTGCTCGACGTCGGCGGCGAGCTCGGCATGCTCGGCTCGCTCGCCCAGCACGACGAGGTCGATGACGGTGACGCCCTCGACGAGGGTGGCGGACGGATCGACGTCGCGGGGCAGCGCGAGGTCGACGAACGTGAGTGGGCGACCCGCTGACGCGGCGGCGATGCGCTGGCGGTCGAAGACGACACCGGCGGCACCGGTGCAGGTGATGACGACGTCGGTGGCTGCGAGCTCGGTGTCGATGTCGTCCCACGCCACGGCGCGCACACCGAACGTGGCGACGAGCTCGTGGGCGCGCTGGATGGTGCGGTTGGCCACCGCGATGCGTTCGGGATCGACGCCGCGGTCGACGAGCGTGCGGACGGCGAGGCTCGCCATCGTGCCTGCCCCGGCGACCAGGAACCGGGTGGTGGGCGCTTGCGCGATCGGGCCGGCGGCCTCGAGTCCGGCCGTCACGATCGACGGCGCGAGCCGGTCGATGCCGGTCTCGGCGTGGCCGCGCTTGCCGATGCGCAGCGCCTGCTGGAACAGGGCGTTGAGCGCCGGGCCGACGGTGGCCTCGGCCTGGGCGCCGTGCAGGGCATCGCGGACCTGGCCGAGGATCTGGCTCTCGCCCAGGATCATCGAGTCGAGGCCGGCGGCGACGGCGAACACGTGGGCGACGGCGGCGTCGTCGTAGTGCACGTAGACGTGCTGGGCGAGCTGGGAGCGGTCGAGCTGGGCATGCTCGGCGAGCAGGCGGGAGACCTCCTCGACGGCTCCGTGGAAGCGCTCGGCCTCCACGTAGATCTCGACCCGGTTGCAGGTGGAGATGACCGCGGCCTCGGTGACCGACGACGCCTCGAGCGCACGGTGCGACAGCTTGACCGCCGCATCGACGTCGAGCGAGGTGCGCTCGAGCAGCTCGATGGGGGCGGACTTGTGGGACATGCCCACGATGAGGACGCTCATGCCGTCTCCTCCGCCGTGTCGTCGTCGGGAGTGTTCGCGGCCTTGCGTTGCTCGTGGTAGGCGAGGATCTGCAGCTCGATCGAGAGATCGACCTTGCGGACGTCGACGCCGTCGGGGACGGTGACGATCGCCGGCGCGAAGTTGAGGATGCTGGTGACGCCCGCGGCCACGAGTGCGTCGGCGACGTCTTGCGCGGCCTCGGCGGGGGTGGCGATCACGGCAATGGCGATGCTGTGGCGACGCACAATCTTCGCCAGGGCGGTGAGCGGCTGGACGGTGATGCCACCGACCTTCTTGCCGACGCGGGCCGGGTTGGTGTCGATGAGGGCGGCGATGCGGATGCCCCTGGTGGTGAAGCCGCGGTAGGTGGACAGCGCCGAGCCGAGGTGGCCGACGCCGACGATGACGACGTCCCAGTCCTGCGTCTGCCCGAGCTCGCGGGCGATCTGGTAGCGCAGGTACTCGACGTCGTAGCCAACGCCGCGGGTGCCATACGAGCCGAGGTAGGAGAGGTCCTTGCGCAGCTTGGCGGGATTGACGCCCGCTGCGGACGCCAGCTGCTGCGACGAGCAGACGTCGCTGCCCTGGTCCGCGAGCGTCGTCAGCGCTCGCAGATAGACAGGCAGTCGGGCCACGGTGGCGTCAGGGATGCCACGCTCGGCCGCGCCGGCGGTGAGCCGGTCGCTGCGAAGTACGGTCACGGTGCTCCATCGCGGCACGGCCGGGGATTTGTCCCTGTGCTGGTTCTGGGACTGACGCGTGACGCGACGAACAGTTTACGAGCTTGTGAACGTGTTCTCAAAATCCGCAGGGTCGAGCGAGCGCAGCGATCCGCAGGCGCGACGAGCGAAGCGAGGAGGCGCCGGAGGAGGTTGAGCCAGCGCGGCGAAGCCGCCAGTTGCCGAAACCCACGCAGCGGAGTCGATCACCCAGCCCTCAGAGCAGCCTCCAACCGATCCGGATCGACGCGCCAGAAGTCGTGCTGGGCGCCGTCGACGAACGCCACGGGCACCTGATCGGTGAATCGGCGCACGAGGTCGTCGTCATCGGTGATGTCGACCGACGTCCAGGTGTCGCCGGTGCCGGCGCACACCTCGGCCACGACCTGCTCGGCCACTTCGCACAGGTGGCACTGCGGACGCGTGTAGAGCACGACGCGCGCCGCGTCGGCGTGCGCCGGTGGGTTTGCGCTCATCGAGCCTGGAGGCCGAGGTCGTCGCTGCGCGCGAGCGCACGCAGCCGTCCCTTGGCGACCTTGCCGGTGGCCGAGTGCGGGAGCCCGGTGACGACCACCACGCGTGTCGGCTGCTTGAACCGGGCCAGTCGTTCGGCGCAGCGCTCCTCGACGGCAGCCTGCACCGTCTCGTGATCGACACCTTCGCCGGGGACGACGAACGCCAGCACGGCCTCGCCGGTCTCCTCGTCCGGGTGGCCCACGACCGCGGCCTCGACGACGCCATCGACCTCGGCGATGACCTCCTCGACCTCGAACGGGTAGACGTTGAACCCGGAGACGATGACCAGCTCACGCAGGCGGTCGACGAGCTTCAGGTCGCCGTCGGCGTCGACGAGGCCGATGTCACCGGTCGGGTACCAGCCGTCCTCGTGCGGGCCGTCTGCACCGTCGGGCCAGTAGCCGGAGAACACGTTGTCGCCACGCACCCACAGCTCGGCCGGATCGCCCGGCGAGGCGTCGTTGCCGCTGGAGTCGACGACGCGGACCTCGATGCCCGGCAGTGGTCGGCCGACCGAGCCCGGCTTGGGCCCCTCGTCCGGGCCGCGCGGCGATCCGAGCGTTGTCGCGATGACAGGCGCCGTCTCGGTGAGTCCGTACCCCTGCTCGACATGGTGACCGGACGACTCGAAGAACGACGTGGCGAGATCGGGATCGAGGGTCGACGCACCGGACAGCACCAGCGAGGCGCCCGCCAGCTTCTCACGCAGGTCGTCGCGTCCGGCCCAAGCGGCCACGACCGGCGGCGCCAGCGGCAGGTTGGTAACGCCCTCGGCGGCAATCAGGTCGAGCAGTCCGGCCGGGTCGAACCCGTCGACCATCAAGGTGCAGGCACCCTGGCGGACGGCCTGCCCGAGCACGGCGTTGAGCCCATAGATGTGGAACATCGGCAGCAGCCCGAGGCAGACGTCGTCGCGGGTGACCGGCGGTGGGTCGATGGCCGCCGTCTGCTCGATGTTGGCGATGAGCGCTCGGTGACTGAGCATGACGCCGCGCGGCTTTCCGCTCGTGCCGGACGTGTAGAGGATGACGGCCAGCGCCTCGACATCGCGGGGAGCCGCGGGGTCGACGTCGGGAGCGTTGGCGAGGAAGTCGGAGAACGCGGTCTCTCCGGCGAGCGGCTCGATGCCGTCGACCACCACCGAGCAGTCGGACGGAGTGTCGTCGCCGGCGAGCGCCTCGCGGACCTGGGTGGCCCCGGCCTCGTCGCACAGCACGACCTTGACCTTCGCGTCGTCGATCATCCGTCCGATCTCGCGGGTGGTCGATCGGGGGTTCATGGGCACCGCGACCATGCCGCCGCGCAGGACCCCGAAGTAGGCGACTGGCAGGTCGATGCGGTTCGCCATGACGATGGCCACGCGCTGCCCGGCCACCAGCCCGCGTCCGGAGAGGCTGCGCGCGATGGCGTCGGCCGCAGAGTCGAGGTCGGCCCAGCTCAGCTGGTGTCGCACTTCTCGGTGCACCACGAGCGCCGTGCCGTCCGGATCGTTCTCGGCCGCCTCGCGCAGATAGTCGCTGACGTTGACGGTCACAAGGCCGAGTCAACCACACGCGCCGACGCTCCAGAGGCGGTTACTGTCGACCCATGCCCAGCAGCTCGGCCGGCGATCGCCAGCGCAATCTGCAGTCACGATCAGTGCTGGCCGGACAGGCCGCTGCGGCGGCCACGGAGGTCGAGCACGCGCTCGCCCCGGATCCCGACGTCACGGCGGCGGCGTTCTTCGACGTCGACAACACGATCATGCAGGGCGCGTCGATCTTCCACTTCGCCCGCGGGCTGCATCGCCGCAAGTTCTTCACGACCCGCGACATCCTCGGCGCGATCTGGCAGCAGATGTACTTCCGCATCGCGGGCGTCGAGGACCCCGAGCACATCGCCAAGGCCCGCTCGTCAGCGCTGGCGTTCATCGAAGGCCACACGGTCAGCGAGCTCGAGGAGATCGGCGAGGAGATCTTCGACGAGAACATGGCCGAGCGCATCTGGCCCGGTACGCGGGCCATCGCCCAACAGCACCTCGACCGCGGCGAGCGGGTGTGGCTGGTGACGGCCGCGCCGATCGAGATCGCCAACGTCATCGCCCGGAGGCTTGGTCTCACCGGCGCCCTGGGAACCGTCGCCGAACACGTCGACGGCGTCTACACCGGTGAGCTCGTGGGCGAGATGCTGCACGGGGAAGGCAAGGCGGTCGCGGTCCGCACGATCGCCGAGCAGGAGGGGCTCGACCTCGAACGATGCTCCGCCTACTCCGACTCCAGCAACGACCTGCCGATGCTCGAGCTCGTCGGCCATCCCTGCGCCGTCAACCCCGACGCCAAGCTGCGGGCCCACGCCAGGAAGCAGGGCTGGCGCATCCGCGACTACCGCACCGGACGCAAGGCCGCGGTGCTGAGCGCCAAAGTCGTCGGTGCCGGTGCCACCGCTGCCGCCGCGTGGCGGGTGTCTCGCCGCCTCCGGCGATGAAGAGACATGCCCCCCGGTTCTGGATAGACTCACGACGATCTGGGAGGGAGTCCCGTGATTGTGTCGACGTCTGCACTGCGTCAGGTGCTGACCCTTGCGCTCGAACACCCGGACGACCGCTCATTCGCCATCGCCCTGGCCACCGCGCACTCCCACGCCACGCTGTCGCCCGGCGGCGACCACCAGAGCACCCCCGAACCTGAGCTCGATCCCGAGGCGAGTCGCCTGCGGGCCCTCGTCGAGCTGGCCCGCGACGGCGATGCCGAAGCCTTCGGGCAGCTCTACGACCACTACATGTCGGGCGTGTTCCGCTTCATCTACTACCGCGTCGGCTCGCGCCAGCTGGCCGAGGACCTCACCAGCGAGACGTTCGTCCGCGGCCTCAAGGCCATCCAGCGATTCACCTGGCAGGGCAAGGACTTCGGCGCCTGGCTCACCACCATCGCCCGCAACCTCATCGCCGACCACTTCAAGTCGAGCCGCTCCCGCCTGGAGATCATCTCCGACGACGTCCCGGAGGGTCGCGTCACCGCCAACAGCCCCGAGGAAGACGTCCTCGCCCTCATCTCCAACGAGATGCTGTTCGACGCGGTCAACTCGCTCCCGCCGGAGCAGCGCGACTGCATTCTGATGCGTTTCATCCAGGGCATGTCGATCGCCGAGACCGCTGCTGCGCTCAAGCGCAGCGAGGGTGCCATCAAGCAGCTCCAGCTGCGCGCCGTGCGCAGCCTGGCCAAGCGTGTTCCGAGTGATTTGCGATGACCTGGATCACGCGCGATTTGCGTAACCCCACCAGCGCTTTCGTCGTTGTTCTCATTGCACCATCCGCGAACCAAGGGACGTGGCGATGAACCGCCGAATGCGCGACGAGGCTCAGGCCTTTGACGAGGCCTGGGAAGCCCGCGGGCGCACGCACCGAGCGCCGTTCGACGACGAGGTCGCTCACCTCGTCGCGTGCGCCGAGCAGATCTGCGAGGCAGCCGTCGTCGAGCCGTCCGCGGAGTTCCGGTACGCCCTGCGCACCCAGCTCATGACCGAGGCCGCAACCGTCCTCGCGCCCGCCGGCGTGCGCACCGTCAGGCCGCACCGGCCGCCGCTCCGCACGCCGTCGTTCGGGTTCCGCCGGCGCCTCGCTGGAGCCACGGCAGCCCTGGTCACGGCCGGAGGCTTCGTCGGCCTGGTCGGCGCAAGCGCCGAGGCACTCCCGGGCGACATGCTGTACCCGGTCAAGCGCGGCGTCGAGAACGTCGAGCTCGCCTTCCACAAGGACGATCCCGCCCGCGGTGAGTACCGCCTCGCGCAGGCATCGGAACGTCTCGCCGAGGCCCGCCGCCTCACCGACGACGGCTCGCCGCGGTCGAGCGAGCACGTCGCTGGCGTCCTCGACGACTTCGCCGCCCAGGCCAAGGACGGTTCCGGTGCCCTCTTCCGCGCCTACGGAAACAGTGGATCCCAGCAGTCCATCATCCAGGTCAACGACTTCTCCGCCGCGGCGGCCGTCGACCTCGCGCAGATCTCGGGCAAGGTGCCGATCGGCGCCGACCAGTCGTTCCAGATCGCGGCCAGCACGGTCAGCGAGCTCGTCACCAAGGCGTCACGGCTCTGTACGGCCTGTGGCACCGCCGACGTCACCGGTCTCACCGGCGCCGTGTCCTCGCTCACCGGCACCGAGACGCAGAGCGAGACGACCGGTCAGTCCACCGACTCGACCGAGCTGGAAGAGGGTGCCGGCGGCGCGCCCGACGTCCCGATCGAAGAGTCGTTGCTGCCCTCCCCCACGGTCGTGATCCCCAATCTTCCGATCACCCAGCCCCCGACGGGTTCGTCGTCGGACGACAACAAACCGAAGGTCAAGCAGCTCACCGATCCCGTTGTCGGAGCACTCCTCGGTGACGACGAGCAAGAGGGCGTCGTCCCGAAGCTGCTCGACGGCCTGCTCCCGCCCAAGGACTAGCCCGCGCTCCGGTGGTTGAGTAGGCCCGAGGAACGAGGGCCGTATCGAAACCACGCCCAAGGCGAGCCTGTTCACTCACGACGTTTCGATACGACGGACGGGCTTCGCCCGTAGCGCACTCAACCTGGCCGGACGCTCCTCGCTTCGCTCGTCGGTCCGTCTCAAAAGAAGGCGTTGCCGCGGTCGACGAGCAGGGCGTACAAAGTCTGCTGGATGGTCTCGCGCACCTGGTCGGTGACGTTGAACAGCAGCATGGGGTCGTCGGCCGCTTCCGGCTCGTAGGCGTCGGTGCGGATCGGCTCGCCGAACTCGATGATCCACTTGCTGGGGAGCGGGATCATGCCGAGCGGACCGAGGAGCGGGAAGAACGGAGTGATCGGCAGGTACGGGATGCCGAGCAGGCGAGCCAATGACGGCACGTTGCCCACCAGGGGGTAGATCTCCTCGGCGCCGACGATCGAGACCGGGACGATCGGCACCTGCGCCCGCATCGCGGACGACACGAAACCGCCCCGACCGAACCGCTGCAGCTTGTACCGTTCCGCGAACGGCTTGCCGATGCCCTTGAACCCTTCGGGCCAGACGCCGGCGAGCTCGCCGGTGGTGAGCAGGCGCTCGGCGTCGGCGGTGCAGGCCAGCGTGGCTCCGACCTTTCGGGCCATCTGACCCACGAACGGCAGCGCGAACACGAGGTCGGCACCGAGCGGTCGCAGGTTGCGACCGCTGTACTTCTTGACCGCATATCCGGTGATGATGCCGTCGATCGGCACGGTGCCAGAGTGGTTGGCCACCAGCAGCGCACCACCCTCGGCCGGGATGTTCTCGATGCCGCGCACCTCGAGCCGGAACCACTTCTCGGCCAGCGGCTCGACGGCCTCGGTGAGGATCTCGGTGATCTGGGGGTCGAACCCGAACTCGTCGACCGCGAAATCGCCGCTGAGCCGCTTGCGCAACGCGGCAACGAACGCGGCCAGCCGGCCCTCCCAGTCAGAACCCAGCACGCGCTGGGCGGCCTGGGCGACGGCGACGACGATCTCGTCGAGCGGGATGCCGGCCGGCATGGCGCCCGACCCGGCGGTGCGGGTCTTGCGGGCGGCCTCCTCGGCCGCCGCGGCGGCTGCTGCGGCCGCATCCTCGTCGGTGACGGCACGCAGCCGGGGGCCGCCCGGCTTCGACGGACGCGGCGATGCACTCTTCTTCTGGCTGGTCTTCTTGGCCGCCGGCTTGGGCACGGCCTTGGGAGCCTTCGGGGCGTCGGGCTTCGGGGCGGAGGCCTTGGCCTTCGTGACCGGCTTCTTCGGACGTGACGATCCGCCGGCCAGGGAGCGCGCAGCTGACGACGGCGAAGTGGACCGGTTGCCCCGGCCGGCCTGTCCGCCCGACCCGATGGTGCGGCGTTCGTCAGTCACGCTTGCCTCCGACGGATGACATCACGCCGGGACGCTGGCTGGCGCGGAACTGCTCGAACGTCTCCTCCGTGCTGTAGGTGGGCTCGAAGCCGAAGATGTCGCGCAGCGCCGAGATGTCGACGGCGCGACCGTAGGTGAGCAGGCGGTGGAGGTCAGGAGACATCTCGCCACCCATGGTACGAATCGCCCGTCCGGCCAGCGCAGCGAACCCGAGCGGCGGGAGCGGGATGACCGGTTTGCCGAGCCGCCGGGCCGCCTGCGACAGCAGCATCACACCCTCACCGGCGACGTTGAACGTGCCCGGGCGGTCGAAGACGACCGCCTCGGTGTACACGGCGAGGGCGTCGTCGAGGTGGGTGAACTGCAGTCGCGGGTCGAAGCCGAGCGCCGCAGGCAGCAGAGGATTGGCGAAGTAGTTGCGCAACGGGGTCTCGATGTCGGCGTGAAGCACCTGAGCGAGCCGCAACGTGGTGATGATGACGTCGGGCCGCCGGCGCGCGAATCCCCGCACGTAGCTCTCCACCTCGACGGCGTCCTTGGGGAAGCCCGAACGAACCCCGCCCTGGGGCGTGGTGGACTCGGTGAAGAGCGCCGGATCGCGCGGAGACGTGCCGTAGACGGAGGTGGAGGAGCCGAGCACCAGCTTCGAGACCTGCGAGGAGCGCTGGCAGGCGGCCAGCAGCTGCATCGTGCCGATGACGTTGCGCTCCTTGGCGCCGCTTCCACCGCGGGCCAGGTCGGACGGGTTGACGTCGAGGTGGACGACGACGTCGACGTCCTCGACCGCCATGACCTTGCCGACCACCGGGGTGCGGATGTCGGCGCGCACGAATTTGACCCCGCCGAGATCTCCGTCAGGGGGTCGGGTGTCGAGCCCGACGACACGATCGATGTCGGAGCCCTGGCCCAGCTCGGCAAGGGTGCGTGAAACCCGCGCCGCGAACGTTCCGGCGACACCGGTGACGAGGACGACCCGGCCCATGAGGCCTACTTGCCGAGTTTGCGGCGCTGCACCCGCGTGCGCTTGAGCATCTTGCGGTGCTTCTTCTTGGACATCCGCTTACGACGCTTCTTGACTACTGAACCCACAAATGACCCTTTGACTTCGGTGGAGGAAACCCCCAGCCTACCGTGCTGTATTTTGCCGCCCGCGGCCCGGCACCCCCGCCGGGGTGAGCGCCGAAATCCCTCAGCCGGCCTGGAAGAACGACTTCGAGAGGTACTCGGCCACAGCGTTCTCGGGAACCCGGAACGAACGGCCCACACGGACGGCTTCAAGCTCGCCGGCGTGAACGAGACGGTAGACCGTCATTTTCGACACGCGCATCTGCGCCGCCACTTCTGCGACGGTCAGGAAGGTCGGCCCCGATGCCATGTCCACCACCTGCTTCCGAACTAGCCGTCATGGTGCAGTCTCACTGGGCGACGGGGGCACGCGCGCTCTCCGGCTTCCCCACCGGAGAGGAAGCGCGCGTGCTTGAGCCGAGCGTAGTGCCTCCTGTGGTTCGAGGGGTAGCAGAGTCCAAAGTTGCTCAAATACCGGTACGACGGGCGATTTCTCGATTCAGACGCTCATATCTATCCCGAGCAGCGGAAACGTCGTCTCGCGGGTCTCCTGGATGCAGCGATCCAGCCAGCTGGACGGATCGTAGCCCAGACCCCATTCGCGGTACTCCGTGCTACGTCCCTCGGTCATCTGCTGCGGAGCCTGGCGTCCCGTCATCTCCTCCACCGTGGCCCGCCACTGGGGCGGGGTGTCGGTATCAGGGTCGATGCGCGAGCCGGAGGCGATCGCGAGCAGATGCGTCCAGATGCGGGGTACGACGCTGGTGAGCGCGTAGCCGCCGCCACCGGTGATGATCCAGCGTCCGCCGGTGAGCTCCTCGACGAGCCGCTCGATCGTGAGGTACGAAGCACGCTGGCCGTCGATGCTGAGCCTGAGGTTGGTGAGCGGGTCCTCCATGTGGGAGTCGCAGCCGTGCTGGCTGAGGATGATCTCGGGCCCGAACGCCCGCAGCACGTGTGGCACGACGGCATTGAACGCGCGGAGCCAACCGGCGTCTGACGTGCCCGCGGGCAACGCGATGTTGACCGACGAGCCCTCGGCTCCCGGTCCGCCGGTCTCAGAGGCGTCGCCGGTGCCGGGGAACAACGTCTGCGGTCCCTCGTGGATGGAGACGGTGAGCACCCGTGGATCGTCGTAGAAGATCGCTTGCACGCCGTCGCCGTGGTGGGCGTCGACGTCGACGTAGGCCACGCGCTCGGCGCCGTTGTCGAGCAGCCACTTGATCGCGACGGCCGGGTCGTTGTAGATGCAGAAGCCGCTGGCGTTGGCCGGCATCGCGTGGTGGAGGCCGCCGGCGATGTTGGCGGCACGGAGCGTCTGGCCGGTCCAGACCCGCCGGGCGGCCTCGACGCTGGCCCCGGCGATCAGGGCGCTCACCTCGTGCATGCCCTCGAACACCGGGTTGTCGGGCGTGCCGAGCCCGATCGACAGGTCCCCGTCGCCGGGGTCTGCGCTCAGCTCGGCCACGCGTTCGATGTAGGCCGCGTCATGGACGCCGGCCAGCTCGTCGTTCGTGCACGCTTCGGCGCTGACGACGTCAAGGCGGTCGATCACCCCGAGCTCGTCGGCGAGCTGCATCGTGAGGGCGACCCGGATGGGATTCAGTGGGTGCGATGGGCCGAAGTTGTAGTTGATGAGCCGCTCGTCGAAAACCAGCGTGGCGCGATCGGACATGCCTGAGAGCCTAGGTGGTGCCTGAGAGCTCTGCAGATCGGCGGGCGGCCGCCAGGACACCGGCCACCAGGGCGTCGTGGACGTCGCGCTCGTCGAACGCGGCGATGGCCGCGGCCGTGGTGCCGTTCGGTGAGGTCACCCGGCGCCTGAGCTCGGCGGCGTCATCGTCGGACGTCGCCAGGAGCTTGGCCGCACCGACCAGCGTCTGGGTGGCGAGGATGCGAGCCGTCTCGCGGTCGAGACCGGCCTCCACGCCGCCGTCGACCATCGCCTCGGCCAGGTAGAAGACGTAGGCCGGTCCGGAGCCGGACACGGCGGTGACGGCGTCCTGCCCGCTCTCGTCGACGACGACGACCTCGCCACCGTTGGCCAGCAGCTCGCGCACCTCCAGCAGGCGTTCGCCGGTGCAGGACGAGCCCGGGGAGATGCCGAACATGCCTTCCCCCACCAAGGCGGGCGTGTTCGGCATCGCACGGACGACGGCGATGCCGTCGGGGAGGGCGGACTCGACGGTCGCGATCCGGATGCCGGCGGCGAGCGACACCACGGTGGCGCTTGGGTCGACGGCCGGCGCGATCTCCTCGAGCAGCGCGGGGACGTCCTGGGGCTTCACGACCACCAGCACGACGTCGGCGCCGGCGACGGCTTCGGCGTTGCCGGTGACCTCGACGCCATGGCGCTCGCGGAGCTCGTCGGCGCGCGCGTCGAGCTTCTCGCTGACGACGAGGTCGGCTGCGGTGTGGCCGGCGTCGAGCAGGGCAGAGAGCAGAGTCTCGCCCATGACGCCGCCACCGAGGATCGCGATTCGGGTCGACATACGCGTCACATTAGTGTCGGCCGGACTAGCGGGGCTCGCCGGCGACGGCGAGACCGACACCAAGTCCGATCATCGACACTCCGCCTGCGGCGCCGACGGCCTCGCCGCGGCGACGGGACTGGGCAAACCAGGCACGCAGCTGGCTGGCGATGAGCGCCCAGAGGCTGTCGGAGAGCAGGCCGATCGTGAACGCCAGCAGCCCGAGCAGCAGCATCTGCGTCTGCACGTGGCCCTCGCCGCGATCGACGAACTGCGGCAGCACGGCTCCAAGGATCATGAACGCCTTCGGGTTGGTGACGCCGACGACGAAACCCTGCCGCATCGCCCGGGTGAACGAGACGCGCGGTCCGACCGCTGCGGCGCTGTCGAGGTGGAAGTCGTGACGGTGGCGGATGGCTTGCACGCCGAGCCAGACCAGGTAGACCGCGCCGAGCAGCTTCAGCACCGTGTAGACCTCGATCGACTCCTGCACCACGACCCCGAGCCCGAGGGCGACGAGCACGACGATCACCAGCAGCCCGAGCGAGTTGCCCACGACCGTCGCCAGCGCGACCGCCCGTCCGTACGCGAGGGCACGACCGATCGTGAACACGACGCTCGGCCCCGGGATGGCGATGAGGATGAATGCGGCGAGCCCGAATCCGAGCACCTGGTCGAGCGTGATCATCAGAGGATTCTATCGGTCAACGGGACGCGTGGAGGCGGGCGAACGCCAGCGACTCCAGCAGGTCGGCCTCGCGCACTTGCTGGTCGACGGCCTTGCGGGTGTTGATCTCGATGACGATCTCACCGGCGTAGTCGGACGCCGCCACGTGCTCGAGGAGTGCCTGTGCGGGCTGCGCGCCGCGACCGGGGACGAGGTGCTCGTCCTTCGGCGACCCGCTCCCGTCCGTGAGGTGCACATGAGCGAGACGAGGCCCGAGGGCCTTGGCCATCTGTAGTGCGTCCTCACCGGCGGTGGCGCTGTGTGAGAGGTCGACGGTGACGTGCTCGTAGACCTCCCGGACCGGGTCCCAGCCAGGCGCATACGCCTGGAACTCGCGTCTGCCGGTGCGCCACGGATACATGTTCTCGACGGCGATGGTGAGCGCGTACTCCTTCTCCAGGTCGGCCACGCCTTCGGCGAAGCCGCGCGCATAGTCGCGCTGCCAGCGGAAGGGTGGATGCACCACGATGACCTCGGCGCCGACCTCGAGGGCCATCTCGGCACTGCGGTGCAGCTTGCCCCACGGCTCGGTGCCCCACACCCGCTGGGTGAGCAGGAGGCACGGCGCGTGCACCGAGACGATCGGGATCTCGTGGAACTCGCTCAGCGACATGACCGCGTCGATGTCGCTGCTGACGTCGTCGATGCTGACCATGACCTCGACCCCGTCGAAGCCCAGCCGGGCCGCCGCCTCGAAGCCGCTCGCTGTCGAGCCGGGATAGACCGACGACGTCGAGAGCGAGACCCTCAGCTGGGGCGTCGGGGCTGACTCGTCGGGCACGCCCTCACTCTAGAGATGGTCGAGGTGCTGCAGGAGGACGCCCTCGCGCAGCGCCCACGGGCAGATCTCGAGCTCGTCGAGGTCGAACAGGTCCATCGTGGCCTCGGCGACCACCGCACCGGACAGGATCTGGTGGGCGCGGTCGGCCGAGACGCCCGGAAGCTCCGCGATCTCGTCGGTGTCCATCAGGGCGAGCTGCTGCACCAGTGCCTGCAGGTCGGAGTGCGCCAGCACGCGGCGGACGAACTGTCCCTCGTCCGACGGCGCGGCCCCACACATGCGGGCCAGGGAGCGGAACGTCTTGCTCGTGGCGACGGCGTGGTCGAACGCGCCGCCCTTCAGGACCCTTCCGGCATCCTCGGCCATCAAGGAGCGCACGTGCCGACGCAGCTCCTTGCGGGACCGTCCGGCATCCAGCCACTCGCGGGTGAGGCGTCCGGCCCCGAGCGGCAACGACTGGGCGAGGTCCGGCTCCTCGTCGGAGCCCACGGCGATCTCCAGTGAGCCACCGCCGATGTCGAAGACCCCCAGACGTCCCGACGACCAGCCGAACCACCGCCGAACGGCGAGGAACGTCAACCGGGCCTCGTCCTCACCCGGCATGACCTCGACGTCCACGCCGCTCTCCTGCCGCACCGTGGCCAGGACGTCGGCGGCGTTGACCGCATCACGGACCGCGGAGGTCGCGAACGCGAGCACCGTGGAGCAGCCGTTCTCCTCGGCCTCGGCACGCGCCTCCACGACGTACTTGACCAGCCGGGAGATGCCCTCGGCGCTGATGGAACCCTCGTCGTCCACGTGCTCGGAGAGGCGCAGCGACTCCTTGAACTTGTGGGCCGGGATCGGCGCCGCGCCGCGGTGGGCATCGACGATCAGCAGGTGACCGGTGTTCGAACCGATGTCGAGGACGCCCATGCGCATGCCGCCATTCTCCCATCGGGGCCGCGTAGGCTGGCCAGATGCCTGAAGTCGATCTGGGGTTCCCCCGCCAATGGGTCGAGTTCGCGAACCCTGCCGACGTCTCCGAGATGTTCCGCTGCGACCTCACCTGGCTCACGTCGCGCTGGACCTGCATCTTCGGCTCCGGCTGCCCGGGCATCTTCTCGACCAGCCCCGAGGCCGGCTGCTGCACGCTCGGCGCGCACTTCGCCGACGAGGCGGACCACCAGCGGGTGGCCGAGGCGGTCGAGCGGCTCACGCCCGAGCGCTGGGAACGTCACGCCGACGGCCACCGGGACTGGACCGAGAAGGACGACGAGGGCGAGCTCAAGACCCGCACCGTCGACGGCGCCTGCATCTTCCACAACTCGCGCGACTTCGCCGGCGGCTATGGGTGCGCCCTGCACGGGCTCGCGCTCGCCGAGGGCGTCGAGCCGCTGACCACCAAGCCGGACGTCTGCTGGCAGCTGCCGATCCGCCGCCAGTTCCGCGAGGTCGACCCGGGCGACGGCAGCACGTACACCGAGGTGCAGATCGGCGAGTACACCCGAGCCGGCTGGGGCCCCGGCGGCGCCGACCTCGACTGGTACTGCTCGTCGAACACCGAGGCGCACGTGGGCATGGAGCCGGTCTACGTCTCCAACCGCGCCGAGCTCGAGGCGCTCATGGGCCCCGACGGCTATGCCGAGCTGGCGCGCCACTGCGAGGCGTTCGAGGACGCGGGCGTCCCTACACCTCACGCCGCGGGCTGACAGACACACCCCGCCGTCAGACCCCGAATCGCGGTCTGGAAAGAATGACCTATGCATCTCGATCACGTCTCGTTTGCAGCCGGAGCCACGGGCCTCGTCGGCACCACCGACGACCTGGGCAAGGCGCTGGGAGCCACGTTCCTCGACGGTGGCGCGCACCCGCGGTTCGGCACCCGCAACATGATCCTGCCGCTGAAGAACCACCAGT
Source organism: uncultured Actinomycetota bacterium (assembly GCA_963839625.1). Taxonomy (GTDB): domain Bacteria; phylum Actinomycetota; class Actinomycetes; order Propionibacteriales; family Nocardioidaceae; genus Aeromicrobium. Next base: position 11,092 of record CAWIWE010000005.1, on the reverse strand, counting down.
ACCTCGAGGTCGTCGAGGTCCTCGACCACCCCGCTGCCGACAAGGCCGTGTTCGGCCAGGCCGTGCGTGAGCGCTCCGACGCCGGCGGCGGCTGGCTGGGCTGGGTCGTTGCCGTGGAGGACATCTCCGAGGTCGAGCACCGGATGGGTCGCCACGCCGTACCCGGCAACCGCCGGCGTCCCGACGGCTTCAACCTCGAGTGGCAGCAGATCGGCATTCGCGGCATGGTCGCCGACCCCCAGCTGCCGTTCGTCACGAGCTGGCAGGTCGACTCCTCCGAGCACCCGTCGCAGATGGCACCGGCCGAGATCGAGCTGACTGCCTTGGAGATCGCCGGAGACCCGCAGCGCGTGTCCGACTGGCTGGGTGAAGGCGCCATCACCGCTCTGGAGTCGATCAAGGTCGACTGGGCGGCCCCGCACGGCACGCCCGGCATCCTGGCCGCCACCTTCTCCACTCCTTCGGGCGACGTCCGCATCTGAAAACCGGCGGTGGGCGCGTCTAGGGTCCCCGGTATGGAGACAGTCACTTCGGCCGACGGCTCGACCATCGCGTACGACCAGATCGGGGATGGCTCGCCGATCATCCTTCTCGCCGGTGCACTGTGCACGCGTGCCACGACTCGACCGCTCGCCGACGCCCTCGGCACGCAGGTCCGGGTCATCAATCCGGACCGTCGCGGGCGCGGCGACAGCACGGACGCCAGTGGCGACCCGTGGGCGCTGGAGCGGGAGATCGAGGACGTCGCTGCCTTGATCGAGGCCGCCGGGGGCACCGCGTCGCTCTATGGTCACTCCTCGGGCGCGGGGCTGGCCCTGCAATGCGCAGTCGCGGGTCTCCCGGTCGATCACCTCGTGCTCCACGACGCGCCGTACAACGTGGACGCGGAGTCGGCACCAGACTCGCAGGCGTTCCTCGCCGAGCTCGTGACGCTGCTCCGCGACGGCCGCGACATCGATGCCGTCGCCCTCTTCCTGGGCGGCTTCGGGATGCCTGAGGACGTCGCGCACGCGTCGGCTGAGCAGCTCCAGGGCGTGGCGCCCTCGCTGGCCTACGACTCCGCGGCGATGGGCGATGCGGACGGTGGGCTCGTGCCAACATCCGTCCTGCCGTCGGTGACGGTGCCGACCATGGCCATGGCCGGCGGCGCTGACCATGCGTTCATGATCGACGTCGCCCGAATGCTCGCCGCCGGGCTGCCGAACGCGGCCTTCGCCCATCTCGAGGGGCAGAGTCACGACGCCTCTCCGGACGTCGTCGCTCCACCGATCCTGGAGTTCCTCGCGTCGTGACGCGTTGCTGTCCTGAGCCTCACCTAGGCTGACGCCATGGCAGCCACGAAGACCAAGCCCGCACGTCCTGCCTACTCGTGCGCGGAGTGTGGCTGGACCACTGCCAAGTGGGTCGGACGCTGCGGGGAGTGCCAGGCGTGGGGCACGGTCGACGTCGCCGGGGGGTCGCGCCCGTCCGGACGCACCACCGCCGGTCCGGTCGAGTCGCCGGCCCGGCCGATCACCGAAGTGGCCATCGACGGGGCCCGCTCCATGCCGTCCGGCATCGGCGAGCTCGATCGCGTGCTCGGCGGCGGCGTCGTGCCGGGCGGAGTGCTCCTACTCGCCGGCGAGCCCGGCGTCGGCAAGTCCACGCTGCTGCTCGAGCTGGCCGCCCGCTGGGCCCGCGCCGGCCGGCGCACGCTCTACGTCTCCGGCGAGGAGTCAGCGGCGCAGGTCCGGCTCCGGGCCGAGCGCACCGGTGCCTTGCACGACGAGCTGTACCTCGCCGCCGAGACCGACCTCGGCGGCCTGCTCACCCACGTCGACCAGGTGGCGCCGTCGCTGCTCGTGGTCGACTCCGTGCAGACCATCGGCTCGGCCGACGTCGACGGCGTCCCCGGTGGCGTCACGCAGGTGCGCGAGGTGGCGTCGGCGGTCATCCAGCGGGCCAAGTCAGCCGGTATCGCCACGGTTCTCGTCGGCCATGTCACCAAGGACGGCTCGGTGGCCGGCCCCCGGGTGCTCGAGCACGTCGTCGACGTCGTCCTGCAGTTCGAGGGCGACCGCGCGTCGCGGCTGCGGCTGCTGCGAGCGGTCAAGAACCGGTTCGGCCCGGTCGACGAGATCGGCTGCTTCGACCTCGCGGACGAGGGCCTGGTCGAGGTTCCCGACCCCACCGGCCTGTTCGTGTCGCGGCACGCAGCTCCGGTGGCCGGCACCTGCCTCACGGTCACGATGGAGGGCCGCCGCCCTCTGCTGGCCGAAGTTCAAGCCCTCACGGTCGGCACCAACGCGCCGTCACCGCGGCGAACGTCGAGCGGTCTGGAGTCCGCCCGGGTCGCCATGGTGCTCGCCGTCCTCACCAAGCACTGCGGAGCAGACCTGTCCAAGGACGACGTGTACACCGCGTCCGTCGGCGGGGCCAGGCTCGTCGAGCCGTCGGTCGACCTTGCCGTGCTCGTCGCCACCGCCTCGGCCAAGACCGGCCGTGCGGCGCCGTCCGATCTCGTGGCCCTCGGCGAGGTCGGGCTCGCCGGAGAGGTGCGGCCGGTGCGTCACCTCGTCGAGCGGCTCCGGGAGGCCGCCCGGCTCGGCTTCCGCCACGCGCTGGTACCGGCCGGATCCACGGGGCTCGACCAGCTCGACGCAGACCTGCAGGTCACGGTGGTTCCGGACGTCGCGGCGGCAGTGTCCTGTCTCACGGTGCCCGGCGCCACCGCCGCGGCCTAGACTGAGACCCACATCTCACATCTCGACGGCCAGGAGCACCGTGGCGACACCAACCGACCTCCGGGCGACGCTGGAGACCATTGCGCCGGGCACCTCCCTGCGTGAGGGTCTGGAGCGGATTCTGCGCGGTCGCACCGGAGCCCTCATCGTCATCGGTCACGACCGCGAGGTCGTCGCGATGTCGACCGGCGGGTTCGCCCTCGACGTGCCGTTCTCGGCCACCGGCCTGCGCGAGCTGGCCAAGATGGACGGCGCGATCATCCTCGACAAGGACCTCAGCCGCATCCTCTGGGCCGGGGTGCACCTCATGCCCGACGCGTCGATCGTCACCGAGGAGTCGGGCACCCGGCACCGAACCGCCGACCGCGTCGCTCGGCAGACCGGCGTGCCGGTCATCTCGGTTTCAGCGTCGATGCAGACCATCGCGCTCTACCTCGACGAGACCCGCCACGTGCTCGAGGACGCCGGCGCGGTCATCGGCCGCGCCAACCAGGCCATCGCCACCCTCGAGCGCTACCGCAACCGTCTCGACGAGGTGTCCGACGCGCTGTCGGCGCTGGAGATCGAGGACCTCGTCACCGTGCGTGACGTCGCCGCCGTGGCACAACGCCTGGAGATGGTGCGGCGGATCGCCAGCGAGATCGACACCTACGTGCTCGAGCTCGGTGTCGAGGGTCGCCTGCTCGACCTCCAGCTCGAGGAGCTGATCGCGGGCGTCGACCCGGAGCGCGAGCTCATCGTCCGCGACTACCTCCCGGCCGGACGCCGGCCTCGCAGCGTCGAGCTCGTGCTCGAGGCGCTCGCGGCCATCGACTCCGCCGCCCTGGTCGAGCTCGGCTCGGTCGCCGAGGCGATGCGCATCGGCAACGACGACTCCCTCGACACGCCACTCTCGCCGCGGGGCTACCGGCTTCTCGCGAAGGTGCCGCGCCTGCCGTCCGCGGTCGTCGACCGGCTCATCGAGCACTTCGGCAACCTGCAGAAGCTGCTGGCCGCGAGCGTCGACGACCTCCAGACGGTCGAGGGTGTCGGCGAGCTGCGGGCCCGCGGCGTGCGCGAGGGTCTGTCGCGCCTCGCGGAGTCGAGCATCCTCGAGCGTTACGTCTAGTCCGACTTCTCGTCCGACTTCTTCTCCTCGTCGGCCTTCTCTTCGTCGGCCTTCTTCTCGTCCTTGTCCGGCTTCGGTGCCGGCGCGAGGGTGAACCTCGTCTTGCCCGGTTCACCGCCGAGGGTGCCGACCTGGAGCTTGTAGCGACCTGGGGTCGCCCAGCCTTCCTTCTTGGAGCAGGCCGGGCCCGATCCGCGCCCGCTCCACTGCACCCGCACGACGGTGGACCAACCGGGCGAGAGCTTGACGGCATCGGAGACCAGAGCGGCCTTGCAGACGGTGGAGTCCCAGATCGCGGTCTTGCCGGCGCTGATGATCAGCAGCAAGTCGCTGCTGCGCGCGGTGAAGGTGCACGGCTTCTTCGACGTGGAGCTGACGGTGATGTCGATGTCGACGGTCCCGCGCGTCTTCTGGTTGTCCGGTACGGACGGGGTGGTGCGGATCGACTCCGGGTCGCACGCCTTCGAACCCGACGCGAGCGCCACGGTGGTGGTCCCGTCGGTCGGAGCAGGCTTCGGGGTGGGTGTGGGCGTGGCGGTGGGCGCCGCCGCAGAGACGGGCCGCTCGTCGTCGCCGGCCCCCGGCCAGAAGCGGAGACCGAGCCAGGCGATGAGAATCAGGACGGCCAGCAGCAGCAGTCGTCGGCGCCAGTAGATCTCGGCGGGCAGGCGGCGCTGGCTCACAGTCCCACGCTAACTGCCTGCAACGCCGTGCGAAGATCGACGCGCCATGACCCTGCAGGATGACCTGATTGCCTGGTTCGACGTCGAAGCGCGCGACCTGCCGTGGCGCCGCGACACGTCGCCGTGGTCGGTGATGGTCTCGGAGTTCATGCTCCAGCAGACGCCGGTGAGCCGGGTGCTGCCGATTTTCATCGCCTGGATGGTCCGGTGGCCGACACCCGCCGCGCTCGCCGCCGATCCTCCGGGTGAGGCCGTGCGGGCGTGGGGCCGACTCGGATATCCGCGCCGCGCACTGCGGCTGCACGAGGCGGCGACGGCGATCGTCGAGCGTCATGGCGGCGAGGTCCCCTCCGAGAGAGACGCCCTGCTGGCCCTGCCGGGTGTCGGCGACTACACCGCGTCAGCCGTCGCCTCGTTCGCGTTCGGTGCCAGGCATCCGGTGATGGACACGAACGTGCGACGCGTGTTCGCGCGCATGGAGGCGGGCGTCGCGTTCCCGGCGCCGTCCGTCACTGCCGCCGAGCGGGCCCTTGCCGAGTCGCTGATGCCGGAACAGGACGCGCACCGCTGGGCCGCCGCGACGATGGAGCTCGGCGCCGTCATCTGCACGGCTCGTGCGCCGCGCTGCGAGGCCTGCCCGGTCGCCGACCGGTGTCAATGGCGGGCCGCCGGCTACCCCGCGCACGAGGGGCCGCCTCGCCGCGGCCAGGCCTGGGCCGGCACCGACCGTCAGGTGCGCGGCCGCCTGATGGCGGTCCTGCGCGAGGCCGACGGGCCGGTCTCCCGTGCCGAGCTCGAAGCGGCGTGGGACGACCCGGTGCAGCGCGACCGCTGCCTCGACACGCTCGTGTTCGACGGGCTGGTCGAGCCACTCGGCGAAGACTGGTTCGCTCTCCCTGCCTGACCTCAGCCGAAGACGGATCCCCGCACAGACCTCATCACCGAGGCAGCCGATAGACCGCTCACCGCCCGCGAGGAGGAGGTCCTCGTGCCTGTAGCCCAAGGCCGCCCCAACAATGAAATCGCCAGCGAGCTCTACATCACAAGCACCGTCAAGGTTCACCTCGCCAGCAATCCTTGGCCAGGTCGGTCTCGAAGTACCTGTGTAAACGTCACTCTCGCGATGCACGAACCCAACCGGAGGTCTTCGATGTCCCACCCCTCACGCATCCTGTTCGGACTGGCTGCTGCCGCCCTGATGACCGTGGCCACGGTCGCTGTGGCGAGCAGCGCAAGTGCCGCTGGCAAGACGACACTCAGCAGCAATGAAGCACTCGGTCTGGGCGACAATGGCACGACGCTTCGGATCTTCGAGCTCAACGACCCTGATGACGACGAATTCATCGCCTCGGTCTCCGGGCTCATGGACGGAGACACCAAGCTCATCGGCATCGACTACCGGGTGCAGGACGACAAGTTCTACGGTGTCGGCGACGACGAAGGCGTCTACACGATCAACACCAAGACGGGTGCTGCGACCAAGGTCTCGGAACTGACCGTCGCGCTCAGCGGCACCCACTTCGACATCGACTTCAACCCGGCTGCCGACCGTCTGCGCGTCATCAGCGACAACGGTCAGAACCTTCGCCATCAGCTCGGTGGCACCACGACCAATGACGGGGTTCTGGACTACGCGGGTGTCACTGCACCCGGGGTCACCGGGGCTGCCTACACGAACAACGACCTGAGCCCGGACACGGCGACGACGTTGTTCGACATCGACTCGAACCTCGACCAGGTGGCGATCCAGCTGCCGCCGAACGACGGCACGCTGAACCTGACCGGAAAGCTCGGCATCGGCGTGAGTCAGATCGTCGGTTTCGACATCCAGAACACGGTGTCGTCGGGGCGGACCGTGTCGAACACGGCGTACGCGTCGCTGCGCAGCTCAGATGCGGGTGAGCCGAATCTCTACAAGATTGACGTCCTCAGCGGCAAGGCAACGAAGGTGGACGACTTCGACAAGCAGATTGCCGACATCGCGGTCAAGCAGCCGTAAGCGAGCTGCGCACCTGATCGACCGCCTTCCGCCTGGGGCTCGGGACCCTGGGCGGGGGGCGTCATCGCGACGGTGATGCTGTTCTACTCCTCCTTCGCCGAGTCATCGGGAATGACCCCGAGCTGTTTCATGAAGCTCAGCTGATCCATCGCCAACCAGTGCTCGGTGATCCGGCCGTCGCGTACTCGCATGATGTCGACGTACTGGAGCGTCACGGTCCTGCCGGTCGGTGGGATACCAGCGAGCTCCGCCGTATGGGTTCCGTGGAACGTCTTCTTGGTCACCACCTGATCGCCCTCGGCGATCATGTCGCCGAACTCGACCAGCCGCTGATGACCCTCGCGCGAGCACGAGGGTCTGCATGGGTCGCAGAGTAGACCCGCCCACGGCGCCACAGAATGGTCAGCCGATGTCTGAATTCTCGGCGTCAGGCCAGAGCGTCGGCGAGGTCCTCGACGATCTTGCGCGACTCGCTGGACTTCTCCAGGGGCCGGTCGAGCAGGATGCCGTTGAACGCGGCGTCCACGAGGGTGGCGAGACGTTCGGCCTGGTCGCCGGCGCCGGAGCGCTCCAGGTGGGCGACGATCTCGGCCAGCCAGACGCCGTTCGTCGCGCGAACCGAGGTGGCGTAGGGCTCGCGGCCGAACAGTCCGAGCGCGGCCGCCTCGACGTACAGACGCTGGCAGCGCACCAGCTCCGGCCCTTCCCACGCCTCCCACAGGTCGATCACCGCCTGACGGATCGACGGCGACGGGGGCAGCTCGCGGATCGTCCGCACGGACCGGTCGCATGACGCCGCCAGGACCGCGGCGACGAGGGCGTCCTTCGAGCCGAAGTGGTAGATGAGCATCCGGTCGCTCGTGCCCAGCTCGGCGGCCAGGGGTCGCAGGCTCAGCCCGATCAGCCCGTTCTGGAGGGCGTAGTCGGTCGCCTGCTCGGCCAGCTCTTCACGTTTGCTCATTGAAATGAATGTAGCATCTGCTACGCTAGCTATGTAGCACCTGCTACATGCGTCAAGGAAGTGTCCATCATGTCCGTCGCCGCCGGCCTCCTCCTCGTGGCCATCGCCATCGAAGTGGTCGCCACCGCCCTGCTGCCCAAGGCCGAGGGCTTCACCCATCCGGCGTGGAGCGCCGTGGTCGTCGCGGGCTACGTCTTCTCCATCTGGCTGCTGACGCTCGTCGTCCGGGACATCCCGGTCTCGATCGCCTACGCCGTGTGGTCCGGCCTCGGCACGGCGGCCATCACGGTCGTCGGCGTGCTCCTGCTCGACGAGGGCCTCGACCTGTTCAAGGTCGCCGGCATCTCACTCGTCGTCGCCGGCGTCGTGCTGCTCAACATCCACGTCGCCGCCTGAGCCTGCACCATGAAAGACCCCCGTCGCGGTGCGACGGGGGTCTTCTTCGTGTGTGGCCTACTCCTTGCCGGCCTCGACGGCTGGCGGGATCTCGGCCTCGGGAAGCTCGAGGTCGGCTTTGGCCGTGCCGGTGAACGTGAACGTGGCCTCGGGGCCTTCGCCCTCGACGTCGACGAGCACGATCTGGCCGGCTCGAAGCTCACCGAAGAGCATCTTCTCGGCCATGGCGTCCTCGATCTCGCGCTGAACCGTGCGGCGCAGCGGTCGAGCACCCAGGACCGGGTCGAAGCCTCGCGTGGCGAGCAGCGACTTGGCGGCGGGCGTGAGCTCGAGGCCCATGTCCTTGTCCTTGAGCCGTACCTCCAGGCCCTCGACCATCATGTCGACCAGCTGGATGATCTCGTCCTGCGTGAGCGGCGGGAACACCACGATCTCGTCGACGCGGTTCAGGAACTCCGGCCGGAAGTGCTGCTTGAGCTCCTCGGAGACCTTCGCCTTCATCTTGTCGTAGGACCCCTGCACGTCGTCGGATCGGCTGAACCCGAGGTTGACGCCCTTGGAGATGTCTCGCGTGCCGAGGTTCGTCGTCATGATGATGACGGTGTTCTTGAAGTCGATGACGCGACCCTGGGCGTCGGTCAGGCGACCTTCCTCCAGGATCTGCAGCAGCGAGTTGAAGATGTCCGGGTGCGCCTTCTCGATCTCGTCGAACAGCACGACGCTGAACGGCTTGCGGCGCACCTTCTCGGTGAGCTGGCCGCCCTCTTCGTAGCCGACGTAGCCGGGAGGCGAGCCGAACAGGCGCGAGACGGTGTGCTTCTCGCTGTACTCGCTCATGTCGAGCTGGATGAGCGCGTCGTCGTCGCCGAACAGGAAGTTGGCGAGCGCCTTGGACAACCACGTCTTGCCGACGCCGGAGGGGCCGGCGAAGATGAACGACCCGCCGGGACGGCGCGGATCCTTCAGGCCGGCACGCGTGCGCCGGATGGCCCGCGACAGGGCCTTGATGGCCTCGTCCTGGCCGATGACGCGCTTGTGCAGCTCGGCCTCCATGTTGAGCAGGCGGCCGGACTCCTCCTCGGAGAGCTTGACGATCGGGATGCCGGTCGCGAGCGCCAGCACTTCGGCGATGAGCTCTTCGTCGACGACCGCGACGACGTCCATGTCGCCGGCCTTCCACTGCTTCTCGCGCTCGACCTTGGCCTGGATGAGCTTCTTCTCCTCGTCGCGCAGCGAGGCGGCGGCCTCGAAGTCCTGCGCGTCGATGGCGCCCTCCTTGCGGCGGCGGACGTCGGCGATCTTCTCGTCGAACTCGCGCAGGTCCGGCGGCGCCGTCATGCGACGGATGCGCAGCCGCGAGCCGGCCTCGTCGACGAGGTCGATGGCCTTGTCGGGCAGGAAGCGGTCGGAGATGTAGCGGGCGGCGAGGGTGGCGGCGGCCACGAGCGCCTCGTCGGTGATGGTGACGCGGTGGTGCGCCTCGTAGCGGTCGCGGAGGCCCTTGAGCATCTCGATGGTGTGCGCGACGGACGGCTCGGCGACCTGGATCGGCTGGAACCGGCGCTCGAGCGCGGCGTCCTTCTCGAAGTGCTTGCGGTACTCATCGAGCGTGGTGGCGCCGATGGTCTGCAGCTCGCCGCGCGCCAGCATCGGCTTGAGGATGCTGGCGGCGTCGATGGCACCCTCGGCAGCGCCTGCGCCGACCAGGGTGTGGATCTCGTCGATGAACAGGACGATGTCGCCGCGGGTGCGGATCTCCTTGAGCACCTTCTTGAGGCGCTCCTCGAAGTCTCCGCGGTAGCGCGAGCCGGCGACCAGGGCGCCGAGGTCGAGCGTGTAGATCTGCTTGTCCTTGAGCGTCTCGGGCACGTCGCCGCGGACGATGTCCTGCGCGAGGCCTTCGACGACGGTGGTCTTGCCGACGCCGGGCTCACCGATGAGGACCGGGTTGTTCTTGGTGCGGCGGCTGAGCACCTGCATGACCCGCTCGATCTCGTTCTCACGTCCGATGACGGGGTCGAGCTTGCCCTCGCGGGCGGCCTGGGTGAGGTTGCGGCCGAACTGGTCGAGCACGGCGGACGTGCTGGGCGCGTTCTCGCTGGGCGCTCCGGCAGCCTCGGCCTCCTTGCCCTGGAAGCCGCTGACCAGCTGGATGACCTGCTGGCGCACGCGGTTGAGGTCGGCGCCGAGCTTGACGAGAACCTGGGCGGCAACGCCCTCACCCTCACGGATGAGGCCGAGCAGGATGTGCTCGGTGCCGATGTAGTTGTGGCCCAGCTGCAGCGCCTCGCGGAGGCTCAGCTCCAGCACCTTCTTGGCACGCGGGGTGAACGGGATGTGGCCGCTGGGAGCCTGCTGGCCCTGGCCGATGATGTCCTCGACCTGGCCGCGCACGGCCTCGAGCGAGATGTCGAGGCTCTCGAGCGCCTTCGCGGCGACTCCCTCGCCCTCGTGGATGAGCCCGAGGAGGATGTGCTCGGTGCCGATGTAGTTGTGGCTGAGCATGCGCGCTTCTTCTTGCGCGAGCACGACGACGCGACGAGCGCGATCGGTGAACCGTTCGAACATTCGTCCCCCTCGGACTTGTTCTGTGGTCTTTCAGTCTAGATGCGTCCGGAAAACTGTGCGGCAGTTGTCCGTATACCCGAACAACTCCGACCGCTCACGGCGTGTTCCTGCCGTTCGCCGTGGGCGTAACGCCTACTCGCGGCGGGACAGCGGGAACAGGATGGCGTCGCGGATGCCGATGCCGAGCAGGAGCATCACCAGGCGGTCCACGCCGAGGCCCATTCCGCCGGCCGGGGGCATGCCGAACTCCAGGGCGCGCAGGAAGTCTTCGTCGACGTCCATGGCCTCCGGGTCGCCCGCGGCGGCAAGGCGGGCCTGCTCCTCGAGTCGCTCGCGCTGGATGACCGGGTCGTTCAGCTCGGAGTACGCCACGGCCAGCTCGACGCCGTTGATCACCAGGTCCCACGCCTCGACCAGACCCGCCGCATTGCGGTGCCGCTTGGCCAGCGGACGCACGGACTCCGGGTAGTCGCAGACGAACGTCGGCTGGATGAGGGTGTGCTCGACGAGCTTCTCGAACAGCTCGAGGACGATGTCGCCGGTGCCCCACTCCGGTCGCAGGGCCACCTCGTGCGCGTCCGCGATCGCCCCCAGGTCCTGGACCGGGGTGTCGAGGTCGATCGTCTGGTCGACCGCCTCGGAGACGAGCTCGTG
>CAWIWE010000004.1:0-241430 GCA_963839625.1 uncultured Actinomycetota bacterium | reverse complement strand
GACGTGCGGGTGACCATGATCTTCCTCGGCGCCGCGTCGGGTGTGGTCTACCTCGCCGTGCAGCTCCGCCGCGCGTTGCTGGCACGCTCAGCCAAACGGCAGTGATTCCGGCTTCTACCAACGCTGGCGTCGGTGCGCGTCGCCGAGCATGTCGACCGAGGGCGGGACATGGTCTTGAACAACCTCGCGCGGAGGTCGTCCGTGCGCTGCAGGGTTCTCGACGAGGTACACATACAGCGCATGGGCGGTGACCATCGCGTCCTCGTAGCACTCAGCCAGGGTTGACTCCACGCCGTCCGCGTTGATGCGCTCCCGCCCATTCACGGCAGCGTCAGGATTTCGGCGCCGTCACTTGTCACGAGAAGAGTGTGCTCGAACTGGGCTGTGCGCGAGCCGTCCTGTGTCGTCGCCGTCCAGCCGTCGTCCCACAGGTCCCACTCGATGGTGCCCAGTGTCAGCATCGGCTCGATGGTGAACGTCATGCCAGCTTCGATGACGGTGTCGGCCTCGGGGTCGTCGACGTGCGGGATGATCAGGCCGTCGTGGAATGCCGGTCCTACTCCGTGGCCGGTGAAGTCGCGGACGACGCCGTAGCCGAAACGCCGCGCGTACGCCTCGATGACGCGTCCGATGACGTTGACCTGACGCCCCGGCCGCACCGAGCGGATGGCCCGCATCATCGCCTCGCGGGTGCGCTCGACCAGCAGGCGCGACTCCTCGTCGACGTCACCGACCAGGTACGTCTTGTTGGTGTCGCCGTGGACGCCGTCGATGTAGGCCGTGATGTCGATGTTGACGATGTCGCCGTCGGCGAGCGGCCGGTCGTCGGGGATGCCGTGGCAGATGACTTCGTTGACGCTGCTGCACAGCGACTTGGGGTAGCCGCGGTAGCCGAGCGTCGACGGGTAGGCGCCGTGCTCGATCAGGAACTCGTGCCCGACGCGGTCGAGCTCGTCGGTCGTGACGCCGGGTGCGACGGCGGCCTCGACGGCGTCGAGCGCCTGTGCGGCGATGCGTCCGGCCACGCGCATGGCGGCGATGATTTCGTCAGAACGCACCAGCGGGCCGCGATAGGGCAGGGGAGCGGGCTGCCCCACGTACTCGGGTTCGTCGATGTGGTCGGGCACGGCTCGTCGCGGTGAGAGGCGGCCGGCGGTCAGGACAGGCACCCCGTGATCCTATGCGGCAGGATGAAAGCCCATTGACCGACGGGAAGTCGCAGAAGTTGCTCACGGTCGACCGTCATGCATCTCGAATGCGCGGGGAGGTCCTGTGTGCGGCGAGCATCGGGATGGAATGATTTCGGTATGAAGCGAGAAGCCATCTTCTTCCTCGTGGGTGGCTTTCTGTTCCTGCTTGGGGCGCTATTCCTCAAAGAACTGAACAGCCAGCCAGCCAAGGGCATCGCGTTCACGCTCGGTCTCATTGGGTTTTTCTGGATTGCGCCGCAGGTGGTCATCTACCTCGTTCGACGCGGCAAGTAGCCAGGCCTCAGAACCGGACGTGGCCGGCTTTGACTTCTCCGATTGGCACCCGAGAAGGTGGCGGTTGTCCGAGCGTTCTTCCGCTCGACCATCGGACCCCGCGGCGGCTTGGGGCGGGTATTCGTAGCCCATTCGACTCTGGGGCATGGTGGAAAAACCCTCGCACTGGCCAACTCGGCGTTGATTTCAGTGGAATCCCTGAGTTGCTCATGAGGCAGCCGGGCCATGATCAAACCATGGCAACCCGCAGAACGGTCACAGCGCTCTTCACCGATCTGGTCGACTCAACGGCCCTGACGACTTCCATCGGCACCGACGCCGCTGAGGAAGTCCGCACCGTCCACTTCTCGCACATGCGCAACGCCTTGGCCGTCCACCGCGGAACCGAGATCAAGACCATGGGCGACGGCTTCATGGCGGTCTTCGACAGTGCCAGTGACGCGCTGGGTTGTGCGGTGACGATGCAACGGGCAGCTGAGCGACATTCCGAGTCGTCCGGACACGCCGTAGCGATGCGGGTGGGTATCAGCACCGGCGATGCCGTGACCGCTGATGGCGACTACTTCGGAGTTCCGGTGATCGAGGCAAGTCGGCTGTGTAGCGGGGCGGGCACCGGCGAGGTGCTGCTTTCAGACCTGGCCGTCCGTGTTGCTGGCGACGAGGAGACTCGCTCGCTGGAGTGGCTGGACGGCCTCACACTCAAGGGGCTCGCGACCCCGGTCCGCGCCGCCCGGCTCCAATGGCGCACCGCGGCGGACGTGGGCCTACGCGTGGCGCTGATCGATGACTCGGTACTTCTTCGGCAGGGCCTCGCGAAGGCGCTCGGCGCCCGCGGTATGGACGTGGTGCTCGAAGCCTCCGATGCAGAAGGTCTATACGAGAAGCTCGCATCCGTGTCACCTCACGTCGTTGTGCTTGACGTCCGCATGCCACCGACTTTCACGACCGAAGGGCTCGACGCTGCCCGCGCCATCAAGCTTGATTTTCCGGGTACTGGAGTTCTCGTCCTGTCCGCAGAGCTGCAGCCCGACGCGGCTCGCCGCTTGCTGGGGAACGTCACCGAAGGCGTCGGCTACCTCCTCAAGGATCGCGTGAGTGACATCGGCGAACTGGTCAACGCGATCAGAACGATCGCCGGCGGCGGCTCAGCCATCGACCCAAAGATCGTCGAACTTCTGGCTTCGTGACTACGCCTGCATCTGCAGGTAGGCAATCACCGCGAGCACACGACGGTTCAACTCATGCGTCTCAGTCAACCCGAGTTTTTGAAACAGGGCACGGACGTGGCTCTCAACCGTTCGCGAACTCAGGAAAAGGTGCTCACCGATGCCATTATTTGAGAACCCCTCGGCCATGAGGGTCAAAATCTCGCGTTCACGTTCACTCAGCCCGTCGATGCCACTAGAACGATGCTGCCGCTGCATCAGTGCGGCGACGACGCCGGAGTCCACGACGCACCCGCCGGCTGCAACACGTTCGAGCGATGACATGAAGTCATCGATCCGCGCGACTTGGTCTTTGAGCAGATAGCCACGGCCCGCCGTACCCTCCTGGAGTAGCCGGACGGCGAAATCTGCTTCAAGAAACTGGGAAAGCACCACCACCCCGACTTGCGGGAATTCATCGGCGAGCGTTGCCGCGGCTATCAGGCCTTCGGTAGTGAAAGTCGGCGGCATCCGGATGTCGACGACAGCCACGTCGGGCTTGAACGCACGGACCAGGCTCAGGAGCTCCTTGTTGTCACCGGCCTCGCCGATGACGTCAAAGCCGCGGCGCTCCAGGAGGCCCACCAAGCCTGCACGGAACAGCAAGGAGTCATCGGCAACAACCACCCTCATGCAGAGTCCGCCAGCAGCGCGGCTAGGGCGTCCACCGTGAAGCCTTGCTTGCTCAGGAAGCCCAGGACGGGCGTAGATGCGACGTCGGTTTCGTACGCGGTCGCATCGCGGCTCGAGATCATGACGATCTTCGGCGGGTGTGCAAGCCGGCCCAGTCGGCGTGCGACCTCGAAACCGTCAATTCCCGGACCAAGCGCCACATCGAGCAGCACGGCGTCGGGCTCGAGTCGTTCCACCTCGCGCACTGCGGACTCACCGTCCGAGGCATCCCCGACGACCTCAAAGCCCTTGGCCTCCAAGACGCGGCGCATATAGCTCCGGAAAGGGGCATGGTCGTCGACGATCAGGAGGCTCACACGTCCAGTTTCCCAGAGTGACGGGTGACGGCCTTCAGTGCAATCACTGAACCGGCCCGGTGAGCGCGTGACAGGGCTCACGCAGTTGGTCAGCTATTTCAGTGTTTACACCGAATCGGCCACTGCGTCCCGGCGAGGACGGTGATGATTGAGGCGAAGGAGCCGCTATGGACAGGCAGTCAGAACGCCCAGGGACGTCGCACGGTGGCACCAGCCGGCTCGATGCCGGCATCAACTGGCTCTACACCCGCTTCAGGACCAAGTACCTCTGGATTCTTGTGGCGATCACGGCCGCCGCTGTGGAATGCGCGGTTCCGCTCTTGGTGCTGATCATCGGGCCGGTTTTTGGCGGCGGTAGATCGACCATCCTATCCATCATGGTCCCCGCCTCCATGTTAGGAATTCCGACACTTTGGTGGGTGGTTCGGACCCACCACGCCTCGGCCGTCGCCTATCTCCGCGGCGATGATCCCGGCCCACCTCCGGACGAGGTTTGGCGCTCGTCGGTCGCGGAGCTCGCCTACGGGGTTTTCCTCATCGTGTGCGGATACTGGGTGCCGTTGACCGCCGGCGCAATCCTCACCGGAGTCATGCTCGGCAGCGGAGCCCTGCTCACTGCAGTCTTCTGCTACGCAGTCACAGTCAGTGCGGCGCTCCTGGGCTCGCTCTTCTTTCTGGTGTGGGAAGCGGCGCTCCGGCCCTTGGCCCGCGAACTGGCCCCACGCCTGTCGGCCGACATCCTCGTCGACAGCCGCGGCCCCTCGATCTCGATGAAACTGTTCATCCTGCTCACAACCATCAGCCTCTTCAACGGCTTCGCCGTCGGTTCGGTGGCACTGATTCCCAGATCGCACGACGCGCGTGCCGCGGTCGCAGCATTGACCTCAGTCGCCGTGTCGATCGGCCTCGCCGCAACCGTCATCACGATGCTCCGCCGATCGTTCGTGACACGTATTGACGAGATCCGCGGAGCGCTCGATCTTGTCGAGTCTGGGAAACGTGAGGACGTCACGCTTGCCCCGCTCGCCGGCGACGAGCTCGACGAGGTCACGGACTCGTTCAACGGCATGGTCCGGCAGCTCGAGCAGCGTGAAGAGGACATGCGCGATTCCCGTGCCCGCATCGTGGCGGTGGCCGACAGTGAGCGGCGACGGATGGAGCGCGATCTTCATGACGGCGCACAGCAGTACATGGCATTGATCGGCTTGCAGCTTTCGAACCACGCGGAGAACGTCGCATCTGATCCGAATCTGCGAGCGGAGGTCGAGGAGCTCCAATCGACTCTGACAGCCGCGCAGGCCGAACTACGGAACCTCGCCCACGGCATCTATCCCGCCACCCTGGAGACCGAAGGCCTCGCACCGGCCATTCGTGAAGCCGCTGGCCGCGCCACCGTCCCAGTCACCGTCACCTCCGACGGCGTGACCCGGCTCGCCCGCGATGTCGAGGCCGCGCTGTACTTCTGCTGCCTAGAAGCCCTGCAAAACGTCGGCAAGTACGCCGGACCCGACGCCACCGTCCGCGTCACCCTGTCCCGAATCGGGAGCCGCATCAATTTCGCCGTGTCTGATGACGGAGTCGGCTTCAACGTCGCCGCCCACGTCCACGGCCACGGGCTAACCAACATGCAGGACCGAATCGGCGCGCTCGGCGGTGAGATCGCAGTCACGTCCGTACCCGACGAAGGGACCACCGTCACCGGATGGGTTCCCACCGATGCCATCCAGGGGATGACAGAAACAAGCTCGCCTCTCAGCGTTGAAGAGGAGCCCCCACTGCGTGCTCGAATTTCCGAGTGAGTCTGGGCAGCGAGATCGCATCAGCTTGGGCCTCGTCGATGTCGTGGCGGGTGTCAGCGTTTGGCTGACCCATGCTCCCTTTTAACGCCTGAGTAGACCTGCCGTCCGCAGGTAGGCCGCCCACGCTTCATTCAGCACATGGGGGTTGCTGACGGAGCAGTCAACGACCAGGCCGGCGGCACCGTCGGCTCGGATGAAGCCATCTGCCACGGCGGCAGCGACTGAACGCGCGGCCTGTGTAGCACGGATCAGCGATCGCACTTCACGCCGAAGTAGTCTGCTGTCATGGGCTCCGATCTGGGTAGTGAAAACGCCGGACGCACGTTCTACTTCTGCACCAAGCACCACGCAGTCGAGGGACCGGACGGCTGCGGGCCGATGGACCGTCTCGGCCCGTACCCGACCAAGGAAGAGGCCGAACGGGCCTTGGAGAAGGTGCAGGAGCGGAATGAGCAGTGGGACAACGATCCCAACTGGAACGACGCGGGTCCCGGTTCAGGTCCCGTCGACCGGTGAACCTGAAGCTCGAGCGGTCGGGTCCGTGGATTGGCGTCACCGGCCTCTTCGTCATGTTGTGGCTCGTGTTCACGAGCGTGTTCCTCTATGCGCCATGGTGGGGCTTCGTGCTGCACCTCGTCGTCCTGGCGACGTTCGTCCCCTTGCTCAAGTCGTGGGCCAGGACCCAGCCGGCTCGGTGCATCTGGATCCCGGTCTACGCGTTCCTCGCCTGGTGCGCGATCAACGCGCTCGGCGTGCTCGTGCTCGGCTGGGACGTGCGGTAGGGCTCAGCTCTCGAAGCCGTGCTCGTCGGCCGGGAACACGCCGTTCGCGACTTCGTCGGCATACGTGCGAGCGGCGTCGAGCATGACGTCGTGCAGCTCGGCGTAGCGCTTGACGAACCGCGGCGCCTTGCCGGTGCGCAGGCCCATCATGTCCTGCCAGACGAGCACCTGGGCGTCGCAGTCAGGGCCGGCGCCGATGCCGATCGTGGGAATGTCGAGCGACTTCGTGACCTCGGCGGCCACAGCGGACGGCACCATCTCCATGACGACGGAGAACGCCCCGGCGCGCTGGAGGGCGCGGGCCTCGTCGACGAGCCGCTGGGCCGCGTCGCCGCGACCCTGGACGCGGTACCCGCCCAGATTGTGCTCGGCCTGCGGAGTGAAGCCGATGTGAGCCATCACCGGGATGCCGCCGTCGGAGAGCAGCTCGACCTGGGGCAGCATCGCGAAGCCGCCCTCGAGCTTGACCGCGTGGGCGTTGGCTTCCTTCATGAAGCGCACGGCGGTGTCGAACGCCTGCTGCGGGGAGCCCTGGTAGGAGCCGAAGGGCAGGTCCGCCACGACGAGGGCCCGATGGGCCGAGCGGGTGACGGCACGCACGAGCGGGATCAGCTCGTCTACCGTGACCGGCAGCGACGACTCGTTGGCGTAGACGTTGTTGGAGGCCGAGTCGCCGACCAGCAGCACCGGGATGCCGGCTTCGTCAAAGACCTGCGCCGCGTACTGGTCGTAGGCGGTGAGCATGGCCCACTTCTCGCCGTCGCGCTTCCACTGCTGGAGATGGTGCGTGCGCACCTTGCGGACGTCGGGGGAAGTGGTGGGGCCGGAACCGTACGGTGCTGGTTCTTCGGGCGCGTTCGTGCTCATGGATCGTTCTCCTATCTCGCAGCCCCGTTCGGGGTCCACGGACACCTCCAGCCTGACAGACATCCGGGCGGTTGCGCTGTGAGGCTGGTTACAAGTCCTCGCGCCACAGGTTGGTGATGGGAACACGCCGGTCGCGGCCGAAGTTGCGCCTGGAGATCTTGGGGCCCGGCGGGTATTGCCGGCGCTTGTACTCGGCCTTGTCGACGAGGGTGACGACCCTCTCGACCAGGGCCGCGTCGAACCCCTCGGCGACGACGTCGGCGGACCCGAGGTCGCGCTCGACGTAGGCGTCGAGCACGGCGTCGAGAAGCTCGTAGGGCGGCAGCGAGTCGGTGTCGAGCTGGCCCGGTCGCAGCTCGGCCGACGGCGGCTTGCTGATGGCGTTCTCGGGGATGGGTGGCCGCTCGCCTTGCTGCTCGGCCCAGGAGTTGCGCCAGCGGGCCAGCTCCCAGACCAGCGTCTTGGGGACGTCCTTGATGGGTGCGTAGCCGCCGACCGCGTCGCCGTAGATCGTGGAGTATCCGGTGGCCAGCTCGGACTTGTTGCCGCAGGCCAGCACGAGATGGCCGCGCTGGTTCGACAGCCCCATCCAGATGACGGCGCGAATGCGGGCCTGCAGGTTCTCCTCGGCGAGACCGTCGAGCTTCAACGCTTCCTGGTAGGAGTCGAAGATCGGAGCGATCGGGATCGTGTCGAGCCGCAGACCGGTGCGCTCGGCGAGGTCGGCGGCGTCCGAGCGCGAGTGCTCGCTCGACCATTCGCTCGGGTTGGATACGCCGAAGACGTTCTCGGCGCCGAGCGCATCGACGGCGATGGCGGCCACCAGAGTGGAGTCGATGCCGCCAGAGAGTCCCATCAGCACGCTGGTGAACCCGTTCTTGGCGACGTAGTCGCGCAGCCCGAGCACGATCGCCTGGTAGCGCTCGCCGAGATCGTCCCAGCGTTCGGCGACGGACGGCTCCACGGGTTCGTGTGCGGCGAAGGGTTCGGCCGAGATCACCGTGCGCTCGACGCGCAGCCCCTCGAACCGGGTGTCAGCATCTGGCATCGGGGCGGTGGCGGCCGGCAGGTCGAGGTCGACGACCAGGAGCTCGGGATCGAACTGGGCGGCGCGAGCCACGAGCTCACCGCCGGCGTCGACGACCAGCGAGTCACCGTCGAACACGAGCTCGTCCTGACCGCCGACCAGGTTGACGTAGGCCAGCGCACAGGACCCATCGCGGGCCCGTCGCGCGCACAGGTCGAGCCGCTCGTCGTCCTTGGCCGCCTCGTACGGAGAGCCGTTGATGACGACGAGCAGTCCGGCCTCGGCGGCCTGGGCGGCGGCAGACGGACCGTCCTGCCAGATGTCCTCGCATATCGCTATCGCGACGTCGACACCGCCGACCTGCACGACCTGGGTCTCATCGCCCGGCACGAAGTGGCGGAACTCGTCGAAGACGCCGTAGTTCGGCAGGTGGTGCTTGTCGTACCGGGTGACGACCGAGCCGCCGTGGATGACCGACGCGGAGTTCGTGGGCGCGTTCTTCGGCGTGCCGAGCTTGTCGGGACTCTGTTGGACGTTTCTGGGCTTGGCGCTGTCCAGGTGCCCGACGACGACGACGAGGTCGCCGAGTCCTTCGGCCTCCAGGCGCGTCGCGAGCCCGTCGACCGCTCGCTGCGATGCGGCGATGAAGGACGCTCGGTAAGCCAGGTCCTCGATCGGGTACCCGGTCAGCATCATCTCCGGAAGCACCACGAGATGGGCACCGCGCTCAGCGGCATCGCGGCACGACGCGAGGACAACCTCGGCGTTGCCGTCCAGGTCACCCACACGGGCGTTGACCTGGGCCAGGGCGATGCGCAGCTGGGGCACATCTCCAGCGTATCGCCGCAGTGTCGGCGGGCTTCGCCACCGGCGGCTTCGCCGCAGCACGCTCAACCTCCTTCGACGCTCGCAAGCTCGGTCTCAGGAAACATGTGCGTAACACGCATCGTGCGAGACTGAGCCCATGGGTAAGCAGGAAGACTTCGTCCTCCGTGCGCTCGAGGAACGCGACGTGCGCTTCGTCCGCCTGTGGTTCACCGACGTGCTCGGCTCGCTGAAGTCCGTGGCCATCGCCCCGGCCGAGCTGGAGGGGGCGTTCAGCGAAGGCATCGGCTTCGACGGCTCGTCCATCGAGGGCTTCGCCCGGGTGCACGAGTCCGACATGCTCGCCAAGCCCGATCCGTCGACCTTCCAGATCCTGCCGTGGCGCGGTGAGACGCCGTCCACCGCCCGGATGTTCTGCGACATCCTCATGCCCGACGGCACACCGTCATTCGCCGATCCGCGCTACGTGCTCAAGCGGGCGCTCCTCCAGGCGTCAGACGCCGGGTTCACCTACTACACGCACCCCGAGATCGAGTTCTACGTGTTCAAGGGCAAGCCCGACGTGGGCGGACGCCCGGTGCCCGTCGATGACAGCGGCTACTTCGACCACACCGCGCAGGGCGGCGGGCAGGACTTCCGCCGCGAGGTCATCACGATGCTCGAGAACATGGGCATCTCGGTGGAGTTCAGCCACCACGAGGCCGGCCCGGGCCAACAGGAGATCGACCTCCGTTACGCCGATGCCCTCTCGACGGCCGACAACATCATGACGTTCCGCACGGTGGTGCGTGAGGTCGCGCTCAGCCAGGGCAAGTGGGCCTCGTTCATGCCCAAGGCGTTCACCGAGCATCCCGGCTCCGGCATGCACACCCACGTGTCCCTGTTCGAGGGCGACGAGAACGCCTTCTACGAGGCCGGCGCCGAGTACCAGCTCTCCCAGACCGGCCGGGCGTTCATCGCCGGCATCCTGCAGCACACGCCGGAGATCACCGCCGTCACCAACCAGTGGGTCAACTCCTACAAGCGTCTGGCCGGCGGCGGCGAGGCCCCCAACTACGTGTGCTGGGGCCACAACAACCGGTCCGCGCTCATCCGGGTGCCGATGTACAAGCCGCAGAAGAGTGCCTCGGCCCGCATCGAGCATCGCGGCCTCGACGCCGGCGCCAACCCCTACCTCGCCTACGCGCTCGTGCTGGCTGCGGGCATGAAGGGCGTCGAGGAGAAGTACGACCTGCCGCCGGAGGCCGAGGACAACGTCTGGTCGCTCAGCGAGAACGAGCGTCGCGCGATGGGCCTCTCACCGCTCCCGCGCAACCTCGACGAGGCCATCCGCACGATGGAGGACAGTGAGCTCGTCGCCGAGACCCTGGGCGAGCACGTCTTCGAGTTCTTCCTGCGCAACAAGCGGGCCGAGTGGCAGGGCTACCGCTCGCAGGTCACCCAGTTCGAGATCGATCGGCTGATGCCTGTCCTTTGATCAGGTGAGTTTCTGATCGTCAGCTGGGGACGGTTCCAGGCGGTCGCCCGAACGTGACGGCCTCGCGCACCGCATCTGGCGCGGCCTCGGCCGCCTGGAGGTCGGGCGCTGCGCCCAGTGCGTCGTTGACGGTTGAGAACGCCAGCCGGAACGCGATGTGCGCCGTGGCCTCGAAGATGGCACGGTCGCTCAGCCCGGCGTCGCGCAGCGTCTGGACGTCGGTGGGCGTCGTGGCGTTGGGGTCGGCCACCACTTGCCTGGCCCAGACGGCCAGGGCCTGGGCGCGCTCGTCGAGACCGTCCACTCCGCCGGCGATCACCGATCCCGCCGCGTCTGGTCCGATGAACTTGGCGAGCTTGCGTCCCCAGGCGAGCGAGCAGTACGAGTCCGAGCGTGCGGCGGCGGTGGCCGCGACGAGCAACGCGATGTCGGCCTCGGTGAGCTCGCAGTCGTCGAGCAACATGGCCCGGACGTCGCCGAATGCGCCAATCACCTCGGGGCGCCAGGACCAGAGACGGGTGAGGTTCAGGACGTACCCGTCGGACTCGAGGTCGCCGGCGAAGAGACCGTCGACCGATGCCGATTGCGGTGGATGGTCGAGGAACATGGGCTCATCCTGCCCGGTCAGCGGGCTGTTCGCGACGGTTGTCGTAATCTGCAGACGTGGCTTCGGAGACGCTCGACCTGACGCTGGCGCGGCGGGGTTTCCGCGATGGCGAGAGCGCAGCAGCCGACCTCAACCGTCTCCCTGACGTTTCCGATGATCTGGTCGAGCAGATCGCCGGTGTGGCCGATCCCGACACCGCCCTGCACTCGCTCGTCGCCATCGCCGAGTCGTGGGGGGCGTCGAAGCTGCTCACGGAGCTCGAGCGCGATGACCTGCTGCGTCAGCGGTTGCTCGTGGTGCTCGGCACGAGTGAGGCGCTCGGCTCATACATCGCGCAGCATCCGGACGTCATCGACGACCTCGCGGGCGACACGCTGTCGACGACGCCCCTGCCGCTCGCCGAGCGGCGGGAGTCGATGGAGAGTGCAACCACGGCGGACGAGCTCCGCGTCACGTACCGCCGCATGCTGTTGCGGCTTGCGGTTCGCGACCTCACCGGCCTGACGTCGTTCGAGGAGTCCTCCGCCGAGCTGGCTGACCTCGCCATGGCCACCCTTGGCGCCGCGCTCGAGATCGCCCGTGCGGACGAGAAGGACGCTGACACCTGCCGGCTGGCGATCATCGCGATGGGCAAGACCGGTGGGCGTGAGCTCAACTACCTCAGCGACGTCGACGTCGTCTTCGTGCACGAGCCGGTCGAGGGCGCGGACGAGCAGAAGGCCGCGGAGGCGGCCACCCGGCTGGCCGCAGCAACCATGCGGCTGTGCAGCGAGCACACCGCGGAAGGCGTGATCTGGGAGGTCGACGCGAACCTGCGTCCGGAGGGTCGCGACGGTGCGCTCGTGCGCACGGTCGCGAGCCACGTGTCGTACTACGAGCGGTGGGCCGCGACCTGGGAGTTCCAGGCGTTGCTGAAGGCCCGGTTCGCCGCCGGTGACGAAGAGCTCGCCCAGGCGTACGTCGATGCCGTCTCGCCCATGGTGTGGGAGGTCAGCACGCGCGAGAACTTCGTGCCGGACGTGCGGTCGATGCGTCGCCGCGTGCTCGAGAACATCCCGTCGCAGCATCGCGACCGCGAGCTGAAGCTCGGCGCCGGTGGGTTGCGCGACGTGGAGTTCGCGGTTCAGCTGTTGCAGCTCGTGCACGGTCGCGGCGACGACTCGCTACGCAGTCCCACCACGCTTCAGGCCTTGCGGGCGCTGATCGACGGCGGGTACGTCGGTCGGCGCGACGGTGCCGCGATGGAGGAGGCGTACGAGTTCCTGCGGACGCTGGAGCATCGCATCCAGCTGCACCGGCTACGCCGGACGCACATGGTGCCCCAGGACGAAGAGGACCTGCGCCGCATCGGACGCAGCATGGGATTCCGCCAGAAACCGGCCGAGAACCTGGAGAAGGAGTGGCTCGCGCAGAAGCGCGTGGTGCGGCGCCTGCACGAGAAGCTCTTCTACCAGCCACTGCTTGAGGCGGTCGCAGCCCTTCCCACCGACGGGCTGCGGCTCACGCCGGAGGCGGCCGAACAGCGGCTCACCGCCCTCGGCTTCGTCGATCCGAGCGGGGCGCTCGCGCACATCCGAGCCATCACCTCGGGGGTCTCGCGCCGAGCCTCGATCCAGCGCTCCCTGCTGCCGGCCATGCTCGAGTGGTTCGCCCAGTCGCCGGACCCGGACGCCGGCCTGCTCGCATTCCGCAAGATCTCCGAGGGCCTGGGGGACACGCACTGGTACCTGCGCAAGCTCCGCGACGAGGGCGAGGGCGCCGAGCAGCTCTCGCA
Organism: uncultured Actinomycetota bacterium; assembly: GCA_963839625.1. Lineage (GTDB taxonomy): Bacteria > Actinomycetota > Actinomycetes > Propionibacteriales > Nocardioidaceae > Aeromicrobium. The sequence continues at coordinate 228,594 of CAWIWE010000004.1, read as the reverse complement.
GGTCGTCGGATCGAGTCGCTACGTCACCGACCTGATCCTGCGCGCGCCGGACTCGGTGGCGCTTCTTGGTGACGACGCGGAGCTCGTGCCGCACGATGCCGAACGCCTGGACTCGGAGATGGAGCATGCCGCGCGCCGGCACCGCAAGCCCGACGACGCCATCCGGGCCGTGCGGCGGGTGCGGCGTCGTGAGCTGTCGCGCGTCGGCATCGCCGACGTGCTGCACCGGCTCGACATCGTCGAGGTGGGCGCAGCACTGTCCGACATCACCTCCGCCACGTTGTCGAGCGCGCTGGTCGCGTCGACCGCCGCGGTGGAGGCTGATCGCGGCGAGCTGCCGACCCGCATGGCGATCGTGCTCATGGGCCGTCTCGGCGGACACGAGGTCGGCTACGGCTCGGACGCCGACGTGATGTTCGTGCACGAGCCCGTCGACGGTGCTGACGAGGACGATGCGGCGAAGGCGGCCACTGCCGTGGCCACCGGCCTGCGCAAGATGCTCGCTGCGCCGGGGGACGACCCGGCCCTGGAGGTCGACGCGGACCTTCGACCGGACGGTCGCAACGGTCCGCTCGTGCGCACGTTCGGTGCGTACAGGTCGTACTACGAGAAGTACTCGGCCGTCTGGGAGGCGCAGGCGCTGCTCCGGGCGCGGCCGGTGGTCGGCGATCCCGACCTGTGCGCCCGCTTCACCGAGCTGATCAACCCTCTGCGCTGGCCCGAGAACGGCATGAGCGACGACGAGATCCGCGAGATCCGCCGCATCAAGGCGCGCGTCGACGACGAGCGCCTGCCCCGCAACGCCAACCCGAACACGCATCTCAAGCTCGGACGCGGCGGGCTGGCCGACGTCGAGTGGACGGTGCAGCTGCTGCAGATGTGCCACGCGCACGACGTGCCGGGTCTGCGAACCACGCGCACCCTCGAAGCCCTGCACGCTGCTGCCAAGGCGGATCTGGTGACGTCCGAGGATGCCAGCCAGCTCGAGTCCGCATGGCGTCTGGTGAGTCGCATCCGCAACGCGGTCGTGCTCATGCGCGGCAAGGCGGCGGAGTCGATGGTCGAGCAGGCGTCCGAGCGTGCCGGAGTCGCGCACCTGCTCGGCTACGGCCTCGACCAGAGCGAGCGCATGGTCGATGAGTACCTCCGCACCACCCGTCTCGCCCGCAAGGTGGTGGAGCGCGTCTTCTGGGCGTGAGCGCCAGGTCGGCGAAATCCGGTTCTGGGGGAGTGTGTACTGCTACGTTGCGCGAATGAAGAAACTCCTAGCGGCTGTCCTGCTCGCCGCATCCCTGGCAGCGTGTGGTGGCGGAAACGACGCCGAACCAACCCAGGAGCCGGCCGAGTCACCATCGGAATCCGTGGCTGCCGCTGACCTTCCGAAATGCTCCGACGTGTGGGTCGACGGGAAGACCCTTCCGACCGACTACGACGGATGTGTCGGTGACGACGGGAAGACCGTTGCGGCCGACGTCCAGCCGTGTGGGTCGGGCCCGGAGAAGTTCGCCAGGTACGAGGTCACCGACGAGGATGACATCGCGTACCCGTTCATCGGCATCCTCGGCGAGAAGGTCATCGAGTACACCGACGACGAGAACGGTCCCTACGCGAAGCTGTACAACAAGTGCGATCCAAGCTGATCACACCTCGTTGATCCAGGTCAGGCCGTGGCGCGCAGGATGTGCTCGCGCTCGGTGGCGTTGAGGCCACCCCAGACGCCGTAGGGCTCGCGCACGTCGAGGGCGTGCCGCAGGCACTGCGCGAGGACGGGGCAGCGGGCGCAGGCATTCTTCGCGACGGCTTCGCGGGCGCGGCGGCGCGGGCCACGCTCGTGCTCGGGGGAGAAGAATGCCTCGGGGTCGACCTCGCGGCAGGCGCTGAGGTACTGCCACTCGTACGACTCCTGGATCGGCCTCGGGAGGCGCGAGACGGACGCCATCAGCGCGTCATCCCGATCTCGGCCGGGCGCTGCATCTGCAGCTGCGCGACGTCGATGTAGCCGGTGCTGAAGCCGGCCTCGCAGTACGCGAGGTAGAACTCCCACATGCGCCGGAACGTCTCGTCGAAGCCCTGCGCGTTGATGGCCGGCCAGCGCTCGTCGAAGCGGTCTCGCCACATCCGCAGCGTGCGGGCGTAGTGCCGGCCGAGCGGGCGCCGCTCGGTGACGGCTAGGCCGGTGTGCCCTGCGAGTGTGCGGTCGATGGCCTCCGGCGACGGGAGCAGTCCCCCGGGGAAGATGTACTTCTGGATCCAGCCGTAGGAGTTCCGGGTGGCACGGTAGCGGTGGTCGGCCATCATGATCGCCTGGATCGAGACCTTCCCGCCGGGCGCGAGGTGCTGGTCGATGGTGCTGAAGTAGGTCGGCCAGTACTCCTCGCCGACCGCCTCGATCATCTCGACGCTGACGATCGCGTCGTACGTGCCGGTGATCTCGCGGTAGTCGAGGAGCTGGAGGTCGATCCGTGACGCGACGTCCGGACCGGCCGCCGCGAACCGCTCCAGGGCGAGTGCCGCCTGCTCCTGGGAGATGGTGATGGTCGTGACGTGAGCGCCGCGCTGCGCAGCACGGACGGCGAGCGCGCCCCAGCCGCTGCCGATTTCGAGCATCCGCGTGCCCGCCTTGACGCCGGCCTGGTCGAGGATGCCGTCCATCTTGCGTTCCTGCGCGGACTCCAGGGATTCGGTCTCGGATGCGAACCACGCCGACGAGTACGTCATCGACGGGTCGAGGAACTCAGCGAAGAGCTCGTTGGAGAGGTCGTAGTGCCGCTCGATGTTGGACCGCGAACCCTCGATCGAGTTGCGCTCGTGGTGGGGGAGCCGGTCGTCGACCAGGCCGCGCAGCTTCTGCAGCGGCTTGGGCACGATGTTGGCGAGCCGATCGGCGAACGGGGTGAGCAGGTGCGCGAGGTCCGTGCCCGGACCGGTGGTCCAGTCGCCGGCCATGTAGGCCTCGCCGAAACCGATCTTGGTGTCCTGGCCCAGGCGCGCGAAGAACGCATGTGGCCGCTTGATCGCCATCTCGGGGGCGTGTGCGCCGCCGGCGCCCCAGATGGTGCCGTTGGGGAACGTCAGCCGCACCGGAACGCGTTGCGCGGCCGGCTTGATGATCATCTTGGCCACGCGTGCCTTCAGCGGGGTCCGAGGGGTGTGGGCGACGCCGGGCCATCGGGCCTGCAGGGCTTCACTCATTGCCTGACCTCCTGGGTCGAATGTGTCTGGCGGGGAACCACCGGAAGGCCCCGCATCCAGAGCCACACACCATGGATTCGGATCAGCAGGCTGGTTCGATGGGTCATGAGCGGCATCGAAATCAGAAGTCGTGCCAGGCGGCCCGGCGTTGCGGGCCTGGGCTCGCCCCGGAACGTCGCGCTGAACACCGCTTCGCCCTCCTGCTTGAGCACCACGGTCGACGACACGACGTCGGGCGTGAGCTGGAACTGCAGGTCGTAGCGGCCGTCGACGGTGAAGAACGGTGAGACGTAAAAGGCCTTGTCGACCTCGCTGCGTCCCTTCTCGTCGGTCTGCAGCAGGTAGGCGTGCCGTCCGCCGTAGGTGTTGTGCACCTCGGCGACGATGCAGGTCAGCGAGCCGTCGGGCGCGATCGCCCAGAAGACGCTGAGCGGGTCGAAGGTGTACCCGAGGACGCGGGCGTTGGCCAGCATCAGGATGCGGTGGCCGGTGACGTCCACGCCCTCGGACGCGCAGAACTGCTCGATGTTGCTGCGGATGTCGTTGTTCGGGTCACCGACGTGGTCGGCGGCCTTGAACGTGGAGAACGGGCGCAGCCAGCGTGGAAGTCGCGGCCCGCTCTCATTCGGCACCGCATCGAGGTCGACCAGCCACTGGTAGATGCGGTTCTGGAACCGGTGAGTCAGCGGGGTGCGCCGGGCGTGCGACACCCGGCCCGTGACCAGGGCCGGGAGGATGGGCAGGCTCGGCGTGCTCACCATTCGACCCCCAGGGCTGCGGCGGCCTGCACGCCCGAGCGGCAGCCGTCCTCGTGGAAGCCCCACCCGTGGTACGCGCCGGCGAACGCGGTGCGCTCGGTCGACAGCGACGGCAGCTCGCGCTGAGCTGCCACGGACGCCGTCGTGTAGATCGGGTGGGTGTACTGCATCGTGGCGATGACGATCTTGCCGTCGTCGATGCGGTCCGTGGAGTTCAGGGTGACCACGAACGGCTCGTCACTCTCGATGCCCTGCAGCCGGTTCATCCAGTACGTGACGGCCGTGGTTCCAGCCGCGTGTTGCAGTCGTCCATGCGGTAGTTCCATGACGAGCGGGCCGGTTCGGCGTCGGGCAACAGAGTGGCGTCGCGATGCAGCACCGTCTCGTTGCGGGAGTACTCGAACGCCCCGAGGATCCGGCGTTCGTCGTCGGTCGCGTCCGTGAGGAGTGCGAGCGCGTCGTCGGCGTGCGTGGCGATCACGACGGAGTCGGCTCGGTGCAGGGTGCCGTGCGCGTCGAGCAGCTCCACCCCGTCGGGCTTGCGGGAGACGGCGCGGATGGGTGTCGACGACCGGACGTCGCCGATGGCCGCGGTGACCTTCCTGACGTACGACTGGGACCCACCGCGGACCGTGAACCACTGCGGGGAGCCCGAGATCGACAGAAAGCCGTGGTGCTTCGAGGAACTCGAACAGGTAGCGAGCCGGGTAGGCGAGGGCCGAACTCCTGCCCGGACGACCACACGCAGGAGACGACCGGGATGGCGTAGTGGGCGACGAAGTGGTCGGAGAAGCCGTGCCGACGCAGGAAGTCGCCGTACGTCTGCGGATCGTCGGCAGACTCCCCGTTCTCGAGCAGAGCGAGCGCAAGCCGCTGGAAACGCTTGATCGAGGTCAGCAGGCGAAGGAACCGCGGGTCGGCGATCCGACGCCGCTGCGCGAAGATGCCGGTCGCGCCGCGGCCGCCGGCGTACTCGAGACCGCATCCGTCGCAGTGGATGCTCATGCTCATCTCGGTGGGATGCACCTCGACGTCGAGCTCGGCGAACAGACGACGCAGCAGGGGATAGGTGCGGTCGTTGTGCACGATGAACCCGCTGTCGACCTCAGTGATCGGTGCCGCGCTCGTCCACCCGATGGGTGTGGGCGTGCCCGCCGAAGCGGTCGTCGGCCTCGAACAGGGTGACGTCATGGTCGCGTCCCAGGATGTAGGCAGCAGTGAGTCCGGAGACGCCCGAACCGACGACTGCGACAGACGGGCTCATGTGAATGATTCGCGATCAGCCGTCACCTGGATGGGTGGCCGGGCGCGAGATTCGCGTCATCCTCGGTTGCCTTGCGACTGGCCTCGGCGATCTCGAAGACCTCGGTGCCGAGGGCGCCCAGCTCGCCGGTGATGCGCCGGGCCGCGTCGAAGAAGATCGCGGCGACCTGCCCGGCCGTGGCGAAAGCGGCCTCAGCGCCCTGCTGGACGACGTCCTTGGCGATCTCGCGGCGGCTCAGTGCCATGGACGGTCGCTCCTCCGCTAGGGGTCTCGGGGTGGCTACGCCGCCATTCTTGCAGCCTGGTCGGCTTCGGCACGACGGGCCTTTTCCTCGCGCTTCGCGCGACGTACCGCCCGCGCCTCCGGGCTCTTGGCGACGAGGTACGGGTCGCTCGGCTTGCGTCCGAACACGGCGAGCTGGCGGCCGACGCTGAACAGCTGACGGCCCAACCGGCCGGTGTTGTACTCCAGGCCGCGCCTCTCGATCAGGGCCCGCACCTCCGGCGCGATCAGCGGGTAGCGGCGTGCCGGGATGTCGGGGAACAGATGGTGCTCGATCTGGTGGCTCAGGTTGCCGGTCATGACGTGGAACAGCCTGGAGCCCGAGATGTTGGCCGAGCCGAGCAGCTGGCGCACGTACCACTGTCCGCGGGACTCACCCAGCGCGTCCTCCTCCTCGAACGTCTGCACCTCGGCGGGGAAGTGCCCGCAGAAGATGACCAGGAACGTCCAGATGTTGCGGATGATGTTCGCGACGAAGTTGCCGCCGAGCACGGCCAGTGGCGCCCACCAGCCGACGAACGGCACCAGGGGCAGGGCGAGCAGCGGGTAGGCGACGTAGTCCTTGACCAGCTGGCGCTTGATCTTGCGCCACGCCCGCTCCTTCTGCCCGAGGAACTCCTCCTCGGAGATGCGTCCGGCACGGAAGTCGCCGTACTCGACGCCATGGGACATCACTCCCCACTCGAAGATCAGCATCAGCACGAACGCCAGCGGCAGGTTGAACCGGTGATTGGGGTACCACGGCTGGCCGTTGTCGATGCGCAGCAGGTTGTAGCCGATGTCCTTGTCCATCCCGTGGATGTTCGTATACGTGTGATGGACGTAGTTGTGGGTGCGCTTCCAGTCAGGTCCGGGGACGACGATGTCCCACTCGTAGGTCTTCCCGTTGATCGTCGGGTCGTTCATCCAGTCGTACTGCCCGTGCATGACGTTGTGGCCGATCTCCATGTTCTCGATGATCTTGGCCAGCGCGAGCAAGGCGATGCCGGCGATGAACGCGGGCAGGAAGAACGGCATGAACAGGCCGATGCGCCCGAGCACCTCGAGGGCGCGCTGCACCCGGATGACCCGGCGGATGTAGTCGGCGTCGGCCTGGCCGAGGTCGTCGAGCACGCGTTGGCGCACGCCGTCCAGCTCTTGGCCGAACTCCTCGAGGTCCTCACGGGACATGTATTCCAGGCCGATGTTCGACTGGTGATCAGGATCGGTGGACATGAGCGGCTTCGGCGCCTCGTTGTGGTTGCTGGCGCTGTGCGGCTCGATCGGAGCGTAGGTGCGCTTGCGTGACATGTCGTATCTCTCCTGGCGTGCTAGAGGGCGACGCTGACGTCCCCGACAGGGACGTGAACGCAGATCTTGATGGTCTGGTCGGTGTCGGCCTGGACTTCGCGGCTGACCACGTGACGGGCGGCACCGTGCAGCTTCTTGACGGCGCAGGTGTTGCAGACGCCCATGCGGCAGCCGTAGGCGGGCTCGAGGCCAGCGGCCTCAGCCTGCTCGAGGATCGTGGCGCCGGAGTTGTCGGCCGTGCGGCCGCTGGCGTCGAACGTGAGGGTGCCGGTGGCGTCGGCGGCGTCGAGGTCGACCGTCGGCACCTTGAAGTACTCCGCGCGGAGCTGGTCGGCGGCGCCGAGATCCTCGTAGGTGTCACGGACCGACGCGATGAGGCCGGCGGGGCCGCAGACGTAGGTGAGCGTGTCGGAGGCATCGACGCCGAGGTGCTTGAGGTGGTCGACGTGGAAGCGTCCTGCGAGAGCAGCGTCCGGCTCTGGCTCGCGGGTGTAGATGCGGACCACGCGGGCCCCGGGGAATTCGTCGGCGAGCTCGTCGAGCTCATCGGTGAACATCTCGTCTCCGCGCGAGCGGGCGTAGTGCAGGAACGTGATCTCGCCCTGGTGCTTGCGGTCGCGCAGCGTGCGGATCATCGACATGACGGGGGTGATGCCGGACCCGCCGCTGAGCAGCAGCACGTGATCGGGCAGCTCGTCGGGGAGCACGAACTCGCCCTCGGCCTGTGACAGGTGGACGATCGTGCGTGGCGCGAGCTCGTGGTGCAGGAACTGCGACACATAGCCGTCGGGGTGGGCTTTGACGGAAACGCTGAACGTGCCGTCGCGGTTGGCCTGTGAGCTGGAGACCGAGAACACACGCACGCGGCGCCGGCCGTCGACCTCGACGCCGAACTGCACGTGCTGGCCGGGGACGAATCCGCGCCATGCACCGTTCGGGCGCAGCACGACCGTGCTGGCGTCGCCGGTCTCGTGGGTGACCTCGACCACGCGGGCTCGCACCTCCTCGACGGTGAGGAGGGGATGGATCTGCTCGAGGTAGTGATCGACGGTGTGGGGCGACGTCAGGGACGCGACGGCTTTGGAGCCGAGCGTGCGGCGAATGACGCCCATGTCGATCCTTCCCAGTTGAGTGAACGTTTGTACACTCAAATACTGACACGTCGGCACGCTGGAGCGCAACCGCTGTCTGCGTGACGTCGACCACGAGGGAAACATATGTTCACCGAAAACGAGCACTACACTGGGCCGGTGTCCGAACCCGTGCCCGTGCGGCAGGCCCAGAAGGAGCGCACCCGTGAGGCGATCCTCGCCGCCGCGCTCGGTTTGAGCCAGGATTTCGGGTTTGCCCAGCTCAGCCTGCGTCAGGTCACCCGTGCAGCCGGGGTGGTCCCGACGGCGTTCTACCGGCATTTCGACTCCATGGACGAGGTGGGGCTGGCCCTCGTCGAGCAGTCCTTCATGACGCTGCGGCGCATGATCCGCGACGCCCAGCGGGACCCTGACATCGTCGACAACCTCATCGACGCGTCGGCCGACGTCCTCCTGGCGGCCGTCAAGCAGAACCGCGAGCACTTCGCGTTCGTCGCCCGCGAGCGGCTCGGCGGGTCGGCTGCGGTTCGCGCCGCGATCCAGCACGAGCTCGAGCTGTTCATCAGCGAGCTGGCGCTCTTTCTGGCCCGCATCCCGCAGCTGGAGCAGTGGACGCCCGAGGACGTGAAGATGATCTCCGGCACGTTCGTCCGCAACATGGTCTACCGCGCCGAGCAGGTCGTCGAGACACCCGTGGGTCGGACCGACCTGGAGGAGGAGATCAAGCGCAAGGCGCGACGCGAGATGCGCATGATCGTCCTGGGGTTCAAGGACTGGCGTTCGTGAGCGATCGTCAGGTCGTCAGCCTTCGACACCCATGAGTGACCACATGGCGAGGCTCGTGTCCCAGTCGAGGGACGAGTAGAGCGCGGCACCGTCGACCGAGGCGGCGAGGAGGCCTTCGGTCGCGCCCTGATCGACGGCCCACGCCGTCAGGGCGCCCATCACGTGGCGGCCGAGGCCTCGTCGGCGATGTGCCGGTGACGTCTCCACACGGTCGAACACCGCGTCGGAGCCGAGCACGCCGACCATCCCCTCGGCGGCGACGCGCGCTCCGTCGTCGAGAGAGTAGGTGGCGCCGGTGTCATCGATGTCCCAGCGGGCGGCGAACCTGTCCGGCAGATTGGCATCGTCGATGGGGCGAGCGTGGTCGTCATGAATATCTCGTCGTCCCGGTCGACGCGCAGGCCTGGCGGCAGGGGAGGGTCGTGGTAGGCGGAGAGGTCACGGCCGAACACGGTGAGCATCTCGCGTGGGTCGTGCGCGGTGTGCCTCGCCAGCTGCTCGAACGCCGCCCGCCCGGGATCGACGCACACGATCTCGGTGTCCCGCGATGGTCCGCGCACATGCACCAGCGGCCAGCCGTCGACGTCCTCGACCCGGAGTCCTCGGGTGTGCGCCCACGCGCGCACCCACCGCATCACCAGCTCGCGGTCGCTCACGTGCTCATCCTGCCGCGCGATGCGGGCTCAGGTTCGCAGCGGCACGCGGGGTCGTTCGCGCCTGGCCCGAAGGTCTCGGGCGAGGTGCCTGATGCGTGCGGTTTCGCGACGCGCGGCAACACGCTCGCGGTAGGCCTGCCGCAGCGGCCGGTTGTCGCTGTTGGTGAAGCTGAAACCGCCCCGACCGTCGGCGATGACGTGCAACAGGCCCCGATGAAGCAGGTGGTGGCACCGGACGCACAGGCCGACCATCTGGTCGAGGTCGGTGGAGCCACCGTGCGACCACCAGACGCTGTGGTGTATCTCGAGATGCGTGTGACGGCAGCCAGGTGCGGCGCACTCGCCGCCTTGACGGGCGATGATGGCGCGGCGTTGCTTGAGCGTGGCGGCGCGGTGGGAGCGCCCGACGTTCAGGATCCGGGCCTGTGGCAGCTCGCCGCCGGTGGTGAGAATGCCGGTCGCGTCGCTGATGCAGCCGAGGTAGTCAAGGAGCTTTGGCCCGATCGGGCCGAACCCGGCCAGTCGGGCCGGCGTCGCAGCCGGTGCGAGGAATCCAGGCAGACGGTTGGCCGACGCGTGCAGGGTCTCGGCATCGACGATCACCGAGAGGTGGGGACGCACGCCCTTGTCGGACGGCAGACCCGAGGCGAGCACGGAGTCGAGGAGGTCGTCGAGCGCTGCGACGCGGCGCTCCGACCCGGGCCGGTCGTCGTCCTTGTCGCTGGGCGCTCCGAGCGCGCCGAGCACCTGATCGAGCTTGGAGCCGGTGACGATGTTGAGGAATCCGTTCACGTGCCAGCCTTCGGGCACGGGGCTGACCTGGAAGTCCTGCTTGTCCATGCCCCTGGCCCACGCTTCGTCCAACGAGTCGGGGTAGACGGCCTCACGCAGATCGCGCATCACGGTGCGGAGCGCGGTGGGCTCGCAGGAGAGCGCGACATCGAGCAGCCAGCCTTCGGACTCACGGACGATCTCGGCGTCGATGTGCTTGAGCCCGAAGGTGAAGGTCGCCACGTGATCGAGGCTGACCTTCCCTTGGGCGGCAGCTTCGGCGACGGCCGGGAGGTCGCGTGCGGTGCTCGCGGCGGCCAGGAGCTTGTTCGTGTCTGGCGCGTTCATCCGGAGCTCGTTGCGCGCCCAGGTCGTGACCGTGGATGCGCCGTCGAGCTCGAAGCCGTCCGACGTCTTGAGGGAGTGCAGAGCCTCCGCCATCACGGCGTCCAAGGCATTCTGGGCGGCCCGCGCGGCGCGCAACACGGCGCGATCATCGCCGGATTTCAGGGCACGCGCGGCTTCACTCAGCCGCTCGATGGTCGCCCCGGAATTCATGCCCTCAGTCTAGTCGAACAGACGTTCGCAGACCAGTGGAAAACCCTGTGGATTCAGGGGTTTTTCGGGCACGCTACCCCATTCGGTGCCCGACCTTGCCGCCGCGGTTCGAGGCGCCGGGGACCCTCGAGTCGCAGCCATGCGAGCTCGGTGCGAAGATCTGGCCATGGCACTTGGCGCAGATGATCTCAATGTTCTCGACGCCATGCCCCTGACACACCTCGACGAGCTGGCCCGGGCCCGTGACCCGGCCCGAGATCTCGTCGACGAGCACGTAGCGTCGGCCGTGGCTCGGGCCCGTGAAGCCGGCATCTCCTGGGGCGAGATCGCGGCTGTGCTGCGCGGAGACTGAGCGTCGATGCCTGAGCTCAGCCAGCAACCGCAGGCCAGGATCGACGACCGCATCTACGCCGGGTCGCTCTCCAGCCTGCTGAGCGTCGTCTGGGATCTGCCCGACGACGCGCGCACCGTCGTCCTCGTCGGCCACAACCCCGGGTTCGAGGACCTGGCTGCGCTCCTCACGAACGAGGCGGTGTCGATGTCCACGTCGGCGATCGCCGTCCTCGGGTCGGACGCCGCGTGGTCGTCAGCCGGTGAGTCCTGGGCGACCGTGCAGGCACAGGGACGGCCGCCGGACTGACCGCCTAGGCCGCGCTCTGCGGACATGGGCCACAATCGTCGATGTCCACAGAAGGAGTGAAGCGGTGAGCGGTACCAAGCTCGTGATGGGAGCCAGCGGCTTCCTCGGCTCGCATGTGACCCGCCAGCTCGTCGAACGCGGCGACGAGGTACGCGTGTGGATCCGGGAGTCCAGCTCGACGGTGGCCTTCGACGATCTCGAGGTCGAACGACACCACGGCGACCTGGACGACGATGCCGCGCTGCGTGCGGCGATGAAGGATGTCGAGACAGTCTTCTACTGCATCGTCGACACGCGTGCCTGGCTCCGTGACCCGACGCCGCTCTTCGCCACCAACGTCGAAGCGCTGCGCCGCGTGCTCGACGTGGCCGTCGAGGTCGGCGTGCCGAAATTCGTCTTCTGCAGCACGGTCGGCACGATCGCCACCACGAAGTCCGGCCTGGCAGACGAAGGAATGCCGCACAACTGGCGACACCTCGGTGGCGCCTACATCGAGTCGCGGATCCAGGCCGAGGAACTGGTTTTGCAGTACCACCACGAGCAAGGGCTACCGGCGATCGTGCTCAACGTCGGGACGACTTACGGACCTCGCGACCACGGCCGGACCCCGCACGGCAATCTGGTGCGGTCAGCGGCATTGGGCAGGATGCCCGCGTACGCGAAGGACGGCACTGTCGAGGTGGTCGGTATCGAGGACGCGGCCCGCGCCTTCCTCCTTGCCGAGGAGCACGGCCGGCCAGGTGAGCGTTACATCGTCTCCGAAGGGCTCCTGACCTACAGGGACCTGTTCGACATCGCAGCCGACGAAGGCGGTGTCGCGCCACCGAACGTCGCCATCCCGCAGGCGGTGATGAAAGTCATCGGGGCGGTCGGCGGGGGAGTCTCCCGGATCTTGCGCAGGGACTCGGTGGTCTCCCCGACCAGCGTCCGTCTGATGCACATCCAGTCCGCGCTCGATCACAGCAAGGCCACCCGCGAGCTCGGCTGGCAGCCAGCCCCGACCGCGGACTCGATCCGTGCTGCGGCGCGGTGGTACCTGGATCAGCGCGCAGGTGCGCGTCCGGCGTAGCGACCTGTCAGAGCTTGGTCGGAATCAGGGTGACAGTGCCGCCATCCATGACGAACTCGGACCCGGTCGCGAACGACGACTCGTCGCTGGCGAGGAACACGACGAACGTCGCGACCTCGTCGGGCTTGCCGGGGCGGCCGAGCGGGATCGGGATCATGTCGTCGGGCATCGCGTCGGTGGCCGGGGTGCTGATGCGACCGGGGTGCAGCGAGTTGACGCGGATCCCGTGCGGGGCGAGCTCCAGGGCCACCGACTTCGTCAGGCCACGCAGCCCCCACTTCGACGCGACGTATCCGTGCGCCCAGGGCGTTCCTCGCAGGCCCTCGATCGAGGAGGTGTTGATGATCGAGCCACCGCCGGCGGCGATCATGGCGTCGGCGGCCGCACGCATGCCGAGGAAGGCGCCGGTCAGGTTGACGTCGAGCATCTCCTGCCACAGTTTCGCCTCGTAGCGCTGGAGCTGGCCGCCGTTGAAGATTCCCGCATTGTTGAAGAGCACGTCGAGCCTGCCGAACTCGGAGATCGTGAGCTCGACCGCGCTGCGCCAGTCGTCGTCGCTGGTCACGTCGAGGTGGACGTAGCGTGCGGCGTCGCCCAGTTCCTCGGCGAGGGCGGTGCCCTCCTCGTCGAGCAGGTCGCCGATGACGACCTTGGCGCCCTCGGTGACCAGCATCCGAGCACTGGCACCACCGATGTTGCGCGCTCCGCCACTGATCAGGGCGACCTTGCCGTCGACACGTCCCATGCGCGGGACGATACATCGAATCGGGCGCGTGGTAGAACACGTTCTATGACAATCCGCGTTGCCCAGGTCGGCACTGGCAATGCCGGGAGCCTCACGTTGCGTCAGCTCATCCAGGATCAGCGGTTCGAGCTGGTGGCGGTCGGCGTCTCCACTCCCGAGAAGCTGGGCCAGGACGCCGGGGCGCTCGCCGGTCTCGGGGTCCGCACCGGTGTGAAGGCCGTGATGGACCTTGAGGCCGTCGTTGCTGCCCGCCCGGAGTGCGTCGTCTACTGCGCCATGGGCGACACCCGCCCGGTCGAGGCCACGAACGATGTCGTGACGTTCCTGGAAGCGGGCATCGACGTCGTCGGTTCAGCGCCGGGGACGCTGCAGTTCCCTTGGGAGACCATGCCGGACAAAGTCATCGAGAAGGTCGAGAATGCCGCTCGCGCCGGCGATGCCACGGTCTACATCACCGGGGTCGACCCCGGCTTCGCGAGCGACCTGATCCCGCTCACCCTGGCCAGCACCTGCCAGAGCGTCGAGCAGATCAGGTGCTACGAGCTGGCTGACTACGCGACGTACGACGGCGCGGAGGTGATGTTCGACCTCATGGGTTTCGGCAAGCCGCTCACCGAGACCCCCATGCTCTTCCTTCCCGGCGTGCTGGGCTTTGCCTGGGGAACCGCGATCCGGATGATGGCCGCGGGCCTGGGCATCACGGTGGACGAGATCATCGAGCACTGGGAGGCCGAGCCGGCTCCGGAGTCCTACGACATCGCCGCCGGCCGGATCGAGAAGGGCACGATCGCTGCACTGAAGTTCACGATCTCCGGCATGGTGGAGGGGCACCCCGCGATCGTGGTCGAGCACGTCACCAGGACCCGCGACGACCTGCGACCCGACTGGGCACGGCCGGCCACCGGCGGAGGCTCATACCGGATCGAGATCACCGGAGAGCCGAGCTACGTGGTCGACATCGTTCCGAGCAGTGAGCACGGCGACCACAACCATGCCGCGATCGTGGCCGCGTGCGGGCGCATCGTGAACTCCATCCCCGACGTCCTGGCGGCGGCTCCGGGCATCCGGACGACGCTCGACCTGCCGCTCCCGACTGGGCGCGGGACGTTCACCGCACCTGCCAGGCGGTAGTCAGCTGCTCAGACGATGTCGTCTGAGTCGTCGTCCTCGTCGTCCCCCTCGAGGCTCCACTTCAGCTGGAACTCGACCTCTTCCTCGTCGTCACCGCGCTCGTGCTCGATCGAGAACTGGGCGCTCTTCGGCACCCGGAACCGCTCACCGGCGATCTGGATGCGGAACGAGTCGCCCTTCTCGAGGGCGTCGGCGAGGCGGCGGAGCTTCGCCACGACGTCCGAGGTGTCATAGATGCGTTCGATGTCTCGCGATTCCTTGGCCATGCGGGGATCCTATGCAGGCGAAACAAGACACGAGAACACGTTGCAGTTCTGTCGTTAGACTCCAGCCGTGAGTCGATGGAGTCGAGAAGAGCTCGAGGCAGCGTTCGCGCACTACACCGCCGAAGTGAAGCGTGGCCAGCGCGAACAACGACTGGGGTCGCTTCGCGGACCTCTTCACCGAGGACGCCACGTATGACGAGCACCTCTACGGGTTGTTCAACGGCCGCGAGGAGATCCGCGCCTGGATCATCAAGACCATGACCACCATGCCGGGTTGCTGGATGCCCGACTACCCGGCCAGCTGGTACGTCATCGACGAGGAACGCGGGCGCATCGTCTGCGAGATCCTCAACCGGATGCAGGACCCGGGCGACGGCTCGATCCACGAGGCCGCCAACATCACGATCCTGACGTATGCCGGCGACAACCTGTTCTCCAAGGAGGAGGACGTCTACAACCCCGGCAAGTTCACCGAAGTGATCATCGACTGGGCCCGGGTCGCGAACGAGCACGGAACGCTGACGGCCGAAGGCACCGCATGGATGGATGCCGCCCTGCCCGGTTGGAGATAGAGCAGGGGCAGTGACCGGCACCTCGGATGTCGGAGTGGCGCTTCCGAGGAGTGCCCCGTGGGTCACTCCGAGATGTCGATCGGCATGGCTTCCCATGCCTCAGCCAGCTGCTGCGTCGTGACCGGGTGCTCGTCGCCAGGGTCGAGGTCTCCGTTGGGAATGAGCGCTTTCCAGAACTGCTTGGCCTGATCTGCCCGAAGGCATGCGGTCACGCGCCCATGAACTGGGTTGGTGCCGTTCACGGCAGTGACGTGGACAAATCGTTTGCCCGACACATGGCCGCGCCAGGCAAAGATGCTGGGTTTGGAAAGGACGTTCGCCCACGCCAACAACTCGGATGGGTTGTCGACGATGACACTCACGTCTCCGACGATGTCCAGCGACTGACTGATGCGAAGAAGAACAGCGAGCTGACGCTCATCTGCCGACGATGTCATGTGGCCTCCTTCAGAGAATCCAGCGCGGTCAGGTCATCCCGTCTGGGGCCCGGGCTCGCAGACGCTGCCTGGGCCCCTCAGACGGGTCACGACTTCCTTCAGCTGACAGACCGGGGTTCTAGGCGCTGAGCCGCTTGCGGCTGTCGCTGCCCTTGATCTCGATCTTGCGAGGCTTCGCTTGCTCGGCGACCGGGATCTCGATCGTGAGTACGCCGGAGTCGTAGTCGGCAGCAAGGTTCTCCACGTCGAGCGTCTCGCCGAGGAACAACTGGCGACTGAACGTTCCGTAGGTGCGTTCGCCCACGACGCGTTCTGCGTCGGCGTCCATGGGCGCCCTGCGCTCGGCGTGGATCGACAGCACGTTCTGCTCGACGGTCAGATCGATGGAATCGGCATCGACGCCCGGCAGGTCCAGGTTCACCACGAACTTGCCGTCATGACGGTAAGCGTCCATGGGCATGGCTGCCGGGCGTGCGCTGGTGCCGAAGACGGCTTCGCTCAAACGGTCGAAGTCGCGAAACGGATCGGTCCTCATCAACATGGTGGCTCAGCCTCCTTGACTCGCCCTCGATATCTATGACAACTCTCGAGGTAATCTCTGTCGGACACATAGATTATGTACAAGCCGGCTGCTGATTTCAAGTACCATTTCGGTAGCTTGACGTAGGAGGCACCTCGCAGTGAACGACGATCTGAACCAGAGTGACCGCGCCCTCTACAGCATCTCCGTGGTCACCGAATTGACTGGCGTCAGCCAGCAGGCCTTGCGTGGGTACGAGGACAAGGGCCTCATCACGCCGCGCCGAACCGACGGCGGCACCCGCCGCTACAGCAGGGACGACATCGACCGCATCAATGAGATCGCCAAGCTGCTCGAAACGGGGCTCAACACCGAAGGAGTCCACCAGGTCATGAAGCTCCAGGCCGAGGCCGATGGACTTCGCCAAGAACTCAAGGACGCCACGGACGAAAAGAGCTAGGACTCGAGCGGTTTGGAAGGCGCTCGCTGGGGTACTCCGCCGTGCGGACGGGCTGCCCCATCTCTACGCAGGAGTCTCCGGCAGCCCGTCCGCCCTTGCTGCCCTACTCTCAGTGCATGGCTGCTGGTGGCGTGGTCGCGGTGGGCGACAGCGTCATCCACGGCGGCTTCACGCGCCTGCAGTTCATCCCACCCCAGTCGTGGGCGCAGCACCTCGCCGAAGTCGGTGGCTGGTCGTTCACGAGGTACGCGCGCGGTGGGCATTCTTCGGCCCAAGTCGTCGATGAACAGCTGCCGTTCGTCGCCCGTGACGACTACGACGTGGGTGCGCTCTCCGTCGGCGCGAACGACCTGCAGTTCGGATGGGTTCCGGAGCGATTCGAGGCGAACATGGATGCCATCCTGGCGCGGCTGGCAGAGGCGGCAGACCGTGTGGTGGTGACGACGGTGCCGCCGACATTTCGGCGTCTGCTTGGCGCAGATCGACAGGTCAACCAGTCCGTGCCGACGGCCAACGACATCATCGTCCGCGTGGCATCGGAGCATGGCGCGCATGTAGTCGACCTGTCGGACTTCACGTCGCGTCGCTGGCTGCGGCCCGACCGTGCACATCCCACGGCGCTCGGATCGGCCGAGATCGGGCAGCGTGCGGCCGAAGCCTTGGGGCTGGAACGTGCGCCGGCGGATGCCAGGCGACTGGGTGCCGCCTACTCGCTCCGGCATGCTGCTGGTACGGCCTGGCACTCAGGGTGGCTGACGATCGCGCGGGCTCGTCGACGCTGATTCTCGGTCAATTCAGGTTGGTCTCCCATCCAGGTCAGGCGTCACTCCTCCCATGACTCGCAGTCGGGCAGTAGGCACGAATGCGGGGACGAATTGGTCAGGAGTGACTATTCACGTAGCGGCACGTCTGGGTAATGTCGAAATCACCGCAGGGAACCAGCAATCCCGACTCAAAGGGTGGTCACCATGCGGATTTTGCGTCTTTTCGTCGTCCCAGTCATGTTCGTGGTTCTGAGCCTGAACTCCGCGACAGCTCAAGCCGCAACCGGTGACGATCCCGGAGTCGAAAATCCCGGCGCGAGCACGCCTGCGGCGGACCCACCTGCGAAGGATCCGCCTGCGAAGGATCCGCCCGCGGCGGACCCGCCTGCGAAGGATCCGCCCGCGGTGGACCCACCTGCGAAGGATCCGCCCGCGAAGGATCCGCCTGCGAAGGATCCGCCCGCGTCCGATCCGCCTGCGTCGAACCCACAGGAAAAGGATGGAGAGTCTCCGCGACGCGTGAACTCCGATGACACGAACCTCGACGATCCGGGCCAGGGCGACGAGGACGACGGCAACGAGTCACGCAGGAACGAAGATTCGAAGAAGGACTGGAAGAAGGACTGGACGGAGGATCGGAAGAAGAACAAGCACGACGACGATCGTTGCCATCGCGATGGGGACCACAAGAAGCACAAGAAGCATGGGAAGAAGCACTGGGGAGACGACGATGGAGGCGTCTCCCGCAACTTCGATCGGCCGGGCCAGGGCGACGACGGCGACAGGTACGGCGGGGGCAAGAAGAATCATCACAGCGACAAGGACTGTGACGAGGACGACGACGATGATTCCTGCAAGCGTGACGGCGACGACGATGACGACAAGCACTGGAAGCACAAGAAGCATTGGGACTGGAACCAGAACTGGAACAACCAGAACTCGAAGGACAACGGCGATGACCTGAGCTTCCGGAACGCCTCTGATTCTCGCCAGCGTGGCCACGACGAGTGGTTCGGCGGAGGCAAGAACCGTCATGGGGACGACGACGATGACGAGTGCGACGACGACGATGACGACGACGGCGATGACGACGACGACGGCGATGACGACGACGACGGCGATGACGACGACGATGGTGACGATGCGAAGCTCCCCGCCACCGGGGCGCCGGGCAACCTGCCACTCCTCGCGCTGGGCGGATTCCTTGTTCTTGCAGGACTCAGGGTCACGCATCGCGCACGTGAGTGACCGTCAGGCGCGCTCTCACGGTCGCGCTGGATGAGTTGTTGCAGGCGCCGTTCTGAAGCTGGCTCAGATTTCTGGCCAGGGTCCCTAGAGCCCGAGGTCGGTGTGGGCTTCGCGTCGAAGAATCCTGCACCAGGCCGGGACTTCAACGGCGCAGAAGGCACGGGGACGGACACGACCTCATAGCGCTCAAGATGCGGTTTGCCACGACCAAACCTGGCGGCGACTCGAGGGCACAGCGCCGTCCAGCGCGAATTCTGGAACCCCACCCGACCCGGACGAGGTCGTGAGGTTCAAGCTGCAGCGAAGCACCGAAGATCAGTTCGCCGCGGCCTGCTGAGCTGGCCGACCTCGGGTAGTCCTTGCGCGGTGCGGATGCGCGAACGCACACGGAGGACCACGATGGCGGCAAAGGCAGCGATGTCTCAGGGCTGCGCGAGGAGGAGCCGTGACCAACACACCGCTTGAACCGCCAGATCATCAAGGGCCGGAGGGCCCGGTGCACGAGGACGATCCGCCCATCGAGCCCGGCGAACCCGAGGGTGGCTCTGTCGAGGATCCGCCGCAGTAAGGCGCAGGCTTCGGAGCTCAGTCCTTCGTCACGGAGTAGCGGAGCAGAACTACGCCGGAACGAAACGTCTTCGACTCAAGCAGCGTGAGATCGGGGAACACGGTGCCCTCGGCGACCAGGCCCTTTCCGCGGCCCTGGACGGCGGGGTAGACCCACAACCGGATCTCGTCGACCAACCCAGCGGCTAGCGCCGAGTGGGCCAAGGTCATGCTCCCGGTCAACATGATGTCTCCGCCGTCGGATTCCTTGAGCCGGCGGACCTCGTCGACCGGATCACCAGAAAGGACCGTCGTGTTGCGCCATCCCGGATCGGTCATCGTCGAGGAGACCACGTACTTCTGCACCTGATCCAGGTAGGCGCCGGCCGGCTCATCGGTGTGCTCAGGCCAGTAGCCGCGGAAGTCCTCAAACGTCTGTCGCCCCAGCAACACCGCATCAGACGATGCGCCCTGGAGCTCCATCTCTTCCTGCATGCCCTCGGCGAACTCCGCGTCAGGCGAAGGGTTGAACCACTCGTCGAGCATCTCGATCCGACCGTCGGCGGTGATGTTCTCGTTCAGCAGCAGTCGACGCATGGCTCCGGTATATCACCGGGAAGGGGGAGCAACACGGAGTGGCGGCGCGACCTTTCTCATGCTGCAGTGAGAGTCCGAGAAGGGAGAGAGGCATGAGTGCTGTACCGCCGGAGCAACACGACCCTCCGATCGAGACTCCACCAGAACCCGATGAAGAAGCCGAAGGCGACGACTACGGCGATGCCCCCGATGAGGACGGCGGTGCCCCCGACGAAGGAGCCAATCCGCCTCTTCCGGCCGGGTGATGGTGGCCGGCGGCCGCCCTGCGGATTTCCACGAGTGCGTGGGGCGGTCGCTTGCCTAGGCTGAATGGCGCGGATGGTCTTCGTACTCGTCCAATGAGGCGAAGGTCACGTGGCTGGATGGGTGCACCCCTGGTTAGGCTCGGGTTCGCAACGGCAACCCCCTGCGCACCCTTCTCCCTCCCGAGTGCGTAGGGGGTCGCTTGTCCACCCAGCGATGCCTACGTCCACTGCATGAGGGGTCCGCCGCCCAGACCTGTCGCGTGTCTGCGAGAGCCAGCCTGGACGGCGTCCGGGGGGCGGGCCGTTCATCCGCGCGAACGGTGCCATGCACTCCCTCCCGCCTCGAATCGTGCGCCCGCTACGACCTCATGGCCCGCGATTCAGCGGACTAGTACGGCTGTCCCAAGTCCGTCCTTCTTTGCCGAGCATGAGGTCAACAGCCGCCAACATGCGGCAAAGCTGCGGGCCGACTACTATTTCGCCCGGTCGAGACAACGGCCATCACTCTCGCGCTTACCCCCGGAGCACGACATGACCGTTGCCATCATTGCTCTCTTCATGAGCGTCGCCGTGTGCGCACTCATTGGCTGGGCGTTCATCCGCATACTCGGAATCTCCGCCAGAGGGTTCCGGCGACAACCCAAGCAGCCCCCGGCTCATCGAGCGAACGAGCCGTACATCGTGTTCCGGCTCGCCACCCCGGAGGAACTGGCCGAGCGAGATCGAATCAGAGGAACGACTCCGCCCAAAGGCAACGTCGAGACGTACTTCGAGAACGGTCGCTGGAAGAACAAGGTGCAAGGGAACTCCCGCGCATCAAACGTCCACGAGACGAGAACCGCGGCCGTGAACGTCGGCCGTGAAATGGCCCGCCGGCGAAAGGTCGAACACTTCATCGGGAACGAGGAAGGCACCGTTCAGGAACACACCAGCGACGGCAACGACCCTCAGCCCGTCCAAGGCTGAGGCACCGCATATGGACGACATTGGTTGTCGTTGAAATCCGTTGGATTCCGTCTCTGACCTGGATAGATGTGCGTTGGTTGCAACTGACCGGTGTTGGCTGTTCTCGGTTGAGCTGTTGCACGAGTGTTATCGGGCATCTCTCTTCCCGATTGCCCGGGGCAGCTACTTGACCGTGCACGTGTAGTTGTTGCGAATCAAAGCACCGAACGAGCTCTGAGAGTCGACGGCACCTTGACGGTGAACTCTGGATGACTTCCGGTCACCTTCTCGCCGGAAGCTCGGCGATGCCCGGTCCTGCCGAGGATCAGCCGCGATATTCGACGGCCTTGCTGCCGTCGTCGCATTTGGTGCCGGCAATGCTCTTTGGCACCGAGTATTTCTTCATGTCGTCGCAAGGGGGAATCGACTGACCGTCGAAGATCCGCCGCCATCTGCCGTCGACTTTGGCCCACATGTGCACGGCTCCACCGTCGTCGCAGTCGAACACGTAGCCCAAGGCGTACCCGGCTGGGTCCACCTTGGAGACGCTGACGAAGGGGGGCTCGCACTCGCCTGTTGCGCTCTCGTCTTTCGCTACTTCGCTCACGGCCCCCGCGATGAACTGCTTGAAGTCTTCTGGCGCGCCCTTGAGCTTGACCGTGTCTTCGGCAGCCTGGAGTTTGACTCCGTCATCGCCGTACTCGATGAGCTTGGCGGCCGAGGACGAGGTGGCCGGGGAGGAGGCCGGGGAGTCCTTCGCAGCATCGTTGCTCGCACCGCAGGCGCTCGTGAACAGCAGTGCGGCAGCCACGACCGCCATTGGGAGTAGGTAGCGTCTCATGACCATCGAGCGTGGCAGTACCGCCGGTCGAACTCCATGGTCATTTCGAAGCATCCTCACCCGAGTACACGGGGCGGTCGATTTTCCGCGCCATGACGGCAATATCCGCTCCGCAAGTCACGGCGTCTTCGACGATCTAGGCAACCTCCGTCGCGGCGACCGCATCGTCATCCGCGCCATGACCGGTCGAGCCGCCTACACCGTCACTGAGACCGACGAAGTGGCGCGCTGACATCGTTGGGGGACGGTGAACCGGCTCCTGCACCATGGCTGGTTTCCCGAGGCGCGGGTCAAGCCAGCGCCGTACTCCGAGCCGTACTAGCCCGGCGCGCATGGTGTAACGCTTTTGCTGGAATGACAGGCGTTCTTGGAGAACAGAGCAGGTCAGAGACCTGCGTCCGTCAGATGTCGTAGTACAGCTCGAACTCGTGCGGGTGCGGGCGCAGCTGCACGGGGGCGATCTCCTCGGTGCGCTTGTAGTCGATCCACGTCTCGATCAGGTCGGGCGTGAACACGTCACCGGCGGTGAGGAACTCGTGGTCGGCCTCGAGCGAGTCGAGCACCGCGTTGAGGGAAGTCGGCACGTGGTCGATCTGTGCGTACTCCTCGGGCGGTAGCTCGTAGATGTTCTTGTCGACGGGCGGCGGCGGCTCGATCTTGTTCCTGATCCCGTCGAGTCCGGCCAGCAGCAGCGCCGAGAAGGCGAGGTACGGATTGCTGGACGGGTCGGGGCAGCGGAACTCGATCCGCTTGGCCTTGGGGTTCGAGCCGGTGATCGGGATGCGAACGCAAGCGGACCGGTTGCGGGCCGAGTAGACCAGGGCGATCGGGGCCTCGAAGCCCGGCACCAGGCGGTGGTAGCTGTTCACCGACGGGTTGGTGAAGGCCAGCAGTGACGGAGCGTGCTTGAGGATGCCGCCGATGTAGTGCCTGGCGAGATCGGACAGGCCGCCGTAGCCGGCCTCGTCATAGAACAAGGGTGAGCCGTCGTTCCAGATCGACTGGTGCACGTGCATGCCCGAGCCGTTGTCGCCGAAGATGGGCTTCGGCATGAAGGTGACCGTCTTGTCGTTGGCCCAGGCGGTGTTGCGCACGATGTACTTGAACTTCATGAGGTCGTCGGCCGCTCGGAGCAGGGTGTTGAACTTGTAGTTGATCTCGGCCTGGCCGGACGTGCCGACTTCGTGGTGGCCGCGCTCGAGGACGAGCCCGGCGTCCTGCAGGTTGGTCATCATGTCGTTGCGGAGGTCGGCCAGCTTGTCCGTCGGCGCGACAGGGAAGTAGCCGCCCTTGTAACGCACCTGGTAGCCGCGGTTGTCGCTGATGTCGTCACCGGTCGACCAGGCGGCTTCTGCCGAGGTGATCTCGTAGAACGACTTGTTGGCGCTGGTGCCGTAGTTGACCCGGTCGAAGATGTAGAACTCGGCTTCAGGCGCGAAGAACGCGGTGTCGCCGATGCCGGTGGTGGCGAGGTACGCCTCCGCCTTGCGAGCGATGTTGCGCGGGTCGCGGGAGTACGCCTCGCCGGTGATCGGGTCGTGGACGAAGAAGTCCATCGCGATCGTCGAGCGCGCCTTGAACGGATCGACGTAGGCCGTGCTCACGTCGGGAAACAGCACCATGTCGGACTGGTCGATCGTCTGGAAGCCTCTGACCGATGAGCCGTCGAAGGCGACGCCGTTCTGCACCATGTCCGCGTCGAACGTCGATGCGGGCAACGTGAGCTGCTGCTGGATGCCGGGAAGATCGGTGAATCGGACGTCGAGGTACTCGACACCCTCGTCCTTGATGAACTTGAACAGCTCGTCGGCGTTGCCGAACATGGATCCTCCTCGGTCGCATCCACCGCGACCATCGCTTGGTGTTCCACACGCTATGGGCGGGCAGTTTCCCGACCGTCAACGCTTCGTTTCGGGCATGTTACAAGTCCCGCCGCCGGTCCGCTTCGGGGGTCGCATCGCGCCTGCGTACGCTCTTGCACGTGCAGACCGTCTCCCTGGGCCGACGATTCGGCGCCCTGGTCGTCGACTGGGCGGTCGCCGTTCTCAGCGCGTCCGTGCTCGCCAACACCACCGTGCCACCGGAGGGACTCCGCGAGTCGTTCCTGGTCTCGGGGGCGTTCATCGTCGAGGTCGGCCTGCTCACGGGCCTGCTGGGCTTCTCGATCGGCAAGCGTCTGCTGGGTCTGAAGGTCGAAGGCCCCGACGGGCGTCCGATCGGCGTGCCGCGGGCGCTGCTGCGGACGTTCTTGCTCGCCTTGGTCATCCCTGCCCTCGTGATGAACGACGAGCGGCGCGGGATCCACGACGTCGCGACCAGGTCGCGCGTCATCCGGCTACAGGACTGAGTTCAGCCCTTCATCATCTTGCGGGCGCCCTTCATGCTCGTCGGCATCGGGCCGCGCGGCATCGGGGCGGCCGGACGCATGGCGTCGAGGGCCTTGAGCTTGTTCATGAGGGCGGTCTGGTCGCCCGGCTTGATGTGCTTCTTCATCTTCTGGACGTGCTTGTTGAGCTTGGTGAGCTTGATCTGGCCGTCGCCGTTGCCCACCACGAGCTCGTGGATGGGGATCTCGTCGCCGGCGATGCGGAGGTGCTTCTTGCGCTCGGCCCCGAGCAGGCCACGGACGCGGTTGGGGTTCCCCTCGCCGACGAGGATGATGCCCGGGCGCCCGACGACGCGGTGCACGACGTCCTGGTTCTTGGTGAAGGAGATGGCGGGCTTGACGTCCCAGCCGCGCTTGAGCATCTGCAGCGCCCCGGCAGCGGCACCGGGCTGGCCCTCGACCTGCGAGTACGCCGCCCGCTCGGCGCGGCGGCCGAACACGATGAGCACGGCGAGCAGGCCGCTGAGCAGGCCGAACAAGCTGGCGAAGATGATGCCCGACGTTCCCGTGCCGAAGAAGAACAGCGCGGCGACCGCGACGAGACCGCCGACCAGCAGCAACCACAACAGCAGGATGAGGCCGATGTTCTTGTCGGTGCGCTTGGTGATCTTGTAGGCCTGCCGCATCTGGCGGATGCGGCCCTTGGGTGGTTCGGGTGCGGGGTTGGACATGAGGGCGAGTCTACTGACCGATGACGGGCTCGCCCGCGTGGGAGCGAGCGGCGACCGCCTGCTGGTAAAGACGACCGGCTCGGTACGACGACCGCACCAATGGACCGGACATCACACCGGCGAATCCGATGTCGTCGGCCTCGTGCTTGAGCTCGACGAACTCCTCGGGCTTGACCCACCGCTCGACCGGGTGGTGCCGCTTGGACGGGCGCAGGTACTGGGTGATGGTGAGCAGGTCGCAGCCGGCGTCGTGCAGGTCTCGCATCGCCTGGCTGACCTCCTCGCGGGTCTCGCCCATGCCGAGGATCAGGTTGCTCTTGGTGACGAGTCCGTACGCGCGGGCCTGGGTGAGGACGTCGAGCGAGCGGTCGTAGCGGAACGCCGGACGGATGCGCTTGAAGATGCGTGGCACGGTCTCGACGTTGTGGGCCAGCACCTCGGGCCGGGAGTCGAAGACCTGCTCGAGCAGCTCGGGGATGCCGTTGAAGTCGGGGATGAGGTTCTCGACGCCGGTGCCGGGATTGAGCTCGTGGATCTGCCGGACGGTCTCGGCATAGAGCCAGGCGCCGCCGTCGGCGAGGTCGTCGCGGGCTACGCCGGTGATGGTGGAGTAGCGCAGCTGCATCTTCTTGACGCTCTCGGCCACGCGGCGCGGCTCGTCACGGTCGAGCGGTGCGGGCTTGCCGGTGTCGATCTGGCAGAAGTCGCAGCGGCGGGTGCACTGCTCGCCGCCGATGAGGAACGTGGCCTCGCGGTCTTCCCAGCACTCGAAGATGTTGGGGCAGCCGGCTTCCTGGCAGACGGTGTGCAGGCCCTCGCCCTTGACGAGGTTCATCAGCTCGTTGTACTCCGGGCCCATCTTCGCCCGGGTCTTGATCCACTCGGGCTTCTTCTCGATGGGGGTCTCGGCATTGCGGACCTCGAGGCGCAGCATCTTGCGGCCTTCAGGAGCGATCGTCACGCCGTCCACTGTACGCGGGCTGAGCAACGCTGCCGGATCGCCTACGCTCGAAGAATGCCCTCTCTGGATCGCGACTGGGCGCGCCCCGGACCGACGCGTGTGCAGGTCCGCCGCGACGTCTACCTGGCCGTGGTGGTAGCCGTCGTCTCGGTCGTCAGCACGGAGATCTGGCACAGCGCCTACGGCTCGCCGCTCGGCTGGCGCGGCATCGAGGCGTTCCTGTGGTTCGGCCTCGCAGGGCTGGCTCTCGCCGGCCGTCGGCGGTTCCCGTTGTCCACGCTCGTCGTCGAATCGGCGGTGTTCGTCGTCATCGGTGAACGGCTCCAGGCGCTGGCGGGCGTCTTCACGATCCAGATGATCCTGTTCGCGTCGATCTACGCGGCCTGGGCGTGGTCGCGTCATGCGAAGGCACTCGTCGCCGTGAGCGCCGTCGTCCTGGTGGCGATGTTCGGCTGGCTGTCCTGGGCGTTCACCCAGCCCGGCCGGTTCCCGAGGAACGAGGACGTCGGGATGATCGACGCCTTCACGGCGCTCGTCATCTACGCCGTCGCGATCAACATCGTCTACTTCCTCGGAGCCATCGCCTGGGGCCACGCGGCATGGCGCAGTGCCCGCCGGCGCGCGCAGATCGAGGAGCAGGCCGAACGTGAGCGGGCGCAACAGGCCGTCGAGCGCGAGCGGGCCGTACAGGCCGAGCGGGTCCGGATCGCCCGCGACCTGCACGACGTCGTGGCCCACCACGTCAGCGGCATCGGCGTCCAGGCGGCGGGGGCCGGCCGGGTGCTCGACGTCGAGCCGGAAGCCGCCCGCGAGGCGTTGACCACGATCGAGGGGTCTTCTCGTCAAGCCGTCGCCCAGATGCACCAGCTCGTGGGCCTGCTGCGGACGACCGACGAGGCGCAGGCGGATGATCGAGGTCCGAAGCCTGGACTCGCCGACATTGCCGCGCTCGCGTCGTCGGACGCAGTACCGGTGGTGGAACACCGCGTGGTCGGTGAACCGTTCCCTGTGTCCGACACGATCGCGCTGTCGCTGTACCGCGTCGCACAGGAGGCCGTCTCCAACGTGCGCCGCCATGCAGCGGCGAGGCGCGCCGCGGTGGTGGTTCGCTACGTCGAAGACGACGTCGCCGACGGCGTGCGGACCGCCGAGGTCGAGGTGACCGACGACGGCCGCGGTCCCGACTCCAACGGCAGCGGAGACGGAGGCTTCGGGCTCACCGGCATTCGCGAGCGGGCGGCGATGCACGGGGGAGACGTCGAGATCGGGCCCCGACCCCAGGGCGGGTTCCGCGTCCGCGTCCGGATCCCGGTGGGTTCAGCATGACCGCGCCCACCACAGTGCTGCTCGTCGACGACCAGGAGCTGGTCCGCGTCGGTTTCTCGATGATCCTGGAGGTCGAGCCCGACATCGAGGTCGTCGGTGAGGCGCGCGACGGTGACGAGGCCGTCAAGCAGGTGGCAGAGCTGAAGCCGGACGTCGTGCTCATGGACGTCCAGATGCCCGGCACCGACGGGATCGCCGCCACGGACACCGTGGCGCGCGACCACCCCGACAGCCGCGTCCTGATCCTCACGACGTTCGACGACGATGCCTACTTGTTCGCAGCGCTGAAGGCCGGTGCGAGCGGGTTCC
This sequence comes from uncultured Actinomycetota bacterium, assembly GCA_963839625.1. Lineage (GTDB taxonomy): Bacteria > Actinomycetota > Actinomycetes > Propionibacteriales > Nocardioidaceae > Aeromicrobium. The sequence continues at coordinate 201,267 of CAWIWE010000004.1, read as the reverse complement.
TGCTCAAGAACTGCCCTCCGGAGGACCTCGTGCAGGCGATCCGCCTTGCGGCCGAGGGCCATGGCCTCCTCGCGCCGGAAGTCACGCAGCGCGTCATTGAGCGGTCGACCGCCGGCCACGACCGCACCGAGGATCCGCGCCTCGCTTCGCTCACCGAGCGTGAGCACGACGTCCTCGTCGCCATGGCCAAGGGCATGAGCAACGCCGAGATCGCGGCCGACCTGTTCGTCAGCGGAGCCACGGTCAAGTCGCACGTCTCGCGCATCCTCACCAAGCTGGACGCTCGCGACCGCGTGCAGGCGGTCATCGCCGCCCACGAGTCCGGCTTGATGGATCCGTCCCATGGCCGAGGCGAGGATCGTCCTCGCGGCCGATGACCCGGCGCCACGCTCCCACCTAGCGTGGTGGGCATGCTCGAGACACGCGAACTCACCCGCTCCTACGGAGACACGGTCGTCGTCGACCACGTCGACCTGCAGGTCCGTCCCGGCCGCATCACCGGATTCGTCGGCGCCAACGGCGCCGGCAAGACCACGACGATGCGCATGATGATGGGGGTGCTCGCGCCGACGTCGGGCACCGTGCTGTGGAACGGCGAGCCGGTCGACGCCGCCGACCGCCGTCGCTTCGGCTACATGCCAGAAGAACGCGGCCTGTACCCGCGGATGAAGGTGCTCGAGCAGCTCATCTTCTTCGCTCGCCTGCACGGCATCAGCACGGCCGACGCCCGCGAGCGCGCCACCAAGCTCCTGCACCACTTCGGGCTCAGCGAGCGCACCGACGACCTGCTCGACACCCTGTCCCTCGGCAACCAGCAGCGGGTCCAGATCGCGGCATCGCTGGTGCACCGGCCGACCGCCCTCGTGCTCGACGAGCCGTTCAGCGGTCTCGACCCGCTGGCCGTCGACTCGATGGTCGACCTGCTGCGTGACGAGGCGTCGGGCCTGCCGCTGCTGTTCTCCAGCCACCAGCTCGAGCTCGTTGAGCGACTCTGTGACGACATCGTGATCCTCGCCGAGGGACGGGTCGTGGCCGCCGGTCCCGTCGATGAGCTGAGCCGCCGTGGTGCCGAGCGCTATCGCGTCGAGCTCGACGGCGAGGACGCGGCCTGGCTTCGTGACGTGCGTGGCGTGCATGTCGTGGACGTCGACGGCTCGGTGGCCCTGCTCGACCTCGACGGCCTCGATGCCGCCGACCTCGCCCGCACCGTCGTCTCGCGCAGCCCGGTCATCGAGCTGAGCCGCGCCCGCCAACCTCTGTCCGACATCTTCCGGGAGGCCGTCCGATGAGCATCGTCAAGACCGACACCGACACGACGCGTGGGCTGTGGCGCATCGTCGCCGAGCGCGAGATCTCGACCCGGATGCGCGACAAGACGTTCGTCATCAGCACCATCGTGATGCTGCTCGTGCTCGTCGGTTCGATCGCTTTTGCCGGCTGGAACTCTCAGCGCGACCACGAGCGTGAGGTCGCCGTGGTCGATCCCACCGGCCGCGCGATCGTCGAGCAGGCCACGAAGGTCGCCACCGGCCTCGACGAGGACACGACGCTGACACCGCGAACCGTTGCTCACATCAAGGCCGCCGAGGAGGCCGTGCGTGACGGTGAGGTCGATGCCGCCTTGCTGCCCGCCGACGGGGGCTACCAGGTGGTCGGCGATGGCGAGATCGACGACGTCACGGGCCAGGCGCTTGCTGCGACCGTCGCGAGCACCGTGCTGACCCAGAACGCCCGGGCCATGGATGTCGACCTCGAACGCCTGCAGGCCGGCACGATGGTCGACGAACGGCTCCTCGACCCCGACGCGAAGGACGCCGGGCTCCGCAAGCTCGCGTCGTTCCTGTTCGTGCTGGTGTTCTACGTGACGGCTCTCGGGTTCGGCATGACCATCGCGCAGAGCGTGACGCAGGAGAAGGAGAGCCGCGTCGTCGAGATCCTGGCCGCGGCCGTTCCGATCCGTGCGCTGCTCTGGGGCAAGATCGCCGGCAACACGGTGCTCGCGATCGGCCAGGTCGTGCTGCTCGTGGTCGCTGGTGCGGCCGCCCTCCTGGTGTCCGGGCGAGGGGACGACCTCCGCGTCGTCGGTCCGGCGATGGGCTGGTACGTGGTGTTCTTCGTCCTCGGCTTCGTGGCGCTGGCGAGCCTGTGGTCCGTCGCCGGATCGCTGGCCTCACGGCAACAGGACCTGCAGGCGACGACGATGCCCGGCCAGATCCTGCTGTTCGCGCCGTACCTCCTCGCCGTGACCGCCGGCGAAGGCGTCAAGACGGTCGTGTCGATGCTCCCGGTGGTCTCAACGATGATGATGCCGGCCCGAATGGCCGAGGGTTCGGTTCCCGGCTGGCAGGTGGCCGTGGCGATTCTGACCACGCTCGTGGCGGCTGTGCTGATGGTGCGTGTGGGTGCGCGGGCGTACGAACGGACACTCCTGCGCACCGGCGACCGGATCGGCTACCGCGAAGCGCTGACGCCCAGCGTCGGAACGAGCTGAGCCGTCTCGAGGTCGGGCGATGACGTGAACGCGTCCCACTGGAGCAGGTCGGTGAGGTGTGGGGCGACGGCGTCGGCGGCTTCGGGAACGGTGACCGGCCGGCCGAGCTCGAGGCTGAGGGACGTCACGCCTGCGTCGGCGATGCCGCACGGGACGAACCGGTCGTACCACGACATGTCGACGTCGGCGTTGAGCGAGAACCCGTGCATCGTGACGCCGCGCGAGACGCGGATGCCGATCGCGGCGATCTTGCGCTCGGGCTTCGCGTCGTCGGCCGCAAGCCAGACGCCCGAGCGCCCGGGCACTCGTCCGGAGGCGACGCCGAGGTCGGCGACGGCGCGGATCAACGCCTCCTCGACCCGGCGGACGTAGTCGACGACGAGCACGTGCGACGGGAGCTTGGTGATGGGGTAACCGACGAGCTGGCCCGGACCGTGGAAGGTGATCTTGCCACCGCGGTCGACGTCGATGACCGGCGTTCCGTCGATCGGACGCTCCTGGGGCTCGGTGCGCTTGCCGGCGGTGTAGACGGGCGGGTGCTCGAGGAAGAGTGCGGTGTCGGGAATCAGGTCGTCGGCGCGCTCGGTGAGCAGTCGGCGCTGGAGGTCCCACGCCTCCTGGTACGGGAGCGACTGGTCGCCATACCAGTCGTCGAGGATCCGCAACTCACCCATACGACCAGCGTACTGCGGTCAGATCCACCCTCGGTCCTGAGCGACGCGCGCGGCCTCGGCGCGGGTGCTGGTGTCGGTCTTGCCGATGGCCGACGACAGGTGATTGCGCACGGTGCCGGCGGAGAGATGCACCCGGCTCGCGATGCGGGCGATCGGCGCTCCGGTGAGTGACTCGCGCAGGACCTCCTGCTCGCGCTCGGTGAGCGGGTTCGGGCCGCTGGTCAAGGACTCGGTGGCGAGCGCCGGGTCGACGACCCGAAGGCCTGCGTGCACGCGTCGGACCGCCTCGGCGAGCTCCTTCGCCGGGGTGTCCTTCACGACGAATCCGCTCGCGCCGGCGTCGAGGGCGCGCCGGAGGTACCCGGGCCGACCGAACGTCGTGACGATCAGGCTGCGGCAACCGGGCGCGACGGCGGCCAGCTGCTCGGCGACCGCGAGACCGTCCAGTCCGGGCATCTCGATGTCGAGGAGGCACACGTCGGGTGACGTGCGCTGGACCTCGGTGAGCACCTCGTCGCCGTTCCCGACCTCGGCCACGACTTCGATGTCCGGCTCCAGGTCGAGCAACGCGGCCATTGCGCCACGCACCAGAGCCTGGTCGTCGGCCAGCAGCACTTTGATGGTCACAGCTGCACCTTCAGTCGAGTGCCCTCACCGCTGGGGCCGGGCCCGACCTCGACGGTGCCGCCGGCGAATGCGACCCGTTCGCGGAGTCCGCGCAGCCCGTTGCCCTCCCGGCGTCCGCGCAAGCCGTCGCCGTCGTCGTCGACCGTCAGGAAGTCGGAGCCCAGCTCGATGCGGCACGTCGAGGCCGAGCTGTGCCTGACCACGTTGGTGACGGCCTCGCGCAACGACCAAGCCAGGACGACGCGGTGACGCAGGTCGACCACTGACGGGTCGCCCGTGAGCTCGCTGTTGATCCCGGCGTCCTCCAGGGCCTCCTGCGTCGACGCGATCTGGTCGGTCAGCCGCGGCACCCGCAGCCCGCCGACCGTGGCCCGGATCTCGGCGAGCGACTGGCGGGTGAGGTCGCGAATCTGGGCGAGCTCGGCCTTGGCTCGCTCGGGGTCGATGTCGACCAGTCGCTCGGCGAGCTCGGCCTTCACGGTGACCACGGTGAGCGAGTGCCCGAGCACGTCGTGCACGTCGCGGGCGACTCGCTCGCGCTCGGTGGTCACCGCGAGGTGGTCGGTCAGCGCACGATGCTCGGCACCTCTACGCTCGAGCACCCGGACGACCAGGCAGATCGTGCCCACCAGCGTGACGATCAGGACGAGGAACCAGATACCGCCGTCATCGGAGAACGGGCGCCCGACAGTCCATGCCGCGACGCCGGTCGCCGCGATGGCGGCGCCGAACACGGCGAGCGCTGCGCGCAGGGGAAGCACGAAGATGGCCATCGCCACGACGAACGGCATCATGCCGATGCCCTCGGCCCCGACCAGCACGATGGTGATCAGCATCAGGGTCGACAACGTCACGACGTAGAGCGTCCCGGTGACGACGGACCATCGCTCGGCGCGGCTCGAGCGCCTCAGCCCGTGGACGTAGACCACGGCGAAGCCCACGATCAAGACGACCCCGAGTGCGCGGAACGCTCCTGGTCGGTCGCTGTTGACGACGGCGGCGATGGGGAACGCCAGGAAGACCAGCCAGATGGCGCCCATGACCCAGCCGAACCGTTCCCACGGGTCCTCGGTGATCGATTCAGTCGGATCCGCGTTCGGTGGCGCGGTGGCCGGCGCGGTCATTGGCGCTCCCTTCCCCGGCGCACCAGCGCGATCGCTGCCAGACCGAAGATGGCCGCCCATACGGTCACGTTAGTCACCGCAATCCACAGTGGATCGTGCGAGCCATCCACCTGATGACCCTCGTTGAGCGGGTACCGCGCCAGCGCGACGTATCCGTAGAGAGGGGTGAACTTGGCGATGGTGAGCAAGGTCCCGCTGAGCGGGATGAAGATGTTGCCCAGGAACGCCATGATCACCAGCAGGCCGCTCGCTGCACCGACCGCTGCCTCCGACCTGAACGCAAGACCGACGGCAAGTCCGTAGACGGCGAAGACGCCGGCGCCGAGCAGCACCATGACGGCGCTGACCGCCCAAGCGGTGGCGCTGCCCTCGGCGCTGGTGAACACGCCGAGCAGGTAGATGAGGGTCACCGGGATCATCGCGATGAGCAGAGCGATTCCTGCCTTCATCGCTACGTACGAGCTGTCGGCCAGCGGGGTCAGGCCGAGCTGTCGTCCCCATCCCTGCATCCGCTCGACGGCCGCCATGCCGCCGATGCCGGTGGTCGCGGTGACGGCTCCGTAGGCGGCCATCGAGATCATGATGTACATCGCGACGTTGCCGTTGCCGGCGCGTTCGCTCGAGAAGTCCTGGGCCGCCCCGAAGATCACGTAGAAGAACGCGGGGAGCACGGCGATGAAGAACATGCTGACGTAGTCGCGGAGCACGCGTCGCAGCTCCAGGCCGAAGAACGTGGTGTTCATGCGAGGACCTCCAGGTCGTCTGCGGGCTCGTTGTCGTGATCGTCGGTGATCGCCAGGAATGCGCTCTCCAGGCTGGCGGTGACGACCTCGATGTTCTTGCCGCCGAGATCGACCAGCAACGCGCGTGCGACGGCGTCTGAGTCCGATGACGCGATCACGACCCGGTGGCCGCGCATCGACACGTCGGTGACATCGGATCGGTGGCGGAGCCGGTCGACGATCGCGTCCGCCTCCTGCTCGGGCACGTCGGCTGAGACGGTTCGACCGCTTGCCCTGGCGCGGATCTCGGCCGTGCTGCCGTCGGCCACGACATGACCCCTGGCCATGAGCACGATCCGGTCGGCGAACGCGTCGGCCTCTTCGAGGTAGTGGGTGGCGAAAACGACGGTGCGGCCGGCGTCCGCATCGGCCTGCATGGTGGCCCAGAACTCGCGCCGCGCTGCGACGTCCATGCCCGCGGTGGGCTCGTCGAGAACGAGCAGGTCGGGGTCAGGCAGCAGCGCCAGCGCGAACCGGAGTCGCTGCTGCTCTCCGCCGGAGCACTTGGACACCTTGCGCGTGGCCAGCGCCATGATTCCGGCGCGAGTCATCACCTCGTCGACCGGACGGGGATCGTCGAACAGCGAAGCGATCATCTGCACGGTCTCGCGCACGGTCAGGTCGCGGAGCAGGCCACCCGACTGCAGGACGGCGGAGATCCGGCCTGCCGTCACCGCTTTCCTGGGGGACTGGCCGAGGACCGAGATGGAACCGGACGTCGGGCTGGTCAGCCCGAGCACCATGTCGAGCGTGGTGGTCTTGCCGGCCCCGTTCGGGCCGAGCAGGGCCACCACTTCGCCCGGCTGAACGTTCAGGGTCACCCCGTCGACCGCGCGCACGTCCTGGCCGCCTGGCGCACGGAACGTCTTCGCGAGATCCTTCAGCTCGAGGACAGCCGCTGGGTGATGCGTGGTGAGGTCCATGCCGTCCACAGTGCCGTGTCGGACGTTCACCGCGCCACGACGCGCGTCATGGACTGCCCGTGACAGGTGTCAGGACCCTGTGGACTTCGGTCGGCAGGTTCGACGGCGTGTGACGACACTGGCGGCGTGGACGCGCTGATCGGTCTGTTCTGGCTGCTCGCGGCCATGCTGGGCGGCTCTGGCGACGCCCCGGAGTGCCTGCTGCTCGGCGGGCTCGACGCCGCTCGGGCGAAGGCGTTCGTGGCGGACGACGAGGAGCGACTGGGCGACGTCTATTCAGACGAGCGGGCGGCTCGGGCCGACATCGAGGTGCTTCGCTCGTACCGCGAGCGCGGGCTGCGGCTCGAGGGGATGCTGCTGGTTCGGAATTCGTGCCGCGTCACCGCCCGCTCGCGGCGGAGCGTGACGCTCGACGTGGTCGACCGGCTCGGCCCCACGTCGGTCCGCACCAAGGACGAGCGGCGCCAGGACCTGCCGCGTGACCAGCCGACCCGGCGCTTCGTCGAGTTGGTGCGGGTCGGCGACGGGTGGCGAGTGGCGGCCGTCGAGTCAGGCGAGGGCCGGCTCGAGCGCTGACTCGACGTCGGCGTGGTCGAACATGAAGCCGGCGTCGCGCAGGGCCGCCGAGTCGAGTCGGAGCGAGCCGAGCAGGTCGTCCGCGACCCCGCCGAGCACGGCTCTCAGGACGAAGGTGGGCGCCACGAGGACGGTGGGACGGTTCAGTGCCCTGCCGAGAGCGTCGGTGAACTCGGCGTTGGTGGGTGGCTTCGGCATGCCGATGTTGAACGGGCCGGACGCCGTGGGATGTTCCAGCAGGAACGTCACGGCCCGGAGCCAGTCGTGCATCGACACCATCGCCATGTACTGCCGACCCGACCCGAGCCGCGCGCCGGCGCCGAGCTTGAACATCGGGACCAGCGGTCCGAGCAATCCGCCGCGGCGGTCGAGGGGCAGCGTGGTGCGGAGCCAGCACACTCGCGAGCCGGCGTCGGCGGCCGGCTGGGCCGCCTGTTCCCACCGCTGCACGAGCTCGGACAGGAAGCCGGTGCCCGGCTCGCTCTCCTCGGTGAGGATCTCGTCGCCGCGGTCGGGCCCGTAGATGCCCATGGCCGAGCCTGACAAGAGGGCCGGGGGAGTGTCCGCTGCCGCCACGGCCTGCGCCAGCGTGGTGGTCGAGTCGATGCGCGAGGCGAGGAGCTCACGGCGGACGCGCGCGGTGCGCGGCCAGCGCGCGACCGATGAGCCGGAGAGGTTGACGACCGCGTCCGCCCGGTCGATGACGATCTGGTCGAGACGGCCGGTGCTCGGGTCCCACAGCGACGCATCGGACCTGGGGTCCTCCGAGCGGACGAGTCGCGTGACCTGGTGGCCCTGTTCGCGCAGGTGGGCGACGAGCGCCGTGCCCAGAAAGCCCGAGGCCCCGCCGATGACGACGTGCATATCGGTGATCAGGACCCCAGCTCGGCCTCGAGCGACCCGTTCTCGAGACGTTCCTTGACGGCCGTGAGGAAGCGACCCGCATCGGCACCATCGATGATGCGGTGGTCGTAGGTGAGCGCGAGGTACGCCATGCTGCGCACCGCGATGCTCTCGCCGCCTCGGTCATCGGTCATGACGACCGGACGCTTGACGACGGCACCGATGCCCAGGATCGCGACCTGGGGCTGGTTGATGATCGGCGTGTCGAACAAGGCGCCGTTGCTGCCGAGGTTGGTGATCGTGAACGTCGCACCGGAGATCTCATCCGGCGAGATCTTGTTGGTGCGGGTTCGCTCGGCCACGTCGGCGATCTTGCGGGCGAGACCGGCGATCGACAGGTCGCCCGCATCGCGGATCGTGGGGACGAGCAGTCCGCGCTCGGTGTCGACGGCCACGCCGAGGTGCTCGCCGTCGGGGTAGGTGACGGTGCCCTCCTCGGCGTCGATGGCGGCGTTGATCTTCGGATGTGCCTTGAGGGCCTCCACCGCCGCCTTGGCGAAGAACGGCAGGAAGGTCAGCTTGACGCCCTCACGCTCGAGGAAGGCGGTCTTCTGCCGCGCCCGCAGGCGGGCGATCTCGGTGACGTCGACCTCGTGGACCTGGGTGAGCTGGGCCGAGACCTCCAGCGACTGGACCATGCGGGTGGCGATGGTCTTGCGCAGTCGACTCAGCTTCTCGGTCTTGCCGCGCAGTGGAGAGGGTTCCGGAGCAGCCGCTGCCTCCGGCGCCGCCGTTGATGCCGATGGCTTCTCGGCGGCGTCGAGGACGTCCTGCTTGCGGATGCGACCGCCGACGCCGGTGCCCGTGACCGCCGCGAGGTCGACGCTGTGCTGCTTGGCCAGCTTGCGCACGATCGGGGTGACGTAGGTGTCGCCACCGGTCTGGGTGGCGGCGCCGGATGCGCCAGAGCTGGGTGCCGGTGGTGGAGTGGAGGCCTTCTCCGGCTCTGGAGGCTCGGATGACGTCGAGGCGGGCTCGGGCTCCGGCTCGGACTTGGCCTCGGGTTCCTTCTCGGGCTCGGGCTCGGGTTCCTTCTCGGGCTCGGGCTCGGGTTCCTTCTCGGGCTCGGGCTCGGGTTCCTTCTCGGGCTCGGGCTCGGGTTCCTTTTCGGGCTCGGGCTCGGGTTCCTTCTCGGGCTCCGGCTCGGCCTCCTTCTCGGCGGGTGCTGATCCGCCCTCGCCGATGATGGCGAGCTCGGCGCCGATCTCGACGGTCTCGTCCTCGTCGGCCTTGATCTCCAGGAGCGTGCCGGCGACGGGGGAGGGGATCTCGGTGTCGACCTTGTCGGTGGAGATCTCCAACAGTGGCTCGTCGACGGCGACCTCGTCGCCCACGGCCTTGAGCCACCGGGTGACGGTGCCCTCGGTGACGCTCTCGCCGAGCTCGGGCAGCGTGACCGCCGTGCCGTCGCCGGTCTGCTTGGTGTCGAGGTGGGGCTCCTGGTCGGCGGCATCGGAACCGCTGTCGTCCGAGTCGGCCGGCTCTGGTTCCGGTTCTGACTTCTCTTCCGGCTCCGGCTCTGGCTCCGGCTCCGGCTCCGGCTCGGACTTCTCCTCCGGCTCCTCGGCCTTGGGCTCCTCGGCGGACTCGTCCTTGGACTCCTCGGCGGACTCGTCCTTGGACTCCCCGGCGGACTCGTCCTTGGACTCGCCGCCGTCGTCGCCACCCGTGGACTCACCGGACTCGCCGATCACCGCGAGCTCGGCACCGATCTCGACGGTCTCGTCCTCGTCGGCCTTGATCTCGAGCAACGTGCCGGCCACGGGCGAGGGGATCTCGGTGTCGACCTTGTCGGTGGAGATCTCCAGCAGCGGCTCGTCGACGGCGACCTCGTCGCCGACGGCCTTGAGCCACCGGGTGACGGTGCCCTCGGTGACGCTCTCGCCGAGTTCGGGAAGGGTGACAGACGTGGCCATGTGTGTCCTCAGATCCGATCAGGCGTGGGCGTGGAGCGGCTTGCCGGCCAGGGCCAGCGACGCCTCCCCGAGGGATTCGTTCTGGGTGGGATGCGCGTGGATGAACTGCGCGACGTCCTCGGGGAAGGCCTCCCAGTTGACGATGAGGGACGCCTCGCCGACCTGCTCCCCGAAGCGGGCGCCAATCATGTGGACGCCGACGATCGGTCCGTCCTTCTCGCGCACCAGCTTGACGAGGCCGGCGGTCTGGAGGATCTGGCTCTTGCCGTTGCCGCCGAGGTTGTACTCGTAGGTGTCGACGTCGCCGTACTTGTCGCGCGCCTGCGGCTCGGTGAGGCCGACCGACGCGACCTCGGGCTCGCAGTACGTGACGCGGGGGATGCCTGAGTCGATGACGGGCTGCGGCTTGAGGCCGGCGATCTCCTCGGCCACGAAGATGCCGTGCGCGAAGCCGCGGTGGGCGAGCTGCAGACCGGGCACGAGGTCGCCGACGGCGAAGACGCCCTCGACGTTCGTGTGGAGGCGCTCGTCGGTGGGCACCCAGCCACGATCAGTGGTGATGCCGGCCTCCTCGAAACCGAGGCCTTCGGAGCGGGGGCCACGCCCGACCGCCACGAGCACGAGGTCGGTCTTGAGGCTGTCGCCGTTCTCGAGCGACACCGTGACACCGGCGTCGGACTGCTCGACGCCGCTGAACTTGACGCCGGTCTTGAAGTTGATCTTGCGCTTGCGGAACGCGCGCTCGAGCTGCTTGGCGAGGGCGGGATCCTCCAGCGGCACCAGGGTGGGGAGCGCCTCGACGATGGTGACCTCGGCCCCGAAGGACTTCCAGACCGATGCGAACTCGACGCCGATGACGCTGCCGCCGATGATGACGACGTCGTCGGGCACCTCACTCATCGTGAGGGCCTCGTCGCTCGTGACGACCCGACCACCGATCTCGAGCCCTGGCAGCGTGCGTGCGTACGAACCGGTGGCGAGCACGAGGTTCTTGCCGGTGTACTGCGTGCCGTCGACCTCGACCGTTCGTTCGCCGACGACCTTGCCCTCACCCTCGACCACCGTGATGCCCGCGGCCTTGATCATGCCCTGCAGGCCCTTGTAGAGCCGGCCGACCACGCCGTCCTTGTACTCGTTGACCTTGGGCATGTCGATGCCGTCGAAAGTGCTGTTGACTCCGAACACCGAGCCTTCACGGGCGGAGTCGGCGACCTCGGCGGCGTGCAGGAGCGCCTTGGTGGGGATGCAGCCGTTGTGCAGGCACGTGCCCCCGAGCTTGCCCTTCTCGACCAGGGCGACGGAGAGGCCGAGCTGGACCGCTCGGAGGGCGCAGGCGTAGCCGCCGCTGCCGCCTCCGAGCACCACGATGTCGAAGTTGTTGGTGTCCGCAGGGCTGTCCGCCACTGTCGCCTCCCAGTTGGAAATCCTTCGGTTGTCATCTTGTCACCACACCGGTCACCCCTGCCACCGGGGGGAATTGCCATTCAGCCCACCACTGGGCCGGGTCAGGCACACTGTGCGCATGGGTCTGTTCAGCCGTCGTCGTGGCTCGAAGGGCGGTCGAAAGGCCACCAAGGACGACCTCGCCCAGCTGCGCGAGTGGTCAGCCGAGCGCACAGGCGTCGAGGCGTTCGTCGAACCGCAGACGTCCGTCACCCAGACGACGCTGCTGCTCGTGGCCGGCGACGGAGAGTTCACACGTCGTCGGGTCCCGTCGCCGCAGGCCGCGGCCGATTTCGCCCGCAAGGTGGGCATCCCCGTCTACGACACGAACCGGGTGGGCTACCCGCAGCGCATGCGCGACTACTCGTTGCGCGTCCAGGGTCGAGACGCTGTTCGCTCCGCGCCGGCGTCGACCTCGACGGCACGCTCGCCGCGTGAGCGCGAGGCCATCGCCGCGCTGGAGGAGGTCGCCGGGGTCGGCCAGACCTCCGGAGAGCCCGACGACGAGGAGCTGCGCCGCATCTGGCGCCTCGCTCGCTCCCGCGCCCATCCCGACCGCCGCGGCGGCGACCGCACCACCTGGGACGAGGTCGAGATCGCCGCTCGCACGCTGGGCCTGCAGGGCGAGAAGCGCTAGCGCCAGCGGTTCAGCGAGATTCGGACAGCTCGGTCGCGATCTGGACCAGGGTGCGCACACCCACGCCCGTGCCGCCCACGGGCGTGTAGTCGCGGGCCGAGTCCTCGTTGAACGACGGTCCGGCGATGTCGAGGTGCGCCCAGGGCGTGTCTTCCACGAACTCGCGCAGGAATGCCGCCGCGTACAGCGCTCCGCCCTGGGGCTTGGGGTTGTGCTGCCGCAGGTCGGCGACGCTGGAGGAGGTGACCTTCTCCTTCATCTCCTCGACGATCGGCAGCGGCCACATGTCCTCACCGGCCGTCGTCGACGCGTCGAACACCTGGTCGCGGAAGACGTCGTCGTTGCCGAGGATGCCGGTCGTCCGCATGCCGAGGGCGATCATGCACGCTCCCGTGAGGGTGGCGACGTCGACGATGTGGTCGGGCTTGCCCTCCACTGCGAGGGCGAGGCCGTCGGCGAGCACGAGACGCCCCTCGGCGTCGGTGTTCAGGACCTCGACGGTCGCCCCGTTGCGCATCGACAGCACGTCGCCCGGACGTGTGGCGGTGCCGCTCGGCATGTTCTCGGCGATGCAGGCGAACGCCGTGACCTTGATCGGCAGGCCGAGCTCGGCGATCGCCACGGTGGCCGCGACGACGGCCGCGGCCCCGGCCATGTCGAGCTTCATCGTCTGCATCGAGCAGCCCGGCTTGATGGAGAGTCCGCCGGAGTCGAACGTGATGCCCTTGCCGACGAGCGAGAGGTGGTGCTTGGCGCCGGCCGGGGCGTAGGTGAGCGTCACCAGACGCGGCGGTGCGTCGGACCCGATGCCGACGCCGATGATGCCGCCGCACCGCTCCTTGGCGAGGCGTTTCTCGTCCCAGACCGACACCTTCACGCTGGTGCCGGCATGGGCGGCGATGGCGTCCGCGAACGCGGGAGGGCGAAGGTCACCCGGCGGTGTGTTCACCCAGTCGCGGGCGGCGTTGACGGCGCCGGCGACGATCGCCGCGCGGTCGGCTGCACGGGTGGCCGCCGCCTGGCGCGCGAACGGGCTGAGCACCGCCGCTGACTTCAGCTTGGCGTTCTTCTTGGCCCCTTTGCCCTTCCCCTTGCTGGAGGACTTGTAGGCGTCGTACTTGTACGCGCCGAGCTCGACGCCCTCGGCGATGGCGGCCACTTCGTCGACGCTCGCGGGGTGCAGCGCGATGGCCACCGATGTCGCGGACGCCTTGGTGGCAGCCCGCACGCCCTGGCCCGCGGCCCGTCGCAGCTGCTCGGCCGTCGGTTCGGACGGCAGGGCCACGGCGATGACGACGCGGGTCTTGGTGAGGTCGCCGCCCGGGAACGTGACGACCTGTCCCTTCTCTCCGGTGAAGCCGACCGCCTCGAGGCTGTCAGCGAACACGTCGCGATCGTCATCGCCTCTGATCCCGAGCACGAGCGCATCGGCTCGTGCGGTCGTCGGCTTGGAAGTACTCAGGGACACGGAGACCATGGCGCCACTGTAGGTGGGGGACCACGGTGCGTCCGCGCTAGGTTGGCGGCCATGGATCTGCTCCACTCGCCCCTGCACGATCGACACGTCGCACGCGGTGCGAAGTTCGCCGAGTTCGGGGGATGGAACATGCCTCTGGAGTACGCGGGCGGCGGTGTTCTCGCTGAGCACGCGGCCGTCCGTGACGCAGTGGGACTGTTCGACGTGAGCCACCTGGGCAAGGCGCTGGTCCGGGGTGCCGGGGCGGCGGCGTTCGTCGACTCGTGCCTCACCAACGATCTCAGCCGCATCGCGCCGGGCCAGGCCCAGTACACGCTGTGCTGCGACGACGACGGCGGCACGATCGACGACCTCATCGTCTACCTCCGCAGCGAGTTCGAGGTCTTCCTCGTGCCCAACGCGGCCAACACCGCGGCCGTCGTCGAGCGGCTGACCGCGGCTGCACCCGACGGACTCGAGATCACCGACCAGCATCGTCGGCATGCCGTGCTGGCCGTGCAGGGAACGCTGAGCGACGAGGTTCTCAGCGCACTCGACCTGCCCGTCGACCACGAGTACATGTCGTTCGCCGACGGCAAGGTGGCCGGTCACGAGCTCACCGTCTGCCGCACGGGTTACACCGGTGAGCGCGGTTACGAGCTCATCGTGTCGTCCGAGGGGGCGCTCGACGTCTGGGATGCGCTGGTCGAGGCCGGCGAGCCACATGGCCTCCGTCCTTGCGGTCTCGGTGCCCGCGACACGTTGCGCACCGAGATGGGCTACCCCCTGCACGGCCACGAGCTTTCCGCCGAGATCAGCCCGGTCATGGCCGGCGCCGGCTGGGCGGTCGGCTGGGACAAGGCGACGTTCTGGGGCAAGGACGCGCTGGCGAGCCAGCGGGCGGAGAAGAAGGTCCCGACCATCCGCGGCCTCCTCGCGCAGGGACGTGGCATCCCGCGTCCGGGCATGACCGTGGTCGACGACGGTGGCGGCGAGCTCGGCGAGATCACGTCCGGCACGTTCTCGCCGACGCTGCGTCAAGGCATCGGTCTGGCGCTGCTCGACCGGTCGGTCGAGACCGGCTCGACCGTCCTGGTCGACGTCCGTGGACGGAAAGAGGCCTTCACCGTCACCAAGCCCCCGTTCGTCGAGCCGAACACTCGCGAGGCGTGACGCTGGGAACCGATCGAGCAGCAGGTCAGGCCGCGTGACGCGCGTGCGCGCGGTCAATCTGCGCCAGACGGCGGGCACCGACCAGCAACGCAGATGACACGTGCGCGTTCTCTCGGTGTCACGGGCGAGCCATAGCCTTGCTGACATGCCGAAGAAGCGCCGTCCAGACCCAGATGCCACCCTTGAAGTCGTCCTGGTCGGTCACGCTCACTACCTCATCGAGGTTCACACGCCGACCATCGAGGCGGTCGCGCAGCTTCGAGAGCTGGCCGGATCCCGGGCAGACCTTCTCGCCAGCGCTGCCGGTTCACACCTTGGCGCGTATCTCGGGTCCCCTCGAACGACCCACCCTCATCGGCTGCTCGCGGGCGCTCTATGCGTCCTCGCCGGTGCAGACACTGACCTCATCGACGAAGAAGTCGAACGTGTCCGCCAGTGGGTCCGGCGGCCGAGCCACTGCGAAGCGGGTCAGCCAGCGTGAAGCGCGCGGACGGCTGACAGCGGCACGGTGATGTGAACGGCTTCTTCTCGTCGCTCGACGCGAGCGACGAAGCCGGCCGCTCCCACTGCTCGGAGCATCCGGTCGTTGGATCCAGCGGAGACAAACGTCAGCCGTTGTGCTCCGAGTGCCTTCGCTCGCCCGGCCGCCTGCTTGACGAGAATCGTCCCGAGCCCACGGCCCTGCCACGCATCCTCGATCAGAAGCTGGAACGTCCAGATCTCAGCCGACGACTCGAGTACGCCATGCCCGACCACATCGAGCCCCATCTGGACGACGAGGGCAAGACCGTCCTTCGGCGACACCAGTCGACGGGCCATTCGCGTCGTCATCGGCATGGGCAGGGGCGCCTGATATCGGGTGTACAGAGTGTCGATGCTGCAGCGTTCGTGAAGGGCCGCGACTGCATCGATGTCGGCGATGGCCGCAGCGCGGACCAGTGGCACTGCGTGCTGGGAGGTTGGGGCGATGAGGGGTAGGTCGGCACCGGCGTCTCCGACCAATGAGAGCAGGGCCTGCGCCCGGGCGCGTTCGGCCGAGGTGAATGGCACCGCTCTGCTGATGCGGAGCCGGGTTCCGTTGCGCCGAGTCAGCTGAAGCACGTCGTGCCCGGAGTAGTCGACGACGTCCGGCGGCGCCACATCCAAGAGCTCATGCAGGACGTCTTCGACGTTGCGACCCTCCTCGAGGATCTGCTCCACGCCCGCCAGGTACCGCAGCAGAGGATCGTCGAGTGACTCCTCGCCCGCCCTGGTGACGGCCACATCACTGCCACCGGCGGACTCGAACAGCGCGGCGATCTCGAGATCCCCCGCGGCATCCGGCGCCTCGACGACGAACTCGTCGGTGACGAACGGGGTAGTGGGAAACACTTGCATCCTGATGATGTCGATACCTCGCTCGCCGCAGGCGGAGGTGATGCCGGCGAGAGAACCGGGCCGGTCAGGGAGCGTCGTACGAATGCGCCAGAGCATGTCAACAGCGTTACCGCCAGGCGTTCCTCGACGAGGTCATCGGTGTTTCACGCACATGAACAACCCAGAATGCAGTCTGGGAGCAGAACTTCAGGCAGGGCCGGAACCATGCGCAGATGGGAGTGCGTCTCGCTAGGGTGAGCGGCGGAGTGAGAATTCTCCGTGACCGAGTTGAGATCGAGCCCCGACTGGGGGAGACCATCACCCACTTGAGATCCCAGCGCCGTCTGCTCGGCTCGACGGTCGTCGAGCCGAAAACTCGCGAGGAACGACGATGATCACGCAGCCGAAGACGAAGTACGCGCGCTCGGGTGACGTCTCGATCGCCTACCAGGTGATCGGCGACGGCCCCATCGATCTCGTCTACGTGCCCGGTTTCATCTCGCACGTCGAGCTCGCCTGGGAGATGCCTCCGGTCGTCCACATGATCGAGCGGCTGACCTCGTTCGCCCGCCTGATCATGTTCGACAAGCGCGGCACCGGTCTGTCCGACCCCGTCGTCGGAGCGCCCACCCTGGAGGTGCGCATGGATGACGTCCGCGCCGTCATGGAGGCGGCCGGCTCGGAGCGCGCGGCCCTGATGGGGGTGTCCGAGGGTGTCCCGATGTCGATCCTGTTCGCGGCGACCCACCCGGAGCTGACCACCGGACTCGTCCTCTACGGGGGAATGGCCCGATCGACCGAGGCGCCGGACTACCCGTGGGCCAATCCCACCGACGCACTGGTCGAGTCCTCGCTCGAGATGTTGCCCTTCATGTTCGAGGGCGCCGCCATCGAGGTCATGGCGCCGAGCATGGCCGACGACCCGCGAGCGCGAGAGATGTTCGCCCGCTTCCAGCGGTACGCGGCGACGCCGGCGATGCTCGAACAGGTCTTCATGATGTTCCTGGACATCGACGTCCGGCCGATCCTTTCCACGGTCGACGTGCCCACCCTGGTCCTGCACCGCCGCGGCGACCAGGCAGTGAACTACCGCGGCTCGGAGTGGATGGCGGCGCAGATCCCTGACGCGAAATACGTCGAGCTGCAGGGCATCGATCATGCGGTGTACGCCGGCGACTCCGACGCCGTCATCGACGAGATCGAGGAGTTCCTCACCGGAGCCCGTCGTGCCACCGAGATCGACCGCGTCCTGGCGACCGTGATGTTCATCGACATCGTCGACTCCACCAAGCGGGCTTCCGCGATGGGCGACCGCCCGTGGCGCGATCTGCTCGAGGCGTGCAACGACGCGATCCGGCGCGAGCTCGTCCGCTTCAGTGGCCGCGAGGTCAAGACGCTGGGCGACGGGATGCTGGCCACGTTCGACGGTCCGGCGCGTGGCATCCGGTGTGGGCTCGCGGTGACCGAGGCCGTCAAGCAGCTGGGCATCGAGGTTCGGGTGGGGCTGCACACCGGCGAGGTCGAGATCGTCGGTGACGACGTGGCCGGCATCGGCGTGCACATCGCGGCGCGGGTCGGTGCCAAGGCCGAGACCGGCGAGGTCCTCGTCTCGGGCACGGTCAAGGACCTCGTCGCGGGATCGGGCATCGCCTTCTCCGAGCGCGGCGAGCACGAGCTCAAGGGCGTCCCGGACACGTGGCGGCTCTTCGCGGTGGATCGCTGATGACGACGCCCTGGCCTTCGGGCGTCATCGACCCGCACATCCACCTGTGGGACCCGCTGACGACGCGCAGAGCCACCTCCGGGCTGGCCCGCGTGTTCCGGCCCCTGCCTCGCATCCCGCGCGCCATGCGATGGATCGCGCCCCGGGCCGACCGTGAGTTCGTCGGACATCCCCACCACATCCTCAAGCCCTATCTGCCGGTGGACCACCACGCCGACGCCGCCGAGATTCCCGTCGAGACAGTGGTGCACATCGAGGCCGGCTGGCCGACTGACGAACGTCGAGACTCGGTGGACGAGACCCGGTGGGTGACCGCGCTCCCGTTCGACCAGGCCGGCGCACCGAGGCTGGGGGCTCTCGTCGTTCACGTCGACCCGCGCTTCGACGACGCTGGAGCGATCCTCGACGAGCATCTCGAGGTCAGCCCACTGGTGCGCGGCGTCCGGTTCGCCGCCGCCCATCACCCCGACCCGGGCGTGCGTGACTTCGCCGACGAGCCGCACGTGTTGCGGGATCCGGAGTTCCTGAAGGGCTTCGCCGCCATCGCCGAGCGCGGCCTGAGCTTCGACGTGTGGTGCTACTCCCACCAGCTCCCAGACGCGATCACGCTGGCGCAGGAGTTTCCCGAGACCACATTCGTCCTCGATCACTACGCCACGCCGGTTGGTCTGCTCGGCCCGCGCGGCAAGAGCACTGGACGAAGCGAACAGGAGCGGGATGCCCTTCTGGCCGCCTGGCACGATGACGTGGCCGCATTCGCGGCCCTGCCGAACGTGGTGGCGAAGCATTCCGGCATCGGCATGCCGCTGTTGGGGGCCAACCGGTCACGGCCGCTGGCTGCCGATGGGCTGGCGGAGCTCACCGACCAGGTCGGCCCGTTGATCAGGCATGTCCACGACACCTTCGGCGCCGACCGCACGATGTGGGCGTCCAACTTCCCGATCGACAAGGCAGAACTGACCCTTCCTGCGACGCTACGGCTGGTCAGCGACGTCCTGGGTTCAGATGTAGACATGGCCAAGATGGTGCGCGACGTCTCCCGGCGCGTGTACCGCATCCGCGATGAAGGAGACCTGACATGAGCTGGACCTGGACCCTCGAGAAGGAGACCGGAGAGTCAGTGGGGAAGTCGGAGACATTCGACAGTCGCAGCGACGCCGAGTCGTGGGTCGGCGAGTCCTTCGGCGAGCTGCTCGACAAGGGCATCGACCAGGTGCGCCTTTTCGAGGGCGACACCGAGGTCTACGGTCCGATGTCGCTGCACACTGAGTGAGACCGAGCGCGCTCTGCGCGCGAGCGTCTCGCCAGGTTGAGTGCGTCACGCCGAAGGCGTCCGACGTATCGAAACCCCGTGAGCCGAAAGGCTGACGGACCCTAATACCTCTCGGGGAGCGGTGCGCCGCGGGCGACCTGGGGCTTCGGCAGCCGGAACCGGCGCAGCTGGGTGCTGCGAAGCAGCACGTACAGCGTGACGCCCTTGACGCTCTCGTCGGGGAAGCGTCGCTTCAGCTCCTTCTTCAACCGCCGGATCAGCAGGACCTCGTCGACGACCGTCATCAGGGTGACGACGAGCCACAGGAACAGGCCGAAGCCCGCCACGGCCGGGATGGTGGTGACGACGAACGAGACGACGAGGATCGGCAGCAGGTACTCGGCGACGGTGAACCGCCGGTCGATGTAGTC
Source organism: uncultured Actinomycetota bacterium (assembly GCA_963839625.1). GTDB lineage: Bacteria > Actinomycetota > Actinomycetes > Propionibacteriales > Nocardioidaceae > Aeromicrobium. The sequence continues at coordinate 181,780 of CAWIWE010000004.1, read as the reverse complement.
GCGGGTGAACTTGCGCACCCGTCCGCGATCGCGGAGGGGCAGGTACTTCTCGTCACCGGTCTTCAGGGCCGCCTGCTGACGCTCGCGGATCTGCGCGCGGGCGTCGCGCTCGCGCTTCATCTGCTCCTTGCGGGTCATCGGCTGCTTCATGGCCCGCTTGCGGGCCTCCTCGGCCTCCTTGCGGCTGGGCGTCTTGCGACCCTTGGTTCCGGAGGTGTTCTCATCCACGTCGTCAGCCTACGGTGGGCTTCAGGACGTGGCAGCAGGAGGGACGATCATGACTGGTGAGGTCAGCTTCATCGAGTTCGGCGTCGGCGAGGTCGAACGTGGCAAGACCTTCTACGGAAAGCTGTTCGGGTGGCGCTTCGCGCCCGGGCCTTCGGGCGAACAGGCCGGGGCGTCCGTCGAGATGCCGGGCCTGGCTGCGGGTATGCATCCTGACGATGCCGGTGTCTGGCCCTATGTGTTCTTCCGGGTCGACGACCTGGACGCCGCGGTCGAGCGAGTCGAGGAGCTGGGCGGCTCGGTCGAGCCCTCCTCGGGCGACGCCGCGGACGTGGAGGCGAGCTTCGGCCGGTTCCGCATGTGCCAAGACGACCAGGGCTCACGGTTCGGTCTGCACGAGCCACCGACAGGCTCGTAGTCGACATCGGGCCCGTACTCTGGCCGCATGGGAATCGGTCGCCGCATCGCGCAGATCTTCCGTTCGCGCCGCAACGACGACGACGACGTCGAGGCCCTCGCCGATCGCCTCGACGAGACGTACCGCTCGCAGCTGAGCCACCTGCAGAAGGTGCGCCGCGGCGTTGCCGATGTCGCCACGAGCCGCAAGCGCGTCGAGGTCCAGCTGGCCCGCCTGGCCCAGGAGAGCGCCACGCTCGACGCCGAGGCGCAGGCCGCGGTCGCCCGCGGTGACGACGACGCCGCGAGGGCTGCTCTGACCCGGAAGATCACCCTCGAGCAGGCCGCCTCCGACCTCGGCGAGCGCCACGGCGCGTTGCAGTCCGAGGAGCAGAAGCTCACCAGCACCGCTGACGACCTCGAGCAGCGCATCGAGGACTTTCGCCGCCGCAAGGACACCCTCTCCGCACGTCACTCAGCGGCCGCAGCGCGGGCCGAGATCACCGGGGCCGACCGAGGCATCGCGTCGTCGATGAGCGACGTCAACCAGGCCATGGAGTCGGCCGAGCGGCACACCCGTGAGCTCGAGGCGAAGGCCGACGCCGTCGACGAGTTGGTCCAGGACGGCATCATCAGTGCACCGGGTGAGAGCGCCGACGACGCCGAGCAGCGACGCTTCGATGCAGAGTTGGAAGACTCCTCCGAAGTGGAAGGACGGGGAGATGGCCCGCAGCAGATTTCGCAGTGACCGTGGGTTGAGCCTGCGCATGGGCGGCGTGGGCCTCGGCCTGGGCGCGCTCTACGTCGCGTTCGGCGCGGTCCTCATCTTCTACTCCGGCAACTGGATCTTCGGCCTGCTCATCACCCTGGGGATGGCGTGGGGCCAGTGGTACTTCTCCGACCGGCTCGCGCTCAAGTCGATCGGCGGCCGCGAAGTGACGCCGGAGCAGGCGCCCGAGCTGCACGCCATGATCGACCGGCTCTGCGTGCTCGCCGACATGCCCAAGCCGCGAGTCGCCGTGGCCGTCACCGACATGCCCAACGCGTTCGCCACCGGACGCACGCCGAGCCACTCGGTCGTCTGCGTCACCACCGGCATCATGCAGCGGCTGGACGCGGACGAGCTCGAGGGCGTGCTGTCGCACGAGCTGGCACACGTCGCCAACCGCGACGTCTCGGTGATGACGGTCGCATCCTCGCTCGGCCTGCTGGCCGGGTTCATCACCCGGTGGGGGATGTACATCGGCGGCGGCCGCAACCGCGACGGCGGCGGCCTGCCGTTCCTCGCCGTGTTCCTGGTCAGCCTGGTCGTCTACTTCATCAGCTTCCTGCTCACCCGCGCCCTGTCGCGCTACCGCGAGCTCAGCGCCGACCGCAGCGGCGCGTACCTCACCGGGCGCCCGTCCAAGCTGGCGTCCGCCCTGGTCAAGATCTCCGGTGAGATGAGCCGCATCCCCAACAAGGACCTCCGCGACGCCCAGGCGCTCAGTGCGTTCTTCTTCGCGCCGGCCATCAACCGTGAGTCCATCGGCGCCATGATGTCGACCCACCCGCCGCTGCAGCAGCGTCTCGACCAGCTCGCCAGGGTCGGCGCCGAGCTCTCGGAACCGGTCTGATCGATGGGTTTCCTCGACTCGATCCTGGGGCGGTCCGCGCCGCCGCCGGCTGACCTCGACGTGCTGTTCTCCGTCCCGCAGGCGGCGCTGTCGCTCGAGGTCGCCGGGTTCACCGCCACCGGGCTCGGCGCGGTGTGCTTCCGCGACTCGGAGGGGCAGGCCGACGACACCGTGGTCGGCGACGCCGAGAAGCTCATCACGACCGACGCGTCCTCGAAGGTCGAGGTCACCGACGACGGGCACGGCTTCCGCTGGCTCACCGTCACCCGGGCTCCCGGCGACGTCACCGGCCTCGTCACCGACCTGCATGCGGCCAACTCCTCACTGGTCGACGCCGGGTTCGGCGGCGGGCTGCTCTGCTCCACCGTGGTGTTCACGGCACCGGGAGGCGGGCCATGCGGGCTCGTCTACCTGTTCAAGCAGGGCAGCTTCTACCCGTTCGTCCCGTTGGCCGGTCAGCGTCGCGACAATGCCGTCGAGCTGCAGGTGCGGGGCCTCGTGGCCGAGGACGTGCCGGTGGAGTCCAAGCTCGACCGATGGCTTGCCTTGTGGGGCGCCCCGGGGCTCGATGTCTGAGGCTCGGCGAGCCGTCGTCGTCGGAGGAGGCATCGGCGGACTCGCAGCGGGCATCGCGCTGGGTCGCGCCGGATGGAACGTCACGGTCCTCGAGCGCGACGACACCCCCGGCGAGATCGGTGCCGGCATCTCGCTCTGGCCCAACGCGCTCGCTGCTCTCGACGCACTCGGCGTCTGGCCCGACATCGCCTCCGCGGCGACGATGCAGCTGGGCGGCGCGCGACGTCCCGACGGGCGGTGGCTCATCAGCGTCGACGGAGACGATCCGCCGTTCACGGTGCTCCTGGTCCACCGGGCCCAGCTCCACCGGGAGCTGATGGCCGCTCTGCCGGACGGCGCCCTGGTCGCGGGCGCCATCGTCCGTGCCGTCGCCCCCGACGGGCAGGTGCGCTACGACCACGAGGGCGAGAGCGTCGACGTGTCGGCCGACCTCGTGGTGGCCGCCGACGGCCTGCGCAGCGGCATCCGCCGGGAGTGGTGGCCCGAGTACGCGGGTGAGCGATACGCGGGATTCACGGCCTGGCGAGGCGTCACGACCGAGCCGTTCCCGCTGGACGCGGGGTCCGAGACGTGGGGGAGCGGGTCGGTGTTCGGCGCGACGATCCTGCTGGACGGCCGGGTCTACTGGTTCGCCACCGCCAACCTTCCGCAGGACACCCGATTCGACGACGAGCACGCCGAGGTGCTGCGGCGGTTCGCCGGATGGCACGAGCCCTTGACCGACGTCGTCCGCGCCACCGCACCGAGCGCCGTCCTGCGCCACGACATCTTCACCCTCACCACGCCGCTCCCGGAGCTTCGCCACGGACGGATCGTCCTGCTCGGCGACGCCGCACACGCGATGACCCCCAACCTCGGGCAGGGCGCGTGCCAGGCACTCGAGGACGCCGTCACGCTGGGTGCCCTGGCCGGTTCGGGAGACGTCGACGACGCACTGGCGGCTTACGACGCCGAGCGCCGGCCACGGACGCAACGGCTGGTCACGATGTCCGAACGAGCCGGGCGCATGGCCCAGGCGCAGACGCCGGCCCTGGTCGGGATCCGCAACCTGCTCGCACGGCTCGTCCCGGTCGGCGTCGCCTCGCGTCCGATCGCCAGGACGATCGCCTGGAGGCCTCCGGAAGGTCATCCCGAGCAGCGATAGGTTGGAACCGTGACGTTCGATTCCCTCACCCACGACCAGGTCCAGGCCCTCCACGACGAGCAGCTCGACGCGTACCGCACCTTGCAGAAGGAAGGTCTGTCGCTCGATCTCACCCGGGGCAAGCCGTCACCGGCGCAGCTCGACCTCTCCGCCGAGCTGCTCTCGCTGCCCGGCGACGAATACAAGGACTCCAAGGGCACCGACACCCGCAACTACGGCGGACTGAACGGTCTGCCCGAGCTGCGCGCGATCTTCGCCGAGATCATGCAGCTTCCGGTCGATCAGGTCATCGCCGGTGACAACGCGAGCCTCGCGATGATGCACGACACCCTCGTCTTCTCCCTGCTCAGGGGTACACCTGACTCGCAGCGTCCCTGGGTCGAGGAGGACGAGGTCACGTTCATCTGCCCGGTGCCCGGCTACGACCGCCACTTCGCGCTCACCGAGCAGTACGGCGTGAAGATGGTGCCGGTCGAGATGCACGACGACGGCCCCGACATGGCGGCCGTCCGCGCTCTTGCGGCCGATCCGTCGGTCAAGGGCATGTGGCTGGTCCCCACGTACGGCAACCCGTCCGGCGCGGTGGTCAGCGAGGCCGTGGCGGCGGAGCTCGCCGCCCTGGAGACCGCGGCACCTGACTTCCGGATCTTCTGGGACAACGCGTACGCCGTGCACCACCTCACCGAGGAGCGCACCAAGACCGCCGACATCGTCGGGCTCTGCGCGGCATCGGGCCACCCGAACCGCGCCATCGTCTACGCCTCCACCTCGAAGATCACGTTCGCCGGGTCGGGCGTGTGCTTCTTCGGCAGCTCGGCGGAGAACGTCGAGTGGTACCTGACCAACCTCGGCAAGCGCACGATCGGCCCCGACAAGATCAACCAGCTGCGGCACGCGCGCTACCTCGGCGACGTCGACGGTGTGCACGGGCTGATGGAGCAGCACCGCGCGATCATCGCGCCGAAGTTCGAGGCCGTCCTCGAGATCCTGCGCGACCGTCTCGGCGCGCACGACATCGCCACCTGGTCGGAGCCGAAGGGTGGCTACTTCGTGAGCCTCGACGTCGCCGACGGAACCGCTTCACGCGTCGTCGAGCTGTGCCGCGAGGCCGGCATCGCGATGACGCCGGCCGGCGCGTCGTTCCCGTACGGCGATGATCCGCGCGACCGCAACATCCGCATCGCGCCGACGTTCCCCTCGATCGAGGAGCTGCGCACGGCGATCGACGGCCTTGCCACCTGCGTCCTGCTTGCGGCCGCCGAGCAGCATCTCAGCTCCTGAGGTGCCGATGAAGGTGCTGGTGGCGCCGGACGCGTTCGCCGGCACGCTCACCGCACCCGAAGCGGCCCGTGCAGTCGCCGAGGGATGGGCACGTCAGGCACCCGACGACCAGCTGACCAACCTGCCGATGGCCGATGGCGGTCCGGGCTTCGTCGACGTCCTGCATGACTCCCTCGGCGGCGACCTCGAGGTCGTCACGGTCTCCGGTCCGCTGGGCCGTCCGACCCCGGTCACGGTGCTGCTCTCGGACGGCACGGCCTACGTCGAGTCGGCGCAGGCCTGCGGGCATCCGCTCCTCGACGAGCCGGACGCCTGGAACTCGACCACCGCCGGAGTCGGCGAGGCCATCGCCGCCGCGATCGACGCCGGCGCAGCCACGATCGTGGTCGGGCTGGGCGGGAGCGCCACCAACGACGGGGGAGCGGGCCTGCTCGGGGCGCTCGGCGCGACGGCCGACGTGTCGCTGGATGCCGGCGCGGCCGGGCTGCGCGGCATCACCCGCGTCGACCTCGCCGCCGCTCGCGACCGGCTCGACGGTGTGAAGCTCGTGGCCGCCATCGACGTCGTCACGCCCCTGCTGGGGATGTTCGGCGCCACCAAGACGTACGGGCCACAGAAGGGTCTCGCCGACGACGAGATCCTCCTCGTCGACCGCATCCTCGACGAGCTCGTGGTCGCCGCGTGTGGCTCGGCTCCGTCCGACCGGCGCGTCGCCGAGCAGCCTGGTGCCGGTGCAGCCGGCGGTCTCGGCTTCGCCCTGATGCTGCTCGGGGCGACGACCCGGCCCGGCGTCGACTTCGTCCGGGACGCGGTCGGCCTCGCCGACGCGTGCGCCGACCACGACCTCGTCGTCACGGGCGAGGGCACGTACGACTACTCCTCGCGCAGCGGCAAGGTCGTGCACGGCGTGGCCGCCACCGCGGCTGCGGCGGCCCGGCCGTGCATCGTCCTGGCCGGCCAGGTCACCGTCGGTGCGCGTGAGATGCGGGCGATGGGCGTCGAGTCCGCCTACGCGGTCGCCGACCTGGTCGGGGTCGACCGGGCGATGGACGACCCGCACGGGTCGCTGGCCGAGCTCGCCCAGCGCGTCGCGCGCACGTGGTCACCCCGCCACTGATCCGGAACGCCTCAGGCTCCAGCGCCCTCGCCTCCGCGTCCTTCGCCCTCGGCGAACCGGGCGGCGCCGAGCACGCCGGTGACGACCGACTGCCGGCCGAGGCGCTCCTCCAGCGCCAGGCCCTCGTCCAGCGACCGACCGGCGCCGTCGATCGCCGCAGCACGGTCGGAGAGCATCGTCGGCTGAGGGAAGGACGCGAGCGCCTCGGCGATCTCCAGAGCTCGCGAGACGTGGTGGCCCTCGTCGACGACCTCGTTGGCGAGTCCCCACGCGTGAGCCTCGGCGGCGTCGATGATCCGGCCGGTGAGGATCAGCTCGAGCGCACGGCCCATGCCCACGACGAGGGGCAGCCGCTGGGTGCCGCCGTCGATCAGCGGGACGCCCCAGCGGCGCTCGGGATACCCGAACCTGCCGCTCGGCGTGCAGATCCGCAGGTCGCACCACAGCGCCAGCTCGAGCCCGCCGGCCAAGCACCAGCCCGACACCGCCGCGATCGTCGGCTTGCTCGACGTGAGGCGCGTGAACCCGAGCGGTCCGGCCGGCACCGCGTCGAGCCACTCGTCCACGGCAGCCTGCGGGTCATCACCGTCGAAGGCCGCGCCACGCTCGGCCACCGCCTTCAGGTCGGCGCCGGCACAGAACGCCTCCGGACCCTCGCCGGTGAGGACGAGGACGCGCGCCTCGTCGTCGGCCTCGAATCGGCGGTAGGCGTCGAGCAGCTCGGCCGCCGTGTCGGCATCGACCGCGTTCCGGCGCTCGCGCCGGGTGATCGTGAGCACGGCGGCCGCTCCTGCGCGCTCGTACGTCGTATTGACCATTTCGGCAGCCTAGGGCGTGTCTCCGCGTGCGGGACGTTCATCACGTGAAGACCTCTGTACCATGGAATGAAGACCGCACCACGCGCGTTGGAACTGACGACGTGACCCCCACCAGGGAGACCTAGATGACTGTCGACAGCACGAGCACCGAGACCACGACTGAAGGCGTGTCCGTCACCGACGGCGCCGCCGCCAAGGTCAAGAGCCTGCTCGACCAAGAGGGTCGTGACGATCTCGCGCTGCGCATCGCCGTCCAGCCGGGCGGTTGCTCCGGTCTTCGCTACCAGCTGTTCTTCGACGAGCGCACGCTCGACGGCGACGAGATCCGTGAGTTCAACGGCGTCAATGTCGTCGTCGACCGGATGAGCCTGCCGTACCTGCACGGTGCGACGATCGACTTCGTCGACACGATCGAGAAGCAGGGCTTCACGATCGACAACCCGATGGCCACCGGATCCTGCGCCTGCGGTGACTCGTTCCACTGAGCGACACCGAGGAGCGCTAGCGACGAGCGTGTCGCCAGGTCGAGTGTGCTACGCCGAAGGCGTCCGGCGTATCGAGACCTCCGCAGCCTGACAGGCTCGGCCGATGTGGTTTCGATACGCCGCTCGTACCTCGCGGCTACTCAACCACCGAAGTCAAGTTGGGCAGCCCCCTGCGTGAGCGGAGGGCTGTTGCTTACGATGTGCGGGTGCGCCTCGCCATATGCGGATCGATCGCGACCGACCACCTGATGACCTTCCCCGGGAAGTTCGCCGACTCGCTCGTCCCGGAGGAGCTCGACAAGATCGCCCTGTCGTTCCTCGTCGACGACCTCGACGTGCGTCGCGGTGGATGCGGGGCGAACATCGCGTTCGCCCTCGCGAAGCTCGGGCACCAGCCGCTGCTGATCGGCGCGGTCGGCCGCGACTTCGACGTCGACTACCGCGGCTGGCTCGACGACGCCGGCGTCGACACGTCCGGCGTCCTGGTCTCCGACACCCGCCACACGGCGCGGTTCGTGTGCACCACCGACGCCGCACTGGCCCAGATCGCGACGTTCTACACCGGGGCCATGTCCGAGGCCCGCGACATCGATCTCGCCGGGTTCGGTGACGACTTCGACCTCGTGCTCGTCGGCCCCGACGACCCCGAAGGCATGCAGCGCCACACCCACAGCGCCCGCGACCGCGGCTTGGCGTTCGCCGCCGACCCGTCGCAGCAGCTCGCCTGGGCGGACGGCGAGCTCATCCGCGACCTCATCGACGGAGCCGCCTACCTGTTCAGCAACGACTACGAGGCGGCGCTGATCGAGCAGAAGACGGGCTGGACGTCGGCCGACGTCCAGTCGCACGTCGGCACCCGCGTGGTCACCCGGGGCAAGGACGGCGTCTCCGTCTACCCGGCCGATGGTCAAGCCGTCGAGGTGACGGCCATCGAGGGCGTCGTCGCCGTCGACCCGACGGGTGTCGGCGACAGCTTCCGGGCCGGATTCCTGGCCGGTGTCGCGGCGGGCCTCGACCTCGAGCGGTCGGCCCAGATCGGGTGCACGATCGCCGCGAGCGTCGTCGAGACCAAGGGCACCCAGGAGTACGAGCTGACGCATGACGGCTTCCTCAAGCGCCTCGGTTCGGCCTACGGCGACACCGCCGCCTCCGACGTCGATGCCGCGCTCAAACTGGCGTGATCACTGCAGTAGGGTGCTGGTGTCAACGAAGGCTGTGTCATCGAACCATCGACACGGATCAGAGAGGCGTCCCGTGGGTCGGATGAAGCTGACGGCGCTGGCAGCGGCCGTGCTCGTGCTGAGCGGCTGTTCTCCCACCGCCGACCACGACGTGAAGCGTCTGGCCCTCCCGGTCGCCGGCAGTGACCGCACCGATCCGATGTGGGACCTGTGGCTCGGTGCCTGGATCGCCACGCTGGTGGTCTTCGTGCTCGTCTTCGGCGGCATGGTCTACGCGATGGTGCGGTACCGCCGGCGCAGCGACGACGAGGTGCCGGCGCAGGTGCGCTACAACCTGCCGATCGAGGCGCTGTACACGATCGCGCCGCTCATCGTGGTCGCCGTCTTCTTCTTCCACACCGTGGTGTCGCAGAACGAGATGCTGGAGAAGGTCGAGAACCCCGATCACACGATCACGGTCGTCGGCAGCAAGTGGCAGTGGGGATTCAACTACCTCGGCGAGGAGGCCACCCAGGGCGACGACGTCTTCGAGTCCGGCACTCCGGCCGACCCGGCCGAGCTGTGGCTCCCGGTCGACGAGTCGGTGCGCTTCGACCTCAGGTCACCCGACGTCATCCACTCGTTCTGGATCCCGGAGTTCTACTTCAAGATGGACGTGGTCCCCGGCCGCGCGAACTCCTTCGATCTCACTCCCACCCGCGAAGGCACGTTCACCGGGCGCTGCGCGGAGCTGTGCGGTCTCTACCACTCGAGGATGCTGTTCGAGGTCCACGTGGTCCCACGCGCCGAGTTCGACCGGCACGTGGCCGAGCTGAAGGAGGCCGGTGACGTCGGAGCGCCCGAAGGGGCGGAAGAGGCCGGCAAGATCGCCGGCCTCGAGAACGGAGACGAGGACTGATGGCGACCACAGCTGCTTTCGACGAGGGCACTGACCGCGCTGCCGTTCGCGAGCGCACCCTCGGCCAGAAGATCGTCATGGTGATCACCACCACCGATCACAAGGTCATCGGCAATCTCTACCTGGTCACGTCGTTCCTGTTCTTCCTGTTCGGCGGTGTCCTCGCGCTGCTCATGCGCGCGAACCTGGCCCAGCCCGGCTCCAAGGTGGTCAGCGACGACACCTTCAACCAGCTGTTCACGATGCACGGCACGATCATGCTGCTGCTCTTCGCGACGCCGCTGTTCGTCGGGTTCGCCAACGCGATCATGCCGCTTCAGATCGGCGCGCCCGACGTCGCGTTCCCGCGCCTGAACATGTTCGGCTACTGGCTGTTCCTGTTCGGCGGTCTCATCGTCATCAGCGGCTTCATCGCTCCCGGCGGAGCCGCCAGCTTCGGGTGGTTCGCGTACGCGCCGTTGAGCGACGCGGTCAACTCTCCGGGCGTCGGCGGCGACCTCTGGGTCATGGGTCTGTGGATGGCCGGTCTGGGCACCATCCTCAGCGCCGTCAACTTCGTCACCACGATCTTCACCATGCGTGCGCCCGGCATGACGATGTTCCGGATGCCGATCTTCGTCTGGAACACGCTGGTCACCAGCATGCTCGTCCTGATCGCGTTCCCGATCTTCGCGGCTGCACTGCTCGCACTGGAGGCCGACCGGCGGCTCGGCGCGCACGTGTTCGACGCCGCCAACGGCGGACCGATCCTGTGGCAGCACCTGTTCTGGTTCTTCGGCCACCCCGAGGTCTACATCATCGCGTTGCCGTTCTTCGGCATCATCACCGAAGTGCTGCCGGTCTTCAGCCGCAAGCCGATCTTCGGCTACATCGGCCTGGTCGGCGCCACCCTCACCATCGCCGCCCTGTCCGTCGCGGTCTGGGCGCACCACATGTTCGTCACCGGAGCCGTCAACCTCGCGTTCTTCTCCTTCATGACGTTCCTCATCGCGGTGCCCACCGGGGTCAAGTTCTTCAACTGGATCGGCACGTTATGGGGGGGAAGTGTGTCCTTTGACACCCCCATGATCTTCTCGCTCGGCTTCCTCGTCACGTTCCTCTTCGGTGGCCTCACCGGCATCATCCTGGCCGCGCCCACCCTCGACTTCGCGCTGTCCGACAGCTACTTCGTGGTCGCGCACTTCCACTACGTCGTCTTCGGCACGGTGGTGTTCGCGATGTTCGCGGGCTTCTACTTCTGGTGGCCCAAGCTCACCGGACGCATGCTCGACGAGAAGCTGGGCAAGATCCACTTCTGGCTGCTGTTCCTCGGCTTCCACATGACGTTCCTGGTGCAGCACTGGCTCGGCATCGAGGGCATGCCTCGGCGCTACGCCGACTACGGCCCCCTCGACGGGTTCACGACGCTGAACGAGATCTCGTCCATCGGCGCGTTCCTGCTCGGTGCCTCGACCCTGCCGTTCCTCTACAACGTCTGGAAGTCGCGCACGAGCCCGCTGGTCAAGCTCGACGACCCGTGGGGCTGGGGACGGTCGCTGGAATGGGCCACGAGCTCGCCGCCGCCGCGCCACAACTTCTCCTCGCTGCCACGCATCCGCTCCGAGAGCCCGGCCTTCGACCTGCACCACCCAGAGGTCGCCGAGCTCGAGCTCCTGCAGAATCCGGAGGAAGGACCTGGCGGAGGTTTCGCCGACGCTCCGGACGTCGAGGGCCGAGGCGAGGCCATTGCCGACTCGAAGGGTGACGACGACCGATGAAGGCCGAGTACTGGACCATTGCCGGCCTGGCGGTGTTCTTCGCCGTCACGGCGCCGATCTACTGGTTCATCTCCTACGACCCCACGGGTACTGCGGCGCTCGTCATGACCCTCCTGCTGTGCGTGCTGCTCGGCTTCTACCTGGGTGTGGTGGCCAAGCAGATCCCGGCCCGTCCGGAGGACCGCAGCGACGGCGAGATCGCCGAGGGCGCGGGGGAGCAGGGCTTCTTCCCGCCGTACAGCTGGTGGCCGTTGTTCTGCGCCATGGCGCTCGCCACCGTCGTGATGGGCATCGTCATCGGCTGGTGGCTGTTCATCATCGGCGCCGGAATCGGAGCGGTCACCGTCGGCGGCTGGATCTACGAGTACTACCGCGGCGTCCACGCCCATTGACGCCTCAGAACGTGGCCAACGGCACGCTCCTGGGATTTCAGGAGAGTTCGTGTCGCCACGTACGATGTTCCCGTGAACTCTCGATCGTTGCTGGCCGTCGCGGCCGCGGCGCTGCTGCTGACGAGCTGCTCGGCCGACAAGGTCAAGCAGGCGGTCACCCCTGAGGACCCCATCTCGCTCTCGGCCAGCGTCAAGGACGATGCCAAGGGTGTCACCGTCGACACGATCGTCACCGCCGACGCCGAGAACGGTTCGATCTCGGAGGCCACGCTCGTCTCGGCCGACGGCAAGTCGAAGGTCGAGGGTCGGGTCTCCGGTACTCAATGGGTCGCCTCCGACCGCCTGGAGCCGGGCACCGAGTACAAGCTCACCGTGAAGGGCACCGGCGACGACAAGAAGGAGGGCACGCTCGAGCGCACGTTCACCACCGAGAAGCTCACCTTGCAGCAGCAGACCTACCCGTCCGTCGCGCCGCTCAAGGGCGAGACGGTCGGCGTCGGCATGCCGATCATCGTCACGTTCGACCTCCCGGTGAAGAACAAGGAGCTCTTCGAGCGCAACATGGACATCAACACGAGCCAGGACGTCGAGGGCTCCTGGTCGTGGCTCAGCGACAGCGTGGCGCACTACCGGCCCAAGGACTTCTGGCCGGCCGGCACCAAGGTCACGGTCAACCTGCGCCTCAACGGGCTCCCCGCCGGCAACGGCATCTACGGCCAGCAGAACCAGAGAGTGCCGTTCAAGATCGGCCGCGAGGTCATCAGCACGGTCGACATCACCGCGCACCGCCTGATCGTCCGCATCGACGGCAAGCAGGCCCGTTCGATCCCGGTCTCGACCGGCGACAACAAGCACCGCACGCGGCAGGGCACCAAGATCATCATGGAGAAGTTCCCGAAGGTCGACATGGACGCCGCCACGACCGGTGTCGACTCCGAGGACCCCGACTACTACGACATCTCGGACGTCAAGTGGGCCATGCGGGTCACCAACTCCGGTGAGTTCCTGCACGCGGCGCCTTGGTCGTCCTCCTCGCACGGGCGGGCGAACGTCAGCCACGGCTGCACCGGCATGAGCACCGCGAACGCGAACTGGCTCTACCAGAACTCCCGGCGCGGCGACGTGGTGAAGTACAAGAACAGCCCCCGCGGCATGGAGGACCAGAACGGCTGGACCGACTGGAACGTCTCGTGGGACGACTGGAAGGCCGGCTCGGCGCTCACGTAAGTTCACGGTGGTTGAGTAGGCCCGAGGAACGAGTGCCGTATCGAAACCACTTCTAGCGCGGGATCTCAATCTCACGAGGTCTCGACACGCCGGGCGGCTTCGCCGCGCCCACTCGACCTGGCCGGACGTCAGCTCGCAGGGCTCGCTGAGTCCGACTCATCGCGGGGCTACTCAACCACCGAGTGCGGGCTCAGTGGCTCCGCGGAACGCCGGTCTCCGAGACGCCCTGGAAGTCCTCGCCGAGGGCGACCGGGTGGCCGTCGTGCTCGGCCAGGTGCTCCGCCGCATGCTCCACCTCGTGCTCGGTGGGCTTGTCGACGGCGCCGTGGTAGTAGAACTTCCGGAACTTGGCCCGCAGCTTCTCCACGCGGCCGTGCGGGGCCGGCACACCGTTCGCGTCGACCTCCTGGGGCGCCTCGAGCACCGGCAGCCGGTCGTGGGTCGTGAGCACGAACTGGCCGGGCACCGACAGGGGAGCGTGGCGCTCGGAGTAGGCGCCGTCAGGCGTGCGTTCGATGATGCCGGTCTCGTAGCCGTGCAGGATGCGGTTGGCGTCGGCCCGCTGCAGCCCGATGCAGATGCGCTTGGTGATCATGAACGCGAGGATCGGCAGGAGGAACGTGCCGATCCGCACGAACCACGTGATGTCGTAGATGTCGAGGTTGAACTTCACGGCGATGATGTCGTTGCCGCCGCCGATCCACAACACCCCATAGGCCGTCATGCCGGCGACGCCGAACGCGGTGCGCACCGGGGCGTTGCGCGGGCGCTCCAGCAGGTGGTGCTCGCGCTTGTCACCGGTGATCCACTGCTCCACGAACGGCCAGGCACCGAGCAGGGTGAACAAGAGGCCCATCAGCAGCACGGCCGGGATGAAGACGTTCATCGACCAGGTGTAGTTGATGATGGGATCGGTGAACTCCCAGGCCGGCATGACGCGGACGGCGCCCTCGACGAAGCCCATGTACCAGTCGGGCTGTGAACCGGCCGTGACCTCGGACGGGTTGTAGGGGCCGTACAGCCAGATCGGGTTGATCTGCAGCGTGGCGCCCATCAGGGCGGTGAAGCCGAAGACGACCATGAAGAAGCCGCCGGCCTTCGCCGCGTACTGGGGGAGCAGCGGGTAACCCACGACGTTGTTCTCGGTGCGTCCGGGCCCGGGCCACTGGGTGTGCTTCTGGTAGACGAGCAGCACCATGTGCAGGCCGATGAGGCCCAGCAGGATGGCAGGGATCAGCAGGATGTGAGCCATGTAGAGCCGCGGGATGATGATGTCGCCGGGGAACTCACCGCCGAAGATGAAGAACTCCAGGTAGGAACCGACGAGCGGGATGGAGCGGATCAGCCCGTCGACGAAGCGGAGGCCGGTTCCGGACAGCAGGTCGTCGGGGAGTGAGTAGCCCGCGAACCCCTCGACCAGTCCGATCGAGAGCAGTCCGACTCCGACGAGCCAGTTGACCTCGCGCGGCTTGCGGTACGCACCGGTGAAGAAGATGCGCAGCATGTGCACGATCATCGCGGCGACGAAGATCGCGGCCGCCCAGTGGTGGATCTGCCGGATCAGCAGGCCACCGCGGATGTCGAAGGAGATCTCGAGCGTCGAGGCGTAGGCCCGCGACATCTCCAGACCGCGCAGCGGCGCGTAGGAGCCGTCGTAGACGGTCTCGGCCATGCTCGGGTCGAACCAGAAGGTCAGGAAGACGCCAGTGAGGAGCAGGACGATGAAGGACCACAGGGCGATCTCGCCGAGCATGAACGACCAGTGCTCGGGGAAGACCTTGCGCACCGGCATGAGCTTCTTGCCGGCGGCTGCGAGACCGAGACGATCGTCGAGCCAGCCGACCGGCCCAGCCGCACCCTTGCCCACGGCTGTCTTCTGGATGTCGGTGTAGCCATCACTCATAGCGATCATCCAACTTCTTCTGGTCCCGGCTCAGCTCCGGATAACTCGGTGCGATGACTTCCTGGAAGTCGCTCATCGCGATCAAGTACCCCTCTGAGTCTACGCCGAGCGGCAACTGAGGGAGCGGTCGGGCAGCGGGCCCGAAGATGACCTTTCCGGCGTCGGCGAGGTCGAACGTCGACTGGTGGCACGGGCACAGCACGTTGTGGGTCTGCTGCTCCCACAGACTGATCGGGCAGCCCACGTGGGTGCAGATCTTGGAGTAGCAGAGGATGCCGTCGATGCCCCAGTTCTCACGTCCCTTGGCGGGCGTGATGTCCTGCGGGCGCATGCGCACCAGGATGACGGCGGCCTTGGACTTGGCCTGCAGGGCCGCGGTGCCGTGGATGATGCGATGGCCGTCCTCGTCCTCCTCGAACAGGGCGAACGGCTCGGCGTTGATGAGCTGGCCGACATCGATCTCCGAAGGCTTGATCGGTGCGCCGGAGACGTCGTTGACGACCCGCATGCCCTTCTCCCAGACCGTGAGCATCTGGTCGTCCTTGGGAAGCGGGCCGAGGTCGCGCAGCATGACGATCGGTGGGCCGAGGCTGAGCACGCCGATCGCTCCGAGGAGGCTGTTGCGGATCATCGGGCGACGGGCGATTCCGGACTCGTCGAGACCGGCGTTGATGTCCTCCATCACGGCCGTGCGGTCTTCGTCGGACGAGCGGACCGGGTGACGTGGCTCGATGATCTCGTGGTCACCCATGAGCTTCTTGGCCCACTGGATGATCCCGCCTCCGATCAGCAGGAGCGCACCGCCGAGGCTGGCGCCGAGGGCGAAGTTCAGGGCCGACCAGCCGAGGAACGTCTGGTCGGGCTCGACGGCGAAGTAGGCGACGCAGAACAGCAGCAGCAGGATCGTGGCGACGCCGAACATGCCGGAGATCTGCCGCTCTGCGCGGCGCTCGGCCTTCGCGTCGACGTCCGTGGGACGCCACTGGTGCGACTGGATGCCGGGGTCGTCGATCGGTTCGAGAGTCTTGCGCTCGAGGTCGGCGCTGATCCCTGGCTCGCCGTGGCCGGCTGAGCTCGGCGTGCCGTTGTCTTGCGTGGTCATTGCTTCTTCACTCTCGCTCCGTGGGCACCGATCCAGACGGCGAAACCGACCAGGGCACCGATGCCGATGATGAAGGTGAACATGCCGTCGACCACCGGCCCGTATCCGCCGCCGGCGAGGCCGCCGTAGTCGGGCTGGTCCTCGAGGGTCTTGACGTAGGCGATGACGTTGCGCTTGTCCTCCGGCGTGATGACGGCGTCGGAGAACAGCGGCATCTGTTGCGGCCCGGTGAGCATGGCCTCGTAGATGTGCTTGGCTTCGACGCCCCTGATGTCGGGGGCGTAGCGGCCGTTGGGGAGCGCGCCACCGGCTCCCACGGAGTTGTGGCAGGCCGTGCAGTTGGTGCGGAAGAACTCGCCGCCCTCCTTGACGTCCTCGGTGCTGGCCGCGCGCCAGTCGAGGTACTCGGCCTCCGGGACGCTCGGACCTGGGGCGAGCGAGGCGACGTAGGCCGCGAGCTGGCGGGTCTCCTCCTCGGTGTACTCGGGGTCCTTGCGCGGTGCCTGCGGTCCTGATGCGGCCATCGGCATGCGACCGGTGCCGACCTGGAAGTCGACGGACGCTGCGCCGACGCCGATCAGCGAAGGACCGTAGTTGCCGCCGGACTTGGTGGTGATGCCCGTGGCGTCCTTGCCATGGCAGCTGGCGCATCCGATCAGGAAGAGCTGGCGCCCGGCCTCGACGTCGCGCGACGACGTCTCCTCCTGGGCGGTGGCGGCCCGCGGTGCGAACGCCGCATACAGGCCGCCGGCCACGACGAGCCCCATGACGAGGACGACGAGACCGGCGAGTGGGTGCCGGCGGCGGGTGGAGAGTTTCCGCACCGAGAACCTCATTCCTGGTTAGTCGACTCAGAGTACCGAGGGATACTCCGCGCCGGAGATGTTAGGTGGACCTTTGCTACTGGATCAGATAGATGGTGGCGAACAGGCCGACCCAGACGATGTCCACGAAGTGCCAGTAGTACGAGACCACGATGGATGAGATGGCCTGTTCGTGGGTGAAGCGACGCGCCATGAACGTTCGTCCGATGACGAGGAGGAAGGCGATCAGGCCGCCGATGACGTGCAGGCCGTGGAAGCCGGTGGCGAGGTAGAACACCGAGCCGTACGGCGATGAGGAGATCGTGGTGTGCTCGGTGACCAGGGAGGCGTACTCGGTGGCCTGGCCGGCGATGAAGAAGGCGCCCATGAAGTAGGTGAGCACGAACCACTCACGCATGCCCCACTGGGTGAACTGCCACAGGCGGCCGCTGCGACCGGCCCGGCCGCGCTCGGCGGCGAAGACGCCGTACTGGCACGTGACCGACGACAGCACCAGCACCGTGGTGGTGACCGCCGCGAACGGGAGGTCGAGCTTCGCGGTCTCCTGGGCCCAGAGGTCCGGTGAGACGTTGCGGATCGTGAAGTACGCCGCGAACAGGCCGGCGAAGAACAGCAGGTCGCTCGAGAGCCACACGATGGTGCCCACCGCGACCATCGAGGGCCGCCCATCGGTGCCATGGAGTCGAGACGCCGGGATGATCGAAGTAGTCGCCACGCGCTCATTATGTACGATTCGATCGTGAGCGAGCACAAGCCCCTGCGTGTCCTGGTCTACAGCGACGATCGGGACGTCCGAGCGACGGTCCTGTCCTCGCTCGGCGCGCGCCCGCATCCCGATCTTCCGCGCTTCGAGTACGTCGAGTGCGCCACCGAACCGGTGGTGTGGCAGCACCTCGATGCGGGTGGCTTCGACCTCGTGATCCTCGACGGCGAGGCAGTCCCGGCCGGCGGTCTGGGCATCGCCCGGCAGATGAAGGACGAGATCTACCAGGCGCCGCCGGTCCTCGTGCTCACCGGTCGTCCGCAGGACGCCTGGCTCGCCACGTGGTCGCGCGCCGATGCCGCGCTGCCGCATCCCATCGATCCGCTGCGTCTGGCCGAGACCGTCATCGATCTCGCGCGCGGCGTGCTCCAGTCGGCCTAGAGAAGCCATGAACACGTGGCCAGATGTCCTGGCAGAGCTGATCGCGGGGCACGACCTCGACGTCTCCTCCACCTCTTGGGCGATGGACGAGATCCTGTCCGGCAACGCCACTCCAGCCCAGATCGCTGGATTCGCCGTTGCTCTCCGCAGCAAGGGCGAGACGCAGGCGGAGATGCAGGGACTCGTCGACGCCATGTATCGCCACGCCGCGCCCATGCAGGTCGAGGGTCGCGTCGTCGACATCGTCGGCACCGGCGGCGACCGCGCGCGCACCGTCAACATCTCGACCATGTCGGCCGTGGTGATCGCCGGCGCGGGAGTCCCGGTGGTCAAGCACGGCAACCGGGCCGCGTCCAGCGCCAGTGGCTCGGCCGACGTCCTCGAGGAGATCGGCGTCCGGCTGGACGTCCCGCCGCCCAAGCTCGTCGACGTGCTGACGAAGGTCGGCATCACGTTCTGCTTCGCCCCGGTGTTCCATGCATCGTTTCGGTTTGCTGCGGTGCCACGCCGTGAGCTCGGCGTCCCTACCCCGTTCAACTTCCTCGGGCCCTTGGTGAACCCGGCCCGTCCGGACGCGATGGCCGTCGGCGTGGCCGAGGCCCGGATGGCGCCGATCATGGCCGGTGTTCTCGCCGCCCGGGGCGCCGATGCGCTGGTCTTCCGCGGTGACGACGGACTCGACGAGATCACCACCACCACGACATCGCGGATCTGGATGGGCGACCCAGCCACCGGCCAGGTCACCGACCACGAGCTCGATCCGCAGAGACTCGGGTTCGAGCAGTCCGAGCCGTCCGCGTTGACCGGGGGCGACGCGGCGTTCAACGCCGCTGTCTTCGAGCGCGTCGTGGACGGTGAGAAGTCCGCCGTGCGCGACGCCGTGCTGCTCAACGCCGCCGCCGGGATCGCCGCTCACGAGGCCGCCGACGGCGAGCTCGAGGATCGTGTGGCCGCAGGCGTGGAACGCGCCCGCGAGTCGATCGACTCCGGCGCCGCCCGCAGCGTGCTCACCCGATGGGTCGAGACGACACAGGCGTTGGCCTAGAGCTTCAGCCCTAACCTTTGAGCGTCGCGCGGATCGCCGGGGCGAACACCTGGATGATCTCGTCGGTGGACGTGGAGGCCACCGGTTCGACCTTCAGGACGTATCGCATCATCGCCAGGCCGACGAGCTGACCGCAGACGAGCTCGTACCGCAGCGCCGAGGCGTTGATCCCCGTGGCCCTGGCGGTCGGGGTGACGACCGTCCGGTTGAGCATGCGATACAGCGCGCGGTCGCTCCCGCTGCCGACCGACGACCGCACCAGCTTCAGCATGCGCTGCCGGGAGCGGGGGTTCTCGCACAGCCCGAGGAAGCTCCTGAGCAGCCGGACACTGAAGTCCGTGGCCGCCGAGTCGTCGCCGCTCGCACCGGCGAGACGGGCACGTTCCCGTGCCCCGACGATCATCGGCGAGTCGGGAAAGACGGGCGCGTTCACGCCGTCACAGCCCGATGCTGAAGGCGTCTTCGAGGTCGTGGTGACTGAAGGTCCGGAACGCGATCTGGGTCTGCGTCGACAGCACGCCGTCGACCTTGTTCAGCTGGTCGGCGACGACGTCGGAGATCTCCTCGTGGGTGCGTACCCGCACCATCGCGAGGAGGTCGAGGTCGCCAGTGACCGAGTAGACCTCGCTGACACCGGTGATGTCGGCGATGCTCTCGGCGATCTCGGAGAGTCGGGAGACATCGGCCTGGATGAAGACGATCGCGGTGATCACGACGTCAGAGTAGTCGCCTTGGCGTGCGACGCCAGAGCAGTGAGGTGCTCCAGGTGGCGGGCGGCACCGGCGAGCGGGGCGTGCCACGCGCCTCGGACGACTCGAAGGCCGGGGGTGTCGAGCCACCGCAGCAGGCACTCGGTCTCCTCGGCCGTGGCCGCGGGGATCGGCCCGTAGCCGGCGTCGACCGACTCGGCGGTGGCGAGCAGGGCGTCGACCCAGCCGGACGGATGGGTGCCGCGTGGCATCACGCCGGCGGCGGCGAGACGGCCGTGGCGCAGCACGTGGATCTCCCAGCCGTCGGCGTGCGGGGCTGCGACGACGAGCTCGGGCACCGCGGTGAGCTCGGCGAGGCGCTGGCTGCGCACCACCGCACGGAGCAGCGCCGTGAGGCGGTCGCGCCAGCGGGCGGCGTCCTCGAACCGCTCGTTCTCGGCGAGGTCGCCCATGCGGCTTCGGATGGCGTCGACGAGCTCGACCGGGTCGGCGGTCATGGCGCGCTGCACGCGGAACACCTCGTCCGCGTAGACGTCCGGCTCGACGGAGCCGTCGCACGGCGACAGGCAGTGGCCCAGCTCGGCGAGGGCGCAGGCGTTGCGTCGGGAACGCTTGGCGAGCTTGGGGGTGCACTGCCGGATCTGGAACGTGTCGTGCAGCGCGGCCATGGCGTCGTCGGCGGACGACCGGCTCCCGAACGGCCCGATGTAGTCGGCGTCGTCGTCGAGGATGCGCTTGACGACGGACAGACGCGGCCACGCCTCGCGGGTGAGCTTGAGCCACGACAGCCGGTCGGGAAACTTCGAGCGCCGGTTGTACGGCGGCCGGTGCCGGGCGATCAATCGCAGCTCGCGGACCTGGGCCTCCAACGTGGTGGCACACACGATGCCCTCGACGCGCTGGGCCAGCATGACCATCTCGCCCATCCGTGTACGCGTCTCTGACTCGGTGAAGTAGGAACGGACTCGCGACCGGAGCCGGCGGGACGTGCCGACGTACAGGACGTCGTCGTGGCGGTCGCGGAACAGGTAGACGCCGGGGGACTGGGGCAGGTGCTCGGCCAGGTGGCGCTTCTTGCGCTGGGCGGGCGTGACCCGCGCCGTGAACGTGGACACCTCCTCGAGCGACGTGACGCCGAGCGGGCCGAGCCGCTCGAACAACCCGTGCAGGACGTCGACCGTGGCGCGGGCGTCGGACAAGGCCCGGTGGTTGGGCGTCGTGGTGGCATGGAAGACGCGGGCCAGCGTGGCAAGCCGGCAGTTGGGCACCTCATCACGCAGCAGGGTGCGGCGAGCCAGCACCGCGGTGTCGAGCACCTCGAAGCGTGGCCACGGGATGCCCAGCTCGCGGCTGAAGTGCTTGAGGAAGCCGGTGTCGAACGGGGCGTTGTGCGCCACCAGCACCGTGCCGCGGGCGAACTCCAGGAAGCTGGGCAGCACTTCGGCGATGCGTGGCTTGTCGATGACCATGGCGTCGGTGATGCCGGTGAGCACGGTGATGAAGGCCGGGATGGACTCGTCGGGATTGACCAGCGTCTGGAACTCACCGACCACCTCGCCACCGCGCACCTTGACCGCGCCGACCTCGGTGATCTTCGAGCCCGCCTTGGCCGAACCGCCCGTGGTCTCGAGGTCGACGACGCAGAACGTGACGTCGGACAGCGGTCGACCGAGGTCGTCGAACGAGGCCTGGACAGCTTCCACCTGTCGAACACTAGTTCGATCATCCGACAACGGGAGTGACTGGTGTGACGGGAGCGGTTTCGGCCGCGGACGCCTTCGGCGTGACGCGCTCAACCTCCTACGGCGCTCGTCGCTGCGCTCCTCGACCTCCGGTTTGTGTCGGACGGGGCGGTTACCGTCGTGATCGCCACCAGGAGGTGTCCCATGAGCGATCCGACCGAGTCCGTGACCGTCGACTGCGACCGTTGTCTCGTCCGCAGCCCGGGCGCGTGCGGCGACTGCGTCGTCACCGTTCTGCTGGGCGGCCCACCGGAGGGCATCGAGCTCGACGGCGACGACGTCGCTGCCCTCGAGGCGCTCGCCGACGGCGGTCTGGTTCCGCCGCTCCGCCTCGTGATCCCGCTCACGACTCCCGACACGCACGCGGGTTGAAGTTGAACGCGCCCCCGTCCACCCCTAGAGTGGGCGCTTGTGCGCCCGGAGTATGCGCGGCCGACCTGGCCGACATCGGGTGCACCGCCGAATTGCCGCGGATGTGGGGAAGACAACCGCGACATACCGGGGAACCATGTGTGTGGGGTGAATCGGCTCGCACCTGAGTCGTAGGGCAACCTCAGCCCGAACCCGTCAGCTCACCCGGTAGGCGCCGAGGAATGTAGGAGTAGTGCGTGCGCCTCTCGCGTATCCGGACGGTGAATCGTGCCGCCCTCGCGGTCGTCAGCGTGTCCGTCGTGACCATCAGTCTCGTAGGCGGCGCACAGGCCGAGCCGAAGGCCGACGTCAAGGACGTCAAGCAGGCCTTCCACGAGGCCGAGGCCGCATCGGAGCAGGTCAACCAGCTGTCGGTGCAGATCAAGCAGACCAAGCAGGAGATCTCCGACCTCTCCGGTGACATCGACCGTCAGATGGTCGGCTACCGGGGGCAGAAGGACGCCTTGAGCTCGGCCATCGTGCAGCAGCACATGGACGCCCCGCTCGGCCCCACCGTCAGCCTGCTCGGCAGCGGCGACCCGGAGGAGTTCCTCGACGGGCTCGGCGCCGTGCAGGCGCTCAACAGCACCCGCGCCGACCAGCTCGAGAAGTTCGGCAAGACCGCCAAGCAGCTGCAGAACCGTCAGGACCAGCTCGAGGACCGTGAGGTCGCGCTGGAGGACGACAAGAAGGACCTGGCGAAGGAGCGCGACAAGATCAAGGCCAAGTACGACGAGGCCAAGCGCAAGCTTGACCTCCTGTCCGCCACCGAGCGGGCGGCGTTCGGCAACAGCAACATCGATCTCAACTTCGAGATCGATGCCAGCGGCCGCGCGGCCAAGGCCATCAAGTTCGCCACCGCACAGCTCGGCGACCCGTACAGCTACGGCGGCACCGGGCCGAACGCGTGGGACTGCTCCGGTCTCGTGCAGGGGTCCTACCGTGCCGCCGGGGTGTCCCTGCCCCGCGTGGTCGGCCCGCAGTACAGCGCCACCCGGCACATCTCGATGAGCCAGCTCCAGCCCGGCGACATCGTGTTCTACGGCGACATGTCGCACGACGGCATCTACATCGGCAAGGGCAAGGTCATCCACGCACCGCACCCGGGCCGAAGCGTCGAGATCACCGGCGTCAGCGGGTACAGCAGAGCCGGGCGGGTTGGCTGACCCTCGCCGGCTGTCGCCCAACCTGGCGGCCGGAGCGCTCCTGGTCGTGCTGGCCGTCGCGCTGGTCCTCTGGCAGCGCCCCTGGAGTTCCTCGACCCCCGACGGGGTCGTGCCGGTGCCCGACGACGCCGCCTCACTGCTCGCCGAACAGTTCCGCGAGCTCGGTGACGCCGAAACCGAACGGGCCTTTCTCGACGCGGCGGGATCCGGGAGCCGGGCACGCACGTTCGCCACGGATGCCTGGCAGGCGAGATCCGATCTCGACGTCGCCGACGTGGACATGCGCTACCTCAGCGGCGGCGAGGCACCCGATCGCGCCGACGGCTCCACGGTCGCGAGGGTCGCGGTGTCGTGGCGCGCCGGTCGCGACTCCGCAGTCACCGGCACGTCCGTTCGAGACGCCACGGTGGAGTTCCGGCTCGACCCTCGGCGCGACGGTACGCTCGCGGTTCGCTCGGCCTCGGCCCAGAAGGAGCCGGTGCCGTTGTGGCTCGCCGGCCGTATCGCGGTCGAGCGGGAGTCCGGCATCCGGGTCATCACGGTCGACGGTGGAGTGCCAGAGCTCGACAGTGCGGCGATGGCACGGGTCGCGCATGATCGTGTGCGCGACGTCGTGCCCGGCGTCGATGCCGACCTGACGATCGTCTCGCCGCGGACCCAGGCTCTCGCCGCCGACCTCGTCGGTCGTCCGACGCGGGAGATCGCCCCGATCGCGGCGGTCACGACAACCATCGACGGGGGCACCACGACCGCCCGCGTCATCGTGCTCAACCCGGCCCAGTTCGACACCATGGACGCCCGGGCCGCGCAGGTCGTCATCAGCCACGAGGCCGCGCACCTGCTCACCGGCGCGTTGGGCGCCGACGGAGAGGCCTGGGTGATCGAGGGATTCGCCGACTTCGTGGCGCTGCACGACGACGACGCGCCACTCTCGTTGAGCGCCGGCCAGGCGCTCCGCCGGGTGAAGGACGACGGAGCCCCGAAGGCCCTGCCCTCGCCGAACGACTTCGGTGGGGGCGAGCACCTCGGCGCCGTCTACGAGGCGGCCTGGATGGTGTTCCGCATGCTGGGAGAGCAGCACAGCGATCGGGTCATCGTCGCGTTCTACCGTGACGTGCTGTCCGGTACGGAGGTGTCGGCGGCCGTGCGAAAGGCATTCAACGTCTCCGTGGCGGAGCTCACCGAGCAGTGGCGCGACTACCTGACGAAGAGTGCCTCGACCGTGTCGTGAAAGTCGCGCAGCACGGCGTTGCGCTTCACCTTGAACGACGGCGTCAGGTAGCCGTTCTGCTCGGTCCAGTCGTCGGGGAGGATCACGAACTTCTTGATGGACTCCGCCTGTGAGACCTGGGCGTTGGCCTCGTCGATCGCGTCCTGCACCGCGGACTCCAGCGCCGGATCGTCGAGCGACCCCGTCCAGGCCTCGGTGTCGATCGTGATGAGGGCGGCCACGAACGGCTTGCCGTCGCCGACGACGAGGCACTGGCTCACGTAGGGGTGCGCCCGGACGCGGTCCTCGAGCACGGCGGGGGAGACGTTCTTGCCGCCGGCCGTCACCAGGATCTCCTTCTTGCGTCCGGTGATGCGGATGAAGCCGTCGTCGTCGACGTCGCCGAGATCGCCGGTGGCGAACCAGCCGTCGGCGTCGAGCGCCTCGGCCGTGGCGTCGGTGTTGTTCCAGTACCCCGTGAACACCTGCGGGCCGCGGAAGCGCAGCTCGCCGTCGGAGGCGACGTCGACCTCGGTATCGGGGAAGAGCCGCCCGACGGTGCCGATGCGCTGGTGCTCGGGGGTGTTGACGCACAGCGCGGCGGTGGTCTCGGTGAGGCCGTAGCCCTCGAGCACCGGGATGCCGATACCGCGGTAGAAGTGCGCGAGTCGCTCACCCAGCGGGGCGCCACCGGAGATCGCCCATTCCGTGTGGCCGCCGAGGGCTTCGCGCAGCTTGCCGTAGACGAGCCGGTCGAAGACGGCGTGCCGGGCGCGCAGGGCGACGCCGGGCTTGCCGGAGTCCTGGGCCCGGCTGTACGAGATCGCGGTCTGGACCGCGCGGTCGAAGACCTTGCCGCGTCCGTCGGCATAGGCCTTGCTGCTGGCGGTGTTGAAGACCTTCTCGAACACTCGGGGCACGGCCAGCACGAACGTGGGCTCGAACTCGCCCAGGTGGTCGACCAGGTCCTTGATGTCGGCGGTGTGGGCAAGCTTGGAGCCGGCCCGGATGGCTCCGACCTGGATGACGCGGGCGAAGACGTGGGCCAGCGGCAGGAACAGCAGCGTCGAGGCCTCCTCGCGCTCGAACAGCTCCGGGAGACTCGCCAGGGCGCCGGCGAGCTCGCCGCGGAAGTTGCCGTGGGTGAGCTGGCATCCCTTGGGTCGTCCGGTGGTGCCGGACGTGTAGATGAGCGTCGCCAGGGAGTCGGGGCCGAGCGCCTTGCGGCGGCCGTCGAGCACATCGTCGGCGATGTCGGCTCCGGCGGCTGTGACCGTCTCCACACCGCCGTCGGCGATCGTCCAGACCTTCGTCAGGTGGGGGGTCTCCGCGCGGGCTTCCTCGACGCGCGCGGCGTGATCCTTGCTCTCCACCACCGCGGCCACTGCACCGGAGTCGGCCAGGATCCAGGCGATCTGGGCCGGTGACGACGTCTCGTAGACGGGCACGGTGACCGCGCCGGCCCACCAGATCGCGTAGTCGGCGAGCGTCCACTCGTAGCGCGTCTTCGACAGCAGCACGACCCGGTCGCCCGGCTCCACACCGGACGCCACCAGGCCCTTCGCCAGGTCGGTGACCTCACGGTGGAACTCACCGATCGTCACGTCCTGCCACTCCCCGTCCACGCGCCGGGCCAGGGCGACGGCGTCGGCATCGAGCGCGAGCCGGTCGAGGACGTCGTCGGTGAGGTTGCCGTCTGCGGTCGGGTACGTCTGAGCCACGTACGGCAGGCTACCCTCACGCTCGTACCCGACATCGACGCCGTTCGCCCCGCAGGCGTGGAGCCCGAACCGGCCATTACGATGGACCCGACCCACGTGGAGGAGCGCTGATGGCACGCACGACCAGCGACATCGTCATCGGCGCACCGCCGAGCCAGATCATGGACGTCATCGCCGACTTCGACGACTACCCGTCGTGGGCCACCGGCGTGCGCGTCGCGGACGTGGTGTCGTCCGGCAAGGATCGCCCCGAGCGGGTGCACTTCGTGCTGGAGGCCGCGCCCATTCGCGACCAGTACGACCTCGGCTACGTCTGGGACGACGACCGCTCGGTCACCTGGCACCTCGTCGAGCGCGGCTCGATGCTCACGTCGATGGACGGCAGCTACGAGCTCGAGCCGGTCGGCGACGACAGCACCCGGGTCACCTACCAGCTCTCCGTCGACGTCTCCATCCCCATGCTCGGGATGCTCAAGCGCAAGGCCGAGAAGGTCATCATCGACACGGCCCTCAAGGGGTTGAAGCGGCACGTCGAGGGAACTCGTGGCTGAAGCGGAGGCAACAGAAGAGGAGAGCGTCGGCTCCCTCGCCCAGGAGACGGCCCGGCTGCTGCACGCGCTTGCGTCCGAGGCCCGTCAAGGCAGCGCCGAAGACGGATCGACGCACGGCGACGGGCACGTCTGCACCACCGGCTGGTGCCCGATCTGCCAGGTCGTCGGCTACATCCACGAGCATCCCGAGGTCGTCGAGCAGGTCACCGACGCAGCCGTGCAGTTCAGCCGCTCGGTGCGCGACGTGCTGGAGCGCACGGTGCCACCTCCGACGGACGAGGCATGAGCTCAGGGCCCAGCCCTGCGTTGCACGGCATCGGTGTCGACATCGGTGGTACCAAGATCGCCGCAGGTCTCGTGGCGACCGACGGCCGCATCGTGAGTGCGGACAGCGAGCCGACGCCTGATGACGCCACGGGCATCGCCGCCGTCGTGGCCACCCTGGTCGATCGGCTGCTCGAGGGCGACGTCGAGGTGGGGGGCATCGGCATCGGCGCGGCGGGCTTCGTCGACGTCGACCGGGCCACCGTGACCTTCGCCCCCAACATCGACTGGATCGACGAACCGCTGGCCGACGCCGTCGGCAAGCTCGTCGACCTCCCGGTCGTCGTCGAGAACGACGCCAACGCCGCGGCCTGGGGCGAGTACCGCTTCGGCGCCGGTGAGGACACCGACGACCTGCTGTTCGTCACCGTCGGCACGGGCGTCGGTGGAGGCATCGTCCACCGCGGCATGGTGGTGCGCGGCGGCTTCGGTGCGGCAGCCGAGATCGGCCACCTTCGCGTGGTGCCCGACGGTCGCCTCTGCGGTTGCGGCCAGCACGGCTGCCTCGAGCAGTACGCCAGTGGCCGTGCGCTCGTGCGCGACGCACGCTCGCGGGTCGAGTCCGATGATCCGCAGGCCGAACCGCTCCTGAAGGTTGCCGGCGACGTCGAGGCCATCACGGGCCAGATGGTCACCGGCCTCGCCCGGCAGGGCGACCCGATGTGTGTCGACCTCCTCCACGACGTGGGTCAGTGGCTGGGCGAGGGCCTCGCGACGCTCGCGGCCGTGCTCGATCCCAGCGTCATCGCGATCGGTGGGGGAGTCGCTGACGCGGGCGACCTCCTGCTCGACCCGGTCCGGAGTGCCTTCGAGGAGCACTTGCCGGCCCGCGATCATCGCAAGATCGCCGAGCTCCGGCTGGCCGCACTGGGCAACGAGGCAGGCATCATCGGCGCGGCCGATCTCGCCCGATCCGGCACCGACGGCTGACGATCGTGCCCGACGAGCTCGCCATCGGCATCGACGTCGGCGGCACCAAGATCGCCGCCGGAGTCGTCGACGAGCAAGGACGAGTGCTCGCGCGTCGGCGTGCCGACACACCGGACTCCGACCCGGCGGCCGTCCTCGACGTCATCGGTGACCTCGCCGACCAGCTCCGCCGCGAGCACGACGACAGCGCCGGAGAGATCCGGGCGCTCGGAATCGGCGCCGCCGGATTCGTGGACGCAACCGGGTCGACCGTGCTGTTCGCGCCACACCTGCCGTGGCGCGACGAGAACCTCCGCCACGCGGTCGCGGACCGAACGGGGCTCCTGGTCGTGGTCGAGAACGACGCGAACGCCGGCGGCTGGGCCGAGTGGCGGTTCGGTGCGGTTCAGGGGGAGCCGGACATCGTCCTGGTGGCCCTGGGCACCGGCATCGGCGGCGCCATCGTCATCGACGGACAGCCGTACCGCGGTCGCTTCGGCATCGCGGGGGAGTTCGGGCACATGCAGGTCGTTCCCGACGGGTTGCCGTGCGAGTGCGGCAACCGTGGCTGCTGGGAGCAGTACGCGAGCGGGCGGGTGCTCACCCGCCGAGGCCGGGCCGCCGCCGAGGAGGGCACGCCGCTCGGCCGCCTCCTGCTGGATGCCGCGGGTGGTTCGGTGCAGGACATCCAGGGTTCCAACGTCACCGAGGCGGCGCGCGACGGTGACGCGGAGGCGGCGGGCTGGTTCGCCGACGTGGGCGACTGGCTGGGCGTGGGCATGGCGAACCTCGCGGCGGCGCTCGACCCGGGCGTCTTCGTCATTGGAGGTGGGCTCAGTGATGCCGGAGAGATGTTGCTCGAACCGGCCCGGACCGCCTTCTCACGGAGCTTGACCGGGCGTGGTCACCGGCCGGAGGCGCGCATCGTGCCCGCCGGGCTCGGGCCAGAGGCCGGCTTGATCGGCGCGGCCGACCTGGCCAGGTTCACGGTGCAGTTCAAGTCTTAGGGCAGTTCAAGTCTTAGGGCAGTTCACGTCATACCTCGGCGCCGTCGTCCGGAAAGTCCGGACGCCCGGGCCCGTACTCGGGCAGCTGGGAGATCAGGTAGATCGACCCGGCGACGAACGTGAGCCCGATGCCGAGCAGCACCGACTTCGGCAGCCACACGTGGGCGAGCGTGAACACGATGATGGCCAGCGGCGAGCCCAGCACCGCGATCCAGGCGAACGTGCGGCCCCGGTGGCGCGGCCGTATGGGCGCGGGCGGGACCTTGCGGTAGAACGGCTCGTCGGGCATGTCGTCGAACGCCTCCGGCTCGTCGGCCTCGGCTTCGGGGTGCGGTTCCACGCGCCGATGACGCCGCACGCTCGGGTGCTGGAGCTGTTCGCGCGCGGGCGGCTCGTCAGGGAAGGGCAGGTCGAGGTCGAGTCGCTGCACGATCTCGTCGAAATCGTCCGGCTTGTCAGCCATCAGGGGGCCCTCACGTGCTCGGCGATGAAGGTGGCGGACCGCTCGAAGATCTGCGGGGCGTCATGGTCGAGCGTAGCCACGTGGTAGCTGTTCTCCAGTGTCACGTATTCGGTGACCTTTGACGACACCGCGGCCCGAATCAGTCCGAGGCTGGTGGCGTCGACGACGTGGTCGTCGGTGGCGCGGAACACCAGCAGGGGAGCGATGACCTTGTCGAGGTCGCCGCGGGTGTCGCGCCAGCCGCGCAGCTGGGACGCGAGGGCCTTGAGCGGCGTCTTGTCGTAGCCGACCTCGTCCGCGCCGGGCTTCTTGATGTCGTTGCCGATGCCGGGCATGGCCGGTACGAGCCATTGGAGGGCCGGAACCAACCGCAGCTGCCAGTTCTTGATGCCGATGACGGGGTTGACCAGCACCAGCGCATCGATGTCGTCCGGGCGGACCTCGGCGAGACGCAGCGCGAGGCCACCACCCATCGACAGCCCGGCGACGGCCACCTGCTCGCATCGCCCTCTGAGCTCGGTGAGGGCGTCGTCGATCGTGGCGTACCAGTCGTCCCAGCGGGTGCGGTTCATGTCCTGCCACGTGGTGCCGTGGCCCGGAAGCCGCGGCACGCGCACCGTGTACCCGCGGTCGGCGAGGTACTGCCCCCACGGTGTCATCGACGCAGGTGAGCCGGTGAAACCGTGGCTCAGCAGCACACCGATCGGGCCACCGTCGTGGCTGAACGGCTCGGCTCCGGGGACGATGGTGACGGTCTCAGGCATGCACCCATCCTCGCGCATGGCACGGTCCTCGTGCAGCGCCCTGTTCGGATAGAGTCGCCGCGTGTTCTATTGGTTCCTCAAATTCCTGGCGCTGGGTCCGCTGATCAAGCTGATCTTCCGTCCGTGGGCCGAAGGAACCGAGAACGTCCCCAAGGAAGGCCCGGCCATCCTGGCCAGCAACCACCTCTCCTACAGCGACTGGTTGTTCATGCCCGTCGTCATCCCGCGCCGGGTCACGTTCGTGGCGAAGGCGGAGTACTTCGAGACCCCCGGCGTCAAGGGATGGTTCCAGAAGACGTTCTTCTCCGGCGCCGGCCAGGTGCCGATCGACCGCAGCAGCGGAAGCGCTGCCGCCGGTGCCATCGCCGCGCAGCTGAAGCTGCTGCAGGAAGGCGAGCTCTGCGGCATCTACCCCGAGGGCACCCGGTCGCACGACGGCAAGCTGTACCGCGGCCGCACGGGCGTCGCCCGCATCGCCCTGGAAGCGGGGGTGCCGGTGATCCCGGTCGCCGTCATCAACTCCGACATCATCGCCCCGCCGGGCAAGGTCTTCGGGTCGATGGCTCGCCCGGGCGTCCGGTTCGGCAAGCCGCTCGACTTCAGCCGTTACGAGGGCCTGCAGGACGACCGCTACATCCTGCGAGCCATCACCGACGAGATCATGTACGAGATCATGCGGCTCTCCGGCCAGGAGTACGTCGACCTCTACGCGCAGGACGGCAAGAAGCGCGATCGCGACGCCGAGCGCGAGGCGGCCAAGGTCGCCGCCCAGGCCGAGGCGGACGAGGTCTGGGACGAGATCAAGCCTGACTGAACCGAGCGAGCGCCAGCGAGCGAGCGTTCAGGCAGGTTGAGCGCGCCGCGCCGAAGGGGCCCGTTGACGACACCATCGGAAGACACAATCCAATAGCCAGCAAACATCCAGGAGGAACGATGCGAGTCGGCATGCTCACCGGTGGCGGAGACTGCCCCGGACTGAATGCGGTCATCCGCGGCGCGGTGCGCAAGGGCGTCAAGGAGCACGGCCACGACTTCGTGGGCTTTCGCGACGGGTGGCGCGGCCCGCTCGAGAACGACACCATGACGCTGGGCGTCGCCGAGGTGCGTGGCATCCTGCCGCGCGGCGGCACGATCCTGGGCTCGTCGCGCACCAACCCGTTCGCGATCGAGGACGGTGTCGAGCAGATCAAGGACAATCTGGCCGCGCACGGCTGTGACGCCCTGATCGCCATCGGCGGCGAGGACACGCTGGGCGTCGCCACGAAGCTGTCCGACCTCGGCGTCAAGGTCGTCGGCGTGCCCAAGACGATCGACAACGACCTCTCCGGCACCGACTTCACGTTCGGCTTCGACACGGCCGTCAACGTCGCCATGGAGGCCATCGACCGGCTGCACACCACTGCCGAGTCGCACCACCGGTCGCTCGTCGTCGAGGTGATGGGCCGGCACGCGGGCTGGATCGCCCTGCACAGCGGGCTCGCCGGCGGCGCGAACATCATCCTCATCCCGGAGCGGCCGTTCGACATCGAGAAGGTGGTCGCCCAGGTCGAGAGCCGGTTCGCGACGCACTACTCGCCGATCATCGTCGTCGCCGAGGGGGCCAAGCCGGCTGAGGGCACGATGGAGCTCGTCAGCGGCGAGAAGGACGCGTTCGGGCACGTCCGCCTCGGCGGTATCGGCGACCGCCTCGCGCACGAGATCGAGGAGCGCACCGGCCGGGAGGCCCGAGCGGTCGTCCTCGGCCACATCCAGCGTGGCGGCACCCCGACGGCGTTCGACCGCTGGCTGGCCACCCGCTTCGGCCTGCACGCCATCCAGGCGGTCACCGACGGCGACTTCGGGAAGATGGTGGCGCTGCGCGGCACCGAGATCGTCCGGGTGCCGCTGTCGGAGGGCACCAGCGAGCTCAAGGTCGTCCGTCCCGAGCTCTACGACGAGGTCGAGGTGCTGTTTGGGTGAACCGAGCGAGCTCTGCGAGGGAGCGTGAACTCAGGTTGAGCGCGCCGCGCCGCAGGCGCCCGTGTGACGAAACCTCGTGAGTTTCTGCGTTCACGCACGTCTTCGTGGTTTTCGATTCCCCCACTCGCTGGCGCTCGCGGGAGGTGCCCCCAGCGTCGCGTTCCTCGCGGCTCCTCAACCACCGCGGGTCAGGAGTGACCGGCCGGTACCCTTGAGCGGTGACCATCCCCAGTCTCGACGACCTGCATGCGATGGGTGCTGCCCAGCAGCCCACGTATGCGGATGCCGCCGCGCGCGACGCCGCGGTCGAGAAGCTGCGCCGGATGCCGCCACTCGTCTTCGCCGGTGAGTGCGACGACCTCCGCGATCGGCTCGCTGCCGTCGGCCGGGGCGAGGCGTTCCTGCTCCAGGGCGGCGACTGCGCCGAGACCTTCGAGGGCGTCACCGCCGAGAACGTCCGCAACAAGCTGCGGGTGCTGCTCTCGATGGCGGTCGTGCTCACGTATGCGGCCAGCGTTCCGGTGGTCAAGGTCGGCCGCCTCGCCGGCCAGTACGCCAAGCCGCGCTCGAGCGACACCGAGACGCGAGACGGCGTCACCCTCCCGGCCTACCGGGGCGACGCCGTCAACGGCTTCGACTTCACGGCCGAGTCGCGGGTGCATGACCCGCAACGGCTCGTCGACGTGTACCACGCGTCATCGGCCACGCTGAACCTCGCGCGCGCCTTCACCACGGGCGGCTACGCCGATCTGCGCCAGATGCATGCCTGGAACACCGACTTCGTCAAGCGCAGCCCGGTGGGCCAGAGCTACGAGCGCATCGGCGCCGAGATCGACCGTGCCCTTGCCTTCATGGACGCCATCGGGGTCGACCCCGACGAGTTCCACTCCGTCGACTTCTACTCCTCGCACGAGGCACTGATCCTGGAGTACGAGCACTCGCTCACGCGCATCGACTCGCGCACCGACCGTCCGTACGACGTGTCGGGTCACTTCGTCTGGGTCGGGGAGCGCACGCGTCAGCTCGACGGTGCTCATGTCGAGCTGCTCAGCCAGATCGCCAACCCGATCGGCGTCAAGCTCGGGCCCACCACGACGCCCGACGACGCCATCGCGCTGTACGAGAAGCTCAACCCCGAGCGCACACCCGGTCGCGTCACGTTCATCACCCGCTTCGGCTCGGGCAAGATTCGCGACCTCCTGCCGAACCTGGTCGAGAAGGTCACGGCAGCCGGGATCGAGGTCGCATGGGTGTGCGACCCGATGCACGGCAACACGTACGAGGCGAGCACCGGCTACAAGACGCGCGAGTTCGACGACGTCATCGACGAAGTGCGTGGCTTCTTCGAGGTGCACCGATCACTCGGCACCTGGCCGGGCGGCCTGCACGTCGAGCTCACCGGCGACGACGTCACCGAGTGCGTCGGCGGGGGCGCGAAGCTCTCGGCCGCCGACCTCTCGCACCGCTACGAGACGCTCTGCGATCCGCGGCTCAACCGCGAGCAGTCACTCGAGCTGGCGTTCCTCGTCGCCGAGATGCTGGCGGACCGCTGAGTCACTCCGGCTGCACGCGCAGGGTCATCAGCGTGGTGGCCAGCGCGTCGTACTGACCGCACAGCATCAGCAGCTCGATGGTCTCGGCCTCGTCGAGGTGCGCTCGCAGCTCCGCCCAAGTGGGGTCGTCGATGTCGCGCGCCTGGACGAGCTGCGTCGCGGCGCCGAGCAGTGCCTGCTCGCGGGCGCTCCAGCCGTCCCACGCGTCATCGCCGGCGTGCTCGATCTGCTCAGGTGTCAGCCCGGCTCGTCGGCCGATGCGCCGGTGGTGGCGCTTCTCGTACTCGCAGGCCCGCAGGGTCGCGATGTGGAGGATGACCATCTCGGTCTCGCGTCGGGGGAGACGTCCGCCCGGCATCATCTTCGCGCTGTACCAGAGCCAGGCCCGGAAGAGCCCACGCTGGCGGCCGAGGGTGGTGAACACGTTCGGCCGGGTTCCACCGAGGACGCGCCCGGCCACGGTGCTGATGAGGTGGTTGACGACGCCGAGCTCGCGCAGGCCGCCGGGAGCGATCCGGGGGGTGGTCATGGCGTCAGGCTAGCGAGCGGAGTCAGAACCCGGCGAGGGTGACGGTGCTGCCGACCTTCGCCTTCTTGTCCGAGCTCGGGGTCTGGGCCTGGACGGTGAAGTTGCCCGGACCGAAGGCTCGCACCTTGAAGCCGGCGTCCCTGAGGATCTTGGTCGCCTCGTTCCGCGGCTTGCCCAGCACGTTCGGGACGCTGATCGCCTCAGGGCCGCGGGACACCTCGAGCGTGATCGTGTCGTCCTCGTAGCCCGTGCCGTCGTGCGGCGTCTGGCTGATGACCCGGCCTTTCGCGACGTCGTCGGAGTACTCCGGGTCCAGCGCGACCTTGAACCCGGCCTTCTCGAGTGCCGACTTGGCCTCGTCCTCCGGCTTGCCGGTGTAGTCGGTGATGTCGATGGGTTTGCGACCCCTGCTCACGACGAGGTCGACCACCGTGCTGCGCTTGACCTGCGACCCGACCCTGAAGTCGGCCGCCCTGACGATCTTGCCCTTCTCGACCTTCTCGTCGTACGCCGTGCTGAAGTCGCCGACCTTGAGATTGAGCTTCTCCAGCGCCGCCTGCGCCTCGTCGATCGTCCTGCCCTTGAGATTCGGGATCTCGTAGCGCTCCTTGCCCTGGGACACCACGGCCTCGATCGTGTCGCCGGGCAGGATGCGATCGCCGGGTCCCGGGTCGGTGCTGATGACGGTGCCCAGCGGCGCGGTCTCGTGGTACGCGCGCTTGTCGACGGTGAACGTGAAGCCGGCGTCCTTGGCTTCCTTGATCGCCTGCGACTCGGTGCGTCCCACGAGCTGCGGGGTGTCGACGTAGCGCCCCACCCCGACGTACCAGCCGAGTGCGATGGCCAGGATGGTGGCGATGATGACGCCGATGAGCATGATCCGTCCGCGGCGGCCGTTCTCCTCGCCCTGCCGGCTCGCGCGGTACTGCTCGACCGTCATCGGTGGATGGATGCCGCGTGGCGGTTCGGGCGTCGGGTCGGAGCCCCACTGGACGGTGTGCTCCGGAGGGCCACCGCCGCCGGTGCGGCCGACTACCTCGGTGGGGGCCTCGGTGAGGGCTGTGCCCGCGCGCGCGGACGATCCCAGGACTGCGCCCGCGGCCATCGCGCCGGCCGGGATCTTGACCTGCTCGGTGTCCTCCTCGACACCGGCCGGGTGGTGCGCGGGTTGCGGCAGAAGGTCGGCGGTGAGCTCGGGGTCGTCCTCGATCCCTTCCTCGAGCGCACGCTGGACGAGACGGACTTGCTGGAGCAGGACGCGGGCATCGGTGGAGCGCTGGTCGCGGTCGCGGCAGGTGGCCCGGGCGACGAGCGCGTCGACGAACGGGGGGAGTCCGGGCTGGACCGCGGACGGAGCGCCGACGTCCTCGTGCACGTGCTTGTAGGCGACCTGGATGGGTGACTCACCGGAGTGCGGCTTCTCGCCGGTGAGCATCTCGTAGAGCATGGCGCCGCAGGCGTAGACATCCGAGCGGGCGTCGGCGCCCTCGTTGACGACGATCTCCGGGGCGAGATAGGAGACCGTGCCGATCAGCGTGCCGCCGGTGGCGGTCGTGGCCGCGCTGACGGCACGGGCCAGGCCGAAGTCGGCGACCTTGACGTCGCCATCGGGCGTGATCAGCACGTTCTCGGGCTTGATGTCGCGGTGGATGAGATGGGCCGCGTGGGCGGCGGAGAGGGCCACCAGCACCTGGGAGAGCAGCTCGAGCGCACGGCTGGGCTTCATGGGAGTCTCGTCGCGCATGAGGTCGCGGAGCGTGCGCCCGGGCACGTACTCCATGACGAGATAGGTGATCTCACCGTCCGTGCCCTGGTCGAAGACCGACACGACGTGCCGGTGGTTCAGCTGGGCCGCGGCGTGGGCCTCGCGCTCGAATCGATGGGTGAACGTGGCTTCGTCGCCGAGGCCGTGGTGCATGACCTTGACGGCCACCTCGCGACCGAGTCGCTGATCGGTGGCCTTGAAGACGCTGGCCATGCCGCCGCGGGCGATGCGCTCGCCGACGAGGTAGCGGTCGTCGAGGACGCGCCCGACCAGAGCGTCGTCACCCATCACTCCCACGTATCCTCCTCGGCCATCTTCGGGGGGTGGCCTTCTGCTGATTGTAAGGACCATGGCGTCAGACATGCCCCTCAGCGATGCGTGTCACGCCTGCCACCTGAAGGCGACCACGGGTAGCAGGTGGCGGCGCCGGTGCCCAGGCGGCAGTCTCGTGTCCATGACGGCGACGTTCGACTCGCTCCTCGCGGGCAGCACGTCACCCGGTCTCTTCGACTGGCGTGGCGACGCCGGCCGTGACCTGGAGGCGGAGGCGATCGCCGCCGGCTGGTCGGCCTGGCCGCTCGACACGTCCGGCGTCTCGACCGCCCAGGGTTTCTTCGACGAGGTCCGGGCCGCCTGGGGGCTGCCACCGTGGTCCGACGACGACCTCAACGCCTTGTTCGACGCGCTCGGCGAGATGGCGATCGGTCCGTGCCTGATCGTCTGGGACGGCTCGGGCAGCTTCGCCCGCTCCGAGCCCGACCTCGCGGTCGCGGTGCTGGCGGTCCTGCGCGACGCGGTCGGTCAGGCCGATGCTCTTGCGGTCGTGCTGCGCGGCGACGCGATCGTCAACGCGACCGACGGGTTGCTGTGAGCAGCAGCGGCTCCATCACCTCGCGCCCACCGGGCGGGAGGGCGTCGAGCGCAGCGTCGGCCTGACGCTCGAGTCGCTCGATGTCGGCCTCGACCGCCGCCAAGGCACCGGTCCGCTCGACGAGCTCGCGGAGCGCGTCGACCCCGTCGGTGGTGCCGAGGCCCTCGGCCAGAAGTGCGCGATCGGCGTCCGAGCCGAGCTCGGCGGCGCGTGCGACGAGCACCGTGCGCTTGCCCTCCCGCAGGTCATCTCCGGCCGGCTTGCCGGTGACCCCGGGATCGCCGAACACGCCCAGAACGTCGTCCCGCAGCTGGAACGCCTCCCCGAGCGGGAGTGCGACACCGGTCAGCGAAGCGATCAGCGCGTCGTCCGCGCCCGCCAGGGCGGCCCCGAGGTGGAGCGGCCGTTCGACGGTGTACTTCGCGGACTTGTAGCGCACCACCCGCATCGCCTCCTCGACGCCGACCGACGGCCGGGTCTGGGCGAGAACATCGAGGTACTGGCCGGCGACCACCTCGGTCTTGCAGAGGTCGAGGTAGGGCAGGGCCTCGGTGGTGCGGGGGAGTCCGCTGGAGCGGAACTGCTCGTCGCACCACGAGAGCATGAGGTCGCCGAGGAGCACCGCGACGGACGTGCCGTGCCGGGCCGCGTCGCCGACCAGGCCTGCCTCGCGGTGCTGGCGCTCGAAGTCGCGGTGGATGCTCGGGCGTCCGCGGCGCGTGTCGGAGTCGTCCATGAGGTCGTCGTGCACCAGAGCGCTGCCTTGCAGCCACTCGAGGGCAGCGGCAGCGTCATCGAGCCGCGGATCGTGGTCGTCGCCGCCCGCGACGAGCCAGCCGGCCCGGCAGAACAGCGGCCTCAGCCGCTTGCCGCCGCGCACGAAGTCGACAGCCGCATCGATGAATCCGTCGAGGTCAGGGCCCAGATCGGCCAGGACGAGACGACGCTGTGCGGCGAACCGGGAGAGTGCCGCGTCGACGCGTGTCCGGAATGCGTCGTCATCTGCGGCCGTCACGGTCCGGACGATACCGTTGACCCATGGTGGACCTGGGACGCTCCCTCGCAGCGCACCTGCGCGCTGACCTCCCGAGCTTCTCGTTCGAGTTCTTCCCGCCGAAGGACGACGAGGGCGAGGAGGTCCTGTGGCGCACCATCTCCGAGCTCGAGCCGCTCGACCCGACGTTCGTGTCGGTCACCTACGGTGCAGGCGGCACCAGCCAGGAGCGCACGGTGCGGATCACCGCCCGCATCGCCGAGCAGACCGAGATGCGCGCCATCGGCCACCTGACGCTGGTCGCGCAGAGCAAGGGTGAGATCGAGTCCGTGCTCAAGCAGTACGCCTCAGCCGGCATCGACCACGTGCTCGCGCTGCGCGGCGACCCGAAGGGCGGTCCGCGAGCGACGTGGGAGCCGACGCCCGACGGCATGGACTACGCCATCGAGCTGGTCGAGCTCGCCGGCGACCTCGGCGGGTTCTGCGTCGGCGTGGCGGCGTTCCCCGAGGGTCACCCGGACGCCGACAGCATCGATGCCGACGCCGAGGTGCTGGTCGCCAAGGCGCGGGCCGGCGCCGAGTACGCCATCACCCAGCTGTTCTTCCGGGCGTCCGACTACTTCGCCCTCGTCGAACGCGTCCGCGCGCTGGGCTGCGACATCCCGATCATCCCGGGCATCATGCCGATCCTGAACTTCAAGCAGGTGGCGCGCATGGCCGAGCTCTCGGGCGCCGAGCTGCCCCGCGAGGTGCTCGACCAGATCGAGCCGATCGCGGACGACAAGGACGCCGTGCGGGCCAAGGGCATCGAGCTGGCGACCCAGCTGTGCCGTGACCTCCTCGCCGGCGGTGCGCCCGGGCTGCACTTCATCACCTTGAACCGGTCGAAGGCGACGCGGGAGATCTTCGAAGCGCTCAAGGCCGAGGACCGCGTCTAACGCGGTGCCGGTCCGATCGCCTCGGCGATCGCGGCCGTGGCGCTGCCGATCTCCTCGATCGTTCCGCCGGGATGGGCGTGGGCGCCGGCCATGAAGAACGAGCCTCCGAGCCGGTTGTCCTGGCCCACGCCGGGGCGGTCGAAGATCGTCGTCCAGCCCTGCCAGGCCCATCCCCAGTGCCCGAGTCGCACCAGATCGGCGGGGGAGAGGTCGTGTCGCTCGACGACGTGGTCCTTGATCCGGACGCCGACGCGGGCCAACGCGGTCACCGGGTCCTCGGCGTTGTGGTGGGCGAGCGTCCACCGGCCGGAGCCGTCGCTCCAGGCATGGACTGGCGGGTCACCGTGGGCGAGCAGGTCGGGTGGCAGATCGGGTGCGTCGTGGTCGAGCGTGAGCAGGGTGCGCCTCGCTGGGATGGCCGGAATCCCAGGGGGCTCGGGCAGGGGAGCGGGCCACGTCGGCGCACACCACACGACGACGTCGGCGTCGAGCCGGTCGGTCTGCGTGACGACTCCACTGACGCGTCCTGAGGTCACCTCGACCTCGTGCGCCCGGACACCGGTGCGGACGTCGACCTTCCGCTCCTCGAGGCGTGTCGTGAGAGCGTCGGCCAGAGCCACCAAGCCGCCCTCGACCCGCCAGCGCCCGAAGCTCCGCTCGACGTAGTGCTGGACGGCGACGAACGCCGGGACGTTCATCGGTCGTTGGCCGTCGAGGCGGACCAGGTCGAGCACCATGTCCCGCAGCCGGTCGTCGGAGAGGTCCTTGCCGGCGAGGCGGGCCAGCGAACGCCGCACGGCCAGGGCGCGGCGTGTCGACCGGTCCAGGTCGTCCCGGTCGTCGAGCAGGCGCTCCAGCACCGTGCGCCGAAGCGTGTCCCAGGTGTCGCCCAGGCTGTCGACCCACGGCGACCAGCTGTCGTCGCCGAGTGCCTCGGTGACGGCGTCGTGCTGCTCGGCGCGGCTGCCGAGCGGGAGGTCGAGCACGGACTTGTCGGCGAACACGTGCCGGCGCCCGTCGACCTGGACGAGGTCGACGACCTGCTCGATCGGACGCCCGGACTTGCGAAACAGGTCCCGCAGCACCCCGGGCAGGCTCACCGTCTCCGGGCTCAGCGGCCAGGTGCCGCCCTCGATGGTGTGACCGCGCAGTCGTCCGCCCAGCTCGTGGCCGGCCTCGAGGAGCGTCACGTCGTGCCGCAGCTTGGCGAGGCGCGCGGCCGCCGACATCCCGGCGAAGCCGCCACCGACCACCACGACCCGCGCCATGGGCGCAGACTACTGGGCTGAGTCGGGGGCGTTCGCGCGCCGTCGCCGCCGGGATTCTCGCGCCCGGCGGATGACGCGCAGCAGCAGGATCACCAGCACGATCCCGATCAGCAGCAGGACGGCGCTGATACCCAGGGCGACCCACGGATGCGCCACGGCGAGCGCGACCACGCTCACCACGCTGATGTCCTCCGCCGTGCTCACCGCGATGTTCGAGAACGGCTCCGGGCTGGTGTTGACGGCCAGCCGCAGCCCGGTCTTCACCGAGTGCGACACCAGCGCCGTGGACCCGCCGAGCGCGGTCAGCAGCGTCTGGTCGACGCCACCGGTGTCGCCGGCGAGCTGGTACGCCACGACACCGCCCACCACCGGACGGACGACGGTGGAGATGCCGTCCCAGGCCGAGTCGAGCCACGGCACCTTGTCGACGACGAGCTCGACGAGCACCATCACCCCGGCGGCAACGAGCACATCGGTCCGCCCGAAGGAGTCGGGCAC
The DNA here is from genome assembly GCA_963839625.1 of uncultured Actinomycetota bacterium. Lineage (GTDB taxonomy): Bacteria > Actinomycetota > Actinomycetes > Propionibacteriales > Nocardioidaceae > Aeromicrobium. The sequence continues at coordinate 141,296 of CAWIWE010000004.1, read as the reverse complement.
GACGCTCGTGTCGCTGAAGCGGGCGAAGAGGCCGAGCACCACCACGGTGATGTAGGCGTTGACGCCACTGGCCCAGCCGCTGCTGAAGATCAGCGGAACGAGGTCGGTGACCATGCCCAGACGGTATACGGCACAGTGGCCTGTATGGGTCCGGTACGCACCGAGGTCATGTGGCAGTCGGTGCTCGACGCCGTCGAAGCCGCGTCGACCAGTGGAAGCGGCCTGGACGTGCTCGACCTCGGGGGTGGCACCGGCGGCGACGCCGTCCGCCTCGCCCACCTCGGACACCGGGTCACCGTCGTCGACCCGAGTCCGGACGCGCTGGCGTCGCTCGACCGGCGGGCGGCGGAGTCCGATCTCGATCCGCCGGGGAGCGTCACCGGGGTTCTCGGCGACACCGCCGACCTGGCCGAGCACATCGCTCCGGCGTCCTTCGACCTCGTCGTCTGTCATGGCGTGCTCGAGCACGTCGACGACCCTGGCCAGGCCCTGGATGCGACCGCTGCGGCGCTGCGACCCGGCGGACATGTGAGCGTCGTGGTGGCCGGCCGACTCGCCGCGGTGCTCGCCCGAGCGCTCGCCGGCGACTTCGACGGGGCCCAGGCGCTGTTCGTGTCCGACGCCCGGACCTGGGACCTGCGTGCCTCGGGGCCGCGGCGATTCGTGGTCGACGAGATCACGTCGCTGCTCACCGCGCATGGATTCGCGCCGGTCCAGACGAACGCGCTGCGGGTCTTCACCGATTTGGTGCCCAGCTCCCTCGTGGACGTCGAGCCTGGTGCCCGCGACCGGTTGTTCGCCCTGGAGCGGCTGGTCAGGACTGCTCCGGACCTGACTTCGCTTTCCGCTGGTCTCCAGTGCATCGCCCGCCTAGACTTGCCCGAAGAACCGTCCGACCGAGGAGGCCGTCGTGCCACTGTCTGATGAAGAGGCACGCCTGCTCCATCAACTCGAGCAGTCGCTGGCTGCCGAAGACCCCGATTTCGCGTCAACGCTGCGCGGATCGAAGTTCTTGGCGCACAACCGGCGCATCGCGATCCTGGCCGTTCTGGGCTTCCTCGGCGGCGTCGCCCTGCTGCTCGGTGGCGCGGTCTCGGCCATGACGTGGCTCGGCGTGTTCGGATTCGTGGTCATGCTCGCTGCGGCCTACGTCTTCGTCACGGCGTGGCGTCGCGGCATCGGCCAGGCCGAGGAGAAGGGCGACGAGCCGGCCACCCAGAAACCGCCGGGCTCGTTCGTCGACCGGCTCGAAGAGCGCTGGCAGCGCCGCCAGGACGGCGACGAGCTCTAGCTGCCCGGGGTTCGCGCCCCACATTGCTCCACCACCGCATGACCGCTCCGCACGGAGCGGTCATTTTGCTGTGCTTGCAGGCCTGATCGGGGTTCCCTCCACAACCGCCGCCGTGGAGACACGGGCGAAAAATCACCGAGAATCGAGCCTAAGGTGGTGGAGTGTGGGGTACGGTGGGGCGAAATGGAGCACGAGCGAAGTGCGCTGGGCCGATCGGGGGACGGCCACTGAGTGAGGAGGAGCGGGGTGAGCCTGGATGTCAACAACTTCTTCGGCACCTTCACGCCGCGCCTGGACGACAAGTTCCGGCTCTTCCTCCCGGCGAAGTTCCGGCCTCGCCTGGAAGCCGGAGTCGTGCTCACCAAGGGCCAGGAGAAGTGCATCTACGGGTGGACGCCTGAGGCGTTCGGCTCGTTCACCGATCGCATCCGCGAGACCCCGTTCACGAACCGGGAGGTCCGCAACTTCGTGCGGCTGCTCTACGGCGGCGCCTCGTCGGAAGTGCCCGACAAGCAGGGACGGATCCCGATCCCGGCGGTGCTGCGCGAGTACGCCTCGCTCGAGCGCGAGGTCACGGTCATCGGGGCGATGGACCGCATCGAGATCTGGGACTCCGGCCGCTGGGCCGAGTTCCTCGAGGCCAACGAGGACGCCTACTCCGACATGTCCGACGAGGTGATGCCCGGGATCTTCTGACCGTCCCGATCTCGGGAGCCCCCCACCTCACGAACAGCGTGTGGCTCGATACCCGCCCGTCTGGATCTGACATCACTTCCCCGGTGTCAGAACCGAACGGGCGGGGTTCAGGCCACACGACGACCGACATCACCAGCACGACGAACACCAGGAGAGACATGAGGACCACGAGACGGGTGCGACACGACGTCGCCGATGCCGCCGTGCTCATGCTGTTCTCCCTGGGCACCTCGGTCGCCCTGGCCGGCGCGATCTCACTGCTAGCGGGGCTCGGATGACCGGGCCACCGAGGGAGTCGGCAGGGTCTTCCGCTGGGCCGAGCCACGTCCCGGTCCTCCTCGAGCGCGTCCTCGAGCTGCTCGCTCCCTCCTTCGCACACGATCGTCCGGTCGCCGTGGACGCGACCCTCGGTCTCGGCGGACACGCCGAGGCGATGCTCACTCGCTTCGACGACCTCCACGTCATCGGTGTCGACCGTGATCCCGAAGCCCTGGCCCGCGCCGGACGCCGCCTGGAGTCGTTCGGAGACCGGGTCACCCTCGCGCACGCGGTCTACGACGAGGTCGCCGACGTCGTGCGGGATGCGGGCTTCGAGGCGGTGTCCGGAGTGCTCTTCGACCTCGGGGTGTCATCGATGCAGCTCGATCTCACCGAGCGCGGGTTCGCCTACTCGCAGGACGCCCCACTCGACATGCGGATGAATCCCGGCGACGGGAAGACCGCGGCCGACGTGCTCAACACGTATCCCGTCGCCGACCTCGCCCGCGTGCTCCAGGTGTACGGCGAGGAGCGTTTCGCCCGCCGCATCGCCGCGGCCGTCGTCGCATCACGCGCGGACGAACCGTTCTCGACCAGCGCCCGCCTCGTCGACCTGATCCGGGCCTCGATCCCCGCGGCAGCGCGCCGTACCGGAGGCAACCCGGCCAAGCGCACGTTCCAGGCGCTGCGGATCGAGGTCAACGACGAGCTGGGCGCATACGAGCGCGCCCTGCCCGCCGCGCTCGATGTCGTCGAGCCGGGCGGCCGGGTCGTCGTGCTGGCGTACCACTCGCTGGAGGACCGGCTCACCAAGCGTGCGTTCGCCGGCGTCACGACGACCGACGTCCCGCGGGACGTCCCGTTCGTGCCCGAGGGCCACGAACCCGCGTTCCGGCTGTTGACCCGAGGCGCGGAGCAGGCATCCGAGGCCGAGACCGCAACCAACCCGCGAGCCCGCTCGGTGCGACTGCGCGCCGTGGAACGGCTGGCAGCATGAACGGCACCGCGTGGTCAGGTCGCGACCGGCAGGTCAAGAGGGTTGATGCGCCGTGAACGCGCTCCAGCACATCGCCGCACCGCGGCTGCGGCCACAGAAGTCCGAGCCGCGCAGCCGCGCGCTCCGCCTGGTCGGTCCGGTCAGCAGCAGGGCCCGCAAGGCCCCCTTCGTCGTCGTGGTGCTGACCCTGGTCGGGATGGGCCTGGTGGGCCTGATCCTGATGAGCACGGTGCTCCAGGCGCAGTCGTTCGAGGTCGCGAAGCTCAACCAGCAGGTCGCCACGCTCGAGACGCGGCACCAGGCGTTGAGTCGTGAGGTCCATCGCCTGCAGAGCCCGTCCAACCTCGCCAGGCAGGCGCTCCTGCTCGGCATGGTGCCCAATGCCAACCCGGTCTTCCTGCGGCTGTCCGACGGTGAGGTGCTCGGCAAGGCCAAGCCCGCCGTTCCGCGCAGCAACTTCAGGCAGGTGACCCGGTGACGCGTCAGCGGCTGTCGAGGAGGCGGATGCGGGCCTGCCTGGCCTTCGTCGTCGCACTCTTCGTCATCTTCGGGCTGCGGCTGTTCCAGATCCAGGGGCTCGACACCAAGGCGTACGCGGCGATGGCCGTGGAGGCCGGCACCGCGAAGAACCTCGTGCCGGCTCCCCGGGGGGAGATCCTCGACCGCAACGGCAAGGACCTCGCCACCAGCGTCGACGGCATGACGATCACGGCCGACCCGAGCATGACCGCGAAGAACGCCCCACGCATCGCCCGCATCCTGGTGGAGCGGCTCGGCTCCAAGCGCGTCGACTACTTCGACACGATCGACAAGCTGCGCAAGCCCGACACCCGCTTCATCTACCTCGAGAAGGGCGTGCCGGCCTGGTCGGCGAAGAAGGCTGTTGCCGCCGTTCGCAAGGCCGGGTTCACCGGGGTGTTCAGCACCAAGGAGTCTCTGCGCACCTACCCGGGCGGATCACTCGCGGCCAACCTCATCGGCTACGTGGACGGAAGCGGCAAGGGTGTCCAGGGCCTCGAGCGGCAGTACGACAAGCAGCTCACTGGTGAGGACGGGTCCAGCACCTTCGAGGTCTCGCCCAGCGGCCAGCGCATCCCGATGGCCGACAGCACGGTCAAGGAAATGGTGCCGGGCGGCGACGTGCTGTCGACGATCGACCGCGATCTTCAGTGGTTCGGCGACCAGCGGCTCGCCGACGCCGTGCGGACCTCGAGCTCGGACTGGGGGCTGGCCATCACCATGGACGTCCGCACCGGCCAGATCGTCCAGATGTCGCAGGCGCCGACGTTCAACCCCGACAAGAAGACCGGCATGCAGGACTTCAACACCGTCTCGCGCGCGGTGCAGAACGTCTACGAGCCCGGCTCGGTCATGAAGACGGTCACGTTCGCGTCGCTGGCCGACCGAGGCAAGGTCACGCCCGAGACGCCGATCGTCGTGCCGTCGGGCATGAAGATCGACAAGTTCAAGATCGGTGACTACTGGAAGCACGGGGTGCTGCACATGACGGCCGGCGGTGTCCTCGCGAAGTCGTCCAACCTCGGCACGATCGTGGCCTCGCAGCAGATGAGCGACCGCGAGATGTACAGCTCCTTCCGCAAGTTCGGCTTCGGGACCGAGTCCGGCGTCCAGCTGCCGGGCGAGTCCCAAGGCATCTTCAAGCACGGCAAGGAGTGGAGCCGGGCGAACCACGCGACGATCGCGTTCGGCCAGGGCGTCTCGGTCACGGCGATGCAGATGGTGCGGGCGGTCGGGGCCGTCGCCAACGGCGGTGTGATGGTCGATCCGACGGTGGTCGAGGGCTTCGTCTCGCCCGACGGCAAGCGCACTGAAGCCGAGCCGACCAAGACTCGGCGCGTCGTGTCGAAGAAGTCGGCGTCGATCGTCACCAAGATGATGGAGGCCGTCACGAAGAAGAACGGCACCGCCCCCGCGGCGGCCATCCCCGGCTACCGCGTCGCCGGCAAGACCGGCACGGCGTGGCGGGTCAACCCGCTCACCGGTCGGTACGTGCGCGGCCAGAACACCGTGTCGTTCATCGGCTTCGCACCGGCCGACAAGCCCCGGTTCCTCACCTACGTCGTGCTCGACAAGCCGTTCGCGAACGCGGGCGGCGGCTCGACGGCCGGTCCGGTGTTCCACGACATCATGTCGATGGCGCTCGAGCGCTTCGGCGTCGTGCCCACTGGCTCGAAGTCACCGAAGGTCAAGCAGAACTGGTGACGCTCGACCTGGTCGATAGGGTCGGATCGTGGGTGACGTGATGCGGGTGAGGCCGGCGAACCCGCCCCAGCGCACCCTCGCGGAGGTCGCCGCACATCTGGGCGTTGTCGGTGGCGACGGAACCGAGCTCACCGGCATCAGCCTCAACACCGCCGCCGTCGAGCCCGGTGACCTGTACGCCGCGCTGCCTGGCTCGAGGTCGCACGGGGCCGACCACGCGGCTGCAGCCCTGGACGCCGGTGCGGTGGCGGTGCTCACCGATGCCGAGGGCGCCGGACGTGTGGAGGCACTCGACGTGCCGGTCCTCGTCGTCGAGGAACCCCGGGCGTTGCTGGCCGACCTGTGCGCCTGGTTCCACGACCACCCGGCCGAGGCGTTCACCACCATCGGGGTCACCGGCACCCAGGGCAAGACCACCACCACCTACCTGGCCGAGGCAGCACTCGGAGCGCGCCGCTCGGCCGTGGTCGGCACGATCGGCACCCGCATCGCGGGAACGCCGGCCGCCACGTTGCTCACGACGCCCGAGGCGCCGGCCCTCCAGGCGCTGTTCGCGGTGATGCGCGAGGAGGCCGTCGAGGTCTGCGTCATGGAGGTGTCCAGCCACGCCATGGTGCAGGGGCGGGCCGATGGCTTCGTGTTCGACACGGCGGTGTTCCTCAACCTCGGCCGCGACCACCTCGACTTCCACCGCGACCTCGACGAGTACTTCCTCGCCAAGGCCGCGCTGTTCACGCCGGAGCACGCCCGGGCGGCTGTCGTCAACGTCGATGACGCGCACGGACGGCGTCTGCTCGACCTCACTCCGCTTCCCGTCACCACGTTCTCCTCCGACGGCAACGCCGCCGACTGGAGGGCTGCGAACGTCCGCCCGCACCGGCTCGGCACCGACCTGCAGGTGCTGGGGCCGGCCGGGGAGGAGATCGAGCTGTCGGTGCCGCTCCCGGGTGTCTTCAACGTCTCCAACGCCCTGGCCGTCGTGGCAGCGCTCACCACGGCGGGGCTCGATGCCGCCGAGCTGGCCGCCGGCATCGCCGCGAGCACCGGCGTGCCCGGTCGCATGGAGCGCGTCGACGCCGGGCAGGAGTTCACCGCTCTCGTCGACTACGCCCACAAGCCCGATGCCGTCACCGCCGTGCTCACCGCCCTGCGACCGGTGACCCCGGGCCGGCTGATCATCGTGATCGGCGCTGGTGGCGACCGCGACCACGGCAAGCGGCCCCTCATGGGTGCGGCCGCCGCGGAGCACGCCGACCTGGTCGTCATCACCGACGACAACCCGCGCAGCGAGAGCTCCGCGGCCATCCGCGCCGCCCTGCTCGAGGGTGCGTCTGCCGGCCCGGGCGTCGCGGTGGAGGTGGCCGGCCGTCGCGACGCGATCGCTCATGCCGTCGCGCTCGCGCACCGCGGCGACACGGTGGTCGTGGCGGGCAAGGGTCATGAGCAGGGACAGGAGATCGACGGCGTCGTGCACCCTTTCGACGACCGCACGGTGCTCCGCGAGCTCATCGGGGAGGCCGGCTCGTGATCGTCATGAGCGTCGCCGAGATCGCCGACGTGGTCGGTGGGCAGGTGCACGGTGACGCCACGACGTCGGTCACCGCTCCGGCCACGCTCGACTCGCGCGATGCGCAGCCCGGTGGGCTCTTCGCGGCGCTGGACGGCGAGCACGTCGACGGACACGACTTCGCCGCCCAGGCCCTCGCTGCGGGTGCTGCCGCCGTTCTTGCCTCCCGACCGGTCGACGAGCCGTGCATCGTCGTCGACGACGTCACGCTGGCCCTGGCACAGCTCGCCGCGCACGTGCTCGGTCGCATCGATCCCGTCGTCATCGCCATCACGGGCTCACAAGGCAAGACCAGCGTGAAGGACATGCTCGCGGCGGTCCTCGAGCCGTCCGGCCCGACCATCGCCCCGGTCGGCTCGTTCAACAACGAGCTCGGCGTGCCGCTGACGGTGCTGCGGGCCGACCAGGAGACGAGATACCTCGTGGTCGAGATGGGCGCGCGCGGTGTCGGTCACATCGCCAGCCTGTGCCGCATCACGCCGCCCGACGTCGCGCTGGTGCTCAACGTCGGCCGGGCCCACGTCGGCGAGTTCGGTTCTCCTGACGTCACCGCCCAGGCGAAGGGCGAGATCGTCGAGGCGCTGCCGGCCGATGGCACCGCGGTGCTCAACGCCGACGACGCCAGGGTCGCCGCGATGGCGTCACGCACGTCGGCCCGGATCCTGACGTTCGGTGCGACCGGCGACGTCGTCCTCGGCGACGTACGCCTCGATGACGGCGGCGAGCCGTTCTTCACGCTCTCGCACGCCGGCGTCACCGTGGACGTGCACGTGCCGCAGATCGGCGCGCATCATGCGCCGAATGCGGCCGCCGCGGCCACGACGGCCCTCGCCCTCGGGCTCGACCTGCAGGTCGTCGCCGATCGCCTCGACCATGCCGTGGCCCGCTCTCCCATGCGGATGGCGCGACACGAGCGTGACGACGGGCTCGTCGTGATCGACGACGCCTACAACGCGAACCCCGAGTCGATGGCGGCCGCGTTGCACGCCCTGGCCGGTGTCGGTCGAGACCGCATGGTCGCGGTCCTGGGGGAGATGCTGGAGCTCGGCGACGGCAGTCACGCCGCACACGTCGAGGTCGGACGACTCGCGGCCGAGCTCGGCGTCGATCGCGTGGTCGCGGTCGGTGCCGGGGCCGCCGGCATCGCCGAGGGTGCGGCGGAGCGCGGCACGGCCGTCGCCGACGTCAACGAGGCCGTTCGGTTGCTTTCCGCGTGGCTCACCCCGGCCGACGTCGTCCTCGTGAAAGCATCGAGGGGCGTCCGCCTCGAGCGGGTCACCGAGGCCCTGCTCGGCGGTTGACGGCATACTCGTCCAAGGCTTTCCAGCCATCGGTTCACCCCGACGGAAAGGATCCGTAGCGCGATGTTGGCCATCCTGATCGCGGGCGCGTTCGCGCTCCTCGGAACGCTGATCGGCACGCGTTTCGCGATCAGGTTCCTCGTGGCCCGGGGATACGGCCAGCTGATCCGCGACGACGGCCCGACGTCGCACCACACCAAGCGCGGCACGCCGACCATGGGCGGGCTGGTGATCATCATCTCGGTGCTGGTCGCCTACGCGCTGGCGAAACTGGCCACGGGGTTCGCCCCCAGCGCGTCCACCATCCTGCTGCTCTTCCTGTTCTGCGGGCTGGGCGCCATCGGCTTCCTCGACGACTACATCAAGATCTCCAAGCAGCGGAGCCTCGGGCTTCGCAGCAAGGCCAAGTTCATCGGGCAGGCCGTCGTGGGGCTCGCCTTCGCCATCGCGGCGATCATGTGGGAGGACGACAGCGGCCGCACCGTCATCACGCACGCGATCTCGTTCACGCGCGACTTCGAGGGCTGGGAGCTGCCCACCGTCGTCCTCATCCTGTTCGTTCTGGTGATGATCGCCGCCACGTCGAACGGCGTGAACCTCACCGACGGGCTCGACGGCCTTGCGACCGGTTCCGCGACGATGGTCTTCGGCGCCTACGTGTTCATCAACATCTGGCAGAACAACCAGAACTGCCAGTACAACCCGGGCCTGAAGTGCTACGAGGTGCGCGACCCGCTCGACCTCGCCGTCGTCGCCTCCGCACTCACCGGCGCGTGCTTCGGCTTCCTGTGGTGGAACGCGTCGCCCGCCAAGATCTTCATGGGTGACACCGGGTCGCTGAGCCTCGGCGGTGCCATGGCCGGGTTCGCGCTGATGACGCGCACCGAGCTGCTGCTGATCGTCGTCGGAGGCCTGTTCGTCGCCATCACCGCGTCGGTGATCCTGCAGGTCGCCTACTTCAAGCTCTCGAAGGGCAAACGGATCTTCCGCATGGCGCCGCTGCAGCACCACTTCGAGCTGCTCGGGTGGGCCGAGATCACCATCGTCGTGCGGTTCTGGATCATCAGCGGGCTCTGCGTCATCACCGCGCTCGGCATCTTCTACTGGGAGTGGGTCACCGGGGTATGACCACCCCGCGCTGGGAAGAGACCCGCGCTGTGGTGTGCGGATTCGGTGTGAGCGGGTTCGCCGCCGCCGACACGCTCGTGCACCTCGGCGCCTCGGTGACCGTCCTGGACGAGAAGGTGCCCGACGACGACGAACAGGCCCGACTGCTGGAGTTCCTCGGTGCCGAGCTGCGGCTCGGGCCCGGCTCGGCGGACGTGCTGCCGGACGCCGACCTGGTCATCACCTCGCCGGGCTGGCGCCCGACGATGCCGTTGCTCGTCGAGGCGAGCGAGCGCGGGCTACCGGTGTGGGGCGAGGTCGAGCTGGCCTGGCGGCTGCGCGACAGCGTCAGAGCGGGGGAGCCGGCGCCGTGGCTGTGCGTCACCGGCACGAACGGCAAGACCACCACCGTCCAGATGCTCGACGCGATGCTGTCCGCCGACGGTCTGCGCTCGGGCGCGGTCGGCAACGTCGGCCGGCCCGTGCTCGAGGCCGTCATGGATCCGGAGGGTCCCGACGTGCTCGCAGTCGAGCTGTCGAGCTATCAGCTGCACTGGAGCTCGTCGGTCGCAGCGGAGTCTGCAGCGGTGCTCAACGTCGCGCCCGACCACCTCGACTGGCACGGCACGCCCGAGGCCTACGCCGCCGCGAAGGGCCGCATCTACCAGAACGTCGAGCGGGCCTGCGTCTACAACGTGGAGGACCCGTGGACCGAGCGGTTGGTGCGCGAGGCCGACGTCGTCGAGGGTGCCCGCGCCGTCGGCTTCACCCTCGGCATTCCCGAACCCGGCATGGTCGGGATCGTCGACGGCGTGCTCGCCGACCGGGCATTCGTCGACGACCGGCCAACCAAGGCGGCCGAGCTCGGCTCGGTCGACGACCTCGAGGATCCCGCGCCCCACGTCGTGGCGAATGCCCTGGCCGCCGCGGCGCTCGCCCGGTCGCACGGGGTGAGCCCGCGAGCCGTCCGTGACGGGCTCCGGTCGTTCCGCGCCGGACCACATCGCATCACCCTCGTCGACGAGATCGGCGGCGTGCGGTACGTCAACGACTCCAAGGCCACCAACCCGCATGCCGCGCTCGCCTCGCTGATGGGCGTCGACTCGGCGGTCTGGGTCGCCGGCGGCCTGGCCAAGGGTGCGACGTTCGACGACCTGGTGGTCGCCGCCCGCGCCAGGCTGCGGGGAGTCGTGCTGATCGGCGCCGACCGCGCCGTCGTGGCGGATGCACTCCGGCGACACGCGCCGGATGTGCCGGTCGTCGAGGTCCTGACCGGGGAGGATGACCTCATGGATCGCGTCGTGGAGTCCGCGACGACCATGGCACGGCCGGGGGACACCGTGCTGCTGGCTCCGGGATGCGCGTCCATGGACCAGTTCCGCGACTACGGAGCTCGCGGTGACGCCTTCGCCGAGGCGGTCCAACGCCTCGGCCGACGACCCTGAAGGGACGCGCATGAGCACGGTGGCCAACCGCCGCACTCCAGCGGTGGTCGAGGCGACCCGGCGCACGCTCGACCGTCCGCTCGCGTCCTACCAGCTCGTGCTCGGCACGTCCGGGATGCTGCTCGGTCTCGGGCTGATCATGGTGCTGAGCGCCAGCTCGGTGCTCGCGTACAACCTCTACGACCGCAACTCCTTCGCGATCATCGAGCGCCAGGCACTGTTCGCTGTGGTGGGGCTCGTCGGCGCGGTCATCGCCGCCCGGATGCCGTTGTCGTTGCTGCGCAAGCTCATCCGGCCGTTCCTCATCGTGTCGATCCTGCTCATCCTCGCCACGTTCATCCCCAGCGTCGGCCTGGAGGTCAACGGAAACCGCAACTGGCTCCCGCTGCCCGGCTCGCTCCAGCTCCAGCCGTCGGAGTTCGCGAAGCTCGCCGTCGTGCTGTGGATCGCCGACCTGTACGCGCGACGTCAGCGCAAGCTGGGCTCCGCGCGATCGATCCTCATCCCCATGGTGCCGATCTCCGGCAGCGTCGCCGCACTCGTCGTGGGCCAGCGCGACCTCGGCACCGCACTCGTGCTGTTCGCCGTCATCGTCGGCATGCTGTGGGTGGTCGGCCTGCCCGGCCGGCCGATGGGCGCGGTGATCGCCGGATTCGCCGTCGTGTGCGTGTTCTTCGTGGCGATCGAGCAGGAACGCGTCACTCGCATGCTGAGCTTCATCAATCCGATGGCCGATCCCGACCGGGCCGGCTACCAGTCGATCCACAGCATGATGGGGTTCGCCCGCGGCGGGTTCTGGGGTGTCGGACTCGGTGGCAGCCGGCAGAAGTGGGGGGCGCTGCCAGAGGCGCACACCGACTTCATCCTCGCCGTCATCGGCGAGGAGCTCGGCCTGATCGGCAGCTTCGTCGTGCTGATCCTGTTCGCGCTGTTCGCCGTCGCCGGCATTCGCACAGCCACCCGCACCAGCGACGCGTTCGTGCGCTACACCGCCGCTGGCATCGTCATCTGGATCATGTCGCAGGCGATCATCAACATCGGCATGGTGCTCGGCCTGCTGCCCGTCATCGGCATCCCGCTGCCGCTGCTGTCGTACGGCGGGTCAAGTCTTCTGGTCACCCTGGTGGCCTGCGGCATCCTGCTCAACTGCGCCACGACCGAGCCCGGAGCCCGGCGTGCCCTCGAGGCCGGCAAGTCCCGCCGTCAACGCGGGCGTGCCGCCAGGAGGCGATGACCCGTGCGCGTCCTCCTTGCCGGCGGAGGTACCGCGGGCCACACGTCTCCGCTGCTGGCCACCGCGACGGTCCTGCGCGAGCGCGACGTCGAGATCACCTGTCTCGGAACCCCGCGCGGCCTCGAGGTCACCCTCGTGCCCGAGGCCGGCTTCGCGCTCGAGCTGGTGCCGCCGGTGCCCCTGCCGCGGCGTCCCGGCAAGGCCCTCGCCCAGGTCCCGCTGAAGCTCGGCCGGGCGGCTCGGGCGACCGGGGACGTCTTCGACCGGGTCCGTCCCGACGTCGTGGTCGGCTTCGGCGGCTACGTCTCCGTGCCCGCGTATCTCGTGGCCAGGAAGCGGCACGTGCCCATCGTGGTGCACGAGGGCAACGCGATCCCCGGCATCGCCAACAAGCTGGGGGCGCGGTTCACCGAGCACGTCGCCACCAGCTTCCCGGGCACGGACCTCCCACACGCCACCTACGTCGGACTGCCGATCCGGCGGCAGATCTCCGGCCTCGACCGGGCCGCGGTGCGCGACGAGGCACGGGAGTTCTTCGGTCTCGAGCCCGACCGGCCGACCCTCCTCGTCACGGGCGGCTCGCAGGGTGCGCGGCGCATCAACCTGGCGATGTCCGCTGCCGCCCACGACCTTGCCGATGCCGGCATCCAGGTGCTGCACGCGGCCGGACGTCCTGAAGAAGTCGTGGTCGAGCGCCGCGAAAATGACCCTCCCTACCTGATCGAGACGTTCATCGAGCGCATCGATCTCGCCTACGCCGCCGCCGACCTCATCGTGTGCCGGGCCGGCGCGAACACCGTCACCGAGGTGGCCGCCGTCGGGCTGCCCGCCGCATTCGTCCCGCTGCCGATCGGCAACGGCGAGCAGGCGCACAACGCTCACCCGGTCGTCCGTGCCGGGGGAGCGTTGCTCATCGACGACGAGGCACTCACGCCCACCTGGATCGACCGCGTGCTCGCGCCGCTGGTCACCGACCCCGCGCGTCTGGCCGTCATGTCCAGTGCCGCTTCCGACCTGGTGCGCCGTGACGCTGACGTCCGTCTTGCCGACATGGTCATGGACGCAGCACGAGACGTGGCTCGATGAGGATCCCGGTTCCGTCCGAGATCCCGCCGGTCGACCGGCTCGGACGCGTGCACTTCATCGGCATCGGCGGCGCTGCGCTGTCGGCGATCGCCCGGCTCATGACACAGCAGGGTGTCGAGGTGAGCGGCAGCGACGCCGTCGACTCGACGGTCCTCGCAGCGCTGCGCGCGGAAGGCATCACCTGCTTCGTCGGTCATGCGGCCGAGCAGCTCGACGGCGCCGACACCGTCATCGCCTCCACCGCCGTCCGCGAGGACAACCCCGAGATCGTGGAGGCCCAGCGGCTCGGGCTCCGTCTGTGGCCGCGCTCGGCCGGCCTGCGTTCGGTCATGGAAGGACGCCGCACGGTGGCGGTCGCCGGTACGCACGGCAAGACCACCACCACGGCGATGCTCACCTGTGCACTCGTCGCCGCGGGCGCAGACCCTTCGTTCGCGATCGGCGCGGAGGTCGCGGGCCTGGGCACGAACGCGCGGATCGGGGGCGGTGACCTCCTGGTTGCCGAGGCCGACGAGAGCGACGGCGCGTTCCTCGTCTACGAGCCCGAGGGCGCCGTCGTCACGAACGTCGACGCCGACCACCTCGACATCTGGGGCACCGAGGAGGCCTATGCCCAGGCCTTCGACGACTTCGTGGGCACGGTCGGACGATTCGTCGTGCTGTGTGTCGACGATGCCGGTGCCCGCGCGCTGCTCGACATCGCGCGGGGTCGCGGGCTCGAGGTGGTCACCACGGGCGTGGCAGAGGACGCCGACATCCGGGCCACCGATCTTGTCGTGGAGGCTGGGCGCACCACGTTCTCGGTCCTGCGCGACGACACGCCACTGGTCGACGTCACGCTCGCCGTCCCGGGCGCCCACTACGCGCAGGACGCCCTCCTCGCGCTGGCCACCGGCGTCGTCCTCGGGCACGACGCCGAGGCGCTGGCCGAGGGCCTGACGACATATGCCGGAGCGAACCGTCGCATGGAGCATCTCGGTGACGCCGCCGGCATCCGGGTGTACGACTCCTACGCCCACCACCCGACCGAGATCCGCGCCGACCTCGCGGCCGCGCGAGCCCTGGCCGACGGCGGACGTCTCGTGGTGGCGTACCAGCCGCACCTGGTCAGCCGCACCCGTCTGTTCGGCGCAGCCATGGGCCGCGAGCTGTCGGCCGCCGATCGCGTGGTCGTGGCCGATCTCTATCTCGCCCGCGAAGACCCGGACCCGGCCGTCACGGCGCAGCTCGTGATCGACGCGGTCGACGGTCCGGTCGCGACGGCCGGCGGACCCGTCGGCTCGCTGGCCGAGCTGCTGGTGCCCGAGCTGAAGCCCGGCGACCTCCTGCTCACCCTCGGCGCCGGCGACATCACGACCGTGGGTCCGCGGGTGCTCGCCCTGCTCGGAGCCGGGACAGAATGAGTGAGCAGCGCTTCGCCGAGCGCCGCCGGTCGGTGCTCTGGCGACGGGTGCGTCGCGTGCTGCTCGCCCTGCTGGGGCTGGGTGTCGTGGCGGGCGTGGTGTGGGTGTTCTGGTTCTCGAGTGCCTTGGCGGTCAACCGCATCGTCGTCGACGGCACCACGACGCTCAAGCCGATGGACATCCGCTCCACGGCTGCGGTCCGGCTCGGGGAGCCGCTGGTCCGGGTCGACACCGTGGCGATCGAGTCCAGGGTCGCGATGATGGAGCGCATCGACCAGGTCGACGTCTCCCGTCACTGGCCGCGCACGATCAAGATCGAGGTGGTCGAGCGCAAGCCGATCGCCTGGGTGACGTCCGGCGTGGCGATCCGCGCGCTCGACCGCTACGGCGTCGACTTCCGCACCCTGCGCAAGGAGCCCAAGGACCTCGTCGAGGTCCAGGTCGAGACCATCGACTCGCGCCGGCGCCAGCAGGCCCTCGAGAGCTCCGCGGCCGTCCTCGAGCAGCTGCGCACGGAGGACCCCGGCCTGCTGAAGAAGGTGCAGTACGTCCGGGTGTCGTCCAAGGACTCGGTCCAGCTCGTGCTCGGCAAGAACCGCACCGTCATCTGGGGGAGCGCGGCGAAGGGCGAGCAGAAGCTGACGGTGCTGCGCTCATTGCTGAAGATCAAGGCCCGGGGCTACGACGTCAGCGCCCCCGAGCAGCCGACCACACGCCGTTGATCGAAGCATTGCGGCCGATTCGCGGCGTGTCGTCGCCGTCGGACCGCCGCCCGCCCGTAACGTCGTTCCCAGCATCAGGTTGACATAACTATAACCCTCCACCTCAGGGTTAGAGTTCCGCCCCAATCATGAGCACCACAGCGAAGGGACGCACCATGGCGGTTCAGAATTATCTCGCCGTGATCAAGGTCGTCGGCATCGGCGGCGGCGGTGTCAACGCCGTCAACCGGATGATCGAGGTCGGGCTGAAGGGCGTCGAGTTCATCGCGATCAACACCGACGCGCAGGCCCTCCTCATGAGCGACGCCGACGTCAAGCTCGACGTCGGCCGCGACTCCACCCGCGGTCTCGGCGCGGGTGCCAACCCCGAGATCGGCAAGCGCGCCGCCGAGGACCACGCCGAGGAGATCGAAGCGGCCATCAAGGGCGCCGACATGGTCTTCGTCACCGCCGGCGAGGGTGGCGGCACCGGCACCGGCGGCGCACCCGTCGTGGCCCGTATCGCCCGCTCCCTCGGCGCCCTCACGATCGGCGTCGTCACCCGCCCGTTCACGTTCGAGGGACGCAACCGCTCGGCCCAGGCCGACTCCGGCATCAACGGGCTGCGCGAAGAAGTCGACACCCTGATCGTCATCCCGAACGACCGGCTGCTCTCGATCAGCGACCCGAACGTGAGCCTGCTCGACTCCTTCCGACAGGCCGACCAGGTGCTGCACCAGGGCGTCTCGGGCATCACCGACCTGATCACCACACCCGGGCTGATCAACCTCGACTTCGCCGACGTCAAGTCGGTCATGTCCGACGCCGGCTCTGCACTCATGGGCATCGGCTCGGCACGGGGCGATCACCGGGCCGCGGTGGCCGCCGAGATGGCGGTCTCCAGCCCGTTGCTCGAGGCCTCCATAGAAGGTGCGCGCGGCGTCCTGCTGTCGATCGCCGGCGGTTCCGACCTCGGCCTGTTCGAGATCAACGAGGCCGCCGGGCTGGTCGCCGACGCCGTCCACGAGGACGCCAACATCATCTTCGGCGCGGTCATCGACGACGCGCTCGGCGACGAGGTGCGGGTCACCGTCATCGCCGCCGGCTTCGACGGCGGCGAGCCCAAGGTGCGCGACGCGTCCCAGCCCGCCCTGCTCAAGGAGACCCCGGCCGACCCACCGACGGCCGAGTCGTTCCTCGCGCACGATCCGGTGCTCGATGGCCAGCAGTCGGTCACGGTGCCGGCCGATCCGCCGCCCACCGAGTACGGCGACGACCTCGACATCCCGGACTTCCTGCGCTGACGGGTAGCGTCGCGGTGTGTTCTTCCACCACGACGTCAGCGGCCCCGTCGAGCTCTGGTTCACCGACCGGTCGCTCGATCTCGGACGGCAGCGTGACGTGACGATCGAGCGCACCCTGGCCGACGCCGTCGGGGTCGACGCACTCGCGACGATGGAGCAGGTGCACGGCCGCGACGTGGCGTGGGTGTCCGGCGACTCTGATCGTCCGGTCGCCGACGGCCTGCTCACCGATGAGCCTTCCCTGGGGCTGCTCGTCCGGGTGGCCGACTGCACCCCCATCGTGCTGGCCGCCCCCGACGACGGCGTGGTCGGAGTCGTGCACTGCGGGCGGCCCGGTCTCGTCGCGGGTGTGGTTCCGGCCGCCGTCGCGTCGCTGCGGAGTCGGACGGGCGGGCGACTGCAGGCCTGGCTCGGCCCGCGCGTGTGCGGTCGTTGCTACGAGCTGCCGGCCGAGATGGCCGACGACGTCGCCACGGCCGTGCCCGAGGCCAGGTCGACCACGTCGTGGGGCACACCTGCCGTGGACATCGGTGCCGGAGCGGCGGCCCAGCTCACCGCCGCCGGCGTGGAGATCCACGACATCGGCGCCGACGTCTGCACGATCGAGGACGAACGCTTCTTCTCCCACCGACGGCAGGGTGCCGCGAGCGGTCGGTTCGGCGCCGTTGTCGCCCTGCGGAACGCGTCATGAGCCGCCGGGAGGAGCTGGCCGCGAACCTGGCCGCGGTCGAGGAGCGCATCGGGGTCGCGTGCACCGCTGCGGGGCGCTCACGTGAAGAGGTCTCGCTCGTCGTCGTCACCAAGACCTACCCGGCCTCGGACGTCGATCTGCTGGCCGAGCTCGGCATCACAGACATCGGCGAGAACCGCCACCCTGAGGCCGAGGACAAGTGGGCCGAGGTGACGCACCCGATCCGCCACCACTTCGTGGGCGGGCTGCAGACCAACAAGGCCGGCGCCGTGGCGCGCTACGCCGACGTCGTGCAAAGTGTCGACCGGCTCAAGCTGGCCCGTTCGTTGTCCCGCGGGGCCGAGGCGGCGGAGCGCGAGCTCGGGTGTCTCGTGCAAGTCGACTTCGACGCAGATTCCAGCGGACGGTCAGGTGCTGCGCCCGCCGATGTCGACGCTCTCGCGGCCGAGATCGACGGCCTGCCGCACCTGCGTCTCGACGGGCTCATGACGGTCGCGCCGCTCGGTGCCGACCCGCGACCGGTGTTCGACGAGCTGGTTGCACTCTCCGCCCAGTTACAGTCCGGCCACCCGGGCGCCAGCGTGATCTCCGCCGGCATGAGCGACGACTTCGAGGCGGCCGTGGAGGCGGGCGCGACACACCTTCGTCTCGGGCGTTCGATCCTCGGGGAGCGGCCTCCGCTCCGGTAGTGTCACAGGTGTCACATCTGACACGGATCGGACGACGGAGACCCCCATGGCTGGCGCAATGCGAAAAGTAGGCGAGTACCTCGGCCTGGTCGAGCAGGCCGACTTCGACGACGACTTCGACGATGAGGTCTCGACGCCCGTGCCGGTCAAGCGTGAGCCCGATCGGCGTCCCGCGGTCGTCCGTCCCACCACCGTCTCGAACATCGAGGAGCACCGCCGCGGCGAGCGACACACCGAGTACGGGCGCGGCTCACGGTCGTCGTCCGAGCCCAGCTCAGACTTCTACCGCATCGAGACGGTCACTCCTCGCACGTACAACGACGCCCGCACGGTCGGCGAGCACTACCGCTCCGGCGTGCCGGTCATCATGAACCTCTCCGAGATCGATGACGACGACGCCAAGCGCCTGGTCGACTTCGCCGCCGGCCTCGTCTTCGCCGTGCATGGATCGATCAACCGGGTCACCGCGAAGGTGTTCCTGCTGTCGCCTGCCAACGTCGAGGTCACCGACGAGGACCGGCAGCGCATCGCTGCGGGCGGCTTCTACAACCAGAGCTGACGCATGGAGGTTGTCGGCCAGGTCATTTGGTTCTTCCTGTGGGTGGCGATCGTCCTGCTCCTGGCGCGGTTCGTGCTCGATTGGGTCCAGCTGCTGGCCCGGTCATGGCGACCGCAGGGATGGGTCGCCGCGCTGTGCGAGGCGCTCTACTCGATCACCGACCCGCCGCTGCGCGCCGTACGCGGCGTCATCCCGCCGATCCGCCTCGGCGGGGCCGCTCTGGACCTCTCTCCGATGATCCTGCTGATCGGTATCTGGATCATCATGAGCATCGTTGAACGCACCATGATCTAGTCCGGCGTGGGCGTACTCACGCCCAGATGGGGGGCATGTGTGGCAGGTGGGACGAACCACGGAGTACCGTGGGCCCTTACAGAGTCATTGACTACCCGATATCACGAGGTGTACTGATGCCGTTGACGCCCGAAGACGTGCGCAACAAGCGCTTCACTCCGGTTCGTCTGCGCGAGGGTTACGACATGGGCGAGGTAGACCAGTTCCTCGACGAAGTCGAGGCCGAGCTCGAGCGACTGACCGTCGAGAACGACGAGCTCCGCGCCAAGGTTGCCGCCGCATCCAGTGGCGAGCCGACAGGTCTCATCCCCGTCCAGCAGACGGCCCCACAACCTGCCGTCCAGCAGCCCGAGCCGCCCAAGCCCGAACCCGAGCCCGAGCCCGAGCCGTACCGCGCTCCGGAGCCCGAGCCGTCCATCCCGACGCTGCAGTCGGTGCCCAAGGAGGTCTCGACCGGCGCCAACGCCACGATGGGTGATGCATCCGTCGCGGCGGCCCGGCTTCTCGAGATCGCGTCGGCCAATGCCGACCAGCTCATGGAGCAGGCGAAGGAGGAGGCCGACCGCATCGTTGGTGAGGCCCGCGCCAAGGCCGAGCGCATCACCAACGAGTCGCGCGGCAAGGCCGATCGTCTCGAGACCGATGCCCGCATCCGCGCGCAGAAGCTCGACGACGAGACCAACGAGCGTCGTCAGCAGGCTGTCGCCACGATCGAGCGCGAGCGCTACGAGCTCCAACGCGAGGTCGAGCACTTGCGGGCCTACGAGCGCGAGTACCGGGCCCGGCTCAAGAACTACTTCCAGAGCCAGCTCGACCAGCTTGCGGCCAACGAGAACTCCAACTCCACCGCTGCCGTCCAGACGCCGGCCGACGCTTCTCCGCGTCGTCTCCGGTCACTGCTCGGCGACGAGGACACGGGCTCGATCTAGAACACCCAGCACCACACGCGAGCCGTCACCGACTGGTGGCGGCTCGCGTGCGTGTGGGTGAGCTCCCACGGCCGGTCGCAGGTCATGTGCACCGAACGTCTGCGGAGCCGTGACGATGAACGCGATGATGGTGACGTATCCGGCCCGGAGGATGGAACGTCATGAGTCATCGACCTACGTCTCTCGTCGTTCGAGTCATCGTCGCCTGTCTGTGCGCCAGCAGCGTCGCTGCGTGCACCACCTCCGAGACGAAACCGTCAGCCAGCTCTTCGGACGCGGGATCGCTCTTCGTCATCCGCGCCGATGACGTCGAGGTGCGCCACGTGAGCGCTGGTGTGATCGAGGCCGAGTTCGACGTGGAGAGCAAGGTGGTGTCGTTTGCGGACCGCCCGATCCGTCACGCCGGCTCCCTGAAGCTGAGTCGCCTGGTCCAACGCTGGGACCAGCTGGGTTTCAAGGGCGACCCACCCAACGGAGCGCTCGAGGTCGATGGAGGATCCGCCGCCGGCGTGGCCGCGGTCAAGGTGTCCGCGCCACGGTTCAGCTCCGAGAACCGGGCGTGGTTCCGGCTGAGTCGTCTCAAGGGAGAGAAGGTGCCTGCTGGCCTCGCCGACGTCTTCGGGACGTCGAAATCCACACCCAGTCGCCTCGGTTCCGCCAGCCTGTTCATCGACCCATCGGACAGTGGCCAGTTCTTCAACTACCCGGAGGATCGGCGGTACACCAAGGACGGGGTCTGGGCCAAGGTGGAGAACGGTGTTGCGACGATCGGCCTCTCCGATGCCTTCCTCGACTCGTTCGGGAAGCTCGTCCTCGTCAACGTGGAAGTCCCTCAAGGCGAGGACGTCGACGTGGGAGACCCCGTCGTGTCGCTGGAATCGGCCGACGGCAACGGGGACCTCGACAGTCCGGTCTCGGGTGAGGTCGTGGAGACCAACTCGTCGATCGACGGTCCGTCGGATGACCAGGACCTGACGTCGCAGAACGACGATCCCTATGAATCGGGCTGGTACCTGCGCATCAAGCTCGACGACCCGAGCGAGGTCGACAAGATGCTCTCGGCGGCCGACTACATCGCCTCCCTGCCGAACAGCCAGAAGCCGAATGCGGCACCGATCCGACCGGGGAACCCCCCGACACCCCTGCATGCGCCGGTCACGCCGGGACCGACGATCGATCCGGCGAACAAGTACGTGATCGACTTCGAGGTGGTGAGCGGAACGAGCCGATGGGTGGAGTGCGACAACGTCGGCCAGCAGGAGAGGAATGGGGGGTCCTTCGAGAAGATTCCGTACGACCTCAACGCGGGAGCGGGCGGAAAGTTCGTCTACCTGTGTGTCGAGTGGGCATCGGGCGACCCGCGTGACATCAAGAACGAGGGAATTTCGTGGATGTCCGTCAGCGGACCGGCCACCAACGACTCGGGCCGACCCGTACCGGGTCAGGTACCGCGGTACTGCGACCCCACCGACCTCAACGACGGAGCCGCAGGCGACTACCTCTACCTGTGCGGTTCCGGCGGAGTGACGGGTGAAGGCATCATCCATGACCTTGAGGTGGTGACGTCCGCTCAAAAGCCCTCCGCGGATGGCATCTGCCGCCGTAGCTGGGACTTGGTGAAACCGGCCAGCGGCGGCGACACCGGCAACTCCTCGACCATCGACACGCACGGGTCTGTCGCAACGGTCGACAGTGACCTCAACCAGGGATCTGGTGGTCCCTGGATCTACCTGTGCCTGCGGCCCTGGTCAATCCTGCCAGTGGACCCCGATAACAAGATCAAGCCACTGAAACCCGCCCCAGACAACTAGCATCATCTTGGCGCCCGTGTCCCGAGAGATCAGGCCTTGGCCAGGCCGAAACGCAGGTTGAGATCATCGTCAGCGTGTCCGTCGGCCGATTCGTCCTCGACGAGGCTGAGCGCGAGCACCTCCTCCGCGATCACTTCGGCGTGCTCACGCACCGCCGCGGCGACCGCTTCATCGCCGGTCCAGCGCAGCTGATGCGGTCGGTGATCTCCAGACCGGAGGCCTTGCGAGCCTCCTGCACGGCGCGGACGATCTCGCGGGCCAGGCCGGCACGACGCAGCTCGTCGTCGAGCTCGAGGTCGAGGGCCACGGTCTCGCCCTGGTCGTTGACGACCGACCAGCCCTCGCGCGGACGTTCGGAGATGATGACGTCGTCGGAACCGACCTCGGTGGCCGTGCCGTCGACGTCGACCGTGGCCGAGCCACCGTCGCTCAGTGATGCGGCGAGCGCAGCCGCGTCAGCCGCCGCGATGGCGGCGGCGACCTTCGGCGTCTCTGTGCCGAAGCGCTTGCCGAGGTTGCGGAAGTTGCCCTTCGCGCTGTGGTCGACGAGATCGGAGCCGGCCTTGCCGATGGGCTCGAGGGCGCCGATGTTGAGCTCCTCACACACCTGCGCGCGCAGCTCCTCACCCAGCTCGGACCAGGCCGCCGAGCTGATCAGGGCGCGACGCAGCGGTTGACGGGTCTTGACGCCGCTCTCGGCGCGTGCCGCGCGGCCCAGCTCGACGAGCCGTCGGGCGATCGCCATCGGACCGGGCAGGGAGTCGTCGACTCCGGCGGGGTCGATCCGCGGCCAGCGAGCCAGGTGGACGGAGTCGGGCAGCTCCGGCGACGTCGGGCGGAACAAGTCCTGCCACACGCGCTCGGTGATGAACGGGATGATCGGTGCCATCAGCAAGGTCACGACGTACAGGCATTCGTGCAGCGTCGCCAGGGCGGCGGGATCGCCCTTCCAGAAGCGGCGGCGAGACCGCCGGACGTACCAGTTGGAGAGGTCGTCGACGTAGGCCGCCAGCAACCGTCCGGCGCGCTGGGTGTCGAAGTCCTCCAGCGCCGATTCCACCTCCAGCGCCAGGCGATGGGCCTCTGACAGCGCCCACCGGTCGAGGACCGGGCGGTCGGCAACCGGCGGCGCAGATGTCTCGCCCGGGACGAAACCCGCCGCACGGGCGTACAGGGACTGGAAGGCGACCGTGTTCCAGTAGGTGAGGAGCACCTTGCGCACGATCTCCGACAGGGCGGTGTGACCCATCCGGCGTGCCGCCAGCGGAGACCCCGAGCAGGCCATGAACCAGCGCAGGGCATCGGCGCCGTGCTCGTCCATGAGCGGCATCGGCAACAGGATGTTGCCGAGGTGCTTGCTCATCTTGCGGCCGTCCTCGGCAAGGATGTGCCCGAGCACCACGACCGACTCGTACGCGCTGCGCTCGAACACCAGCGTGCCGATCGCCATCAGGGAGTAGAACCAGCCGCGGGTCTGGTCGATGGCCTCGCAGATGTACTGGGCCGGGTAGGCGCTCTTGAACTTCTCCTCAGAGCCCGGTGCGTGCGGGTAGCCCCACTGCGCGAACGGCATGGAGCCGGAGTCGAACCAGGCGTCGATGACCTCGGGCACGCGCCGGTAGGTGCCGGCCTCGCCGTCGATCTCGAACGTGATGTCGTCGATGAACGGCCGGTGCGGGTCGAGGTCGGCCAGGTCGCGCCCGGCGAGCTCGGCCAGCTGGGCCAGTGAGTCGATGCAGACCAGCCGCGTCGGGTCCTGGTCGTTGCGCCAGATCGGCAGCGGCGTTCCCCAGTAGCGGTTCCGTGACAGGGCCCAGTCGATGTTGTTGTTCAGCCAGTCGCCGTAGCGGCCGTGCTTGATGGTGTCCGGGAACCAGTTCGTGGCCTCGTTCTGGGCGAGCAGCTCGTCCTTCTTCTCGGTCGTGCGGATGTACCAGGCCGGCAGGGCGTAGTACATGAGCGGCGTGTGGCACCGCCAGCAGTGTGGATAGGAGTGCTCGTACGGAGCCTGGTGGAACAGCAGGTCGCGGTCGGTGAGGTCGGTGAGCAGGGCGTCGTTCGCGTCGCGGAAGAAGGCGCCGCCGACGAGGTCGAGGCCCTCCTCGAAGTGGCCCGCCTCGTCGATCGGGTTGACCATCGCGATGCCGTTGCGGCGCACCGAGGCGAAGTCGTCCTCGCCGAATGCGGGGGACTGGTGGACGAGCCCGGTGCCGTCGGTCGTGGTGACGTAGTCCTCGGTGACGACGAAGTGGGCTCGAGGTTCGGCAGGTCCCTCAATTCGCTCCGGCCACTCGACGATGTCGAAGGGTCGCTGGTAGGTCCAGCCGACCATGTCGGCGCCGGTGAACGTGTCCTGCACCGTCCAGCCGTCGCCGAGTGCGCTCTCGAAGAGTGGCTCAGCCACCACGACGGTCTCGGAGCCGTTGGTGGCGGTGACGTAGGTGACGTCGCTCTTGGCGGCCACGAGCGCGTTGGAGACGAGCGTCCAGGGCGTGGTGGTCCAGATCAGCAGTGATGCTCCACGATCTTCCGGACCTCCGTCCGGGGGTCCGGCGTAGGGCCCGGACGTGAGCGGGAACCGCACGTAGATCGAGGGGTCGGTGATCGTCTCGTAGCCCTGCGCGAGCTCGTGGTCGGACAGCGTGGTGCCGCAGCGCGGGCAGTAAGGCGCAACGCGGAAGTCTTCGACCAGCAGTCCTTGGTCGAAGATCTGCTTCAGCGCCCACCAGACGCTCTCGACGTAGGCCGGGTCCATGGTGCGGTAGGGGTCGGACATGTCGGTCCAGTAGCCCATCCGCTCGGTCATGCCCTCCCAGGCGTCGACGTGGCGCATGACCGACTCGCGGCACTTCGCGTTGAACTCGGCGATGCCGAAGACCTCGATGTCGGGCTTGCCGTTGAACCCGAGCTCCTTCTCCACGGCGATCTCGACGGGCAGCCCGTGGCAGTCCCAGCCGGCCTTGCGCTCGACGTGGTAGCCCTGCATGGTCTTGAACCGCGGGAAGACGTCCTTGAACGTGCGCGCCTCGACGTGATGGGTGCCGGGCATGCCGTTCGCCGTCGGCGGACCCTCGTAGAACGTCCACGGCGTGGCGCCCTCGGTGGCCTTGAGCGTGGCCTCGAACGTGCCCTGCTCGTCCCAGAGCTCGATGATCTCGTGCTCGAGCTTCGGGAGGTCGACATGGGCCGGGACGGGGCGGTACGCAGGGTGCGGGCCATCGGTCGAGGTCACCCGCGAAGTCTACGGCTGCGCTCATCGTGCCTGCGGCGGGCTCAGGTGGGTCGCCACGGCAGGCAGACGCCCCCCGGCGAGGTGAGTTGCCATTCACCCGTGGGCGGTCTACTGTCCCGGCATGCCGAAGACCACCCTGGCCGTGCGCGCGGACGAGAAGCCGTGGACCGCCGCAGAGAAGAAGGCCGTCCGAGCGGAGCTGGACGAAGACCTCGTCCGGTTGCGCAAGGAGCTCGATCTCTCCGCGAAGGAGCTGCAGGATCTCCTGCGTGACGGCGTCGACGGGGCGGGCAACGACCAGGCCGATGTCGGCTCCACCAGCCTCGAGCGGGATGCGGAGATGTCGCTCGCCGCGAACCAGCGCGAGCTGCTGCTGCAGACCGAGAAGGCCATCGACCGTCTGGAGCGCGGCACGTACGGCAACTGCGAGTCGTGCGGCGAACCGATCGGCAAGGGGCGCCTGATGGCTTTCCCACGCGCGACGCTCTGCATGACGTGCAAGCAGCGCGAGGAGCGTCGCTGAGTCCCGAGCCCGGACCGGTCCGCAGCTCCGGCGCGGCGGTGGGTCTCTTCGGGGTCACCGCCGTCTTCATCTGGGTGCTCGACCAGCTCACCAAGAGCGCTGCGGTCAAGTGGCTGGACGACGGCGCGTCCGTCACCGTGGTCCCTGACGTCTTCTGGCTGACGCTCACCCGCAATGCCGGCGCCGCCTTCAGCACCGGCACCGGGTACACGGTGGCGCTCAGCATCGTCGCGATCGGAGTGATCGTCGTCGTGCTGCGCCTCGCGACCAAGCTCCGCGATCGCGGGTGGGCCCTGGGTCTCGGTTTCCTGCTGGGTGGTGCACTGGGGAACGTGACCGACCGCATCCTGCGTGAGCCGGCCCCGCTGCGCGGCCACGTCGTCGACTTCCTGCACCTGACCCACTGGCCCGTGTTCAACGTCGCCGACATCTCGCTGACGTTCGCGGCCATCATGATCATCCTGCGCACGTGGCGCGGCGTCTCCCTGGACGGTTCACGGGAAAGCCCGCGATGAGCGAGCCGCTCGACCACAAGGTGCTGACCGTTCCGGAAGGACTGGCCGGCGAGCGCGTGGACGTCGCCCTCGCGCGACTGCTCGGGCTCTCGCGCACCCGGGCGAGCGAGCTGGTGGCCGACGGTCTCGTGACCCTCGACGGACACCCGCCGCAGAAGTCCGAGCGGGTCGTGCCGGGAGCCATTCTCGAGGCGTCCATTCCCGCTCCCCGCACCGCCACCGTGGTGGCCGAGCCGGTCGAGGGGATGGCCGTCGTGTTCCAGGACGACGACATCGTGGTGGTCGACAAGCCGGTCGGGGTCGCTGCACACCCGGGCGTCGGGTGGAACGGACCGACGGTCGTCGGACATCTCGCCGGCGCCGGCGTGCGGATCTCCACGTCCGGTGCTCCCGAGCGTCAGGGCATCGTGCAGCGGCTCGACGTCGGCACCAGCGGCCTGATGACGGTGGCGAAGTCCGAGCACGCCTACACGGTGCTCAAGCAGGCGTTCCGCACGCGCACGGTCGAGAAGACCTACCACGCGCTCGTGCAGGGCCATCCCGATCCGCACACCGGCACCATCGACGCTCCGATCGCGCGTCATCCGAAGCACGACTTCAAGTTCACGGTGCGGTCGGACGGCCGGGCGAGCATCACCCACTACGACACGCTCGAGGCGCACCGCTTCGCGAGCCTGCTCACCATCAAGCTCGAGAGTGGCCGCACGCACCAGATCCGGGTCCACATGAGCGCCCTGAAGCATCCGTGCGTCGGCGACCTCCAGTACGGAGCCGACCCGACGCTCGCCGAGCGGCTCGGCCTGGAGCGCCAGTGGCTGCACGCGGTCGGCCTGGCTTTCGAGCACCCACGCACGGGGGAGCGGGTCGAGTTCGAGTCGCCCTATCCCGACGACCTCCAGCACGCACTCGACGCGGTGCGAGAGCTCGACTGATGGGCGTCTTCACGGTCGGACGGCTCACGTCGGTGCCCGTCAGGTCCGCAACTGCGTCGTCAGGGAGGGGGCTGGTCGGGGCACCCACACTGGCCGCGCTCGAGCGACTCGACCTGCTCGACGACGTCGGAGTGGTCGAGATCGATCCCGAGCTCTCCGACACCGCGCAGACCCAGGAGACGTACGACCTCCCGCCCGAGTCGCTCGCCAACTGCGTGGTCGTCGCCGGCAAGCGTGAAGGCGTCGAGAAGGTGGCCGCCTGCATGGTGCTCGCCACCACCCGCGCCGACGTCAACAACGTCGTGCGGAAGAGGCTCGACGTCCGCAAGGCCACGTTCCTCGGACGCGACGACGCCGTCGAGCGAACCGGGATGGAGTACGGCGGCATCACCCCGATCGGGCTGCCGGATGACTGGCGGATCCTCGTCGACGCAGCAGTCGCCGCGTCGGCGGTGCTGGTCATCGGCTCGGGAGTCCGTCGCTCCAAGCTGCTCCTGCCAGGCGAGACGCTCGCCGCGCTGTCGGCCGCCGAGGTCGTGGAGTCCCTCGGTCGCTGAGTCTGTGGGATGCAGCCCTGGACCGACGTTGTCTGGCGCCCCGCCGGTGGCCGGATATCGCAGAAAGAGGATCGACGAACAGCACTTCGCCCTAGGCTGACACGGAGTCGGGGTGACGGGAGACCGGAATGCTCACGATCAGGATGGCGGGCGTGACCACAGCCGTCGTGTTTGGCGCCTTGATGCTGCATGGCTGTGGGTCCGAGGAGTCGCCGACCACAGCGGGGAGCAGTCCGACGGACGCGGATCGTGAAACCTCGATCCCGGCGGACTTTCCGCTGGACGCCGGCTGGCCCTCATCTGGCGACCGGTCGAAGACGACGCTCCCCGTGACCCTCGACCTGTGCGGAATCGAGCCCTGGTCCTTGCCCGAGCCAGACTCCCACCGGGGCGCGGAGATCGCTGTCGGTGAGCGGATCCGCTCGCGCGACGTGCTGGTCTACGCGACGCCGGACGCAGCCGAGGGAGTGCTGGTCGAGGCGATCAAGCGGGTCAACGACTGCGAGAAGGAGATGACCGAGCTCGGCGGCTGGCTCTACGGTGCCGTCACCCGGACCGGTGACGACGTGCAGGTGGTGCGGTGGTACGACCCGAAGACCGACACCGGCGCCTTCACCACGCAGCTGTTCCGTCGTGGCCATGCCGTGTTGATCAGCGAGAGTGGGAGTGACGGCAAGGGTCGGCCGGCCGGGGAGAAGGCGGCGTCCGAGGACCGAGCGGCACTGGACCCAGCTCTCGAGGCATTGACCGGCCTGGAGCACTAGCGACGTCTGGGACAATGGGGAGATGAGTGCCCCCTTGCGCCAGTCTGAGAAGCTGCGCGATGTCCTGTACGACATCCGCGGACCTGTCAGCGCGCGAGCGGCCGCCCTGGAGGCCGAAGGGCACCGCATACTCAAGCTGAACATCGGCAACCCGGCACCGTTCGGCTTCGACGCGCCCGCCGAGATCCTGCAGGACGTCATCGCCGGGCTGCCGACTGCGCAGGGCTACTCCGACTCGCGCGGCATCCAGTCCGCGCGGCGTTCCGTCGTGCACCACTACCAGCTCCAGGACGGCTTCCCGTCGATCGACATCGACGACGTGTGGCTGGGCAACGGGGTCTCCGAGCTCATCTCGCTCGCGCTGCAGGCGCTGCTCGACAACGGCGACGAGGTGCTCATCCCGATCCCCGACTACCCGTTGTGGACCGCGGTCACCAACCTGGCCGGCGGCGTGCCCGTGCATTATCGGTGTGACGAGTCGAACGACTGGAATCCGGACCTCGAGGACCTGGAGTCCAAGATCACCGATCGCACGAAGGTGATCGTCGTCATCAACCCGAACAACCCCACCGGCGCGGTCTACTCGCGCGAGACGCTCGTCGGCATCGCGGACCTCGCGCGCCGCCACGACCTCGTGCTGATGGCCGATGAGATCTACGACAAGGTGCTGTACGACGACGCCGTCCACATTCCGCTCGCCAGCGTCGCCGAGGACGTGCTGACGCTGACGTTCAACGGACTGTCCAAGGCGTACCGCGTCTGCGGCTATCGGGCGGGATGGCTCGTCGTCACCGGTCCGCTGGAGAACGCCCGCGACTACCTCGAGGGCATCACCCTGCTGGCGTCGATGCGACTCTGCCCGAACGTGCCGGCCCAGAACGCCATCCAGGTGGCGCTCGGCGGCTACCAGAGCATCAAGGAGCTGATCCTGCCCGGCGGACGACTCCTCGAGCAGCGCGACACCGCGGTGGGCGAGCTGCGCAAGATCCCCGGCATCAGCGTCGTCGAGCCCAAGGGCGCGTTGTACGTGTTCCCGCGGCTCGACCCGGAGGTCTACCCGATCAAGGACGACCAGCAGCTCGTGCTCGACCTGCTGCTGAGCGAGAAGATCCTGCTCACCCAGGGCACCGGCTTCAACTGGCCCGACCCTGACCACCTGCGCATCGTCACCCTGCCGTGGGCGCGCGACCTCGCGGAGGCCATCCAGCGCTTCGGCACGTTCCTCAGCACGTACCAGCAGGTCTGAGCCACTGCGCACCCGTCGTCCGAGCCCGGCTAGGGTCAGGCTCGATCTCAGGACCGGGGAGACCGACCATGACGCACATCGACCGGCGCACACTCCTGCTCGGCGCTGCCGGCTCCGTCGTGCTCGCGGGCTGCTCCGATGGGGACGCAGACGCGGACGGCCCGGTCATCGTCAAGGCCGAGAAGGGCAACATCGTCACCCCCGAGGACACCGCGGTGCTGCGGGACAAGCTCGGCAAGGCGCTCGAGACCGGCGACGTCGAGGCACTCATGAAGCTGGTCGACGACCAGGAGCTCTCGGAGGACTTCCGTGAGCGTTGGGAGCGACGCCTCGCCAACTTCGAGCGGCTCGGCTTCGTCGACGGGCAGTGGTACGTGGGTCTGCCATCGGGTCGCACGCGCAACGCCTCGGGCGGCCTCGTCGAGTACGGCGGCTCCCTCGTCTTCGCCCACCGGGTGAAGGGCTGCGACGGTCAGCAGGTCGTGGAGAGCTTCAACACCGACTTCCGCAAGAAGTCCACTACCTCCCCGCTGGAGATCGTCAACGTCGGTCAGGTCGAGCAGTACTTCGATCCCTCCATCTGGGACGTCGCCGACGTCGACGCCATCGAGACGCAGCACGCGTGGATCGTGTTCCGCCTTCAGGACGCCGATCGGGCCAGGGCGTCGGCGAAGCGGATCGAGGCCGGCGCCGAGCGGGCGTTCGGCATCATGCCGCGACCCAAGGGGGTCGACAAGGTCTTCTTCGGCCTCACCTGGCCGAAGGTCGACGGCGAGCTGTGGGGCGGTGTCGGGCTCGGCGAGGCCCAAGCCCACGCCTACTCCCACGACTTCCTCGACCCGGCCGAGCTCGCCACCGGGCAGAGGAAGCGCGCGTCCGCCAAGGGTCTGCCGCGAGCCACGGGCCGGGTCGGGATGCACCAGAGCGCGTTCACCGGCAGTGATCTCGAGGGGACGGCCTGTCACGAGGCGATCCACGTCCTCGCGAACCAGTGGGGCTCGCACGGCGACACCCCGACCTGGGTCATCGAGGGCCTCGCCAAGTGGGGCGAGAGTCGGCCAGGCAGTGGCCGGTTGATGGCAGCGGACGGTGCCCGCGTCCGCTCGGCGTTCGCTGCCTTCCAGAACGTCGCGCTCAGGGACTACGACGCCTTCCACCGCGTCTCCGACGCTCAGGAGTACAGCAACTACGCCTGTGCCGGTGCGGTCTACGAATACCTGGACCGTGAGAAGGGCCGCGACTCCGTGTTCGAGACGGCGTCCGCGTTCTACGGTGCCGAGACCCGAGCCGACGGCGCCACGAAGCTCGGGACCAGCGAGCAGGAGCTCCTGGCCCGGACCCGCCGGTGGCTGGGTTGATGAACCGGCTGGCCTGCACCGTCCTCGCGTCCTGCCTCCTGCTCGCCGGGTGCACCGGTGGCGACGACGAGAAGGACGAGTCCGGCCTTTCGCTCGGGTCGCCTCCGGCCATGTCCGGCAGCTCGAAGGGGCCGGACCTGGTGCCCCGCGTGCTGCTGGAGTCGACCGACGAGCTCGAGGAGTCCATCGGTGAGCTCGACACCGCGCAGGTGGAGCGGCGCGCGGGCGCCGTGGTCACCGAGAAGCTCGTGGTCGGGTACTCGGTGGACAACGTCTCCGGCTACGACCTGGAGACCGGCGAGCAACGATGGTCGGCCGACATCGACTTCGGCACCGGAACCGTCTGCCTCGTCTCACAGCCGGAGACCCGCAAGGTCAAGCAGGTCACGGTCGTCTTCGGAGTGGGCGGCTACTGCGACGGCGTGGCCACGGTGCGGGTCTCCGACGGCAAGGTGCTCACGACCGTGAACATGATGGACGTTCCCTCCGGCGACCGGCTCTCCGGCAGCAGCATCAGCGACATGGTGACGGTGGGCCGTGTGGATCACCTCATCAGCTTCCGCGGCGAGGTCTACCGGATGGGCAAGGGGACACCGAAGCTCCTGGGTGAGCTGAAGAGCGATCGCTACTTCCGCCTCGTGCGCACGCCGCAGGCGCCGCTGCTCGTGGGCTCCCGCTCACGCAGCGACGGCAAGAACGGCTGCATGGTCGACGCCTACGAGCTGCCGTCGTTCCAGCCGGCCTGGTCGAAGTCCCACGCCGAGCTCTTCCCCGAGGGCAAGAAGGACTGCGTCGTCTCACTCGTCAAGGGTGACGGCCTCTGGGCGTACGAGGAGACCGGCAAGCGGTACTACATGGTCCAGCTCGACCCATCCACCGGCGACGTCCTCGGTCGTGGCGAGGACGAGAAGTCATCCGAGGGCCCGGCCCCGAAGGGCGAGTTCGACCTCTCCTACGGAGCGCTCGATGCGCAGAACGCCCTCGGCCTGGACGACGGCGACGTCATCTTCCCTCAGGTCTACGGGCTGGCCCGCTACTCGTTGGCCGACGACAAGCTGTCGTGGTCGCTGGACTACAAGGGCTTGAAGATGGACCAGGCCGACGAGTTCGACGACATCTCCGTGGGCCCGAGCTCGGTGACGCCCGACGGCCGGTACGTCGTCACGACATTGTCGAACCGCGCGGCCGTGGAGGTCATCGCCGTCGATGCCCGTACGGGCAAGCTGGTGGGCCGATGGGCCGTGCCCACGAAGTATCGCAACGGCTTCCAGGTGATGCCGGGCCTCACGTTGTTCGACGGCGGAGTCGTGCTCACCCGCAACTTCGAGGGCTGGGAGTTCCAGTACGAGCACGACGACGCCGAGGAACCCGAGGGCGACCGCTACGACATCGGAGTCTTCACCTTCCCCGAACCCGCGGACGGCGAGGAGGAGTAGCCCCGCGGCGGAGGAAGACCAGCCGAAAGGATGACGAAAACCGTCGGTGCGGGCTGAAAGGATCGGGTCATGGCAGACATGATCGAAGCGACCAACCTGGTCAAGAAGTACAAGGACGTGGTGGCGCTCGGCGGGCTCGATCTCAGCGTCCCGGAGGGCAAGGTGCTCGGCCTGCTCGGTCCGAACGGCGCGGGCAAGACCACTGCGGTGCGCATCCTCGCCACCCTGCTTCAGCCCGACGAGGGCAGTGCCCGGGTCGCCGGCATCGACGTGCTCGCCGACCCCGACGGCGTCCGGGCACGGATCGGCCTGTCCGGCCAGTACGCCGCGGTCGACGAGCACCTCACCGGCTACGAGAACCTCGAGATGGTCGGCCGGTTGTACGGCCTGGGCCGCGAGAAGTCCGCCAGCCGGGCCCGTGCCCTGCTCGAGCAGTTCGACCTCGCCGAGTCCGGCGACCGGCCGTCCAAGACCTACTCCGGCGGCATGCGGCGCCGGCTCGACCTGGCCGGCGCGCTCGTTGCCGAGCCGCCCGTGCTGATCATGGACGAGCCCACCACCGGCCTCGACGTCCGAGCGCGGCAGCAGATGTGGGGGGTCATCCGCGGGCTCGTCACCTCCGGCGCCACGTTGCTCCTCACCACCCAGTACCTCGAGGAGGCCGACCTCCTCGCCGACGACATCGTCGTCATCGATCACGGCCGAGCCATCGCTCGTGGCACGGCCGACGAGCTCAAGGCCCAGACCGGCGGCGAGCGCATCGACGTCGTGCTCGCCGACAGCGAACGGCGCGACGCCGCCCAGCGCATCCTCGCCACGGTCTCCGTCGGCGAGGTCCAGGTCGACAACGGCCGCGGCCTCACGGCCCCGGTCGTCGGCGGCGCGAGCGACCTCCGCGAGGTGTTGCGGCGTTTCGAGGAGGAACGGATCGAGGTCCTCGACGTCGGGTTGAGACGACCGACGCTCGACGACGTGTTCCTGAGTCTCACCGGGCACGTCGCGGAGGAGGCCGACACGGATTCAGAGCTCGAAGAGGCGGAGGTGGCACGATGACCAGCCTGACCCGCGGGGCGACCGACGGATGGGTCGTCGCCAAGCGCAACCTGATCAAGATCAAGCGCGTCCCGGAGATCCTGATCTTCGTCCTCATCTCGCCGATCATGTTCGTGCTGCTGTTCGCCTACGTGTTCGGTGGCGCGATCGACCCCGGTGGCGACCTCAGCTACCGCGAGTTCCTCATCGGCGGCATCTTCGCGCAGACGGTCGTCTTCGGTGCCACGTTCACCGGAGCCGGGCTGGCGGAAGACATGCAGAAGGGCATCATCGACCGGTTCCGGTCGCTGCCGATGTCTCGCTCGGCCGTCCTGGTGGGCCGCACCGCGTCCGACATCGTCTACAACGTGCTGTCGCTGATCATCATGGCGCTCACTGGCCTGCTGGTCGGCTGGCGCGCCCGCGAGGGCGTCATCGACACAGTGTCGGGGTTCCTGCTGTTGTTGCTGTTCTCGTACGCGATCAGCTGGATCATGGCCTACGTGGGGCTGCTGGTGCCGAGCGTCGACGTCATCAACAACGCGTCGTTCATCGTCATCATGCCGTTGACGTTCGTCTCGAACGCCTTCGTGCCACTCGAGTCCTTCCCCAGCGGCCTGCGCACGTTCGTCGAGTGGAATCCGGTGTCGGCGGTCACCCAGGCGGCCCGCGAGCTGTTCGGCAACACCAGCGACGCCGTCCCGGTACCCGACGCCTGGTCGATGCAGCACCCGGTGGTCTACTCGCTGATCTGCGTGGTGGTCATCCTGGCCGTTTTCGTCCCGCTTTCGGTGCGCCAGTACCGCCTCGCGGGACACCGCTGAGCGGTGCAGGCAGATCGGTTCAGCGCGTCTCCGTCACGGCGCTGCGAGCCTCGATTAGTCTGAAAGTCTCAGCCAGACTTTCCCCCGAATCCGCCCCGAGGAGGCACTGCGTCGTGTCGAGTGATTCGTCGTTCGTGCACCTGCACGTCCACACCGAATACTCGATGCTCGACGGCGCCGCGCTGCTCGGCCCGCTGTTCGAACGCACCGCCGAGCTCGGCATGCCGGCCATCGCGATGACCGACCACGGCAACGTCCACGGTGCCTTCGGGTTCTATGCGCAGGCGCGCGAAGCGGGCGTCAAGCCGATCATCGGCATGGAGGCCTACCTCACTCCTGACACCCACCGCTCGGAGAAGAAGCGCGTCCAGTGGAACAAGGGTGGCGAGGACGACGTCTCCGGCGGCGGCGCCTTCACGCACATGACGCTGCTCGCGGAGTCGACCGAGGGCATGCACAACCTGTTCCGGCTGTCATCGCGCTCCAGCCTCGAGGGCTACTACTACAAGCCGCGCGCCGACCGCGAGCTGCTGCGCGAGTACGCGAAGGGCCTCATCGCCACCACCGGCTGCCCGTCGGGTGAGATCCAGACCTGGCTGCGCATCGGCGACTACGACAAGGCCCGGGCGTCCGCGGCGGAGTTCCAGGACATCTTCGGCAAGGAGAACTTCTTCCTCGAGCTGATGGACCACGGGCTCGACATCGAGACCCGCGTCCGTGACGGGCTGCTGCGACTCCGCAAGGATCTCGGCCTTCCGGTCATCGCCACCAACGACTCGCACTACGTGCACGCCAACGACCGCGAAGCCCACGACGCCTTGCTGTGCGTCGGCCTCGGCACCACCATCTCCGACCCCAAGCGGATGAAGTTCGAGGGCGACGGCTACTACATCAAGTCCGCCGAGGAGATGCGCTCGCTGTGGGAGGACAAGCACGACCTCAAGGAGGCGTGCGACAACACGCTGCTCATCGCGGAGCGATGCCAGGTCGAGTTCGCTGAGTCCAACGGCGGCTTCATGGCGCGGGCCGACGTCCCGGCGGGCCACACCGAGGAGTCCTGGTTCGTCGAGGAGGTCTGGCGCGGGATCGAGCACCGGTACGGGAGCACTCCGTCAGATGAGGTCAAGGCCCGCACGGAGATGGAGCTGCAGGTCATCCGCGACAAGGCCTACTGCGGCTACTACCTGGTGGTGGCCGACTTCATCAACTGGGCCAAGGACCACGGCATCCGTGTCGGCCCGGGCCGTGGGTCGGGCGCCGGCTCGATCGCGGCCTACGCCTTGCGCATCACCGATCTCTGCCCGCTGGAGCACGGCCTGATCTTCGAGCGGTTCCTCAACCCCGAGCGCCCGTCCATGCCCGACTTCGACATCGACTTCGACGAGCGTCGCCGTGCCGAGGTCATCCGCTACGTCAGCGACAAGTACGGCTCCGACCGCGTCGCGATGATCGCCACGTTCGGGCGCCTGAAGTCCAAGGCCGCCATCAAGGACGCCAACCGCGTGCTCGACTACCCGTTCTCGATGGGGGAGCGCATCACCAAGGCGCTGCCCGCCGACGTGATGGGCAAGGGCGTGTCGCTCAAGGAGCTCTTCGACCCGGAGCACAAGCGTTACAGCGACGGCAAGGACTTCCGCGAGCTGCACGAGGGCGACGCCGAGGTGCGCAAGATCTACGACACGGCCGTCGGACTCGAGGGCCAGATCCGCCAGTGGGGCGTGCATGCCGCCGGCGTCATCATGAGCAGCGAGCCGTTGATCGACATCGTCCCGATCATGAAGCGCGAGCAGGACGGCGCGATCATCACCCAGTTCGACTACCCGATGTGCGAGGCGCTCGGGCTGGTCAAGATGGACTTCCTGGGTCTGCGCAACCTCACCGTGCTCGACGACGCCGTCGACAACATCAAGGCCAACCGCGATGTCGACCTCGTGCTCGAGGAGCTCCCGTTCGACAACCCCGAGACGTACGCCCTGCTCGGCCGCGGCGAGACGCTTGGCGTCTTCCAGCTCGACGGCGGGCCGATGCGCCAGCTGCTGCGCGCCATGCAGCCCGACAACTTCGAGGACATCTCCGCGGTCATCGCGCTCTACCGGCCCGGCCCGATGGGTGCCGACAGCCACACGAACTACGCCAAGCGCAAGACCGGCAAGCAGGAGATCACCCCGATCCATCCCGAGCTCGCCGAGCCGCTCGCCGCGATCCTGGGCACCACGTACGGCCTGATCGTGTACCAGGAGCAGGTCATGCAGATCGCCCAGGAGCTGGCCGGGTTCTCGCTCGGCCAGGCCGACAACCTGCGGCGAGCCATGGGCAAGAAAAAGGCCTCGGTTCTTCAGAAGGAGTACGTGCCGTTCTCCGAGGGCATGGCCGCGCACGGTCATTCACCCGGGGCCACCAAGGCGCTGTGGGACACCCTCGTGCCGTTCGCCGACTACGCCTTCAACAAGGCGCACTCCGCGTCGTACGGCGTGCTGTCGTACTGGACGGCCTACCTCAAGGCCAACTACCCGGCCGAGTTCATGGCCGCCCTGCTCACCAGCGTCAAGGGCGACAAGGACAAGTCGGCCATCTACCTCAACGAGTGCCGGCGGCTCGGCATCCAGGTCCTACCGCCCGACGTCAACGAGTCGTCGTCCAACTTCACGTCCGTGGGCGACGACATCCGGTTCGGCCTGTCGGCCATCCGCAACGTCGGCGACAACGTGGTGGCCGGCATCGTCGCCGGGCGCGAGGAGGGTGGCCCGTACACCGACTTCACCGACTTCCTCGAGAAGGTGCCCGCCCACGTCTGCAACAAGCGGGTGCTCGACTCACTCATCAAGGCCGGCGCCTTCGACTCGCTCGGCCACCAGCGCCGGGCTCTCACCACTGTCGCCGAGGATGCCGTCGACGTGTACATCGATCTCAAGCGCAACGCCGCCATCGGCCAGGACTCCCTGTTCGGCGGCATGGACGACGGGCTCACGGGCGTCTCGGTCACCGTGCCGACCATGCCGGAGTGGGAGAAGACCCAGCTCCTGGCGTTCGAGCGCGACATGCTCGGCCTCTACGTCTCCGACCACCCGCTGCTCGGGCTCGAGCACGTGCTTCGTGCGAGCAGCGACTGCACGATCGGTCAGCTGGTCACCGACACCGAGCGGCCCGACGGCAGCACGGTGCGCATCTGCGGACTCATCACCGGCGTGCAGCGCAAGCTCAGCCGCAAGGGCGACACCTGGGCCACGGTCACCGTCGAGGACCTCGAGGGCGCACTCGACGTGCTGGTGTTCCCCGGCGCCTACCAGCTCGCCGCGCCCGCCCTCGTGCCCGACACCGTCGTGGTCATCAAGGGCCGGGTGCGCCGCACCGACGACGGCCTCGACATCAACGCCCTCGAGGTCACGATGCCGGCGATGAACACCGCCGCGGCCGGGGCGCCCGTCGTCGTCAGCCTCCCGGTCGCTCGCTGCACGAGCGACGTCGTCAACGGGTTCAAGCAGGTGCTCGCCGCCCATCCCGGGGTCACGGAGGTCCACCTGCGCCTGGTCGGCAACGACGGCACCAAGGTCATGCGGCTCGACGACTCGCTGCGAGTCAAGCCGTCCTCGGCGCTCATCGCCGATCTCAAGGAGCTGCTGGGGCCCCATTGTCTGGCCTGAGTCGGATCCTGATCTGGTCCGCGGGCATGCTCGTGCTCGGCGCCGTCGGTGGACTGCTGTGGCTGTGGCTGGCCGAGCCCGCCGAGTGGGAGGTCACCACGGCGGGCATCATCCTCACAGAGGAGGCCGCGCGGGGTCAGTTCGCGGTGGTCGTGTTGTTCGTGGGCCTGGGCGCGGCCCTGTGCCTGCTGTGGGGTTGGGCTGCCGGGCGCGCCCTCCGCGAGGTCGGATGGCTGCTCGTGCCGGTCTTTGCGACCGCGGCCGGAGTCGCCGCGGTGATCGCCTGGCAGATCGGCGTCACGCTCGGGCCGACCCATCCGCGCGACGTCACCGGCCCGTCGCTCGGCGACCGGCTGCCGGCGTCACTCGAGATCGACTCCGTGGCGCCGTTCCTGGTGTGGCCGATGTTCGCGCTGCTCGGCCTGCTGCTGGCGGCATGGCTCGACCGCAGCGAGGCCGACGAGTACGTCGACGCCTGAGCTGGCCCATCCACGGCGTCCGTAGACTACGGCCGTGATCCGACGACTCGATCTGCGCCATGACGACGGGGCGCTGCCCCGCGCCCAGGTGGACGTGGAGCAGGCCCTGGAGGTCGTCGCGCCGTTGTGCGAGGACGTCCGGCAGCGTGGCGAGGAGGCGGTCCTCGAGTACGGCGAGCGCTTCGACCGGGTGCGTCCAGCTTCGCTGCGGGTCGACCCGGCCGAGCTGACGCGCGCAGCCGACGCCCTCGATGCCGACGTCCGCGCCGGGCTCGAGGCGTCGATCGAGCGGCTGCGTCGCACCTGCGAGGCCGAGCTCGAGCAGACCGTCACCACCGAGGTCGCCGCCGGCGCCACGGTCGAGCGACGCATCGTGCCGATGTCGCGCGTCGGCCTGTACGTGCCGGGCGGCCTCGCGCCGCTGGTCAGCACGGTCGTGATGAACGCGGTGCCGGCCCAGGTCGCCGGCGTCGGTTCCATCGCGCTGGCCTCGCCACCGCAGGCCGACGCGAACGGCCTGCCGCACCCCACGATCCTCGCCGCGTGCTCGATCCTCGGCATCGACGAGGTCTACGCCGCCGGCGGGGCCCAGGCGCTGGCGATGCTCTCGTACGGCACGACGTCCACCGGGGGTTCGGTCGAGCCGGTCGACCTGGTCACCGGCCCCGGCAACATCTACGTCGCGGCAGCCAAGCGCCACCTGCAGGGCACGGTCGCGATCGACAGCGAGGCCGGACCGACCGAGATCGCCATCATCGCCGACGCCACCGCCGACGCGGGTTTCGTGGCGGCGGACCTGATCAGCCAGGCCGAGCACGACCCGATGGCGGCCAGCATCCTGATCACCGACGACGACGCCCTCGCCGACGCCGTCGTGGCCGAGCTGGAGCGTCAGGTGCCGACGGCAAAGCACGCCGAACGGATCCGGATCGCGCTCGTGGGGCAGCAGTCGGCGATCGTCCTGGTCCGCGACCTCGACCAGGCCGTCGAGGTCGCCAACGACTACGCGGCCGAGCACCTCGAGATCCACACGGCTGGTGCCGCCGACGTCGCGGCCCGCATCGTCAACGCCGGCGCGATCTTCGTCGGCCCACACACGCCGGTCTCCCTGGGCGACTACGTCGCCGGCTCGAACCACGTGCTGCCCACCGGGGGGAGCGCGCGGCACTCCTCGGGACTCTCGGTGCGCGCGTTCTGCAAGAACATCCAGGTCGTGACCTACACCGAGGAGGCCCTTCGGGACGTCGGCGACCACGTCGTGCACCTGTCGTCGGCCGAGGACCTGCCGTCGCACGGAGCAGCCGTCACCGCACGCACCGATCGAGCAGGGGAGTAGTCCATGGGCCTCCCCGACTGGGTGCCCGTGCGCGACGAGCTCCGCGAGCTCGAGCCGTACGGCGCCCCGCAGATCCGTGACGTCGTCAACCTCAACGTCAACGAGAACCCGTACCCACCCGACGCAGACGTCATCGAGGACATCGCCGCCGCCGTGGCAGACGCGGCGACGACCCTGAACCGATACCCCGATCGCGAAGCCTGGGAGCTGCGCAACGCCCTGGCCACGTACCTCGGTCACGGCCTCTCGGCGGAACGCATCTGGGCGGCCAACGGGTCGAACGAGGTCATGCTGCACGTGCTCCAGGCCTTCGGCGGGCCCGGCCGCACGGCGGTGTCGTTCGCCCCCACCTACTCGATGTACCCGGAGTACGCGCGAGACACCCATACGACGTGGGTCACCGGGCAGCGGGAGGACGACTTCACCGTCGACCCCGACCGTGCCGCCGAGCTGATCCGCGACGAGCAACCGGGCGTGGTGCTGCTGGCGTCGCCGAACAACCCCACCGGCACGGCGCTGCCGCTCGACACCGTGAAGGCGGTGCTCGACGTCGCACCGGGCGTGGTCGTGGTGGACGAGGCGTACGCGGAGTTCCGGCGCACCGGCACGCCGACCGCGCTCGAGCTGCTCGACGACCACCCGCGCCTGCTCGTCTCGCGCACGATGAGCAAGGCGTTCGCGATGGCCGGCGGGCGACTCGGATATCTCGCCGCCGACGCCGCCATCGTCGACGCGCTGCGCATCGTCCGGTTGCCGTATCACCTGTCGGCGGTGACGCAGGCCGTTGCTCTCGCGGCCCTCCGGAACAGCGACGCGCTGCTCGCCCGGGTCGATGAGCTGCGCTCGGCTCGCGACGATCTCGCGGCCCGATTGCGGGCCCGCGGACACGACGTCGCGGACTCCGACGCCAACTTCGTGCTGTTCGGCCGGTTCGCCGACCGCCACGCCGTCTGGCAGGGCTTGGTCGACCGCGGCGTCCTGATACGGGAGACTGGACCCGAAGGTTGGTTGCGCGTGTCCGTGGGCACGCCCGACGAAATGGCACGTTTCCACCGCGCACTCGAGGAGGTCACAGCATGACGAGAACCGCACGCATCGAGCGAAAGACGTCGGAGTCGCACGTCGTCGTCGAGCTGGATCTCGACGGATCGGGCACGCACGACGTCTCCACGGGTGTGGGGTTCTACGACCACATGCTCACCGCGTTGTCGCGGCACTCGCTGATCGACCTCACCGTCCGCGCCGAGGGTGACCTGCACATCGACGCGCACCACACCGTCGAGGACACCGCCATCTGCATCGGCGAGGCACTCCGCGAGGCGCTGGGCGACAAGGTCGGCATCCGCCGCTACGGTGACGCCCTCGTGCCGCTCGACGAGGCGATCGCCCAGGCGGTCGTCGACGTGTCGGGCCGTCCGTACTTCGTGCACTCCGGAGAACCGGAGAGCCAAGTCACCGCGATCATCGGCGGCCAGTACTCGGGGTCGCTCACCGGCCACGTGCTGGAGTCGATCGCGCACCACGCAGCCATCACGCTGCACGTGCGCCTGATCGACGGTCGCGACCCGCACCACATCGCCGAGGCGCAGTTCAAGGCCGTGGCGCGGGCGCTGCGCGACGCCGTCGCCATCGATCCACGTGAGTCCGGCATCCCGTCCACGAAGGGCGCTCTATGACCGGACCGCGCGTCGCGGTCCTCGACTACGGGTCAGGAAACCTCCGCTCGGCCGTCCGCGCCGTCGAGCGCGCCGGCGCGGAGGTGACCCTGACGTCCGACCCGTCAGTGGCCGAGAACGCCGACGGCCTCGTGGTGCCCGGTGTCGGCGCGTACGAGGCCTGCATGCGAGGACTGCAGTCCGTGGGCGGCGAGCGCATCATCGAGCGTCGCCTCATCGCCTCGCGCCCGGTGCTCGGCATCTGTGTCGGCATGCAGGTGCTGTTCGCCGAGGGCATCGAGCACGGAGTGCGCACCGAGGGCTGCGGCGAGTGGCCCGGCACGGTGGAGCGGCTGCGGGCGCCGATCGTGCCGCACATGGGCTGGAACACCGTGGACGCCCCTGAGGAGTCGCGGATGTTCGCCGGGATCACCGACGAGCGGTTCTACTTCGTGCACTCCTACGGGGTGCGCGACTGGGTCCTGCAGGCGACGTCGCCGTTCCCGGAGCCGGCCGTGACGTGGACCGACTACGAGGCCGACCGGTTCGTGTCCGCCGTCGAGCACGGGCCGCTCTGGGCGACGCAGTTCCACCCGGAGAAGTCCGGCGACGTCGGGGCCGTCCTGCTGCGCAACTGGCTCGCGACGCTGTAGCCGTCAGTTTTCGAGCTCCGGCCGTCCTGGCTGGTAGAGCCACGTGTCGAAGAACGCGTCGAGCTCGTCGCCGGAGATCTTCTCCGCGAGGGTGATGAAGTCCTTCGTCGTGGCGGTCCGGCCCTCGTTGCGCGTCGGCCAGGCGGTGCGCAGCTCGCGGAAATCGGCGTCCCCGATGCGCTGGCGCAGCTCTTCGAGGGTCATCGCACCGCGGTAGTACGTGGGGTCGCTGAACAGGTTCTCTGCCGAACCGAGATCGGCCGGCGGCAGCTTCCAGAACTCGTCGTCGGCGCCGTATTCCTCATAGGTCTCGGTGAACGCCTTCTCGAGGCTGGCGCCGCCGTGTTCGGCGGTCCATGACCACTCGGCGTGGGTGGCGAACCCCTCGTTGATCCAGATGTCGTTCCAGTCGTGGAGGCCGACGGAGTTGCCCACCCATTGATGAGCCGACTCGTGCATGATCGTCAGGTCGTCGGGGACCCCGTCGTAGACCGCGCGATCCTGGGTCTCCAGGGCGTAGTCGACGCCCACCTTCTCCACGACGATCCCGGCGCTCGAGGCGGGGTAGGGGCCGTACAGACGTTCTCCGAGCCGGATGGTCTCCTCCAGCAAGGCGCGCTCCTTCGCGAGCGGTCCGAACGATGGATCGATGAACGACCAGATGGGCAGCTTGCGCCCGTCTTCGAGGGTCATCGACGACTCGAACACCTGGTACTGGCCGATCGAGATCATCGCGAGGTAGGGAACCATCGGCACGGACTGCTCCCAGACCCACGTCGTGCCGTCCTTGCCGGGCCGTTTCGTTGCGAGCACCCCGTTCGATGCCGCCTCGAGGTCGTCGGGGACGGTGAGCTCGATGTCGAACGTGGCCTTGTCGGTGGGGGTGTTGTTGTTCGGGAACCACGACATCGCCCCGATCGGCTGGGACATCACCGTGACGCCACCGTCGGTGGGAATCCAACCCTCGCTCGAGTCATCGGGATCGATGTAGGTCTTCGGGGTGCCGTGGTACTGGATCACGGTCGTGAAGTCCCCGTCGACGGACGACTCAGGGGTGATCGTGAGCTTCTCCTTCGAGATGGCGGTCGTGGCCGGATCGCCGTCGACGGTGACGTCGTCGACCTGCAGGCCGACGAAGTCGAGTGCGAACGACGCGAGCCGCTCGGGCGCGCGAGCGGTGATCGCCGTGCGGGCGCGGATGGAGCCGTCGTCCGCGAAGGTCAGCTTGATCGTGTAGTGCTTGACGTCGTACGCCGACGTGCCGACGTCAGGGAACAGCGAGTCGCCGGTTCCGCGGGCGTCCTTGGCGAGGGTCCCGCCGGAGCGGTTGCTGACGATGATGATGACGGCGACCGCGGCGATCAGGGCCGAGATCGCGAGCAGGATCGCGAGGAGCCTGGCTCGGGGGGACGAGAACGCCATGCGGTCCTCCAGACGTCGACCTGTCTCGTCAGACTAAGCCTGCATCGGTGTCACACCGCGTCGACGATGGCCTGGGCCAGCTCGTCGGGCTTGGTGAACTGGGGCCAGTGGCCGGTGGGCACCTCGACGATCTGCACGTCCTTGATGCGAACGAGGTCGCCGGTGTACGGATGCTCGTCGGCGATCATCTTCAGCATGTCGTCGCGCGGGAAGGTGCTGGTGATGATGGTGACGGGCACGTCGTAGCGCCGCTCGTCGTGCAGGTGCAGCGGATCGATCGCGGCGTGCGACGGTGACGGGATGGCACGGGCGGCGAAGGCGTCGAGCAGCTCGGGCGTGAAGTCGCGCAGCTCCTCCTCGCCGAACTCGCTGAACGGCGGCAGCGGCATCTCGACGTCGTCGTGCGCGATGCCGTCGTTGACGTTGAAGCCTTCGGCGCCCGGGCCGCTGTCGACGTAGACGACCCGCGCCA
Source organism: uncultured Actinomycetota bacterium (assembly GCA_963839625.1). Classification (GTDB taxonomy): domain Bacteria; phylum Actinomycetota; class Actinomycetes; order Propionibacteriales; family Nocardioidaceae; genus Aeromicrobium. The sequence goes on along the minus strand of CAWIWE010000004.1, from coordinate 97,633 downwards.
CGCGGTCGGGACGCCGGTCGGTGGCACCGTGGACGACCGGGCCGCCACCGCTGTGGCCGACGAGCACGACCGGCCCCTCGAGCGAGTCGATCAGCGCCGCGACGGCGTCGATGTGCGTCTCGAGCCCGATGCCGGTGCGATCGGTGTCGACCGACTCGAGGCCGGGGAGGGTGACGGGGTACGTGTCGTGCCCGGCCGCCTGAAGCGCGGGAACGACGTTGTCCCAGGACGACGCGTCGAGCCAGAGGCCGGGAACCAGGATGATCTGCATGCCTCGAACCTAGCCGCGCGAGGTGACAGATACGATCGCACCCGTGACCCTCGAGCTGCTCCCCGCCGTCGACGTCTCCGCTGGTCAGGCCGTGCGCCTGGTGCAGGGTGAGCTCGGCAGCGAGACGACGTACGGGTCACCGCTGGACGCGGCGCTGCAGTGGCAGTCCGACGGAGCCGAGTGGGTCCATCTCGTCGACCTCGACGCCGCCTTCGGCACCGGTGACAACCGGGCGTTGCTGGCCGAGGTCGTGGGGCGTCTCGACGTCAAGGTCGAGCTGTCCGGAGGCATTCGCGACGACGCATCGCTGGCGGCGGCCCTGGCCACGGGCTGCACCCGGGTGAACCTGGGCACCGCCGCGCTCGAGAACCCCGAGTGGTGCGCGAAGGCTGTGGCCGAGCACGGCGACCAGATCGCCGTCGGCCTCGACGTCCGCGGCCGCACGCTCGCCGCGCGCGGCTGGACTCAGGAGGGCGGCGACCTGTTCGAGGTGCTCGAGCGGCTGGAGCGCGACGGGTGTGCCCGCTATGTCGTCACCGACGTCACCAAGGACGGCACCCTGCAGGGGCCGAACCTCGATCTGCTGCAGCAGGTCTGCGCTGCCACCGACAAGCCGGTCGTCGCGTCCGGCGGCGTGTCCAGCCTCGACGACCTGCGCGCGATCGCCGCGCTCACCGACATCGGTGTCGAGGGCGCGATCGTCGGCAAGGCGCTCTACGCCGGCGCGTTCACGCTCCCCGAGGCCCTTGCTGCCGTTCGCTGATCAGCAGCCGTCGCGGATGAGGTCGGGCTTGTCGCCGACGGTGACCTCGATGAAGGAGATCTTCGACGAGCCCTTGATGCTCGACACGGTGGCGTCGCCGAACAGGAAGCCGATGAACTCGGTGTCGGTGAACTCGTAGGCACCCGCCTGGTTGAAGCCGGCGTCGACGACGGGCGAGAGGTTGGGATAGGCCTTCGTCAGCTCGTCGAGCGTGCTGCCGTAGCCGATGCCCTTGCTGGTCTTGGGACCGCCTTTGAAGACGCCGAGCGAGGAGATGGAGCCGTCGTCCCTGGTCAGGACGTCGACACCCTGGTACTGCTTCTTCCACTTGAGTGGGAAGTTCGGGCACCCCTCGACCGGTGGAGGGACGTCCGCGTCGAAGACGCCGGTCTTCAAGGCATCGGCCTTCGACATGTCGGCGCGCACCGGTCCGATGGCACCCAGCTCGACGACCAGGTCCGCGGGCGCGGGAGCCGGCTTCGTCGGAGCGGGCGTCGTGGGCTCGGGTGACGCGTCCGGTTGTGGCGACGGCGACGAGACGGTCTTCTCCGGTTCCTGCGGGTCGTCCGATCCGCAACCGCCGAGGACGAGCAGGGCCGCGATGAGCGCGACGGACGTTCGCTTCATGGCCAGATCCTCCCGCACTGCCGCAGCCGCGGCGTCGTAACCGAAAGATACTCTCGCAGGGTGAGCCTGGCCGTGCGCGTGATCCCGTGCCTCGACGTCGACGACGGCCGGGTCGTCAAGGGAGTCAACTTCGTCGACCTCCGCGACGCCGGCGATCCCGTCGAGATGGCCAAGGTCTACGACGCTGAAGGCGCCGACGAGCTCACCTTCCTCGACATCACCGCCTCGAGCGCAGGCCGGGACACCACCTACGACATCGTCGGCCAGACGGCCGAGCAGGTGTTCATCCCGCTCACCGTCGGCGGCGGCGTCCGCTCGGCCGACGACGTCGACCGGCTCTTGCGCGCCGGTGCCGACAAGGTCGGCATCAACACCGGAGCCATTGCACGCCCTGACGTGCTCGGCGAGATCGCCGGGCGGTTCGGCAACCAGGTGCTGGTGCTGAGCGTCGACGCGCGTCGCAGTGGCGCGCAGCCGAGCGGGTTCGAGGTCACGACCCATGGCGGCCGGGAGTCGGCCGGCCTCGACGCCCTGGCGTGGGTCCGGCAGGCGTGTGAGCTGGGCGTGGGGGAGATCCTGCTGAACTCCATGGACGCCGACGGCACCAAGAATGGTTTCGACCTGGAAATGATTCGGGCGGTCCGTGACGTTACCCAAGTACCGCTCATCGCGAGTGGTGGCGCCGGCCGGCCCGAGCACTTCGTCGAGGCCGTCGAGGCAGGCGCCGACGCCGTGCTCGCCGCGAGTGTGTTCCACTTCGGCGAGCTGACCATCGGAGACGTGAAGACCACCTTGCGAGCAGCCGGACACCGTGTCAGATAACCCCGCCACCGAGCCTGCGCACGACGAGCTGCGCACCGACACCGACCGCGTCATGCGTCGGGGCTTCGGGCTGCTCGGGCGCGGCATCTCCGAGCAGCGCTGGCTGTTCAGCATCTCGGTCGTCGGCAGCGTCGTGTTCGGCGCCACCACGGTGGCCGATGCCTGGGTGCTCGGCTGGGCCACCGACCACGTCATCCGGCCCTCGTTCGAGCAGGGCGAGGTCCTCAAGGGCTCGCTCGCCGTCGCCGTGCTGCTGTTCATGACGGTCGCGATCCTGCGTGCGCTCGGCGTCATCGCCCGGCGTCTCGTGGGTGGCGTCGTCTACTTCCGCCTCGTCGCCGAGTACCGCCGCCGCGTCACCCGGCGCTACCTGGCGCTGCCGATGTCCTGGCACCACCGTCACCCCACCGGCCAGCTGCTCTCCAACGCCAACGCCGACGTCGAGGCCGCGTGGGCGGTGTTCATGCCGCTGCCGATGGCGATCGGCGTCATCGCGATGCTCGTCGCCGCCATCGTCGCGATGCTGCTGGCCGACGTCGTCCTGACCATCGTCGGGCTCGTGGTCTTTCCCGCTCTCTTCGGCATCAACGTGTTCTATCAGCGCTGGCTGTCGCCGAAGGTCGCCCACGCGCAGTCGCTGCGCGGCGACGTCAGTGCCGTCGCGCACGAGTCGTTCGACGGCGCGCTCGTCGTCAAGTCCCTGGGTCGCGAGACCGACGAGACCAATCGCTTCACCCGCCACGCCGAGGAGCTGCGCGACGCGAACATCGAGGTGGGTCGCATCCGCAGCATCTTCGACCCACTCCTCGAGGCGCTGCCCAACCTCGGTGTCCTGGCCGTCATCCTGCTCGGCATCGAGCGAGTCACGTCCGGAGCGGCGGGCGCGGGCGACGTCGTCCAGGTCGCCTACCTGTTCACGGTGGTCGCCTTCCCGGTCCGCGCCATCGGCTGGGTGCTGGGCGAGCTGCCGCGAAGCGTCGTCGGCTGGGACCGGGTCAGCCAGGTGCTGGACGCGTCTGGCGAGATGACCTACGGCACCGGATCCCTGCCCGACCCCGGGCCCGCGCACCTGACGCTCGACGACATCCGCTTCTCCTACGAGGACGGCCCGGCGGGGGTGCCGGGCAACGGGCGGCGGAATGACAGAGAGGTGCTCCGTGGTGTCGACCTCGACGTCACCCCGGGCCGCGTCGTGGCGGTCGTCGGTGCGACTGGCGCCGGCAAGAGCACGCTCACCCAGCTCCTCACCCGGCTGGTCGACCCCGACTCCGGGACGGTACGCATCGACGGAGTCGACGTCCGCGAGCTCACTCACGCCGATCTCACCGACTCGGTGGCCGTGGTGCCGCAGACGACGTTCCTGTTCGACGACACGGTGCGCGAGAACGTCACGCTGGGCGAGGCGGTGCCCGATGCCGACATCTGGGCGGCGCTGCGCATCGTGCAGGCCGAGGGGTTCGTCTCGGCCCTGCCGAAGGGGCTCGACACGCAGCTCGGCGAGCGTGGCACCACGCTGTCCGGTGGGCAGCGCCAGCGGCTCGCGCTGGCGCGTGCACTCGTCCGCCGGCCACGGCTCCTCGTCATGGACGACGCCACCAGCGCCGTCGACCCCGAGGTCGAGCAGCGGATCCTCGGCGCCCTCGCCGATCACACGTCCGATGCCGACGGACCGACCGTCGTCGTGGTCGCCTATCGCAAGGCCACCATCGCCCTCGCCGATGAGGTTGTGTTCGTGGCCGACGGCCGGGTGGCCGATCGCGGCACCCACGCCGATCTGATCGGACGCTCCGACGCCTACCGACTCCTCGTCGACGCCTACGACACCGCCCGGGAGGTTCAGGGATGACCGCCGACGTCGACATCGACGACCCGACCACGGGCGACCGGATCGCCGATCCGCTGGACGCCCAGGAGGCCCGGTCGGCCCGGCTGTCCGGCACCGAGATCATCCGCCGCGGCCTGTCGCTCTCGCCGGCGATCAAGGACGGGCTCGGCTTCACCCTGCTGCTGGCCGTGCTCAGCACGGTGGGCGGTGCGGTCGTGCCCATCGTCATCCAGGTGGCGGTCGACGCCGGTCTCGGCGGGGGCGGCGACATCGACCGGGCCGTGGTGATGCGCTGGATCGTGGTGGCCCTCGTGCTCATCGCGGGCACAGCGGTCTGCGCCTACGCGATGCGGGTGCGGTTGTACGTCGCCAGCGAGCGCGGGCTCACCCAGCTGCGGGTCGAGGCGTTCCGCCACGTCCACGACCTGTCGATGCTCACCCAGAACGCCGAGCGGCGCGGCGTGCTCGTCTCGCGCGTCACGTCCGATGTCGACCAGGTGTCGATGTTCCTGCAGTTCACCGGCATCTTCATGATCATCAGCGTCGGCCAGATGATCGTCGCCACCGCCGTGATGGCCTGGTACTCGTGGCAGCTCACCGTCGTCGTGCTCATCTGCTTCCTGCCGCTCATCATCAGCCTCCGCTGGTTCGCGAGCCGGCTGAGCCGCGCCTACGACACCGTGCGGCGCACGGTCGGCGAGATGCTGGCAGTCATCGCCGAGCCCGTCGTCGGAGCGTCGGTCGTCCGGTCCCACGCGATCGAGGAGCGCACCCAGCGACGGGTCGACCACGGCATCGACACCAACCTGCGCGCGAACGTCAGGGCGCAGAAGCTGGTGGCGGTCACGTTCGCTTCGGCGGGTGTGGCCGGCGGACTGGCCAACGGCGGGGTGATCATCGCCGGCGTCGCGCTGGGTGTCGCGGGCGGACTGTCGATGGGCACCGTCATTGCGTTCGCCTTCCTGGTCGGGCTGCTCGTCGGCCCGGTCCAGATGGCCACCCAGGTGCTCACCGAGGCGCAGAACGCGATCGCCTCGTGGCGGCGGGTCATCGACCTGCTCGACACTCCTGCCGATGTCGTCGATCCCGGCGCTGACGGCCGCGACCTCCCCGACGGCGTGCTGGGCGCTCAGTTCGAGCACGTCACCTTCGCCTACCCGGGCGGGCCCGACGTGCTGCACGACGTCGCCGTCGAGATCGCGCCGCGCCAGCGCGTCGCCGTCGTCGGTGAGACCGGTTCCGGCAAGACGACGTTCGCCAAGCTGCTCACCCGCCTGATGGATCCGTCCGCGGGCACCGTGACGCTGGGTGGCATCGACATCTCCGAGGTGTCGTTCGACGAGCTCCGCCGGCACGTGCTGATGGTCCCGCAGGAGGGCTTCCTGTTCGACGCCACGCTGCGCGAGAACTTGCGATACGGACTGCCCGGTGCCGGCGACGACGCACTGCTGGCCGCGGTCGACGACATCGGTCTCGCCGACTGGTTCGCCACGCTCCCGAACGGCCTCGACACCCAGGTCGGTCAGCGCGGGGAGTCGCTGTCGGCGGGGGAGCGCCAGCTCGTGGCGTTGTTGCGCTCGGCGCTGGCCGACCCCGACTTCCTCGTGCTCGACGAGGCCACCAGCGCCGTCGACCCGCAGACCGAGCTGCGGGCCACCCGCGCCCTGGGCCGGCTGCTCGACGGGCGCACCAGCGTCACGATCGCGCATCGCCTGTCCACCGCAGAGAACGCCGATCGCGTGCTGGTGTTCGACGCCGGCCGCCTGGTCGAGGACGGCACGCACGCCGAGCTCGTCGGCGCCGGCGGCGTCTACTCGCGCCTCCACGCGAGCTGGGTCGCCCAGTCGCGCCTGTCCACGCCATAGGGCGCGCCCACCCCACCCATCGCCTGAGACAATGGTGGGCGTGAGCTCCCTCGATCCCGCCGTGGCCGCGCGCCTCAAGCGCGACGCCAGCGGCCTTGTCACCGCTGTCGTCCAGGACGCGGCCAGCCGCGACGTCCTGATGGTCGGATGGATGGACGACGAGGCCCTGCACCGCACGCTCACCACCGGCCGCAGCACGTTCTGGAGCCGGAGCCGGCAGGACTACTGGGTGAAGGGCGAGACGTCCGGGAACGTCCAGGACGTACGCGAGGTGCGCCTCGACTGCGACGGCGACACCGTGCTCGTGATCGTCGACCCGCACGGGCCGGCCTGTCACACCGGCGACCGCACCTGCTTCGACGCGGACCGCCTGTTGTGACGTCGCGGCGCCTCTACGCCCCCGTCGTGCTGACGTTGCTGGCCTGCGGCGGCCTGGCGTTCTTCGCGGCGTCCCGCACGTGGGTCGAGGCCACCGTCCGCGCCAAGGGACTGCCCCCCGACACTGTCGCCGTCTCCGGCACCGACGCCCAGCCTCTCGTTCCTGCGCTGGCTCTGGTCGTCGTCACCGGAGCGCTGGCAGTGCTCGCCGCCTCGGTTCGGATCCGCTGGCTCGTCGGCGTGCTGATGGTCGTGGTCGGTTTCGGTGCTGCCATCTTCGTCGCCACCAACGGAGCGTCCCTCGACGGTGCATTCGACGACGCTGTCCAGGGCTCGACGGCGTTCACCGGCGAGAATGCGCCGGACGCGCGACACGTCGTCGTGTGGCCGGTGCTCGCCGGTGCGGCGTTCGTCCTCGCCGGGCTGTCTGGGGCTGATCGTCGTCCGGCTGGCCGGCACGTGGCCGACGATGGGAAGCCGGTACGAGTCGCCCGCAGGCCAGGCCGACACCGAGGACGATCTCTGGGCGGCACTCGACGAAGGACGCGATCCGACCGAGTAGGCTGACGCCCGATCACCACCACGACCCCAACCACATGACACCGAGGAGAGCCCGCATGTCGCACGGATCGTCACCCGCGGCCTGGACCGCCGTCCTGGTCTGCCTCCTCGGCATCACGATCGGCGGCATCGCGCTGATCCCCGACCCGAACTGGACCCTGTTCTGGGTGGGCGTCGCCGTCACGCTCCTGTCCGGCGTCGTCGGACGCGTGATGGCCGCCGCCGGGATGGGCTTGGACGACCCCGAGCTCTGAACTCCGATGACATCCGACGGGCCCCGGTACCCGGAGTACCCGGAGCAGGACCCCGACGGCGGACCAGACAAGCCGCCTCCACCGCCTGAAGGCTCGCCACCTCCACCACCGCCCAACCCGTGGCAGGCTCCCGCCTACGGTCAGCCGGGCGTGCCAGTCGCTTCCGCCACGAATCAGAAGGCCACCTGGGCGTTGATCCTCGGCATCCTCGGCCCCTTCTGTTGTGGCATCTTCACAGCCATCCCTGCTCTGATCCTCGGCATCGTGGCCCGCAAGGAGATCGACGCCTCGGGTGGCACCCAGACGGGCCGGGGGATGGCGATCGCCGGAATCATTCTCGGCATCGTCGGGATCGTGATCTCCATACTCTTTGTCGTCTTCTGGGGGTACATCGTCACGACCCCGGAGTTCCAGGAGGGATTCCAGGAAGGCTTCGAAGAAGGTGCGGGGTGACCTCGAACGTCACCCCGCGATCGACGTCCGAGCTGATGCGTGACCCGGCCCTCGTCGGCGTCGCCGGTGCCGGGGCCTTGGTGTTGCTCCATCTCCGCGATCCGCACGAGTCAGGGTCGTACGGGTTCTGTCCGTTCCTTGCCGTCACCGGCCATCCGTGCCCCGGCTGCGGCGGCCTGCGTGCCGTCAACGAGTTGACGCACGGCAACATCGTCGATGCGCTCAGCAGCAACCTTCTGGCCGTCGGGCTCCTGGCCCTGCTGACGGTCGTGTGGGCAGCCTGGTTCGCACGGCGAGCCCGAGGCGCGGACGACCAGATGCTGGTCGTCCGCGACCGAACCCTGGTGCTCGTCGTTGTCGTGGCGCTCGCCTTCGGCGTGGTTCGCAACACCCCGTGGGGTGCCTGGCTCGCGCCCTGACGTCAGGCCGAGACGGGCTGACCCCGGAACCTGCGGTACGCGTACGCACTGGCCAGGGCGACGACTGGGTACGCCACCACGAGTCCGACGAGAAGCGCGATCGCACCCGCGATCAGCACCAGGACGCTGAGCAGCGCGAGCAGGAGCGCGTCGCCGACGTTCGCGCTGATCAGCTTCACACTGTCGGTGATCGCCTGGACCGGCGAGCTCGCATCGTCGTCGACCACGAACAGTGTCGTGAAGTACGTCAGGAACAAGACGACGAGGCCGGGGATGATCAGCAAGATGAACCCGATCGTGACGGCGATCGACACCAGCAAAGCGGCGATGATCACGTTCACGATGTTCACCCGGCCGAACGCGCCCATGAAATCGAACGACCTGCCGTCGACCACGTCGAGAGAGGCTCGAGCGAAGACTGCCGACAGCAGGGTCGTCACGGCCGTCGCGACGATGTTGGCCAGGAAGCTGCCGATGCTGAATTCCATCGCGTTGGCGCTCGGTCCGAACGGTGAACCGCCACCGCCGGAGACCACTCCCGCCAGGATGTTGACGATGACAGACACCACGATGAAGATCAGGACGGCGATGAGGATCGGGCCGACGTTGTCCTTGAACTTGTTCCACCCGTAGCCGATGGCGTCGGGAGCGCTGAAGCCCTCAACCGAACCTTCCGGTGCGGAGGGCGGCGGGGGTGGTGGAGGTGGCGCGGCGTCCTCGGGTGGAGGAACCGAGCCGTAGCTGGGCAGGCCCGAGGTGCCGGACTCGCCGGAACCTGCGGATGGCGGATTGTCGCCCGGCGTGGAGTCGCCCGGGTACTGAGGTGGGTCGTTGGTGGTCATGCCCAGACTGTAGTGACTCGCCAGCCGTTCCGGCACCCCTTCTGGGCATGCATCCCACGCGGTCTACTCTTGAAGCAATTCGATGGAAGCGATCCCATGTCGACGAGGGAGGAACCATGAGCATCCTGGCTGAGATTCTTGCCGGCGTGGCTGCCGACCTCGAGGAACGCATGGCGCAGGTCTCGCTCGACGACCTCAAGGCCCAGGCCGATCGCCAGCATCCCGCCCTCGATCCGATGCCCGCGTTCCGCGCCGACGGCGTGTCCATCATCGCCGAGGTCAAGCGGGCCAGCCCGAGCAAGGGCGAGCTGGCCGACATCAAGGACCCGGCCGCGCTGGCCGCCGACTACGCCGCCGGTGGCGCCGCAGCCATCAGCGTCCTCACCGAGCAGCGTCGCTTCGGTGGCACGCTCGACGACCTTCGCGCCGTGCGCGCTCAGGTCGACGTCCCGGTGCTCCGCAAGGACTTCATCACCACCTCGTACCAGCTCTGGGAGGCTCGCGCGGCCGGCGCCGACATGGCGTTGCTGATCGTCGCGGCCCTGGAGCAGAACGCGCTCGAGAGCCTGGTCGAGCGCGCCCGCTCGATCGGCCTCACGCCGCTGGTCGAGGTGCACGACGAGGACGAGGTGCAGCGCGCCACCGATGCGGGCGCCGACCTCATCGGCGTCAACGCTCGCGACCTCCACACGCTCGAGGTCGACCGCACCACGTTCGAGCGGCTGTCACCGATCATCCCCGACGGCGTCGTCAAGATCGCCGAGTCCGGTGTCCGCGGACCCCACGACGTCTTCGAGTACGCCAAGTCCGGTGCGCACGTCGTGCTGGTCGGCGAGACGCTCGTCCGTGACAACGACCCCCGAGCCAGCGTGGCCGACCTCGTGGCGGCCGGCGCGCATCCGGCACTGCAGCACCGCTGGTGACCGGTCGCCTCCTCAGGCCCTCACCGCCCTGCACCCGCCGCCACGTCTGAAAGAACTCCGATGACCTACACCCAGCCCGACACAACCGGCCACTTCGGCCCCTTCGGCGGTCGCTTCATGCCCGAGGCGCTGGTCGCGCCACTCGACGAGCTCGACCGGGCCTGGACCGAGGCGAAGGCCGACCCGGTGTTCATGGCCGAGCTCGACCGGATGCTGCGCGAGTACGCCGGCGTCCCCAGCCTGCTCTACGACGCCACCCGCTTCTCGGAGGCGGCGGGAGCCCGCATCCTGCTCAAGCGCGAGGACCTCAACCACACCGGTGCCCACAAGATCCGCAACGTGCTCGGTCAGGCCCTGCTGGCCAAGCGCATCGGCAAGCCTCGGGCCATCGCGGAGACCGGCGCCGGCCAGCACGGTGTCGCGGCCGCCACCGCCTGCGCCTACCTCGATCTCGAGTGCACGGTCTACATGGGCGAGATCGACACCGAACGGCAGGCGCTCAACGTCGCCCGCATGCGGATGCTGGGTGCCGAGGTCGTCCCGGTCACGACCGGAAGCCGCACCCTCAAGGACGCGATCAACGAGGCCCTGCGCGACTGGGTCGCCAGCGTCGACCACACGTCCTACTTGTTCGGCACCGCGGCCGGGCCGCATCCGTTCCCGTCGATGGTGCGCGACCTCACCCGCGGCATCGGCGACGAGGCGCGGGCTCAATGCCTCGATCTCCTCGGAGCACTGCCCGACGTCGCGGTCGCGTGCGTGGGTGGCGGGTCCAACGCGATCGGACTGTTCACTGCGTTCCTCGACGACGACGTGCGCCTCGTGGGGATCGAGGCGGGCGGAGAGGGCTTTCCTGACGGCAAGCACGCAGCCACCATCTCGGCCGGCCAAGTCGGCGTTCTCCACGGTGCGCGGTCGTACCTGCTCCAGGACGACGACGGTCAGACCATCGAGTCGCACTCGATCTCGGCCGGCCTCGACTACCCGGGCGTCGGCCCGGAGCACGCCCACCTCGCGGCCACCGGGCGCGCGGAGTACGTGCCGGCCACCGACGCCGACGCCATGTCCGCGTTCGACCTGCTCTGCAAGACCGAGGGCATCATCCCCGCCATCGAGTCCGCGCATGCGTTGGCTGGCGCACTCGTCCTGGCGAAGGAGCTCGGCCCGGACGCCACGATCCTGGTCAACCTCTCCGGCCGCGGCGACAAGGACGTCCACACCGCCGCTGAGTGGTTCGGGCTGCTCGACGGCCCGGTCGTCCTCGAGGAAGGTGTCGAGGAGTGAGTGTGATCGACGAGCTCTTCGAGCGCACGAGGGCCGAGGGCCGTGCCGCGCTCGTCGGCTACCTCCCGGCCGGCTTCCCCGACCATGAAGACGTCGATCGCCGCGATCGAGGCCATGGTCGAGGGCGGCGTCGACCTCGTCGAGGTCGGCCTGCCCTACAGCGACCCGGTGATGGACGGTCCGGTCATCCAGGCCGCAGCCGATCGCGCCCTGGCCGGTGGCACGCGCACCAGTGATGTCATCGACGTCGTGCGGGCCTCGGCCGGAACAAGCGCGCCGACCGTCGTGATGACCTACTGGAACCCGGTCGAGCGCTACGGCGTCGACCGGTTCGCCGCCGACCTCGCCGGCGCCGGGGGTGCGGGCCTCATCACCCCGGACCTGACCCCCGACGAGGCCGGGGAGTGGATGACCGCGTCGGACGCGCACGAGCTCGACCGGATCTTCCTGGTGGCGCCGTCGTCCACCGACGAGCGACTCGCGATGACTGCGGAGGCGTCGAGCGGATTCGTCTACGCGACGTCCGTCATGGGCGTCACGGGCCAGCGGGAGCAGACCAGCTCACTCGCACCCACCCTGGTGGAGCGCCTGCGTGGAGTCACGGACAAGCCCGTCGGCGTCGGCCTCGGCGTCAGCAACCGGGCCCAGGCGCACGAGGTCGCGGCATATTCCGACGCCGTCATCGTCGGCTCGGCGCTCGTGCGATGCCTGCTGGACGCACCGAGCGAAGCGAGTGGCGTCGATGCCGTTCGCGACCTGGCCGGCGAGCTCCGTGATGGGATGGCCCGATGACGTCACTGGTCGCGTACATCCCGAGTCCGTCGTCCGGGGTGTGGCACATCGGACCCATACCCCTGCGTGCCTACGCCTTCGGCATCATCATCGGCGCCCTGCTGGCGCTCTGGATCGGGGAGAAGCGGTTCACCGCTCGTGGCGGCCGTTCAGGCCTGATCAGCGACGTCGCGATCTGGGCCATCCCGTTCGGCATCGTCGGTGCCCGCATCTACCACGTCGTCACGGACCCCGAGCTCTACTTCGGCGAGGGTCGCGACGCGATCGACGCACTGTTCATCTGGCAGGGCGGCCTCGGCATCTGGGGCGCGATCGCCGGCGGAGCCCTCGGAGCCTGGATCGCCTGCCGCCGCTACGACGTCGATTTCAGCGCGGTGGCCGACGCCCTCGCGCCCGGCCTCCTCGTCGCACAAGCCGTGGGGCGGCTCGGCAACTACGCCAACCAGGAGCTGTTCGGCAAGCCCACCGACCGGCCGTGGGCCCTGGAGATCGACGCCGTCCACCGGCCGCCGGGCTACGAGCAGTTCGCGACGTTCCATCCGACGTTCCTGTACGAGATGATCTGGAACCTGGCCGCGGCCGCACTGCTCATCGCGATCGACCGGCGGGTCAAGCTCACCTCAGGCCGGGCGTTCGCGCTCTACGTGATGCTCTACACCGCGGGGCGCGGGTGGATCGAGACGCTGCGCATCGACACCGTCAACCACCTCGGGCCGTTCCGCCTCAACGTGTGGACCTCGATCATCCTGTTCCTGCTGGCAGCGGCGTTCTTCGTCGTCTCACGGCGGCGCTCGAAGGCGGTTGAGGCGAGCCAATCCTTCGATGACGGATCCGTCGACGCACAGTAGTTTCGAGGCGTGACCGAATCGATCCGCCCCGACCCGACGCCCGACGCGACGATGATCGCGCACGAGCACCCTGACGTCACCGGCGGCTGGCTGCGCCCGGCCGTGTTCGGCGCCATGGACGGGCTGGTGTCCAACTTCGCCCTCGTCATGGGCGTCACGGGCGGCAGCGACGACACCAAGCCGGTGCTGCTGGCCGGCCTGGCCGGTCTGGCCGCCGGCGCGTTCTCCATGGCAGCGGGGGAGTACACCTCGGTGGCAAGTCAGTCGGAGTTCGCGCTCGCGCAGATCGACATCGAGCGTGGCGAGATCGAGCGCAACGGTCCTGCTGAGCAGGCCGAGCTCGCCGCGATGTACGTCGACAAGGGTGTTGAGGAGGACACCGCGCGCGAGGTGGCGGCGCAGATCCATCGCGACGTCGACAACGCCGTCGACGTGCACGCTCGCGAGGAGTTCGGCGTCGACGTGAACGAGCTCGCCTCACCGCGGGTCGCTGCGGTCTGGTCGTTCTTCGCCTTTGCCCTCGGCGCGCTGGTCCCACTGCTGCCGCTGTTGTTCGGCGTCGAGGCGGTGTGGCCGATCGTGGCGCTCTCGCTCGTCGGCCTGTTCGCCTGCGGTGCGCTCGTCACCAACGTCACCAGCCGGTCGTGGCTGTACGGCGGCGTCCGGCAGCTCGTGCTCGGCGCCGTCGCAGCGACCCTGACCTACTTCATCGGCGACATCGTCGGCACCAGCCTCGGCTGACTCGACCACCAGCAGAGCTGGCGTGTAGCCTTGTCACGCTGACTAGGGCCAACGTCGTCCCCGGTTCTGATCCACCGTTCGACGCCGAAAAGGGGCCAGCAGTGCGCACTCCTCCTCTCGCCCAGGGCCTCCCACGAGCCCAGGGCTTGTACGACCCGCGGTACGAGCACGACTCCTGCGGTGTCGCCATGGTCGCGACCCTCACCGGCGTGGCCAGCAACGAGATCATCGCCCACGGCCTCACCGCGCTGCGCAACCTCGACCACCGCGGCGCCGTCGGCGGCGAGCCCGACACCGGCGACGGCGCGGGCATGCTCATGCAGGTGCCCGACCGGTTCCTCCGGGAGATCGCCCGCGACGAGATCGACGGTCTCGAGCTGCCGGAGGCGGGCACGTACGCCGTCGGCATGGCGTTCCTGCCCCTCGATGCCGACGTAGCCGCTGAGACCAAGGCCACGATCGAGTCGATCGCGGGCGAGGAGGGCCTCACCGTCCTCGGCTGGCGAGACGTTCCGGTCAACCCGGAGATCCTCGGTTCCATGTCGCGTGGCGCCATGCCGTCCTTCGAGCTCATGTTCGCGACGGCGACCGGCGAGCCACGCAGCGGCATCGACCTCGACCGGCTCGCCTTCTGCCTGCGCAAGCGCGCCGAGCACGAGGCCGGCGTCTACTTCCCGTCGCTGTCGGCCCGCACGCTGGTCTACAAGGGCATGCTCACCACCAAGCAGCTCGACGCGTTCTATCCCGACCTCCGCGACCAGCGCGTGGAGTCGGCCCTGTGCATCGTGCACAGCCGGTTCTCCACCAACACGTTCCCGAGCTGGCCGCTGGCGCACCCGTTCCGCTTCATCGCGCACAACGGCGAGATCAACACCGCCCGTGGCAACCGCAACTGGATGCGGGCCCGCGAGGCGACGCTGGAGAGTGACCTCATCCCCGGCGACATCAAGCGGCTGTTCCCGATCTGCGATCCCGAGGGCAGCGACACCGCCTCGTTCGACGAGGTGCTCGAGCTGCTCCACCTCGGCGGCCGTGACCTGCCGCACGCGGTCATGATGATGATCCCCGAGGCGTGGGAGAACGACGAGACCATGGACCCCGCGCGGCGGGCGTTCTACGAGTTCCACTCCTCGCTGATGGAGCCGTGGGACGGTCCGGCCTGCGTGGCTTTCACCGACGGCAACAAGATCGGCGCCGTGCTGGACCGCAACGGCCTGCGCCCGGGACGCTTCTGGGTCACCGAGGACGGCCTGGTCGTGCTGGCGTCCGAGGCCGGTGTGCTCGACATCGACCAGAAGACCATCACCCGCAAGGGCCGTCTCGAGCCCGGCCGGATGTTCCTGCTCGACCTGTCCGAGCACCGGGTCATCGAGGACACCGAGGTCAAGGCGACCCTGGCGGCCGAGCAACCGTACGACGAGTGGCTGTACTCCGGTCTCGTCCGGTTCGAGGACCTGCCCGACCTCGAGCACATCGTGCACACCCACGCCTCGGTCACCCGTCGCCAGCAGGTGTTCGGCTACACCGAGGAGGAGCTCCGCATCCTGGTGGCGCCCATCGCCCGAACCGGCGCCGAGGCGATCGGCTCCATGGGCACCGACACCCCGATCGCCGCGTTGTCGGACCGGCCGCGGCTGTTGTTCGACTACTTCAGCCAGCAGTTCGCCCAGGTCACCAACCCGCCCCTCGACGCCATCCGCGAGGAGGTCGTCACCTCGCTGGCCGGGACGATGGGTCCCGAGACGAACCTGCTCGCACCGAGCCCGGCCTCCTGCCGCATGCTGCAGCTGCCGTTCCCGGTCATCGACAACGACGAGCTCGCCAAGATCCGGCACATGAACCGCGACGGCGACATGCCCGGGTTCGCGGTCCACGTCGTGCGCGGCCTCTACGACGTGCACGGCGGGGGAGCAGCGCTCAAGGCGAAGATCGAGGACATCTGTGCCGACGTCTCGCGGGCGGTCGACGACGGCGCCCGCATCATCGTGCTCTCCGACCGGCACTCCGACGCCGACCTTGCACCCATCCCGTCGCTGCTGCTCACCGGCGCGGTGCACCACCACATGGTGCGCGAGAAGCTGCGCTCACAGGCCGGCCTTCTGGTCGAGACCGGCGACGTCCGCGAAGTGCACCACGTCGCCCTGCTGATCGGCTACGGCGCCACCGCGGTCAACCCGTACCTCGCGCTGGAGTCGGCCGAGGACCTCGCCCGCGAGGGCAACTTCGTGCAGGACATGGAGCCCCACGAGGCGCTGCGCAACCTCGCATACGGCCTCGGCAAGGGCGTGCTGAAGGTCATGAGCAAGATGGGCGTATCCACCGTGGCGTCGTACACCGGCGCCCAGATCTTCGAGGCGGTCGGCCTGTCCCAGGAGCTCGTGGACGCGTACTTCACCGGCACGTCCAGCAGGCTCGGTGGCGTCGGGCTCGACGTCATCGCCCAGGAGGTCGCGTCGCGCCATGCCAACGCGTACCCCACGCACGGCATCGTCGGCGCCCGGCGGCACCTCGAGGTCGGCGGTGAGTACCAGTGGCGTCGTGAGGGTCCGGAGCACCTGTTCGACCCCGAGACCGTTTTCCGGCTCCAGCACTCCACCCGCACCGGCAGCTACGACATCTTCAAGCAGTACACGTCGCGCGTCGACGACCAGTCGGAGCGGCTCATGACGCTGCGTGGCCTGATCGGGTTCAAGGAAGGTGTGCGGCCGCCGGTGCCGATCGACGAGGTCGAGCCGGTGTCGGAGATCGTCAAGCGGTTCAACACCGGTGCGATGTCGTACGGCTCCATCAGCCAGGAGGCGCACGAGACGTTGGCGATCGCCATGAACCGGCTCGGTGGCCGGTCGAACACCGGAGAGGGGGGCGAGGACGCCGAGCGGCTCCACGACCCCGAGCGCCGCTCCGCGATCAAGCAGGTGGCGTCCGGACGCTTCGGCGTCACCAGCGAGTACCTCACGAACGCCGCCGACCTGCAGATCAAGATGGCGCAGGGGGCCAAGCCCGGTGAGGGCGGCCAGCTGCCCGGCCCGAAGGTGTACCCGTGGATCGCCAAGACGCGCTACTCCACGCCCGGCGTCGGGCTCATCTCGCCGCCACCGCACCACGACATCTACTCGATCGAGGACCTCAAGCAGCTGATCCACGACCTCAAGAACGCCAACCCTTCGGCGCGCGTGCACGTCAAGCTCGTCGCCGAGATCGGCGTCGGCACGGTCGCGGCCGGTGTGTCCAAGGCGAAGGCCGACGTCGTGCTCATCTCCGGTCACGACGGCGGCACGGGCGCATCGCCGCTCACGTCGCTCAAGCACGCCGGCGGCCCCTGGGAGCTCGGCCTCGCCGAGACCCAGCAGACGCTGCTGCTCAACGGGCTGCGCGACCGCATCGTCGTGCAGACGGACGGCCAGCTCAAGACCGGCCGCGACGTCATCATCGCGGCGCTGCTGGGCGCCGACGAGTACGGCTTCGCCACCGCCCCGCTCGTGGTCAGCGGCTGCATCATGATGCGGGTCTGCCACCTCGACACGTGCCCGGTCGGCGTGGCGACGCAGAACAAGACGCTGCGAGAGAAGTTCAGTGGAAAGGCCGAGCACGTCGTGAACTTCTTCGAGTTCATCGCCGAGGAGACGCGGGAGTACCTGGCTTCGCTGGGATTCCGGAGCCTCGACGAGGCCATCGGCCACGCGGAGCTGCTCGACACCCGGTCGGCCGTCGACCACTGGAAGGCCGACGGGCTCGACCTCGCACCCATCTTCTACGTGCCCGAGCTCGAGGCCGACACCGTGCTGCACCAGACCGTCGGGCAGGACCACGCCCTCGACAAGGCGCTCGACATGGAGCTCATCGCGCTCTCGGAGGACGCCTTGGAGAAGGGTGAGCCGGTGCGCGCGCAGCTCGAGATCCGCAACGTCAACCGCACGGTCGGCACGATGCTCGGCCACGAGCTCACCAAGCGCTACCGCGGTGAGGGGCTTCCGGAGAACACCATCGACCTGACGTTCCTCGGCTCGGCCGGCCAGTCGTTCGGCGCGTTCGTGCCGCGCGGCATCACGCTGCGCCTCGAGGGCGACGGCAACGACTATGTCGGCAAGGGACTGTCCGGTGGACGCATCATCGTGCGGCCACCGAGGGAGGCGCAGTTCACGCCCGAGGCGCAGATTGTCGCCGGCAACGTCATCTGCTTCGGCGCGACGAGCGGCGAGATCTTCCTGCGCGGCAAGGTCGGCGAGCGGTTCTGCGTGCGCAACTCCGGCGTCCACGCGGTGGTCGAAGGGGTCGGCGACCACGCCTGTGAGTACATGACCGGAGGAAAGGTCGTCATCCTCGGCCCCACCGGACGCAACGTCGCCGCCGGCATGAGCGGAGGCGTCGCGTACGTGCTCGACCTCGACCACTCCCTGGTGAACCCCGAGCTCGTCGAGCTGAGGCCGGTTCCGGAAGACGCGGCCGAGGGGCTTCAGGAGCTCGTGCGCAAGCACCAGCAGGAGACGGGCTCAGCCGTGGCCGAGCAGCTGCTCGGCCACTGGGAGCAGTCGCTCGAGCGGTTCACCGAGATCATGCCCGTCAACTACCGCAAGGTCCTCGAGGCGCAGGAGCAGGCCGAGTCCGAAGGCCTCTCCGACGAGGACACGACCGCACGCATGATGGAGGTGGCCGCCCGTGGCTGACCCACGCGGATTCATGACGACGCCGCGCGAGGTCGCGCCCAAGCGACCGGTCGAGGAGCGTGTCAACGACTGGAACGAGGTCTATCCCGGCGGGCTCGGCAAGGCGCTGCTGCCGATCATCTCCGAGCAGGCCGGACGCTGCATGGACTGCGGCATTCCGTTCTGCCACCAGGGCTGCCCGCTGGGCAACCTCATCCCGGAGTGGAACGACCTCGTCTGGCGCGACGACTGGGACGAGGCCATCGACCGGCTGCACGCCACGAACAACTTCCCGGAGTTCACCGGTCGGCTGTGCCCGGCACCGTGCGAGCCCGCCTGTGTCGTGGCCATCAACCGCGACGCGGTGACCATCAAGAACGTCGAGGTGTCGATCATCGACATGGCGTGGGAGCGGTACAACGTGCGCCCTGAGCCGCCGGAGTGGCTCACCGGTCGCACCGTCGCCGTCGTGGGCTCCGGCCCGGCCGGACTCGCCGCCGCGCAGCAGCTCACCCGCGCCGGACACACCGTCGCGGTGTACGAGCGCGACGACAAGCCCGGCGGCCTGCTCCGCTACGGCATCCCCGAGTTCAAGATGGAGAAGATCCAGGTCGATCGGCGCATCGACCAGATGCGCCGCGAGGGCACGGTGTTCCGCAGCGGCATCGAGGTCGGCGGCGAGCTCACCGGTACGCAGCTCCGCGACCGCTACGACGCCGTCGTGCTGGCGATCGGTGCGACCGTGCGTCGCGACCTGCCGGCTCCGGGGCGCGAGCTCTCGGGCATCCACCAGGCCATGGAGTTCCTGCCCCAGGCCAACCGGGTGGCCCTGGGCGAAGAGGTCGACGACCAGATCGTCGCGACCGACAAGGACGTCATCATCATCGGCGGCGGCGACACCGGCGCCGACTGCCTCGGCACGGTCATCCGCCAGGGCGCGAAGTCGGTCACCAGCCTGGAGATCATGCCCCAGCCGGGTGAGGGCCGCCCGGAGAACCAGCCGTGGCCCACGTACCCGATGATCTTCCGCACCGCGTCCGCCCACGAGGAGGGCGGCGAGCGGGTCTACTCCGTCTCCACCAAGGAGTTCGTGGGGGAGGACGGTCAGCTGACCGGGCTGCGCATCTCCGAGGTGGAGATGAAGGACGGGTCGTTCGTCGACGTCCCCGGCAGTGAGCGCACCCTCCCCGCCCAGCTCGTGCTGTTCGCGATGGGCTTCACCGGGCCGGAGCAGGAGGGCCTCGTCGAGCAGCTCGGCGTCGACCTCGACGAGCGCGGGAACATCTCGCGCGACAAGAACTACATGTCGAGCGTCAACGGAGTGTTCGTCGCCGGCGACGCCGGCCGCGGACAGTCGCTCATCGTCTGGGCCATCGCCGAGGGACGCGCAGCCGCTGCCGGGGTCGACGCGTTCCTGTCGGGCTCCACGAACCTGCCCTCACCGATCCGCCCCACGGACCGCTCGCTGGCCGTTTAGGAGCGACGATGCGGGGCCACTACGCTTGACGTGTGCGTAGAGCAAAGATCGTCTGCACCCTCGGACCAGCCACCGACACGTACGAACGCGTGCGCGAGCTGGCCGAGGCCGGCATGGACGTCGCCCGCCTGAACATGAGCCACGGCACGCAGGCCGACCACGAGAAGGTCTACGAGCACGTGCGCCAGGCGAGCGCCGATCTCGGCAAGGCCATCGCGATCATGGCCGACCTCCAGGGCCCCAAGATCCGCCTCGGCACGTTCGCCGACGGTCCTGTCGTGCTGGCCGACGGCGACGAGTTCACCATCACCACCGATGACGTCGCGGGCGACTCCACCCGCTGCTCCACCACGTACGCGGGCATGCCGGGCGACGTCAGCCCCGGCGACGAGATCCTCATCGACGACGGCCGGGTCCGGCTGCGGACCGTCTCCGTCTCCGACACCGACGTGACGACCAAGGTCGAGATCGGCGGACAGGTCAGCAACCACAAGGGCATCAACCTGCCCGGCGTCCATGTCAGCGTTTCGGCCATGAGCGCGAAGGACATCGAGGACCTCCGATGGGCCCTGCGCCAGGGCGTCGACTTCGTCGCGCTGTCGTTCGTCCGGTCGGCCAAGGATGCCGAGGACGCGCGTGACGTCATGCGCGAGGAGGACATCCTCCGGCCGCTCATCGCCAAGATCGAGAAACCTCAAGGGGTCGAGAACCTCGACGAGGTCATGGACGCGTTCGACAGCGTCATGGTCGCCCGCGGCGACCTCGGCGTCGAGCTGCCGCTGGAGGAGGTGCCGATCGTCCAGAAGCTCATCGTCGAGAAGGCCCGGCGCAATGCCAAGCCGGTCATCGTCGCCACCCAGATGCTCGAGTCGATGATCTCCGCTCCCCGTCCCACGCGCGCCGAGGCGTCCGACGTCGCGAACGCCGTGCTCGACGGCACCGACGCCGTGATGCTCTCGGGCGAGACGAGCGTGGGGGCGTACCCGGTCGAGACGGTGCGCACGATGGCCCGCATCATCGAGTCCACCGAGCAGCAGGGTCTGCCGCGCATGGCGGCCCTGACGTGGAAGCCCAAGACCAAGAGCGGCGTCATCTGCCGCGCCGCCGCCGACGTCGCCGAGGCCATCGACGCCACGTACCTGGTGGCGTTCACGACGTCGGGCGACTCGGCCCGCCGCATGTCGCGCTACCGCTCGCACATCCCGGTCATCGCGTTCACACCCGACCCGGTCGTGCGGTCCCAGCTGGCCATGACCTGGGGCGTCGAGACCTTCCACGTCCCGTACGTCAAGCACACCGACGACATGGTGCTGCAGGTCGACAAGGCACTTCTCGAGATCGGCCGGTGCGTCGAGGGCCAGCAGGTCGTCATCGTGGCCGGAAGCCCGCCGGGGATCGCCGGCTCCACCAACGCCCTGCGCATCCACAACATGGGCGACGCCATCAACCGGGTGTCACCGGCGTACCACGACCCGGAGCTGGACGAGGACTCGATGCTGGGCGACGCGTTGCCCAAGGCGTGACGCTCTGAGGCTCAGCCGGCGAGCAGTGTCTGGGTCGCGATCCCGATCGGCCCTTCGCGGTCGAGCACCGTCGACGTGGTCATCGCCCCTGACCCGGCGGTGATCGTGGTGACGGCATCGAGACCGATCCACTCCGTCACCGGGTCGCGGTGCAGCGTCACGGACAGGTCGCAGTTGATCGCCGGGTACTGGTTCGGGTCGAGCGCCAGGCTGATCCCGTTGGTGGAGTCCGCCACCACCAGCACCCGTTGCCACGGGGTCGGTTCCTCACCGTCGACCAGGGGTACGCGTTGCCGTCCCCAGGCCAAGCCCGGTCCGAACTCCTCGAACGAGCTGCGCTCGAACCGGAAGTCCATGGCGGACACGTAGCCGTCCAGGTACATGCCGTCCCAGCGAACCGGCTCGGCTGCCGGTAGGTCGGTTGGGCTGGACGGGCCGCGCTCGGGGCGGGACGGGAAGTCGACCGGCGTCCTGGCCACCCGCCAGGCACGGACGACCAGCACGACGCGGTCGTCTGCCTCGGCCTTCGCCTCGAAGAGCTCCAGCCGGCGCCCCGTCCGTAATCTCTCGACCGTGACGCGCAGCGGGGCAACCGGCACGGCACCGAGGATGTCGACGTTCACCCGACCCAGCCGCTGGCCCTCACGTGGATCGAACCGCTCGATCGCCCGGGCCAGCAGGGCCGACGGGGGACCGGCGTGCTGCCGGTCCGGCCCCCACGGTGCCGCCGTCGACGGACTGCTGGCGAAGGTGTTCTCGTCGAGCTGGGCGTAGAACGGGTCCATGAGGTGAGTATGGCTGCGTCGGGAATGCAGACGATGCGGCAGGCGGTTGAAGGTGGCGAAGGGGGAAGCCGATGACTGAGTCCCGGGAACAGCCGACGGCCGTGATGAGCGTCCTCGTGCCGGGCACGCTGATGATCGCGGTGACGTTCGGGCTGGCTCGGTACGGCTACGGGCTGCTGCTGCCGGACATGCGAGCGGAGATCGGCATGAGTGCCGGCGCGGCCGGACTGATCTCGTCGGCGGCCTACGCCTCCTACCTGGTGGCCAACATCGGTGTCGTCGGGGTGACCACCCGCTGGGGTGCCCGGGTGGCCGTGGGTTCCGCCGCGGCCTTCGCGGCTCTGGGCATGGCCGCCATCGCCGTGGCCCAGGGTGTGGTGGCCCTGGCGGTGGGCGTCCTCCTGGCCGGTGCCGCAGCGGGAATGGCCTTCCCGCCGTACGCCGACATCGTCGACCTTGACGTCCCGGAGCGCCGCCGCGACGTCGTCTGGTCGACGATCAGCTCCGGCACCGGTTGGGGCGTCGCCCTGGCCGGACCGGTCGCGATCGTGGCCGGCGAACAGTGGCGAACGGCATGGGTCGTCTTCGTCGTTCTCGCCGTGGCCGTGGGCGCATTGTCCGTGTTCCTCGCCCCGGCCCGGACGTCCGAGCAGCTGCGCCGCCCGCAGCTGAGCCTGGGCTGGTTCTTCTGTCCGCGCTCCCGTCCACTGCTGCTGTCGGCCGTGCTGGTCGGTGGTGGCAGCTCGGTCTGGTGGGCGTTCAGCGTCGATGCGATGCGGAATGCCGGACTCGACGCCACCCCGGCCCGGATCGTCTACGCGGTCTGCGGGGCGGCGATGCTTCTGGCGTCCTTCAGCGGAGTCGTCTTCGAGCGTCGCGGCCTGCGGCCGAGCTACCTCGGCTCGACTGCGCTGCTGGCAGCCTCGTTGGGCCTGCTTGCCGCTGCCACGTCGAACGTGGTTGCTGTCCTCGTGGCTGCTGTTCTGTTCGGCGCCTTCTACGCCACGGTCATCGCCGCTCACGGCATCTGGAGCGCCACGGTCTTCGCCGGCCATCCTGCCGCCGGCCTGGCCGCCTACAGCACCGCACTCACCCTCGGCACGCTCGCCGGACCTGTGCTGGCCGGGATCGCGATCCAGTACGGCGGCTACGCCCCGACGCTGGTCGGCGCCGCAGCCGTCACCGTCGCAGCGATCCCGTTCTGCCCGCCGTCTCCGGCGCGCCGCGAGATCCTGGCCGCCCACGATGCCGAGTGCACCGCGGCGCCAGTGCGGCCGTAGCTGGTGCCGGGAGCGGGATTCGAACCCGCACGCCCTTGCGGACAATGGTGTTTGAGACCATCGCGTCTACCTAGTTCCGCCATCCCGGCCAGCGCTTTCGCCGGATAACCTTCTCACGTGAACGAGCCCCTGAGCGAACCCACCCCGGGCACTCGAAGACGTGTCGTGATCGCTGAGGACGAGGCGCTGATCAGGCTCGATCTGGCCGAGATGCTCGCCGAGGCCGGCTACGACATCGTCGCCCAGGCCGGCGACGGGGAGCAGGCCGTGGCCCTCACGATGGAGCACCGGCCCGACCTCGTGGTCATGGACGTCAAGATGCCGCGACTCGACGGCATCGCCGCCGCCGCTCAGATCGCGCGCGACCGCATCGCCCCCGTCGTGATGCTCACGGCGTTCAGCCAGCGCGAGCTCGTCGAGCGAGCCCGCGAGTCCGGCGCGATGGCCTATCTCGTCAAGCCGTTCACGATCACCGACCTTGTGCCCGCGATCGAGATGGCGATGAGCCGTTTCGCCGAGATCACCGGGCTCGAGCGGGAGGTCGACGACCTCACCGAGCGGCTCGAGGCGCGCAAGGCCATCGAGCGGGCCAAGTCGACGCTGCAGGAGGCGCTCGGACTCACCGAGCCCGAGGCCTTCGGCTGGATCCAGCGCACTGCCATGGATCTGCGACTCTCGATGCACCAGGTGGCGCAGCAGGTCATCGAGAAGGGGCCGGAGCTCGGACGAGACGCCTGAGGGCCGTCGGGTTACAAAAGGGCTACGAACAGAAACGATCGCGTCAGGGGTGCCCATCTGACCCCAGAGACGACTACGTTCGGGCATACCCGTTTATCGGCCCATCCTGGGCCGATCGACCGACCATCCGGAGGATCAATGAAGCGCAGTACCAAGACTATTCGTCTTGCCGCTGTCGCCGCTGCCAGCACGCTCGTGCTGGCCGCGTGTGGCGGAGGCGATGACGGCGGAGGCGGAGACGACGCCGGCGCGGTAGCCAAGGGCGACGGAACGCTGACCGTGGGCTCCCTGTTGCCGTCGACCGGTGACCTCGCCTTCCTCGGCCCGCCGGAGTTCGCCGGCGTCGACCTCGCCGTCAAGGACATCAACGAGGCCGGTGGCGTGCTCGGCAAGGACGTCGTGGCATCCAAGGCCGACTCCGGAGACGGAACGCCGAAGATCGCTCCCGGTTCGGTCGACAAGCTGCTCGGCGACAAGGTCGACACCATCATCGGTGCTGCCAGCTCGAGCGTCTCGCTCAGCGTGATCGACAAGATCATCAACGCCGGTGTCGTGCACTTCTCGCCGGCCAACACCTCGACCGCCTTCGACACCTACGACGACAAGGGCATGTACTTCCGCACCGCGCCGTCCGACGTGTTGCAGGGCAACGTGCTCGGCAACCTGGTGCTCCAGGACGGCGCGAAGAGCGTCGCGATCCTGGCTCGCCAGGAAGCGTACGGCGAGGCTCTGGCTGACAACACCGAGAAGACGATCAAGGATCAGGGCGGCAACGTCGTGGCCAAGGTGCTCTACAGCGTCGACGCCACGTCGTACACGTCGGAGGTCCAGAAGATCAAGGACGCCAAGCCCGACGCCATCGTGCTGATCTCGTTCAACGAAGCCACGAAGATCATTCCGGGGTTCGAGTCTGCCGGTATCGGTCCTCAGGACGTCCAGACCTACTTCGTCGACGGCAACACCGCCGACTACAGCAAGGACTTCCCGAAGGGCACGCTCGAGGGCATCAAGGCCACGTACCCGGGTGCAGAGCTGAAGGACGACTTCCGGAAGCGCATGCTGGAAGTCGACCCGAAGCTGAAGGACTTCACCTACGGTCCGGAGAGCTACGACGCGACGGTCATGTCGGCCCTGGCTGCTGAGGCGGCCAAGAACGACTCCGGCGAGGCGATCGCCTCCGAGCTGGTGAACATCTCCCGTGATGGCGAGGCGTGCACCACGTTCGCGGACTGCGTGAAGCTGATCAAGGCCGGTGAGGACATCGACTACAACGGTGTCTCCGGTCCGGTCGACCTGAACAAGACGGGTTCCCCGTCGAAGGCCACGATCGGCATCTTCGAGTACAACAACGACAACAAGTACGACAACACGGACTACATCACCGGCGTCGTCGAGTGATCTAGTCCAGCAAGGTGGAGGGCCCCGGCTTCGGCCGGGGCCCTTCTCTTGGTGGTGCTGTTCGATCCGCGCTGTGAGGGGCGGTGGCGCTCAGGCCTTCGCCAGCGTCCCCAGATACAGCTCGATGACCTTGGGGTCGTTCATGAGGCGCTCACCGGTGTCGGTGTAGGCATCCTTGCCCTGGTCGAGCACATAGCCGCGGTCGCAGATCTGCAGGCAGCGGCGAGCGTTCTGCTCGACCATGACCACAGAGACGCCGGCGGCGTTGATGTGCTTGGTCTGGACGAACACCTCGTCCTGCAGCGCGGGGGAGAGGCCGGCCGACGGCTCGTCGAGGAGCAGGACGAACGGCTCCATCATCAGCGCACGACCCATCGCGACCATCTGCCGCTCACCGCCGGACAGCGAACCGGCGCGCTGGTCCTTGCGCTCGGCCAGGCGGGGGAAGATGCCGGCCACGTAGTCGAACCGCTCGTTGAACCGCTTCGGGGCCAGATACGTGCCCATCTCGAGGTTCTCGCCCACCGACAGCGACGGGAAGACGTTGTTGGTCTGGGGAACGTAGCCGATGCCGGACGCGACGAGCTTGTCGGCACGCTCGTTGGTGATGTCCTCACCCTTGAGCTTCACGGTGCCCTCGTGGACGTTGACGAGTCCGAACAACGACTTGAGGAACGTGGACTTGCCGGCGCCGTTGGGGCCGATGATGCCCACCAGCTCGCCGTCGTGGCAGTGCAGGCTCGCGCCGTTGAGGATGTTGACGCCGGGGAGATAGCCGGCGACCAGGTTGTCAGCACGCAGCAGGGCGCCCTCGGGCGAGGAGGTGTCCGAGGGAGAGGTGGCAGCCGGCTCGGGCGCAGCGTTTGACTCTGACATCAGCTCTCCTCGCTGGCCTGGATCTCGGCCTCGATCTCGGCCTCGGCCTCGGCGGCGATCTTCGCCTCGTCCTCGAACGACAGATCCGCGTCGTGGTGGGCGCCCAGGTACGCGTCGATGACGGCGGGGTCGGCCATGACGTCGTCTGGTGGGCCCTCGGCGACGATCTTGCCCTGGGCCATGACGACCACCCAGTCGGAGATGTCGCGAACCATGTCCATGTCGTGCTCGACGAACAGCACGGTGCGGCCTTCGTCGCGCAGCGACTTCACGTGCCCGAGCAGCGACTGCTTGAGCGCCGGGTTCACGCCGGCCATCGGCTCGTCGAGCATGATCAGCTCGGGGTCGACCATCAGGGCCCGGGACATCTCCAGCAGCTTGCGCTGGCCGCCTGAGAGCGATCCGGCGAAGTCGTCGCGCTTCGTGTCGAGCGTGAACCGTCCGAGGAGATCCTCGGCGCGCTCGGTGTTGGACGCCTCCTGGTCGCGCCACAGGAACTTGAACATGCTCGAGAAGAGCTTCTCGCCTCGCTGGCCGGTGGCGCCGAGCCGCATGTTCTCGATCACCGTGAGGCGCGAGAGCACCTTGGTGAGCTGGAAGGTGCGGACCATGCCCTTGCGCGCCACCTTGTAGGGAGGCACTCCGTCCAGGCTCTGGCCGTTGAACGTCCAGGTGCCGGTGTCGGGGCGGTCGAAGCCGGTGAGCAGGTTGAAGAACGTCGTCTTGCCGGCGCCGTTCGGCCCGATCAGGGCGGTGATCTTGCCCCGCTCGATCTCGAAGTGGTCGACGTCGACCGCTCTCAGGCCGCCGAACGCCCGGACGACGTTGTCGGCGACGAGGATGGCGTCGTTCTTGGTCTGCCCGGGGGCAGTGGCCTTCTCGGTCTCAACGGCCATCGATCGCCAACTCCCTTCTGTCTCCGAAGATGCCTTGCGGTCGGTAGATCATCAACAGCATCAGCACGAGGCCGAGGACGATGAGTCGCATCAGGCTGGCCTGGTTCGAGTCCATGATGAAGTCGGGGATGAGGTCGTCGCCGGTGGCCTTGTCGAAGAACAGGTCGAGCCCGTTCAGGAAGAACCAGAAGATGAGCGCACCCGCGACGGGCCCGAACACGCGGGCCGCGCCGCCGATCAGGAGCACGGTGTAGACGAAGAACGTCGTGTCGGTCGCGAAGTCGGACGGTGCGACGTTGTCGGTGGCGACACCGGACATGATGCCCGCCATCGCACCGATCACACCGCCGAGGATCAGCGCCTGCATCTTGTAGGCGTAAACGTTCTTGCCGAGGCTGCGGACCGCGTCCTCGTCCTCGCGGATGCCCTTGAGGACACGGCCCCATGGGCTCCGCATGAGCAGATAGACCAGCCCGCAAAGCATCAGGGCGAGCGTCCAGCCGACGATCATGATGAAGAAGTCGTAACTTCGCCAGGCGACGAAGCCGAAGTCGGCACCACCGCCGGGGATGGGGTTGAGCGCCTTGAGCGAGTCGGCGAAGCCGTAGCGGCCGTCCTGCCCACCGAACTGGTTGTTGAGGCTCGCCGCTCCGAGAATCTGACGGATGACCTCGGCGGCGGCGATCGTCGCGATCGCGAGGTAGTCGGCCCGGAGGCGCAGCGTCGGCACACCCAGTATCAGGGCGAGCACGACGGCGGCCAGGAGCCCGACGATCATGCTCAGCCAGAGATTCTGTTCCCAGGTCTGCACGAGGGATCCCACGGCGTAGCCGCCGACCATCATGAATGCGGCCTGGCCGAAGTTCAGCAGTCCGGTGTAGCCGAAGTGGATGTTGAGGCCGATCGCGGCCAGGCAGTAGATGATCGCCTGCGGGCCGAGCGCCTGCTCGATGGCCCCGCTGAGGACGTCCAACCAGCTCATCGTCGTCTCCCTTCCCTCAGCCGACCCTCTGGGCGCGGCCCAGAATGCCTTGTGGTCGGACCAGCAGCACCAGGATCAGCACGATCAGCGCCGTGACGTACTTGAGCTCGGGCGGGAGGACGAGCGAGGACATCTCGACCATGATCCCGACGAGCACAGCGCCGGCCATCGTGCCCCAGATGGTGCCGAGACCACCGAGGGTGACGCTGGCGAACACCAGGAGCAGGATCTTGAAGCCGACCTGGTAGTCGAAGCCGTAGTTCATGCCCCAGAGAATCCCTGACATCCCGGCGAGGGCGCCGCCGAAGATCCAGATGGTGAGGATGACCCGGTCGACGTCGATGCCGGACGACGCGGCGAGCGCCGGATTGTCTGACACCGCCCGGGTTGCCTTGCCGAGACGCGTGCGTTGCACCGCGATGGAAACGAGAATCAGCACGATCGTGCAGATGACGGCGCTCCAGAAGGTGCGCGCCGAGATGTCGATGGGGCCGACGTTCCACGGGCGGCGCTGGATGGGCACTTCGCTGAAGTTGTGGTTGTCGGCGCCGAAGACGTACTGGTAGACGTTCCGCAGGAAGATCGCCAGACCGATGCTGACGATCATCATGGCGATCAGACCGGTGCCGCGCCCGCGCAGGGGTTTCCAGAGGAACTTGTCGTTCGCGTAGCCGAACGCGCCCGACAGCAGGACGGCGAGCAGCGCTGCCGGGATGAAAGCCCATCCCCATTGGTCCTGGAAGAGGAAGGCGATCACCGCACCGAAGGTGATCAGCTCGCCGTGGGCGAAGTTCGTCAGGCCCGTGGTGCCGAAGACGAGCGAAAGGCCGAGAGCGGCCAGGGCGAGCAGCAGGCCGAGAAAGACGCCGTTGATGGCACTCTGCGCGGCCTTGCGCGCGAGCTCGCTGCTCTCGTCGACCTCCGGGCCGATGCGGTAGCCGATCGGGATGTCGAAGTTGGTCTTGATCGTGACGGTGCGGCTGGTGTTCTTCTCGTCGGTGAGGGTGGTTCCGGCCGGAAGCGTCGTCGTGTCGAGCTTGACCGTGATCTTCTCGCCGACCAGCTCGTCCGGAGTGCCGGGTAGCGGGACCGAGTACCGGCCCTCGGCGTCCGACGTGCCGCTCGCGACTTCCTCTCCGTCGATCTCGACGCTGATGGTGACGTCGGGGACGGGCTTGGGCGGATCGGACCGGGTGTCGACGAGGGTGCCCGTCACATCGAGGATGTCGTCGCCGGGCTCGGCTTGTGCCGGGGCGTTGGCGCCCAGCAATGAGATGAAGACGAGCAGTGGAAGTAGTGCCACCAGTCGCAGTCGCACGCAGTACTCCTGAGGTCGGGGCGCGGGGTCACCGCGTCGTTCTCCGGGCAGCATAGTCACATCTGAGAGTCATCTGCGTCACACCGGGTGTCGGGATGTGACAGTTCGATGAAGTCGACAACCGTGTTGCCGCGGTCAATGGACCGCGACGGCGATCTGGGTGAGGACCGGGGCGAAGATCAGCGCAGGTAAGAGGTCGGCCACAGGGATCGTCTTGAGGTCGAGGAGCCGCACCGCGACCCCGATCAGCACGAGCCCTCCGGTGGCGGTGAGGGCGAACAAGTGAGCCTCCGGGAGAACGGATCCGAGCAGCACTCCGACCACCGTGAGCGAGCCCTGGATCAGCGCCACGGACAGCGCGGACGCCATCACCCCGATGCCGAACGACGCGGCGAACGCCAGCGCGGCGAAGAAGTCGAGCATGGACTTGAGCAGGAGTTGATCGGCGCCACGTCCGAGCCCCTCGTTGATGGCGCCCAGGATCGTCAGTGGTCCGACGCAGAACACCAAGGAGCTCAGCACGAAGCCCTCGATGAACCGTTCGCGGGTCTCGCCCGCGCCCGTGGGTGACATGCGGGCCTGCATCCACCCTCCGAACTGTTCGAGGCGGGCCTCCAGCCGCAGCAGCGATCCGGCGATGCCGCCCAGCACCAGGGAGCCGAGGACGACGAGGGTCGGTGCCGACGAGCCGATCGCCTCGACGAGCTCCGGGGCGGCGACATCGGCTGCCGACTGTGCGGCGATGAGGAGGGTCACCAGGCCGAGGGCGGCCGTGACGGTGGACCGGACCCGGGCTGGAAGTCGGTGCCCGATGAGCATGCCGAGCCCCGACCCCACCAGGACGGCCGCGACGTTCGTGATCGTTCCTGCACCGATGAACATGATGGGATTTCCCCCTTCAAGAGTCTTGCCCGACCGGGCCCACGCTCGGGTAGTGTGACATCCCACGCGACCCACCTGCCTCGCACAGGGCACGCGTCGAGCCACTCACATCCGCAGGACAGGACCAGCATGTCGAGTCGTCACCCCATCGTGCTGCGGGACGCGGACCGCGAAGACGCCGCCGCCCTCATCGCGTTGTGGTCGGAGTGCGCCGCCGCCAGCCGCGACGAGGGTTCCGAGGCGTTCACGCAGCAGATGTTGTGGCGCGAGCCGGGAGTCGCCGAGGCGGCGGCCGCGCTCGAGTTCGCCCTTCGCAGCCCGGACAAGCGCATCATCCTGGCTCTGGTGGACGGGGAGGTCGTGGGTGCGACGGTGTGCGACATCCGCACGTTGACGCCGGTCAACATCGACAAGGTCCTGGTCGTCACCGAGATCCAGGTGTCGCCGCGGCACCGACGTCGCGCGGTCGCGTCCACCCTGTTGTCGGCCGCGGCGTCGTACGGCGAGGAGCGCGACTGCGAGATCGTCGTCGCGGCGATCCCGGCACATGCGCGCGAGCCGAACCGGTACCTCACCAAGATCGGGTTCAACCAGATCGCCGTGCTGCGCGCCATCCAGGCCAGCAAGCTCCGGTCCCGGCTCACGTCGAAGGCCACCAACTCTCGCGACACCGGCAAGCTCATCGCCGTCCGTCGCACGATGCGTCGCCGTCAGGGCGACCGGCGGCTGCGCCCCCGAGGCTGACCCGGCATGGCCCAGGACACCTGGTCGAGCGGCGCCGCCTACGACGGCTACATCGGCAGGTGGAGCCGACCCGTTGCCGAGCGGTTCGTCCCGTGGCTCGAGCCGCAGCCGGCGGCCACCTGGATCGACGTGGGATGCGGGTCAGGAGCGCTGACCGAAACCATCCTCGGAGCCGCACGCCCGTCCCGGGTCGTCGGTGTGGATCCCTCAGCCGACTTCGTCGAGCACGCGCGCAGCACGATCGAGGACGAGCGCTCGGAGTTCGTGGTCGGTGACGGCGCGGCCCTGCCAGCGGCCAGCGGGTCGGCCGACCACGTGGTCTCCGGCCTGGTGCTGAACTTCATCGCCGACCCGGATGCGGCCCTCGCCGAGATGTCGCGTGTCGCGACCGCCGGGGCGACGATCGCCGCGTACGTGTGGGACTACGCCGACGGCATGCAGATGCTGCGCGCGTTCTGGGATGCCGTGATCGAACTCGACCCCGGCGCCGCTTCACTGGACGAGTCGACTCGATTCCCCCTGTGCCGTCCGGAAGCCCTTCAGCGATTGTTCGACGCTGCGGGACTCTCCGACGTCGAGACGTGTGACATCACGGTGGACACCACGTTCAGCGACTTCGACGACTACTGGACGCCATTCCTGAGCGGCCAGGGCCCGGCGCCGGGATACTGCTCGGCCCTCGCACCTGCCGACCTGGACCGGTTGCGAGACCGCCTTCGCGACGGGCTCGCACCGGACGGTGGCCCGATCGCCCTCACCGCCCGGGCCTGGGCAGTCAAGGCGATCCGAGCCTGACCGCTCCCTGTCACAACAGATGACTAGAGTCAGGCGAGTGGACCGCCTGCTGCTGATCGACGGCCATTCCGTCGCCTACCGTGCCTTCTTCGCCCTCCCGGTCGAGAACTTCTCGACCACCACCGGGCAGCACACCAATGCCGTGTTCGGATTCACGTCGATGCTCATCAACGTCCTGCGCGACGAGCAGCCCACCCACGTCGGCGTCGCCTTCGACGTCTCCCGCAAGACGTTCCGCTCCGAGGAGTACACCGAGTACAAGGCCAACCGCAGCAAGTCGCCGCAGGAGTTCACCGGCCAGATCTCGCTCATCAAGGACGTCCTCGAGGCCCTCGGTGTCACGACGTTCGAGAAGGACGGCTTCGAGGCCGACGACATCATCGGCACCCTCACCACGCAGGCCAAGGCGTCGGGCATGGACGTGCTCATCTGCACCGGCGACCGCGACGCGTTCCAGCTGGTCAGCGACACGACCACGGTGCTCTACCCGCGCAAGGGCGTGTCCGACCTCGTCCGCTTCACGCCGGCCGCGGTGGAGGAGAAGTACGGCGTCACGCCCGACCACTATCCCGACATCGCCGCCCTGGTGGGCGAGACCAGCGACAACCTGCCGGGCGTGCCCGGCGTCGGCCCGAAGACCGCCGCGAAATGGATCAATTCCTACGGCACCCTCAACGCCCTGGTGGCCGACGTCGATGCCATTCCGGGCAAGGCGGGGGAGTCGCTGCGAGAGCACCTCGACGACGTGCTGCGCAACCGCCGCATCAACGCGCTGGTCAACGATCTCGACCTGCCTGCCGGCCCCGCCGACCTGGCGTTCACCACGGAGTGGAACCGCAACGCCATCCACGAGGTGTTCGACGCCCTGGAGTTCGCCGCCCTCCGCGAGCGGCTGTTCGACTACCTGGGGGGCGGCGACGAGTCGGCCACCCCAGACGCCGCGGCCGACCTCACCGTCACGCATGTCGCGCCGGGAGAACTTGCTGCGTGGCTGGCTGAGAACGCCGAGGCAGGCTCGGTTGGCCTGGAGGTCGTCGGCGTCACGCGTCCCATCGGTGCGCGTGCCGAGCACCTCGCCCTGGCCACGGCCACCAGCACGGCCGCGTGGGTGACGGTCGAGCAGCTCACGCCCGACGATGAGAAGGTCCTCGCCGACTGGCTGTCCGATGCGGCCCGGCCCAAGGTGCTGCACGACGCCAAGGGCCAGGCGCACGCGTTGGCGGCCCAGGGATGGACGCTGTCCGGCGTCTCGGCCGACACCGCGCTGGCCACCTACCTGGTCAAGCCCGACCAGCGCGCCTACGACCTGGCCGACCTGTCGGTCCGCTACCTGCACCGTGAGCTCATGTCCGCCGACGACGACTCGGGCCAGCTGTCCTTCGACGACGACGGTGGCGCCGAGGTCGCCGTGCAGCGCGCCCATGCGGCACTCGAGCTGTGGGGAGTCCTGGAGGAGGAGCTGGAGTCGCAGGCGTCACTGTCGCTGCTGCGCGACGTCGAGCTGCCACTCGTCGACGTCCTGCTCGGCATGGAGTCCGACGGCGTCGCCGTCGACACCGAGCACCTCGACGCGCTCCACGCCGAGTTCACCGAACGGATGCTCGGAGCCGCGCAGGAGGCGTACGACGTCATCGGCAAAGAGGTGAACCTCGGCTCGCCGAAGCAGCTTCAGGTCGTGCTGTTCGAGGAGCTCGACATGCCGAAGACCAAGCGCACGAAGACCGGCTACACCACCGACGCCGATTCGCTCCAGACCTTGTTCGCCAAGACCGAGCACCCGTTCCTCGAGCACCTCTTGGCCCACCGCGACGTCACCCGGCTGCGTCAGACGGTCGAGGGACTTCAGAAGACGGTCGCCCCGGACGGGCGCATCCACACGACGTACTTCCAGACCATCGCGGCCACCGGCCGGCTCAGCTCGGCCGACCCGAACCTGCAGAACATCCCCATCCGCACCGAGTCGGGCCGCCGCATCCGTGAAGCCTTCACCGTCGGCGAGGGCTTCGAGACCCTGCTCACGGCCGACTACAGCCAGATCGAGATGCGCATCATGGCGGACCTGTCCGAGGACGCCGACCTCATCGAGGCGTTCCGTTCTGGGCACGACTTCCACACCGTCATGGCGGCCAAGGTGTTCGAGCGCGACCCCGGCGACATCGATGGCGGCCTCCGGGCCCGCATCAAGGCGATGAACTACGGGCTGGCCTACGGACTCTCGTCCTACGGCCTCAGCCAACAGCTCGGCATCGGCACCAGCGAGGCGCAGGCGCTCATGGACGACTACTTCGAGACGTTCGGCGGAGTGCGCGACTACCTGCGCGGCCTCGTCGCCGAGGCGCGGAGCACCGGGTTCACCGCCACGATCCTCGGCCGCCGTCGCTACCTCCCCGACCTGCTGAGCGACAACCGGCAGCGCCGCGAGATGGCCGAGCGCATGGCTCTCAACGCCCCGATCCAGGGCTCCGCCGCCGACATCATCAAGGTGGCGATGCTGGGCGTCGACCGCGCCTTGCGGGAGTCGTCCATGGCGTCACGGATGCTGCTGCAGGTGCACGACGAGCTCGTGTTCGAGGTCGCCGACGGCGAGCGCGACGCGCTCGAGACCCTGGTGCGTGAGCAGATGGCGGGTGCCGCCGACCTCTCGGTGCCGCTCGACGTGTCCGTGGGCATCGGCCGCACCTGGCACGAGGCCGGGCACTGACCCTCAGTCCGTCGCCGGCTTCGCGCGCGACAGCAGGGGAGCCGCGCCCACGATGACGGCGAGCGTCCCGGACACCGCGATGATCGTCACCGCCAGCCCGGTGATGCCCACGCCGAGTCCGTAGGCGGAAACGAGCACGGCCGCCACGGCACACCAGATCATCACCAGGACGCCGTGGGCATGCCGGGCCAGGGCGTCGAACACGAGCACGTAGACGATCGCCAGCAACGACCCCGCCGCGGCGAACAGCCACAACCGATCGCGGATCGCTGCGTAATCATCACCGCCCACGAGGATGAGCGCGAGCTGGGGGAGGATCACGGTGCCGGCGACCGTGAGGCCGCCGAGCAGGGCGACGAGGGACACCGCTCGGAGCCGTGCATGGTGCGTCGTGGCGCGGGCGAGGTCCGGGTAGAGCACGACGCTCACGAACTGGGGGAAGAAGAACGCGGCCTTCGCGAGGATCAGACCGGACGCGTAGAGGCCGCTCTCGTGACCGTCCAACAGGTTGCGGGCGATGAGGGCGTCCATGTTGCTCAGGACGAAGAAGGCGAGCAGGGTGCCCGTCGACAACATGGCCTCGCGCAGTATCGACCTGCGGGACCTGGCCCGGTTCGAACGCGTGAGGTGGCCGCGCAGCAGGTAGACGCCGGCGAGGACGGGCGTCCAGGCCCCGATCGCGATGCCGATCATCGCCGACGTCGGTGTCGGGGAGATGAGCAGGGCGACGGTGCCGCCGACCATCCGACCGACCCCGTTCCCGATGTAGATGGCGGTGAGGAAACCCCAGCGTGACGTGCCCTGCGCGATCCCGGACTGGGCGCCCATCACGGTCATCGGCACGAGCGTCGCGCCGCACAGGATGACTGGCCAGTAGCTGTCGAGCCTGAGGGCGGGAGTCATGACGACGGTGGTGGCGGCGACAGCAACGCCGACAGCCGTGGCGCCCAGCGCGGTGACCCGGACCGTGTCGGCGATGATCTCGCCACGCGACTCCGGCGCCACGGCGAGGCGACGAGCGGTGACCGCCTGCAGGCCGAGCTGGACGACCGTGCCGACGAGGATGATGCCGAAGAGTGCGGTGAGAGCGCCGAACTCACGCGGGACGAGCAGTCGGGCGGCCAGCACGTTGAACGCGTAGACCGTGACGTTCATCGTCATCATCCCGGCGGCGACGAGCGTGCCGCCGGCCACGGTCGCCTGCGAGGACTTCACGGCGGAAACCCTAGCCCTGCGTGTCATAGGCTCCACCTCATGAGCACTGCCGACGTGTCCGCCGCCGACGACCTGCTGCGGTTCATCGACGACTCGCCCACGCCGTTCCACGCGTGCAGGACCGTGGCGTCGGCTCTCGACGCGGCCGGCTGGTCGCGAATCGACGAGCGCGACCCGTGGCCGACGGAGCCCGGGCGTCACTACCTCGTGAGGGCGGGATCACTCGTGGCGTGGTCGGACGAGGCCACGTCGGCGGCGACCGACCGGTTCCGCGTCGTGGGCGGTCACACCGACAGTCCCAACCTGCGTCTCAAGCAGCACCATGACGTCAGCACCGACGCGGCCGCGGTCGTCGCGCTCGAGCCGTACGGTGGCCCGCTGCTCCACACCTGGTTCGATCGCGACCTCGGCGTCTCGGGGCGCGTGGTGCTCCGCGACGGCTCCGAGCACCTCGTTCGCATCGACGAGCCGCTCCTGCGGGTGCCACACCTCGCCATCCACCTCGACCGGGACAGCAAGGGCGGCGACATCGACCCGCAGCGGCACCTGAACGCCGTCTGGGGCGTGGAGCCGCGAGAGTTCCTGCCCTGGCTGTGCAAGCGCGAGGGCCTGACGGACGCGGACGTCCTCGGCTTCGAGCTGATGGCCCACCCCGTGCAGCCCAGCGCGCGCGTGGGTGGGGACGGCGAGCTCGTCGCTGCGCCGAGACTCGACAACCTGGCCACCTGCCACGCCGGTCTGTCCGCGCTGCTGGCGGCCGAACCGGTCGACGGCCTGCGGCCGATGCTCGTGCTGTTCGACCACGAGGAGGTCGGCAGCATCAGCGAGCGGGGCGCAGAATCGGACCTGTTGGCGACGGTCCTCGAACGCATCGTCATCGCCGCCGGTGGCTCGCGCGACGACTACCATCGCGCGATCGCCGCGTCGATGTGTGCCTCCGGCGACATGGCCCACGCGACGCACCCGAACTACGCGGACCGGCACGAGTCGCTCCACCACATCGCCCTCGGCGGCGGACCGGTGCTCAAGGTCAACCAGAACCTGCGCTACGCGTCGGAGTCGCGCGGCGCGGCGGCGTTCGCGCTGGCGTGCGAACAGGCCGACGTGCCCCTCCAGCAGTACGTGCACCGCGCCGACCTGCCGTGCGGCTCCACGATCGGCCCGGCGAGCGCCGCTCGCACCGGGATGATCACCGTCGATGTGGGTGCGCCTCAGCTGGCGATGCACTCGATCCGCGAGGTCATGGCCGCGGCAGACGTCGACCTCTACATCCGGGCGCTCACCGCGTTCCTGGCCCCTCAGGGCCGCCTTCCCGCCTGACGAGGCGATCCCGTACCCTTGAAGCGCGCTGGTGGCCTGCGCGTTCCTCAGACGGAGCAGGGCCGTGCTCGTGCCCGTGTCGGGCCCATCTCCTCGACATCCTTCACGATCCAAGGGCTGCCTGCCGCCCGACAATTCCATCCATCCATCGGAGTCCACCCCTATATGAACAGCAGCATCGCAACACCATCTGCGGCACCGCAGGTTGCGGTCAACGACATCGGCAATGAGGAAGACTTCCTCGCCGCCATCGACTCGACCATCAAGTACTTCAACGACGGCGACATCGTCGACGGAACGATCGTCAAGGTCGACCGCGACGAGGTCCTGCTCGACATCGGCTACAAGACCGAGGGCGTCATTCCCTCCCGTGAGCTGAGCATCAAGCACGATGTCGACCCCAACGACGTCGTCGCCGTTGGCGACACCGTCGAAGCCCTCGTCCTCCAGAAGGAGGACAAGGAAGGCCGTCTGATCCTGTCCAAGAAGCGCGCCCAGTACGAGCGCGCCTGGGGCGACATCGAGAAGATCAAGGCTGAGGACGGCGTCGTCGAAGGCACCGTCATCGAGGTCGTCAAGGGCGGCCTCATCATGGACATCGGTCTCCGTGGCTTCCTGCCGGCGTCGCTGGTCGAGATGCGTCGCGTCCGCGACCTCGACCCGTACATCGGTCAGAAGATCGAGGCCAAGATCATCGAGCTCGACAAGAACCGCAACAACGTGGTCCTGTCGCGCCGTGCCTGGCTCGAGCAGACCCAGTCTGCCGTCCGCCAGAAGTTCCTCGACGAGCTGCAAAAGGGGCAGATCCGCACGGGCGTCATCTCCTCGATCGTCAACTTCGGTGCGTTCGTCGATCTCGGCGGCGTCGACGGGCTGGTCCACGTCTCCGAGCTGTCCTGGAAGCACATCGATCACCCGAACGAGGTCGTGCAGGTCGGCGACGAGGTCACGGTCGAGGTGCTCGACGTCGACATGGAGCGCGAGCGCGTGTCGCTGTCGCTCAAGGCGACGCAGGAAGACCCGTGGCAGCACTTCGCCCGCACGCACCAGATCGGTCAGATCGTGCCCGGCAAGGCCACCAAGCTCGTCCCGTTCGGCGCGTTCGTGCGCGTCGAGGAGGGCATCGAGGGCCTGGTGCACATCTCCGAGCTGGCCGAGCGCCACGTCGAGATCCCCGAGCAGGTCGTCCAGATCGGCGACGCGGTGATGGTCAAGATCATCGACATCGACCTCGAGCGTCGACGCATCTCGCTCTCGCTGAAGCAGGCGAACGAGACCGAGGTCGCCGTCGGCGACGACTTCGACCCGACGCTCTACGGCATGACGTCGTCCTACGACGACGCGGGCAACTACATCTACCCCGAAGGCTTCGACCCCGAGACGGGCGAGTGGCAGGAAGGGTACGACGAGGCCCGCGCGACGTGGGAGAAGCAGTACGCCGAGGCGCACGAGCGCTGGGAGGCCCACAAGAAGCAGATCGAGGACTCCGAGAAGGCCGGAGTCGAGGCCGCCGATGCGGGCAGCTATTCCGCCAGCACCGAGGAGCAGGCCGACGACGAGGGCGGTTCGCTGGCCTCGGACGAGGCTCTGCAGGCCCTGCGCGAGAAGCTCACCGGCAACGAGGACGAGTAGTCCACCCGTAGTCGACGCACGAGACCCCCGGTCCTGATGGACCGGGGGTCTCGTGCGTGCCTGGTGCGGATGCCGGGCGTGGGCGGCAAATAGGTGGAGGGGTCAGATGACGTGGCTGCGCGGCTCGAACGGGTCGAGGTGGCTGCGCGGGGGCGGGCGTGTTCCGTACCCGTCGTTCGGGATGACCAGGAGGCCGATCGCAGAGGCAAGAACCAGGAGGATGATGGCTACGGTGAACATGGCACTAATTCTGTCTTCGTTGTATTTCTGCCACCAGTGGCAGAAATGACACAGTCCATTGATTTACTGCCACGTCTGTGCGAGGCTGGCCGGCATGAAGAACGTCGCCGTGGTCGTGCAAGAAGGAGCCGAGCCGTTCGGCCTGGGTTCGATCTGTGAGGTATGGGCGGAGCCCTACCATCCCGAGGACGACAATCCCGTCTTCAACTTCGTCGTGTGCACGGCCGAACCGGGCCGAATCAAGGGACGGTCCGGATTCGACCTGTACGTCGAGCACGGACTCGAAGCACTGGAGACGGCCGATCTCGTGTGCATCGTCCCGAAGCGCGACTTCCGCCACAACGACCCGAGAGCCGTCGCCGCCGTGCGCAAGGCTGCCGACCGTGGCGCGATCATCTCGGCGCACTGCACGGGTGCGTGGCTGCTGGGTGACGCCGGCCTGCTCGACGGTCGCGAGTGCACCACCCACTGGCGCTACGCCGACGAGCTCGCCGAGTCGTTCCCGAAGGCCCGGGTCAATCCCGACGTCCTCTATGTGTTCGACGGCAACGTCCTCACGGGGGCTGGAGCTGCCGGCGGCATCGACGCCTCGCTGCACCTGATGCGGCGCACCTTCGGCGCCAAGGCTGCTGCCAACACCGCCCGGCGCATGGTCGTGCCGCCGCACCGCGACGGCGGCCAGGCCCAGTTCGTCCGCTCACCGATGGGCCAGACCGAGGCCGACACCCTCGCACCCCTGCTGGAGTGGGTCTCCGAGCGGCTCGACGAGCCGATGCCGGTCGAGCGGCTCGCCAGCGAGGCGCACATGTCACCGCGCACGTTCGCCCGGCGCTTCCGCGACGAGACCGGCACCACGCCGCTGCAGTGGCTCACGGCTCAACGGCTCGCCCTCGCCGAGGAGCTCCTGGAGAACTCGACCCTGCCGGTCGAGCAGATCGCCACGCGCGTCGGCTTCGGCAACGCGGCAACCCTGCGTCACCACTTCACTGCGTCCCGCGGCACCACGCCGCAGGCCTACCGCAAGACCTTCACCTGCGTCGAAGTAGTACCCGCCTAGAGCACCGCTTGCCGCCCTCTCGGCACGTCATGGACTCGCCGACCCACCGCCTGACTGGCAGATGCGCTCGAGGCGGTTAGAATCTCGAAAACCTCTCGGCATGAGAGATGCGTCACTTCGGCCGCCTTGGATCGTTCACCTGAGTACGAGTGATTTGGCAGCTCGGGCGCCTTGTATGCTTCACTCGGCCGTTGGAAATGACCCCGACCTGCGTTTAGGTGATCATTAGTGGCAAACAGCCACAAGCACGCTCGAGAGCACGGCCGCACGCGCCAAGCATCACGCGCCCATGCCCACGCGCACGCCCAGCGTCGCCGGCGGATCGCCCACCTGGTGCTCCCCGCCGCTGGACTCCTCACCATCATCGGTGCGTCTACGGCCGTCGTTGCGAACAACGCTTCCAGCCCCGTCGTCGCCCAGGCCTCGGCCGGCGACCGCGGCGACCTCATCACCTCGGCCCTGCAGTCCAACCAGCAGCTGAGCCGTAATGCTGAGCGCGCACCGCTGCCGAACGAGGCTGAGGCCGAGAAGCTGATCTCGGGCTACATGTACGTCATCCAGACCGACGCCGCCGACGTCTACGCGGACGCCGACGACACCTCACCTGTCCTCGCCGTGCTGGCGCCGGGCGAAAAGGTTGCCGTCACCAAGGAAAAGAAGCGTGGCTGGACCCAGATCGTCCACAAGGACGCGCCGCGCTGGGTCAAGTCGTCTGCTCTCACGAAGGAGCAGGAGCTCAGCGACAAGCCGTGCGCCAAGGCCGACGAGAGTGGGCTGCAACGCGACACCATCCGTGTGATCCGTGCGGTCTGCGCCAAGTTCCCGGCCGTCCGGAGCTATGGCGGCACCCGCGGCGGTGGCGGAGACCACGGCGCGGGGCTGGCGGTCGACATCATGGTCGACTCCGCCACGGGCGATCAGGTTGCTGCGTTCCTGCAGAAGAACGCGTCCAAGCTCGGCATCGAGTACCTGATCTGGAAGCAGCGCATCTGGCGCCCCGCCACGTCGAACAGCTGGCGAGGCATGAGTGATCGCGGCAGCCCCACCGCCAATCACATGGACCACGTCCACGCCAACACCTGACGGGCTGACCTCCGTGTTCAGACTCGGCCTGGCCGGTGGCATCGGCTCGGGCAAGAGCACCGTCAGCGCTCGTCTCGCCGAACATGGCGCCGTCGTCATCGACTACGACCGGCTGGCGCGTGAAGCGGTCGAGCCTGGCACGCCGGGGCTTGCCGCGATCGCCGAGCGTTTCGGCGATGAGGTGATCGCCGCCGACGGGACGCTCGACCGGGACGCCCTCGGAGCAGTCGTGTTCGGCGATGACACCGCGCGGGCCGACCTGGAGGCCATCACCCATCCGGCCATCTTCGAGCTCGCGACCGCGCTCGAGGCCACGGTGGCCGACGACGGCGTGGTCGTGCACGACCTTCCGCTGCTCGTCGAGGCGGGCATGGCCACGCTCTTCGACCTCGTGGTCGTCGTCGACGTGCCCGCGTACGTGCAGGTGGATCGCCTGGTGACGCTGCGGGGCATGACCGAGGAGGAGGTCCGCGCCCGCCTGGCTGCGCAGGCCTCTCGTGAGGAGCGCGCGGCGGTGGCCGACGTCGTGCTCGACAACACCGGCACCATCGAGGACCTCGAGGCGCGCGTCGACGAGCTCTGGACCAGCATCCGCAAGTAGAAGTCAGTACAGACGAACCCGCCCCGCTCGGGGGAAAGCGGGACGGGTTCGGATCGGGTGGCTGTTACGCAGCCAGGTCGGGGTCGGCGATGCGACGCAGGGTCATGAGCGCTTGGCGCTCGAGCTGGCGGACCCGCTCGGCGGAGATGCCATGCCGCTTGCCGATGTCGGCCAGCTTCTGCTGGCGGCCGTCGAGGAGGCCATAGCGCGCCCGGACGATGTCGGCCTCGCGCTCGTCGAGGTGATCGATGAGCGTGGAGATCAGGTTGCGCGTCTCGTCGTCGATGACGGCGAGGTCGGGACCGGGCAACGTCTCACGGGCGATGAGGTCGCCCAGCGACGTGTCGCCGTCGTCGTCGACAGGGGTGTCGAGGCTGACGTGGTCACGGCCCCAGGACAGCAGGTCGATGACGCGGTCGACGTCCATGTCGAGCTCCACGGCGATCTCGTGCGGCTCCGGCTCATAGCCGAGCTGTCGCTCGAGGTTGCGGCGGGCGGCCGTGACCTGGTTGAGCTCCTCCACGACGTGCACGGGGAGGCGGACGACTCGGGCCTGCTGGGCGATGCCGCGGGTGATGGCCTGTCGGACCCACCACGTGGCGTACGTGGAGAACTTGAAGCCCTTGACGTAGTCGAACTTCTCGACCGCGCGGATGAGGCCGGTGTTGCCCTCCTGGACGAGGTCGAGCATCGGCATCGCCGAGCGTCCGTACTTGCGGGCGATGGACACGACCAGGCGCAGGTTGGCCTGGACGAACTCCTGAACCGCACGGTCGCCTTCCTCGGCGATCCAGAGCAGCTCCTCCTCGGTGGCGCGCTTGGGGGCGCCACCCTTCGCGCGGCCGATGCGGCCTTCGGCGAGCAGGTGACGGGCGTAGAGGCCGGCCTCGATCGTCTTGCTGAGCTCGACCTCGCGAGCGGCGTCGAGCAGGGGTGTACGAGCGATCTCGGCCAGGTACATGCCGACGCTGTCCTTGCCCTCGATGCTCTCGCTCTTCGTGACGGTCATGAAACGCCTCCCAAAGGTGTCTGTACTGGTGCAACGCCCCTGGTGGCCTGCTGATTCCGCTCTCAGTGTGTTCTTAGTTGCACTGGTGTCACTCGATCGCTCTGGTCGCGGTGTCGATGATCCAGGCGAGCTCCCACGCCCGCTCCCGCCAGGCCGCGTAGCGACCGCTGACGCCGCCGTGACCGGCGTTCATCTCCGTCTTGAGCAGCAGCGGAGCGTCGCCGGTGGCCGTGGCGCGGAGCCTCGCCACCCACTTGGCCGGCTCGACGAACAGCACGCGGGTGTCGTGCAGGCTGGTGACGGCCAGGATCGCCGGGTACTGGCGGGCCGCCACGTTCTCGTACGGCGTGTAGGACTTCATGTAGGCGTAGACGTCGGGATCGTGCAGCGGGTCGCCCCACTCGTCCCACTCGATGACGGTGAGCGGAAGTGACGGGTCGAGGATCGACGTCAGCGCGTCGACGAACGGCACGCTGGCCACGATGCCGGCGAATGCGTCGGGCGCGAGGTTGGCCACCGCGCCCATCAGGAGGCCACCGGCGCTGCCGCCCTCCGCGATGAGTCGGTCGGTCGACGTCCAGCCTTCGTCCACGAGGTGGCGCGCCGCGGCGACGAAGTCGGTGAACGTGTTCTTCTTGTGCAGCATCTTGCCCTGCTCGTACCAGGTGCGGCCGAGCTCGCCTCCGCCGCGCACGTGGGCGATGGCGAAGACGAAGCCGCGGTCGAGCAGCGACAGTCGTGGCACCGACATGCCCGGGTCCATGCTGGCCTCGTACGAGCCGTACCCGTAGATCAGGGCCGGGGACGACCCGTCGCGCTTCGTGCCCGCCCGGCAGACGATCGACACCGGGATCTCGGTGCCGTCGGCGGCGCGGGCCCAGCTGCGGTGCTGCTCGTAGTCGTCGGGGTCATAGCCACCGAGCACGGGTGCCTGCTTGCGCAGGATCAGCTCACCCGTGGCGACGACGTAGTCGTAGACGGTGGCGGGGGTGACGAACGAGCCGAATCCGACCCGCACGAGCGGCTGGTCCCACTCGGCGTTCGCACCGACTCCGGAGGTGAACAGCTCCTGCCCGAAGTCGATCTCTCGTGGCTCGGCGAGCCCGTTCGGGGCATCGTCGTCCAGCAGCGTGACCGCGATGCGCGCGATCGCGTCGCGCCGGTAAGAGACGACGATCTGCTGGGCGAACACGTCGACGTCCTCGAGCCGCACGTCGTCGCGGTGGCCGAGGAGGACGGCGCCGTCGACGTAGGGGCCGGTGGCGGGGACCGACACCAGCTCGAAGTTGAGCGCGTCCTTGTTGTGAAGGATCAGGAAGACGTCCTCGCCGGCCAGCCGGGCGTGCTCCAGGGAGTACTCGACGCCGGTCTCGCGTGGACGCACGACGCGGAACTCGCCCTCGGGATCGTCTGCCTCCAGGACTCGCACCTCGCTGGTGACCTTCGACGACGAGCCGATGACGAGGTATTGCTCGGACTG
This sequence comes from uncultured Actinomycetota bacterium, assembly GCA_963839625.1. Classification (GTDB taxonomy): domain Bacteria; phylum Actinomycetota; class Actinomycetes; order Propionibacteriales; family Nocardioidaceae; genus Aeromicrobium. The sequence continues at coordinate 53,290 of CAWIWE010000004.1, read as the reverse complement.
GGTCCGCCCGACGCCGGTGAAGAACCGCTCGTCGGTCTCCTCGTGGACGATGACGTCCTCAGTCGTGCTGCCGAGCTCGTGCCGCCAGACCCGGAACGGCCGCCAGGCGTCGTCGACCGTCGTGTAGAAGAGGTGCGTGGCATCCGCCGACCAGGTGACGCCTCCGCTCGTGCCCGTGACGGTGTCGGGCAGCAGCTCGCCGGTTCGCAGGTCCTTGACGCGGATCGTGTACCGCTCGTCGCCGACCGTGTCGACGGACCAGGCGAGCAGGGTGTCGTCGTCGCTGAGGCTGAAGCCACCGAGGGAGAAGAAGTCGTGGTCCGCGGCCTCGACGTTGGAGTCGAGCAGCACCTGCTCGCCGTCGATCTCGACTCCCGGCTCCAGCACGGGCGGGTCCCACGACGTGTGATCGTCGATGGGGCACCGGCAGCGGATCGAGTACTGCTGGCCCTCGACGGTGCGTGCGTAGTACCACCAGTCGCCATGGCGGACCGGCACGGAGAGGTCGGTCTCGAGCGTGCGGGACTTGATCTCCTCGAAGACCTGCTCGCGCAGCTCGGCCAGATGAGCGGTCTGCTGCTCGGCCCAGGCGTTCTCGGCCTCGAGGTAGGCGATCGTGTCCGGGTCCTCGGCGTCGCGGAGCCACTCGTACTCGTCGACCACCTCGTCGCCGTGGTGACGGCGGACGATGGGTCGACGCTCTGCGATCGGGGGCTGGGCCACCGGGGACTGTTCGGTCATTCCTCGACCGTATCCGGGGCTGTGACGCCTGCATCATCGTGGCCGGGAGTCAGTGCGGCGTCGTCCTCGGCGAAGGTGTGCACCGGCCCCGGGGGAGTGAGGCGAGTCTCGAATCGGACGGTGACGCGGCCGAGCCCGGCACCCCACACCCATCCGTCGCCGTGCTCGGCGTGATGCACGTCCTGGCCGGGGTACCACCGCACCTCGCGTCGTCGAGGGCGCAGCTCGGGACCGGTGTCGAGCGCGGCATCGTCGGACCCGTTCTCATCCTCCGGGTCGGTGAACAGGTCGTCCTGGACCCAGTCGGCCAGGCCGCTGACACCGACGCCGAGGAGCCGGAGCCCGCCGGCGAGGTCGACACCGTCGAGCAAGGAGCGCGCTGTCTCGGTAAGCACGCGCGGGCTGTCCGTGGGGCCGCGCAGCGTGCTCGACCGGGTGTGGGTCTCGAAGTCGTGGTGCCGCACCTTGAGGGTGACCGTGCGCCCGGAGAGGCCGTTCTTTCGGAGCCGTTCGGCGACCGTGCGGGACATCCGGTCGACCTCGTACGTGAGGAGCGCCCGGTCGGTGATGTCGTGCTCGAAGGTGTCCTCGACGCTCACCGACTTCGCCTCCCGCTCGGCCACGACCGGACGATCGTCGAGGGCGCGTGCCAGCCGCCACATGGACGCTCCGGCCGACGCGCCCAGCAGGCGCACGAGCTCGTCCTCGCTGGGTGTCCGGAGCTCCTCGACCGTGCTGATGCCCACCCGCCGCAGCCGTTCGGCCGTGGCGGGGCCGATGCCGGGGATGACGGTCGCCTGCATCGGCCCGAGCACGTCGGCCTCGGTGCCGGGGGCGACCACGAACACGCCGTCGGGCTTGTTGATCTCGCTGGCGATCTTGGCCATGAGCTTCGACGAGGCGACCCCGACCGACGCCGTGAGCCCGTGGGTGAGATCGGCGATGTCGGCGCGAATCCGTTCGACCGCGTCGCCGACCCGCTCGGGGTCGAACGCGGGGGAGGCGGCCAGGTCGACGAAGGCCTCGTCGAGGGAGAGCGGCTCGACCAGCTCGGTCTCCTCCCGGAGCCGTTCCATGACGAGCCGGCTGGCCGTGCGGTACACCTCGAAGCGTCCGCCCAGGAAGGCCGCGTGCGGGCATCGGGCCCGCGCCTCGGCGGTGCGCATCGCCGACCGCACACCGTGCACGCGTGCCTCGTACGACGCGGTCGCCACCACGCCACGTGGCCCGATACCACCCACGATCACCGGCTTGCCGCGCAACGACGGCTTGTCGCGCTGCTCGACCGACGCGAAGAAGGCGTCCAGATCGAGATGCATGATCGACGCCGTTGACCGCATGGCGTCATTCTCGCCTGCGTCCACACGCCCACCGGAGGGACGGTCGTCCACAGGCCACGTCGCATCGCCGCCGTCGCGCCGCGGGCCTGACGATCGTGGCGTGATGACGGACGACACCCCGGTCTTCACGGCCCACGACATCCCCGACCTGATCAACACCCTCCCGACGCTGTTCGGCTTCACGCCGGAGGACTCCCTGGTCGCGATCGGCACCTACGGGCCACGCCAGCGCATGGGCTTCAGGCTGCGCATGGACATGCCGGCCCGGGAGCACATCGGTCGTGCCGCCGGGCAGGTCGTCACCCATCTCACGAACCAGCGTGCCGAGGGCGCGATCATCATCGCCATCACGCACCAGACCGACGTGGCGGCGCGGCTGGTGACCCAGATCGAGCAACGACTCGGAGTCATCCGGCCCGTGGTCGGGGTGTGGGCTGACGGGAAGCGCTTCTGGACGACGTTCGAGAACGGCGATCCCGCCGGCCTGGCGTACGAGACGTCCGAGCATCACCTGGCCGTCGTGCAGGCCATCGCCGGCGGACAGGAGATCCTGCCGAATCGTGCGGCGCTCGCGGCGAAGCTCGATCCGGTGTCAGGACCGCGTCGGGTCTGGCTGAACCACGGCGCCGAGAACGTGGCGGAACAGGTCGCGGCGGCGCTCAGCACTCGCCCCGACGTCTCCGTGGAGGAGGTCGCCATGACCGACCTCGCCCCGGCGCTCGAGTCCGCGCTGGCGCGGCGTGGACTCACCGACGACCAGGCCCTGCGGCTGGCGGTGTGGGCGACGACGATCCCGGTGCGCGACGCGCTGTGGGCGCTCATCACCCCGGACAACGCCCGTGACATGGTCGCCCTGTGGTCACACGTCGTGCGGTGCGCCCCACCGTGGATGTCACCGGCGTCCCTGTGCCTGGCCGGATTCGCGTCCTGGCTGTCTGGGGACGGGGCACTCGCCCTCATCGCGGCCGAGCGGGCGCACGCGATCGATCCCGACTACACCCTCGCCGGCCTGCTGCTGAGGTTGCTCGAAGCCGGAGTCCCGCCGAGCTCGTGGCGTCCGCTGGGTGACGAAGAACAGGCTTCTGCCCAGTTCACGCCCTAGGCTTTGCGCATGGGTCAGGACGTCGACGACCGCGAGTTCACGCGTGAGGACCGCACCCGCTACCGCACGAAGGTGCGGCGATGCCTCGACGTGTTCGCCCGGATGCTCAGCGAGCACGACTTCTCGGTCGAGCATCCGCACGTCGGTGTCGAGATCGAGTTCAACCTCGTCGACGACCACGGCGACCCGGCCATGAAGAGCGCCGAGGCCCTTGAAGCGATCGCCGACGACGACTTCCAGACCGAGCTCGGGCTGTTCAACATCGAGATCAACGTGCCGCCGAGCCGCGCAGCAGGGGCCGGCCTCACGACCCTCGAGGAGGCCGTGCGGGAGGACCTCAACATCGCCCAGTCGAGAGCTCAGGGCGTCGGCGCCAACCTCATCATGATCGGCATCCTGCCGACCCTGCGACCTGAGCACCTGGCTCGCGAGACGTTCGCGCCCAACCCCCGCTACCACCTGCTGTCGGAACAGATCCTGGCCGCACGCGGCGAGGACATCGAGATCGTCATCGACGGCGTCGACCGGCTCGACACGACCGCCGACACGATCATCCCGGAGGCTGCCTGCACGAGCACGCAGCTGCACCTTCAGGTCGAGCCCGACGACTTCGCCCCGATGTGGAACGCGGCGCAGGCCATCGCCGGTGTGCAGGTGGCGGTGGCTGCCAACTCGCCGTTCCTGCTCGGCCGCCAGCTCTGGCACGAGACCCGCATCCCGCTGTTCGAGCAGGCCACCGACACCCGCAGCGAGGAGCTGAAGATCCAGGGCGTCCGGCCGAGGGTCTGGTTCGGCGAGCGCTGGATCACCTCGGTGTTCGACCTCTTCGAGGAGAACGTGCGCTACTACCCGGCACTGCTCCCGATCGTCGACGACGAGGACCCGCTCGAGGAGCTCGAGGCGGGCCGGGTTCCGAACCTGCCCGAGCTGCGCCTGCACAACGGCACGATCTACCGCTGGAACCGGCCCATCTACGACACGGCCGACGGTCGACCGCACCTCAGGATCGAGAACCGTCTGCTGCCAGCGGGGCCCACCGTGGTCGACACGATGGCGAACGCGGCGCTGTTCTATGGGCTGGTGACGGTCATCGGCACCAGCGAGCGGCCGTTGTGGTCGCAGATGTCGTTCCGGGCGGCGGAGGAGAACTTCCACCAGGCGGCCCGCACCGGCATGGAGACCGAGCTCTACTGGCCGTCGGTGGGCGCGGTGCCGGTGCCCGAGCTGGTGGTACGTCACCTGCTGCCGCTCGCGCAGTCAGGCCTGGAGCAGATGGGCGTCGACACCGAGGTCCGCGACCGGCTGCTCGGGATCATCGAGCAGCGGTGCATCACCGGGCGCAACGGTTCCACCTGGCTGATCGACGACTTCGAGCACCGGCTCGAGGCGTCGGGCGGCGATCGCCTCGCGGCCATGAAGGCCACCACGCGGCGCTACCAGGAGCTGATGCACCGCAACGAGCCCGTGCATACCTGGCCCACCGGCGGAACGGGCGACTGAAGCAGGGCAGGTCGTGCTGGAACGTGTGGTCGCGCATGGCACACTAGGAACCGAGGTTGACCACAGGCCTCATTGTTGCGCCCTTCGACCGATTTGTGAGGTTGCTCGTGCCGGTGAATCCTGCCACTGGATCCTCCCTACGCTCGATCACTCGCCGCCTCCCCGGCGGGAAGAAGGCAGACGGCAAGAAGGCCACGAACTCGTCGAAGAAGACCTCAGCGCCCAAGTCGTCATCGGCCAAGAAGTCCACCCCGAAAACAGAAAAGACCGTGACCAACTCCTCATCTGCCAAGGCCGCCAAGAAGTCCACCACGACCACGGCCGCCAAGAAGTCATCCGCCAAGAAGACCAACAACGTGAGCGCCAAGAAGGTGCCCTCGAAGAAGGTCGCCGCGAAGAAGGCTCCCGCTGCCAAGAAGGCCGCTCCGGCCAAGAAGGCGCCAGCGAAGAAGGCTCCCGCAGCGAAGAAGGCTGCGCCGGCCAAGAAGAGCGCCGCGAAGAAGTCCCCGCCCGCCGCGAAGACGGCTGCCAAGAAGGCGCCGGCCAAGAAGACCGCGGCCGCCGCGAAGAAGGCCGCTGGGGCCACGAAGACCGCTGCGAAGAAGGCGGCACCGGGCAAGAAGTCGTCCGCCAAGAAGGGGACGGCGAAGGAGTCCACGCCGGACGTCGCAGCAGCGGTGGCGGCCGTCGACATCGCCGAGGTGCTCGAAGTGCCACCGGCCGACGACGCCACCGTCCTGGTCGATGCGCAGGGCAAGAAGGTCCTGCCCGACATTCCGGACGAGGAGTTCGAGAAGGACCTCAAGAACGACCCGACGCTGAAGGAGGACGAGGAGTCCAGCTTCACCCTGTCGGCCGCTGACGAGAGCGATGAGCCGGTGCAGCAGGTGCTCGTCGCCGGTGCCACCGCCGACCCCGTCAAGGACTACCTCAAGCAGATCGGCAAGGTCTCCCTGCTCACCGCGGGGGAGGAGGTCGAGCTCGCCAAGCGCATCGAGGCCGGCCTGTTCTCGGAGGAGAAGCTCGGCAAGGGCGGACGCATCTCCGTCAAGATGTCCGAAGAGCTCGAGTGGATCGTCATCGACGGCCGTCGTGCCAAGAACCACCTGCTGGAAGCCAACCTGCGCCTCGTCGTCTCGCTGGCCAAGCGTTACACCGGCCGCGGCATGCTGTTCCTCGACCTCATCCAGGAGGGCAACCTGGGCCTCATCCGTGCGGTCGAGAAGTTCGACTACACCAAGGGCTTCAAGTTCTCCACGTACGCCACCTGGTGGATCCGCCAGGCCATCACCCGCGCCATGGCCGACCAGGCCCGCACCATCCGCATCCCCGTGCACATGGTCGAGGTCATCAACAAGCTCGCCCGTGTCCAGCGGCAGATGCTCCAGGACCTCGGCCGCGAGCCGACGCCCGAGGAGCTCGCGATCGAGCTCGACATGACACCCGAGAAGGTCGTCGAGGTCCAGAAGTACGGCCGCGAGCCGATCAGCCTCCACACGCCGCTCGGCGAGGACGGCGACTCCGAGTTCGGCGACCTCATCGAGGACTCCGAGGCCATCGTCCCGGCCGACGCGGTGTCGTTCACGCTCCTGCAGGAGCAGCTGCACGCGGTGCTCGACACGCTCTCCGAGCGCGAGTCCGGCGTCGTCTCGATGCGGTTCGGCCTCACCGACGGCCAGCCCAAGACCCTCGACGAGATCGGCAAGGTCTACGGCGTCACCCGCGAGCGCATCCGCCAGATCGAGTCCAAGACCATGAGCAAGCTGCGCCACCCGTCGCGGTCGCAGGTGCTGCGCGACTACCTCGACTGAGAGCACTCCCGCGTTACAAGGTCCTCGTCAGCGCTGCGGTGCGCTGCCCGCTGGATCACGGACAGCCTCGGTTCAGCCGGCGGCCGCTTCGATCGGACCGATGGTGTTGGTGGAGGTGACGGTCAGGTCGTTGTACCCGGCCTTGGTGACGGTCACCGCGAGGCTGATGCTCTTGCCGAGATCGGCTGACGTCAGGACGTAGGATGCGCTGGTCGCACCGCTGATCGGGGCGCCGTCACGCAACCACCGGAAGCTGCTGCCGGTCGCCTTCGGAGAAACCACCCCGGACCCGGAGGTGTGGTCGAAGGCCAGGGTTGAACCGACGTTCGCCGAACCACTGATCGCGAAGGTGTAGGTCGACGTGAACGACGCCTTGGTCACAGCCGCCGTGGGATCGGATGTCTTGGTCGTCGAGGTGAATCCGGTCTTGGACGCCGTCACCGTCACCGTGATGGTCTTGCCGACATCAGCCGGCTTCGGCTGGTAGTAGTTCGTCGTGGCGACCTGGTCGGTGCCGGCCTTCCACGCATAGGCCAACGACGTCCCCGACGGCGTGACCGTCCCGACCGTTGCCGTGAGCAGTCCGTCGACCACCGCCGTTCCATTGATGGTCGGTTTCCCGAGCGTGATGGCGGCTGCTTCGATCGGACCGATGGTGTTGGTGGAGGTGACGGTCAGGTCGTTGTACCCGGCCTTGGTGACGGTCACCGCGAGGCTGATGTTCTTGCCGAGATCGGCTGACGTCAGGACGTAGGATGCGCTGGTCGCACCGCTGATCGGGGCGCCGTCACGCAACCACCGGAGGCTGCTGCCGGTCGCCTTCGGAGAAACCACCCCGGAGCCCGAGGTGTGGTCGAAGATCAGGGTTGAACCGACGTTCGCCGAACCACTGATCGCGAAGGTGTAGGTCGACGTGAACGACGCCTTGGTCACAGCCGCCGTGGGATCGGATGTCTTGGTCGTCGAGGTGAATCCGGTCTTGGACGCCGTCACCGTCACCGTGATGGTCTTGCCGACATCAGCCGGCTTCGGCTGGTAGTAGTTCGTCGTGGCGACCTGGCCGTTGCCGGCCTTCCACGCATAGGCCACGGAGGTCCCCGATGGGGCCGCAGTGACGTGCGCGATCAACACTCCGTCGACCACAGCGGGTCCAGTGATCGTCGGCTTTGAGAGCGTGACGGCCGCCGCTTGAAGCTGCCCGATGGAGCTCAGGCCTGACGCGGATGCCGGTGGCGCAGCCACCGCCGCACCCACCAGGAGGACGGCCGAGGCGATGACGAGCCTGGCGGCCCGTCCGCGAATGATTGCACGGCGTTGCGGTCTGGGAGACATGAGCGGTCCGATCGGGAGTGCGGACTCAGCCGGGTTGCGGAGTGGACCTGAAACTACGCGTTCCCGCCACGGCATCGAGCTGTTCGCTCGGAGATCACCATTCGGGACCATGCAGGGGGGCCCGTATCAACTAGTCCCGATGGAGCCGACGCCGGATGTACCGTCGGTCAGGCGACGCTCACCTCGCCATGCAACCGCAGGGCTCGGGGAACCCACTCGATCAAAGCGGCTCGACGCAGGCATCCAGCCCGCCGCGCTGCTTCTTGGTCAGACCACTGCCGTAGATCACCACGGAGCGCCCAACGATCTCGCGGTTTGGGAAGACCTCCGCGTTGATCGAGATCGTGTCCTGCTCGGCCTTCGCCTTCGCCGCCGATTGATATCCGTACACGAGGAAGGCGCCGTCGCCCTTGAGCGGTCCGTCGATCTGGAACTCGACGCCTGGGAAGGCGCTGTTCTTGTTGACGAAGAAGTCGCTGAGCCCGGCACCTTCCAGACAAGCCTTGACGTCGTCGAGGCTGGTGCCAGCGGTTGGTTCATCGGACGAGCTCGTCGTCTTGGCCGAGGGCGCGGCCGAGTCAGGCTGTTGGCCGTCTCCGTTGTTGCCGCAGGCGGCGAGCAGAAGGACCATGCATGCGGCACTGGTGCTCACCAGCGCACGAACGGTTCTTGGAAATATCATCGTGGTCTCCTGGCCTCATGGCCGGTGGGCTGTCCGGTCGTCGTCTTCGGCTGGTCCGTCTCAGGCGACGCGCCGGGTGCGGGCGATGAGGAACAGGCCACCGATGGACGAGAGCATCGCGAGGAACAGCAGCTTCGCATTGAGGCTTCCGCCGGTGTCAGGGAGGTCACCGCCCTCGTCGTCGTCACCGTCGTCGCCGTCGTCGCCGTCGCCGTCATCGTCGTCGCCGTCATCGTCATCGTCGTCGTCGCCGGAGCAGTAGAACCGGACGGTGCCTTCCTGGGTCTCATCACCTGGACCGTCAGCCCGGTACTCGAGCGCCTCCCGGTCGGTGGAGACCTCTTCGGTGTCCCCGGGAGCGATCACGAAGTCGCCGTCCACATCGCTGGGCAGGTCGCCGTACACGACCTCCAGGCCGATGTCGCTGGTGTTGGTGAACCAGATGTCCCCTGAACAGTTCGTCTCGATGTCCAGGAGGTCGTCTTCACCCTCGCCTCGGCCGTCGGGCCCGACCACGGTGAGAGTGACGGTCGCCGTGGACTCGGTGATGACGCCGGGGTTCACGATGCTGTACTTGAAGGAGTCCGGCCCGGTGTAGTCAGGGTCGGGCGTGTAGACGTAGTCGTGGCCGCCTGGTGTCGCGGGCGTCACCGTGCCGTGGGCAGGTTTCTCCACGATCTCGAAGTCCAACCCGTCGTCAGAGCTGATGTCATCGTTCGCTGTGACGTCGGGGTTGAGCTGGGTGCTCTCGTCGGCTGGCACCGTGTAGTCGTCATCGACCGCAGGGCCACTGGTGGACTTGACCGTGATGGTGACGGTGGCGGTGTTGGACGAAGAGGTTCCTGTGGCGGTTCGGTAGACGAAGCTGTAGGTGAAGGTGTCCGTGCCGCTGTACCCCGGGTCAGGCGTGTATGTCCCCGCGAAGGCGTCGTAGGTGCCGTGTGGCGGGTCCGAGGAGAGATTGACCAGGAAGGGAGTCTCTGTGTCGTTGGCGTTGATGTCTGGGGTCAGGACTGTCGCTCCGGAGTCCTGCGCCACCGTGTACGCGTCGTCCACGGCCGTCACCGGCTTCGGCGTGACGGTGATGGTGACGGTGGCGGTGTTGGACGAAGAGGTTCCTGTGGCGGTTCGGTAGACGAAGCTGTAGGTGAAGGTGTCCGTGCCGCTGTACCCCGGGTCAGGCGTGTATGTCCCCGCGAAGGCGTCGTAGGTGCCGTGTGGCGGGTCCGAGGAGAGATTGACCAGGAAGGGAGTCTCTGTGTCGTTGGCGTTGATGTCTGGGGTCAGGACTGTCGCTCCGGAGTCCTGCGCCACCGTGTACGTATCGTCCTGGGCGGGGTCGCCGGGAGCCGAGGCTGAGACGTCATTGGAATCGGACTCCGTCGTCGCGGCATCAGCGGACGACCTGGCTGACTTCGACGTGGATTCGGACTGTTCGGCCGCCGACTCGGGCTGTTCCGGTTCAGGCGAGGGGGTTGATTTCTGGGAGGTCGGGGGCGCCGTTGAACCGGTCAGGTTCTTGGCCAGCTTGCCAAGCAGACCTCCGCCGTCCGGTTCATCACCGCTTGCACCGCTCGCTGGGGCAATGGTCAACGCCACCGCAAGAAGCGTGCAGGAAACGACCAGTCGCAGAGACCGCATGCAGGGACCACCCTCGGGAGTAGAGGCGCCACGGCGACGCCTCAGGCATCGCGAGACTAGCGACAATCGGGACGGCGGCGCGCACCTTTGCTGCAATCCTCGCCAACTTCGTTCGGTGGCCTTCGATAGGTGCCGCGAGGATGGTCGCCGTGGACGTCCGTCAGTCCTTGGACATCGTCGGAGATTGCGCTCAGGGCGGATCGGCACCCGCAGCTCTGGAGGGTGCTCATCCGGCACGGAGATCTCGACCCCGGGGACGAAATCGGTCCACCGTCCGGCAGCTCGCCGAAGCATGGTGGCCATGTCGATCGAGGTCCCCGACTGACGCCGAAGGAGAATCACTGAAACGCCGGACGCTCGAGGGTGCGGCGCGCCATACTCGGACCGTCTCAGAACCAGTGCGAGCTCGGGCCGCGTTACTCCTTAAGGACTCCCCATGTTCGGAAGACATGTCTTGACGCCGCCACCTCACCGTGTGAAAGCGCCGGTGGTCCGCACGGTGGCGATCGCGGTCGCGGTCCTGTTGTTCGTCGGTGGTTGCGGAAACGACGGTTCGTCCGGTCAGGCCGAGCCCAGTGCCAGCGAGTCTCCGGCCGCATCCGAGAACCCCGCCGAGACCGAGCTCGTGATCGCCCCTGGGCGCATCGGTCCTGTGGAAGCCGGCATGACGCTGGAGGAGGCAGAAGCCACCGGTGTTCTCGAACCGATCAAGGCGACCGGTGATGAGCCCTGCCCGCCGCCTTCACTTCGGTGGAAGGCGCCGAACACGAACAAGCTCGACCTGATGGATCACGATGGGAAGATCGACGTTCTCGGCTCCAGAAGCGCAGAGTTCAAGACCGAGAAGGGCATCGGCGTCGACTCCACGCTGGACGAGCTGAAGGCCGCCTACCCGGACGCCAAGGTCATCCAATCACCGGCCCTCGGCTCGCTCGTCTACCGCCAGGATGGCAACAAGTGGCTGGCGATCGCCTTCAACGAGTTCCCCAAGGAGATGAAGGGTTCCTCGAAGGTCATCTACCTCGAGGTGGCCGTCGACGAGAAGCCCATCGCCTACCCGGACGGCTGCTGACCAAGCGACCTCACCAGCAGCGAGCGTACGAGCTCCGGCACGGGGAGATCCTGCTCGGTTGCCAGCTGGACGATCTGTTGCAGCTCGTCACCGGTGAGCTTCAGCTCGATGGCATGGGTGGGGGACTGAGGAGCTTCCGTCGGTTCCTCGAGCGGCGGTGGATTGAAGGCGGTCGCGGCGCTGGCTGCCTCGGCTGCCCGCGCCGCCTTGGCCGCCTTCCCGGCCTTGGCCTTCGCTGTCTGGGCGGCCTTCGCTGACTTCGCGGCTTTGGCGGCCTTCGCCTTCTTGGCCGCCCTGGCCACGCTGGCCGCCTCGGCTGCCTTGGTGGCCTCGACGGCGTGAGCTGCGGCGTCCGCAGCCGCCTCGGCCGCTTCTGAGACCTTCGTCTCGATGCGGACGAGTTCTTCCAGCTGCTCTTCCCTCGGCTGGTCTGCGCTCTCCTTGGTCACGTCGAAAGTGTCACACCGATGGCGACCGGAGGCGACTCGTCACAAAAGCAAGCGCCCCGTCCGGTGGACGGGGCGCTCGGGGCGATGGGGGGAGGGTCAGATCTCGTCGAGCGGAGCCGTGGGTGGGACGTCGGCCAGCTTCTCGGTCTCGTCGTGGATGGTGATCGCCACCTCGCGCAACTTGTCCTCGTGCTGACGCGCGTGGTGCGCGCAGAACAGCAGCTCGGCCTTGCCGGACAGCTCGACGCGGACGTAGGCCTGGGCTCCACAGCGATCGCAACGATCGGTTGCGGTCAGACCTGTTAGCTGGGCTGTTGCCGTCACGATGACCTCTTCTCAGTACTGGCGATGACGTCTAGAACAACATCATTTCATGCGGTGCTATTCCTCGCGTCCGGAAGGGTGACATAGGACATACATACTCCCAGACTGGGCCAAACCGGCGAAGGCGCACCGACCGTGTCCGGCGATTGAGAGTGCGTGTCAGGACGGGGCCGCGAGACTGCGCCGATATCCTAGGGTGACGCCCTCCGTGGAAAGGCCACCCACTCGATGTCGACCTACGACGCCCGCAACCTCCTCGTCCTGGAGGGCCTCGAGGCGGTGCGCAAGCGGCCTGGCATGTACGTCGGCTCCACTGACACCCGCGGCCTCATGCACTGCGTGTGGGAGATCATCGACAACGCCGTCGACGAGGCTCTGGGTGGCCACTGCAAGAACATCCTGGTCGTGCTGCACGCCGACGGGTCGGTCGAGGTCACTGACGACGGCCGAGGCATCCCGGTGGACGCCGAGAAGAAGACCGGCCTGTCCGGCGTCGAGGTCGTGTTCACCAAGCTGCACGCTGGTGGCAAGTTCGGCGGCGGCTCCTACGTCGCCACCGGCGGGTTGCACGGCGTGGGTGCCTCCGTCGTCAACGCGCTTTCCGCCCGTCTCGACGTCGAGGTCGACAAGGACGGCGCCACCTGGGCGATGTCGTTCCGCCGTGGCACGCCAGGGGAGTTCACCGGTGATGGCCACAGCGCCGACTTCGTGGCCGGCAACGAGCTGCGCAAGCTCGGCAAGGTCAAGAAGGGCGTCAGCGGGACGCGCATTCGCTACTGGGCCGACCCCCAGGTCTTCATCAAGGGCGCGACCTACAGCTACGACGAGCTGGTGGTGCGCGCCCGTCAGACCTCGTTCCTCGTGCCCGGCCTCGAGCTCGTCATCCGCGACGAGCGCGGCGAGGAGGTGCAGACCGAGACGTTCCGCCACGACGGGGGCATCACCGAGTTCTGCGACTTCCTGGCCCCCGACGAGCCGGTCACCGACGTCGTGCGGCTCCAGGGCGAGGACTCGTTCACCGAGACGGTGCCGCTGCTCGACGACAAGGGCCACATGACGCCGCAGGAGGTCACTCGCGACCTCGCGGTCGACATCGCCTTGCGATGGGGCACCGGCTACGACACCGAGGTTCTCTCGTTCGTCAACATCATCGCGACGCCCAAGGGCGGCACGCACGTGCAGGGGTTCGAGCGAGGGCTCACCAAGACGTTCAACGAGGTGCTGCGGGCCGGACGCCAGCTCAAGCAGGCCGACGACGACGTCATCAAGGACGACGTCCTGGAGGGCATGACCGCCGTCGTCACCGTGCGTCTCGCCGAGCCGCAGTTCGAGGGACAGACGAAGGAGGTGCTCGGCACCCCACCGGTCGCCCGTCTGGTCAACAAGGTCGTCACCCGGGAGCTCAAGGCGTTCCTGACGTCCACCAAGGCGGCGCAGAAGTCGAAGGCACGCCTCGTCATGGAGAAGGTCGTCAGCGCCAGCCGCACCCGCATCATGGCGCGGCAGCAGCGCGACACCCAGCGTCGCAAGAACGCGCTGGAGTCCAGTGCGCTGCCGGCCAAGCTGGCCGACTGCCGATCGGCCGACGTCGAGCGCAGCGAGCTGTTCATCGTCGAGGGTGACTCGGCGCTGGGCACCGCCAAGTCGGCCCGCGACTCCGAGTTCCAGGCGCTGTTGCCGATCCGCGGCAAGATCCTCAACGTCCAGAAGGCCAGCGTCGGCGACATGCTCAAGAACGTCGAGTGCTCGTCGATCATCCAGGTGGTGGGTGCCGGGTCCGGTCGTACGTTCGACATCGACACCACCCGCTACGGCCGCATCATCTTCATGGCCGATGCCGACTCCGACGGCGCGCACATCCGGTGCCTGCTGGCCACCCTGTTCTACCGCTACATGACCCCGTTGGTGGCGGCTGGTCGCGTGTACACGGCGGTGCCGCCCCTGCACCGCATCGAGCTCGTCAACCCGAAAAAGGGGCAGGACAAGTACGTGTACACGTACTCCGACGCCGAGCTCCAGCGCACCCTCGCCGACCTCAAGCGCCGCAGCGTCCGCTGGAAGGACCCGGTCCAGCGCTACAAGGGCCTGGGCGAGATGGACGCCAACCAGCTGGCCGAGACCACCATGGACCCACGCCACCGCACCCTGCGCCGGCTCACCGTCGACGACGCCGAGCGGGCCACCGAGATGTTCGAGCTGCTGATGGGCAACGACGTCGCCCCGCGCAAGGAGTTCCTCGTGTCGCACCAAGGGCATGCGATGGCGGATATCGATTTCTGACTGGCAGCCCGGCCAGAGGGGTCCGGTCGAGGTGGATGACCTTTACATCGGCTGTCCGATAGGTCACGCTCAATATGGAAGATCATTCTGATCCGCTGCCCAGGACCCCGGTGGTGACGTCACCACCCGTGGGAGTCTCGTGGGCACCTTGAACATCCGTCGGCTCGTGAGCGTCGCGCCAGGGCGCCTCGCTCGAACCGAGCACCAAGCTGCCATTGATCTCGATGCCGCCCTCAAACGGGTGGCCCACGGCGACCAGGAGGCATTCACAGTCTCTATGATGCACTCGGTTCTTCTGTCTACGGCCTCGCGCGGCGGGTGATCCGTGATGAACACCGAGCGCAAGACGTTTCACAAGAGGTGTTCATTCAGGTGTGGCGACTGGCTCGGCGTTTCGATCCCGCCCGTGGATCAGCCAAGAACTGGATCCTCACCATCGCTCACCGCCGGGCCGTTGACGCCGTCCGGCACGACCAAGCGGCTCGGAACCGGGACGCCAAGCACCTGAGCTGTGACGGTCCTGCCCGAAACGTGGTCGAAGAAGCGGCGGAGGCCAGCGAGCGTCGCGCGGAGGTTCGGGCCTGCATGAACACGTTGAGCCCTCTGCAAAAGCAGGCGCTGACCATGGCCTACTACGACGGTCACACCTACGCTGAGGTCGCTCGCTTGCTCGGAGCCAACCTCTCGGCTGTCAAGACCCGCATGCGAGACGGCATGGTGCGACTGCGTGACTGCATGGATTCCGCATCGGCTCGACGCCGTTCTGGAAGGGGTTCATCGCGCAGAGCGCGTACGAGCTAGACGCTGACAAGATCGACGCCTGACCCGCAGCATCCCGACAACCTCTGTGTGCGGCGTCATACGCGCTTGGTGGTCTGCGTCATACGGGCGAGCACGCAATGACATCCACACTCAAAGCGGCAGCACGAGCTCTCGGGCCGACCTGAGGAGCAGACATGGTTCTGACATTCGTCATCATCTTCATCGTGGCGTCAGCCTGGGATGTCAGGCACGTGAACCGCGTGCTCAACGACATGGTCAACCCCGGCCGAAAGCCGACCTACTACCGCTGAGTCACGGCTTGGCGTGGCCTCGCGTCACCAGGACGTACTGGCCCACCAGGTCGCCGAGCAGAGCTCCGGACCCGACGTCGCTGGGCAGCTCGAGTCCGGCGTAGAGCGCGGCAAGGCCGACCTGCTTCTCCATCCAGCGGTACTGGTCTTCGCGATACGGCGAGAGCTCGCTCAGGTATGCACGGGCCGCCGCGCTCATGGTGGCCTGGGTCGACGGGTACGAGCACGAGCAGTCCGAACGTGCCGGCTTGGTGGCACCGCTGCACGGCTTCGGCTGGCTGGCGGCCGGGCTGCCGGTGCGGTCCTGCGCGGCCGAGGCGACTTCGGACGCGAGCTTCAGCACGGTGTCGATCTCCTTGTCCTTCGCCTCGTCGTCCGTCGTCGAGCGCAGTGCGACCTGCTCCTTCGTGAACGACTTCCAGACGTTCCTGCAACCATGCTCGTTGAGCCAGTCGGCCGCCTTGTCGCCGGCTGGGTCGCGCGATCCCTCGAGCGCCTTGACCGTGGTCAGCTCGCCCTGCCGCTGGATGGTGTCGGGCTCCGCAGGCAGCTGTGCCGCGGCCCAGGAGACGAATCCCTCGTCGGCGGTGCCGGTGCCGTTCTCGGCCCACCAGCGCTTGATCAGCGCGTTTGCAGGACGCTTCTGGTCCTTGATGACGCTGCCGACCGTGCTGAGGTCGCCGGCGTCGAGCAGAGGTGGTGCCGGATCGGCCGCGATCGGGTCCCTCGTGGTTTGCGGCCTCGGTTTGGACTCGGGATCCTGCGTCTCGGCGGTGCTGGCGACGGGACTTTGGTCGACCGTGATGGGCAGGAACCTGTCGCCGGTGAGGCCGACCAGCACCGCGAGCAGCGCGAGGATCGATATGAGGACATAGCGCGCCGACCGAGACCGTGCGTTGGAGTCCATCGGGTCAGAATCCCACAGCTCGGTTGTGCAGTACACGCCCCTGCAGCTGGCGGACGTCGTTGTCGGCGATGCCGGTGTTCATCGTCGAGGCGGCCGCGACGTACTTGCTGAACGAGCGGGGACGGGTGCCGAGGTGGTTGAGGGCACGGTCGGCCACGCTGGGGGTGGACGGGCCCTTGGTCTCGATCAGCGCGTAGCTGTCGTCCATCCAGACGTCTCCGGTCTCGAGGTGGCAGACGAGCTTCCAGTCGATCGTGACCCGGGTGCCGGCGGAGATGTCGGACAGCGTGGCGCGGGTGTAGCAGACCTCGGCGGCGGGGACGAGCTCGTCGACCTTCACCTCGGGGTGGCCGGCGAGGTGGAACGCGACGAAGTCGGCCTCCTCGCCATCGAGGTAGCCGTAGCGGGCGGGATCGCTCATGCCCATGACCTTCTGGGTCTCACCGCGGTTGTCCTTGGTCTTGACCTCGATGCGGCACAGGCCGTCCTCGACGTACAGGCGGCTGCGCACCTTCCAGCGGCGCCGGCGCTTCTGGACGTGGGAACGAGCCGCTTCGAAGTCCGCTGTGTCGAAGTACAGCGTGCGGTACGTGGTGTAGTGACGGCCCTTGATCTCGAGGACACGATGGGTGTCGGCGAGGTCGGAGACCAGCGTGCGAACCGTGTCGAGTGGGGCGATGTACTTGCGGTCGGTGCGGTGCATGAGGGCAGCGTGCTCGACGAGCTCCTCGAGGCCAACGGGCCGCAGGCCGTCGACGCCGAGCAGGTGGGCCCGGCCGACGTCGGACGTCAGGACGGGCTGAATCGTCGTGACGGTGTCGCCGCTGTGCGGCTCGGTGGCGAGCGCGGTCACGATCGGACGCCCCCGTCAGCCTGGAACTGCTCGGCACTGGCGCGACCCCAAGCTTCGTCGACCACGTAGGAGATCGTGAGCTCGGTGGTCTCGCGAACGAAGTCGATGTCCTCGATGACGATGCTGGTGACCTTGACGGCGAGCTTCTGCTCGAGAACGTCTCGGACCTCGGCAGGGTCGGAGTAGGCGTGCTCGAGGGTGAGGCGCATGACGCGGGTCGGTGAGTCGCCGCGGGAGTTGTCGGTGATCGCAACGACGACCAGGATGCCGACGTTGACGATGATGAGCAGCGCGATGGGTCGGTCAGGTAGGCCGTTGATGAGCCCGAAGATCAACGACAAGAACGTGTACGCGACGTCCTTGATGGTGAACGCGGCGCTGCGCAGGCGCAGCATCGACAGCAGGCCGAACAGGCCGAAACCGATGGCCGCGTTGAACGTGCCGGCGGTGATGGCCGCCAGGGCGCCGAACAGACCGAAGTTGAGCGCCGACAGGACGAGCGGCATCGACGGCACGGACTGCTGGCTGCGGTACAGCACCCCGACCAGCAGCATCATGGCCAGGATGTCGATACCGAATCGAGCCAGCAGATCGAGTGTGTCGGCTGAAATGTTCATGTGTGGAATCCCGAGCTTCTCAACTCATGATTGGGACGGCCGTCAGGCTGTCAGCGGATGCGATGTGAAGACGCGTTCACTTTACAGAGGATGGGCAGCGTATGCCGGGTGAATGGACAGGATCGGTGGAGATGCCGATCACGCGGGTCTGACGCACTGACGATACCTCCACGATGCCTCGTAACAGGGTATTTGACGTCTTCGATTGTGCTGAACGCTGCCCGCTGACCTGCTCCGCGTCGATACGATTCCCGCGTGAGCGACATCAGCGACCCCGGCAGGGCGAGCCGCGGTGATCGCAAGCGCGCACAGAAGCTCATCGACGCTGCCTACGCGGCCGGCCAGCTCACCGCCGCGAATCGCGCCTTCCGCACCGAGCGGGTGGATTCTGCGCACACGAAGGGTGATCTGGCGATCCTGGTCCGTGATCTCGGAGCGGGTGGAGCCGTGTCCGCCGCAGCGACGGGAGCGACGGTCCAGCCGCCGGCGCACAGCTGCGCCACCGCCGACTGACCCGACTGCGGGGCCGAGCACCGCGTCGCTCGGATCGGCGATCCCACCCGAACAGCTGAAGGCGATGGCGAAGGGCAGGTCGGCGGCGAAGGCCAACACGGGCGAGTCGTTGCGATCGACGCTGACCAGCGGCGACGTCAAGGCGCTGACCAGCGCCAACGTCAAAAAGGTGCGACGGGTGGTGCTGATCGTCGTGATCGGGTTCCTGCTCCTGTGCGGTCTGGGCATCGCCGGGCTGGTGGGAGCGATCTTCAAGGAGGTGAACCAGGCCTTTGACAGCGTGAACATCACCGGCTCCGACACCACCCAGGAGCCGGCGCTCAACCTGCACACGGCGGCGGGCTGGACCCAGATGGTCAAGGCCATCGACGCCGAGACCGGCAGCAGCCGCGTCTACGACGTCGTCGTATATCCGACGTACGCCGCCATCAACGCGGTCGCGGAGCGAGGGGGCGCAGCGGTACGTCTATCGCAACAACTCATTCGACCTGGTGACCAGCCCCGTGACACCGGCCCAGACTGATCGGATCGACCTCGCGGACATCGACCCCGACCTGGTGGCCGGCCTGCCCGACAAGACAGCGGAACGTCAGGGCATGCCCGAGTACGACTCCGCCTACCTCATCATCAACACCTTCATCGGCCGGCCGGCGATCATGGTGTACGTGCAGCAGACCGGGAGCCTGTCGCGATGGTCGATCTACGACTTCGACGGCAAGGTCATAGGCGGCACGCCCGAGTAGCTAGACGACCTGGTCGAGCAGCCCGGTGTCGACGTCGTAGAGGAAGCCTCCGACGTGCACGTGGCTGCCGATCAGGGGGTGCGCCAGCACCTTCGCGACGTCTGCGCGCACCGTCGCCTTCTGGTCGTCGATGACTCCGAGCGACATCCACGACGCGTCGATCCCGGCGCTGGCGCCGACCTGGCCGCGGAGCTCGTCCTCCGACGCGGAGGCCATCGCGCAGCGGGTGTGCTCGACGATGAGGATGCGGTCGACCTCGAGCAGGTTGACGCCGAGCACCAGGGCCACGAGCGCCTGGTCCGTGACGCGCCCACCGGGATTGCGCAGGATCTTGGCGTCGCCGGGGGTCAGGCCGATCATGCCCAGCGGGTCGATCCGTGAGTCCATGCAGGTGACCATCGCGACTCCTGCATGGGCCACGCCGTCGAACCCCGACAACGTGAAGTGGCCGGCGAACTCGCGATTCGCGGCGAGGAGATCGTCGAAGTCGGTCATGAGGCCGAGCCTAGCCAGCGCGGTCGTGGGTCTCTGCCGTGACCCGAGCCGGGGTCGGGCGCAGGAGGCCGAGCGCGAGCACGGCCGCCGCGGACGCGCACACCGCGGCTCCGACGAACACCGCGTGCAGCTGGGCGATGCCCGCGTCGCGCAGGGCGTCCCGATAGGCCTGGCACGCGGTGGCGGCGCCGTCGCAGAGCTCGGCGGCCGGGGGAATCGACGCGGACGCGTCGTAGAACGCGTGCAGGCCGATGGTCGTGAGGGCGGAGATCCCGAGCAGCATGCCGACCATGCGCGCGACGATCAGCAGCGCGCTGGCGACGCCGTGCACGGGTCCGTCGGTGTGCTCCAGGAGGGCGGCGTTGACGGGTGCGATGGCCAGACCGAAACCGAGGCCGCCGAGCACGAGCGAGAAGGTCTCGCTCTGGTGCTTCAGCGACTCGGCGTCCCACGTCGCCATGTGCGCGAACGCGACCGCGCTGAGCAGCATCGCGGCAGCAGTGAGCACATGCGCCGGCACTCGCCGCAGCAGCCAGCCGCCCAGCACGGCGCCGACCGGCAAGGCGATGAGGAACCGCAGCAGCACCAGGGCGGCGTCGAGCTGGGAGTCGCGGTGGACGGTCAGTCGGGCGAAGAACGGGATGTCGACGAGTGCCGCGATGAGGCTGGCGCCGATGAAGAAGGACACGACGAGGGCACCCCACGCAGGACGCAAGCCCAGCGCTCCACGCGGCACCAGCGGCCGGGTAGCCGTGCGTTGACGCCACCAGAACCCGGCGAAAGCGATCGCGGCGAGAGGCAGCAACCACGGCGCGCTCGGCGAGATCGCCGAGCTCTCCGGCTCCGCAGAGGCGAACGCCACGATGATCGCGCCCAGCCCGACGGTCAGCATCAGTGCGCCACGCAGGTCCGTCTCGCGGCCCAGGTCCGCCCAACCGCGCCAGGCCAGCAAGGGCCGGCGAGCGGTCACTTCACGGACGAGGAACATCACGGCGAGGCCGAACGTCGACAGCGCGATCGGCGTGAGCCACCGTGACTCGCCGACGACGGGCAGGAAGGCCAGGCCGCTGGTGACACCGGTGACGAGCACGTCCGGCTCGAGCATCACGAGCGTGAGGCCGACGAGAGCGAGCAGCCCCAGCCCGAGCCCGACCACATCGAAGCCTCCAGGACGGTCAGGGGCTTGAGCATCGACGTCTCGCATCCTGACCAGCGCGGCCGCCAGCACCAGCCCGACCGCACAGTTCAACCAGAAGATGTCACGCCACGAGCCGAAGGAGAGGACGACCGCCCCGTAGAGCGGGCCGAGGACGCTGCCGAGCTCCTGCACGGCACCGACGATCCCGAGCGGGAGGCCGCGCCGTTCCGGAGGCCACAGGTCGGCCACCAGCGCGAGGGTCGGCGGGATGAGCCCGCCGCCACCGATGCCCTGGATGAGCCGGCCGGTGACGATGCTGGGCAGGTCGTAGGCGGCCGCCGTGATGACCGAGCCGACCGCGAACACGATGAGACATCCGAGCAGGACGGGCACGCGCCCGCGCAGGTCGGAGATGCGCCCGATGAGCGGCAGGACCGCGACGTAGCCGAGGAGGAACCCGGACACGATCGGGGCAGCGCGCTGGAGCCGATCGATGTCGAGCCCGACCGTGGTCATCATGTCCGGCAGGGCCAGCACCACGACGTAGGTGTCGGCGGCGGCGAACATGATCGCGACCGCTGCCAGCCCGAGCAGCACCCGGGGGGCGGTCTGCTTCATGCGACTACGGGACCTTGATCGTGACCGGCTTGTCGGACGTCGCGAGCTTCACGATGTAGGTGACATCGCCGCCCTCGGGGTAGAACGGCCCGGTGAGCGTGGCGTCGCGCAGCTCGTCGTCCTCGGTGAGGCGGTACGCGACGTTGAACGTCGTCGCGTCGTCCGCCGACGGGATGATCGTGCTGACGACGCTGCCGGGCAGCGTGCCGGTGATCGTGGTGAGGACGTCTGAGCCGTCGCGCGACTTCTCGCCCTCCTCGAGGCCCTTCGTCTGCTCGAGGATGCGGGTGACGCCGTTCTCCGGATCGAGCAGGGCGGCCGGGTCGGGAGCCTGGAGCGACTCGGGGTCGATCTCCAGGTAGAGCGGCGAGAAGCTGGTCTTGGCCTTGAGCGTTCCCTCGGCGGAGACGACGTCGGCGGTGAGCGTCGACCCGCCGGTGACGACCTTGACCTTGCCCTTGAACGCGGGCGAGTGGTTGCCCTGGCCGGTGGCCGACAGCAGGCCGGTGACACCGTTGGGCAACGACTTCGCGGTCAGCGAGACGTCGAGGGTCTCGGCCTCGTCGATGGTGGTGCGTGCGGCCGAGAGGCGCTTCTGCAGCGCGCTCGTGTCGGTCTTCTTGTCGTCGGAATCGCCTTGGCAGCCGGCGAGCACGAGGAGGGTTGCGGCCACGGTCGCCAGGAGTCGGGTACGCACGGATTCAGTGTGACACGCCAGGTAGCACCGCGGCTGGGCCGGCGACGGCCAGGAGCGGCTGCGCGGCCGGCACCCCGGAGGCGTCGCGACGCTCGGTGGGTGCGGGCAGCTCGACGGGCGATCCGCTGGTGGCGCAGCCGATCGGCGACCCGTCGCCGACCCACGCCAGGATGAGGCCGTCCTCGCCCTTGAGCAGCCGCTGGCAGCGCACGCCGCCGGTGGCGCGGCCCTTGGCCGGGTAGATGCCGAGCGGGCTCACCTTGACGCTGCCGTTCTGGGTGCCGGGCAACGCGTCGCCGGACCCGGCCACGGTGACGACGTGGGCGGTGTCGACGTCGCGCACCACCCCGAAGGCCACCGCCTTGGCGCCGTCGGCGAGCTTGACGCCGGCGACTCCGCCGCCGGAGCGTCCCTGTGGCCGCACCACGGATGCGTCGAACCGCAGCAGCTGGGCGTCGGACGTCACGAACGCGACCTGCTCGTCGCCGGTGAGCAGGGGAGCCGCACCGACGACCTCGTCGTCGTCGGCCAGGGTGATGAGGTCCCACTCGTCGCGGTTGCTCAGGTGGTCGGGCTTGACCCGCTTGACCACGCCGGTGCGCGTGCCGAGCGCCAGGCCGGGGCCGTCGGCGTCGAACGTCATGAGCGTGAGCGGACGGTCGTCGAGGTGCATGAGCTCGCGCAGCGGCACCCCTCCCTGCAGGTGCGGTTGAGACGACGTGGGGGGGATCGATGGGATCTCGACGACGCTCAACCGGCGAACCGTGCCACCGGAGGTGACCAGCCCCACCTGACCCCGAGCCGTCGCTCGCACGGCCGCGACGATCGTGTCGTGCTTGGAGCGGCGACCGATGTCGCCGAACGGGACGTCGTCGGTCGTGCGGGCGAGCAGGCCGGTGGCCGAGAGCAGCACCCAGCACGGGTCGTCGGCGACCTCGAGCGGCGAGGCGGCGGTGACGGCCTGGCCGGCAGCCTCGAGAAGCACGGTGCGCCGGGGTGTGCCGAACTGCTGGGCCATCTCGTCGAGCTCGTCGCCGACCAGCGACCGCAGCACGGCGTCGTCGGCCAGGATCGCGTCGAGCTCGTCGATGGTGGCTCGCAGCTGCTCGGACTCCTTCTCCAGCTCGATGCGGGAGAACTTGGTGAGCCGCCCGAGCTGGAGGTCGAGGATGTAGTCGGCCTGCAGGTCGTCCAGGTCGAAGACGCTGGTGAGCCGGTCGCGGGCCTGGCCGCGGTCGTCGCTGGCGCGGATGACCTGGATGACCTCGTCGATGTCGAGGATCGCGATGAGCAGGCCGTCGACGAGGTGCAGCCGCTCGGCCGCCTTGCGACGGCGGAAGCTGGTGCGCCGGCGGACGACGTCGTAGCGGTGCTCGAGGAAGACCGAGAGCATCTCGTGCAGGCCGAGGGTGCGCGGCTGTCCGTCGACGAGTGCCACGGCGTTGATGCCGAACGACGTCTCCATGGGCGTGTGGCGATAGAGCTGGTCGAGGAGGGCATCGGGGTTGATCGAGCTCTTGACCTCGATGACGAGGTTCAGGCCCTTGTGCCGGTCGGTGAGGTTCTTGATGTCGGAGATGCCCTGCAGCTTCTTGGACTGCACCAGCTTCTTGATGGCCTCGATGACCTTCTCGGGGCCGACGTTGTAGGGCAGCTCGGTGACGACGATGCCGCGCTTGCGGGGGGTGACGTTCTCGATGCGGGCGGTGGCGCGCATGCGGAACGAGCCGTTGCCGGTGGCGTAGGCATCGCGGATGCCGTCGAGCCCGACGATCTTGCCGCCGGTGGGGAGGTCGGGGCCGGGCACGAACTTCATCAGGTCGTCGAGGTCGGCGGCCGGATGGTCGATGAGGTGGCGGAGCGCCTGCACGACCTCGACGAGGTTGTGCGGGGCGATGTTGGTGGCCATGCCCACGGCGATGCCGGACGCACCGTTGACCAGGAGGTTGGGCAGGGCGGCCGGCAGAACGGAGGGCTCGGTCTCACGACCGTCGTAGTTGGGCCGGAAGTCGACGGTCTCCTCGTCGATCGACGCCGTCATCGCCACGGCGCTCGCGTCCATGCGGCACTCGGTGTAGCGCATGGCCGCGGGCGGGTCGTCGGGCGAGCCGAAGTTGCCGTGCCCGTCGATGAGCGGCAGCCGCATCGACCACGGCTGCACGAGACGGACGAGGGCGTCGTAGATCGCGCCGTCGCCGTGCGGGTGCAGGCGGCCCATGACCTCGCCGACCACACGAGCGCTCTTGACGTGCCCGCGGTCGGGCCGCAGGTTCAGGTCGTCCATCGTGTAGAGCGTGCGACGCTGCACCGGCTTGAGGCCGTCGCGGGCGTCGGGGATCGCGCGGGAGTAGATCACCGAGTACGCGTACTCGATGTAGCTCGAGCTCATCTCGTCCGTGATGTCGGTGTCGATGATGTGCTCGTCGAACTCCTCCTCCGGAGCTGCCGTCTTGCGTGCCATGCGTCCTCTCCCAGACAGTGGATGCTGCCCTGTCGAACCCTCATTCTCCCGCTTCGACGGGTTCGGCGACTCGTGCCACGCCGAGTCATTTTGTCGCCAGACCCGGCACTCCATCCCGGGTCAACCGAGCCGATAGGTTTGCCGCGTGAGCGACGAGCCGTTCGACGACCCCCAGTGGGAGGCCGACGTCCTGCTCAAGGACGGTCGTGTCGCCCAGCTGCGACCCATCGTCCCCGACGACGCCCAGCGCCTCGTCGAGTTCTACTCGCGGGTCTCCGACGAATCGAAGTACTTCCGATTCTTCGCGCCATACCCGAAGCTCTCGGCGAAGGACGTCGAGCGCTTCACCCACGTCGACCTCGACCGCCGGGTGGCGTTCGTGGTCACGCTCCACGATCTCATCATCGGCATCGGACGATACGACGCGGTCACCGATGATGAAGCAGAAGTGGCGTTCCTCGTCGAGGACGAGCACCAGGGTCGCGGCATCGGCCAGCTGCTGCTCGAGCATCTCGCGCAGGCCGCCCGCGAGCGCGGGATCAGGCGATTCGTCGCCGACGTCCTCCCGGCCAACCAGCGGATGCTTCAGATCTTCCGTGAGATGGGCTACCAGGTCGAGGGAACGGTCGAGGAGGGCGTGCAGCGCCTCGCGTTTCACGTCCAGTCCACCGACACCGCCGTCGGCGTCATGCGGGCCCGCGAGCAGCGCGCCGAGGCGGCATCGATCGAGCGCATCTTCGCCGCCCGGAGCATCGCGGTCGTCGGCGCGAGTCGCCGGCAGGACTCGATCGGCCAGGCGATGGTGCGCAACCTCGTGCTCGGCGACTACCAGGGCAGCGTGTACGCGGTGAACTCCCAGGCCGAGGCGGTGTCCGGGCTGCCGGCGTACAAGACCGTTCAGGACGTGCCCGACGACGTCGACCTGGCCATCGTGGCGGTGCCGTCGGAGTCGGTCACCGACGTCGTGCTCGACTGCGCGGCCAAGGGGGTGCACGGCCTGATCGTCATCTCGGCCGGGTTCGCCGAGGAGGGATCCGAGGGACGCAAGCGACAGCGGGCCCTGGTGAACCTGAGCCGCAGCTACGGCCTCCGCCTCATCGGACCGAACTGTCTCGGCGTCATCAACACCGCACCGGATCTGCAGCTCAACGCCTCCCTTGCACCGACGATGCCCCCGGCGGGCCGGGTCGGATTCTTCTGCCAGTCCGGTGCACTGGGCACGGCCATCCTCGAGTCGGTGTCGCGCCGCGGCCTGGGCCTGTCGACGTTCGTGTCGGCCGGCAACCGCGCCGACGTCTCCGGCAACGACCTGCTGCAGTACTGGCAGGAGGACGCCGTCACCGAGGTCGTGCTGCTGTACCTGGAGTCCATCGGCAACCCGCGCAAGTTCTCCCGCATCGCCCGACGGGTGTCGCGCACCAAGCCGATCGTGGCGGTCAAGTCCGGGCGATCCACGCAAGGTGTCCCGGTCGGGCACGCAGTCAAGCGCAGCACGGCGCCGCAGGCCGCCGTCGACGCGATGTTCCGCCAAGCCGGGGTCATCCAGGTCGACAACCTCGACGAGATGTTCGACGTTGCCCAGCTGCTGGCCCACCAGCCATTGCCGTCCGGCAACCGGGTCGCCGTCGTCGGCAACTCCGACGCGATGGCCCTCCTGATCACCGACGCCGCCACCGAGGCCGGCCTGCTGGTCGCCGAGCCGGTGTCGCTGGGCGCGAACGCCGGTGCCGACGACTTCGAGATCGCCCTCGAGACGGCGCTCGCCAGCCCCGACGTCGACGCGCTCATGACGGTCTACGTCCCGCCGATCAACACGAGCGGCGACGAGGTCGCCGGCGTTCTCGCGGCCGTGGGGGAGCAGTCCGACAAGCCCATCGTCTCGACGTTCCTCGGCAGCGAGGGCGTGCCGGAGCTGCTGCGGGTCACCGATGTGCAGGGCGGCGCAGCCGGTCGAGGATCGGTTCCGTCGTACGCCGCACCAGAGTCGGCCGTGCGTGCCCTCGCCCGGGTCGTGAACTACGCCGAGTGGGCCTCGCGGGACCACGGCGAGTTCCAGATCTCCCTCGACCACCGCACCGGTGATGCTCGGGCGATCGTCCGTGACGTCCTCGCCGAGGCGCCCCGTGGCGCGATCCTTTCCACCGAGCAGGTCCATGCCCTGCTGGCCTGCTACGGAATCGACCTGTGGCGCTGGATCAACGTCCACACCCGCGAGGAGGCGATCGCGGCCGGCGAGGAGCTCGGCTGGGACGTCGTGCTCAAGGCCGGCAGCGAGCACCTCCGAGCCCGACCCGACCTCATCCACATCTGGCGCGACGTCCAGAGCGCCGACCAGATGGGTGTGGCCTGGGACGACCTCACCAGCTGGACCGGCATGCGCTCCGACACCCGGTTCTTCGTGCAGGCGGCGGCGCCGGACGGCATCCCCGTGGCGTTCTCCGTCACCGAGGACCCACTCTTCGGCCCGCTGGTGTCGTTCGGGCTGGCCGGCGCGCCGAGCGACCTGCTGGGCGACCGGTCGTACGGCATCCCGCCGCTCACCGACAGCGATGCCGGGGAGATGATCTCCGGGCTGCGGTCGGCGCCCTTGTTGTTCGGCTACCGCGGTTCGGACCCGGTCGACGTCGACGCGGTGCAGGACGTCATCCTCCGGCTTGCGTCGATGAAGGACGACCTCCCCGAGATCGCCGAGCTCGACCTCGAGCCCGTGCTGGTCGGGCAGGACGGGCTCACCGCCCTGAGCGCCCGCGCCAAGGTGGTGCCGTCGGCGGATCGCCGGGGAGACTGGTACGTCCGCCGGCTCAGCAAGCAAGTGGTCACGGGAGATACGCTGACCTGATGAGCATCGACCACACGCCTGAGGTGTTTGACGAGGTCTCGCGCAGCGGCTACTACCCCGAGATCGTCGCCGACGGACTCCGCGACGTCCTCGCCGACGAGTCGGTCCTTGCCTACGTCCTGCACCACGAGCCCACGTTCGACCGCGACGAGATCCGTCGCCACATGACGGTGCTCGCCCTCACGCCCAGTCGCGTCGTCCTCGTGCACACCGACGAGCACCCGCCGGACGACCTGCTCACCAGCCCGTACACGTCCACCACGAGCGAGGCGGTCCCCGTCTCGCAGGTGCGCTCGGTCGTGGTCACCCGCATGGTGTCGACGTCGTCCAAGCAGCTCGAGGAGGTCGTCCTCACGGTCGGGTGGGGCGCGGTCTCGCGTCTCGACATCGAGCCGGCGGCGTGCGACGACCCCGAGTGTGAGGCCGACCACGGCTACACCGGCAACCTCACCGGCGACGACTTCTCGCTGCGCCTCAGCACCGCGGCCGACGGCGGCGAGGCCGTGCGACGCCTCCTCGACTTCGCCCGCATCCTGTCGGCAGCCACCACCCAGGCCACCACGGCCGGTCACGCTTGATGGCCCCACATTGATGGAACAGCCCAGTCCGGCCGTGTCGTCGTACGGCCCCCAGGGCAGGCACACCCTGGACGAGCTCCTGCCGTCGGTGGCCGGCGCCCTCGGCGTGCCCGGGTACACCGACGTCCTGGGCCTGCCCGACGCACCGCGGTTCGTGGTGATGGTCATCGACGGTCTGGGCACTGCCCTCCTGCGTGACTACGCCGAGTCCGCTCCGTTCCTCTCCTCGCTGGCGGGCATCGACGACCTCGTGTGCGGGGTCCCGTCCACCACGGCCACCAGTCTCACCTCGCTCGGCACGGGCCTGCGTGCCGGCGAGCACGGCATGGTCGGCTACACCAGCCGCGTCCCCGCCACCGGCGAGCGCCTGAACTCGCTGCTGTGGGACCAGCCGGTCGTCCCGGAGGAGTGGCAGCCGCACCGCACCGTGCTCGAGCTGATCCAGGACGCGGGCATCACGGCCGCGTCGGTCAACCATGCCAAGTTCGCCGGGTCCGGACTCACGCTGTGCAGCCAGCGCGGCGTGCCGTTCCACGGCGTCACCTCGACGTGGGAGCGGCTCGAGGTCATCATCGATGTCCTCGAATCCACTCCGCAGGGCGTGGCCTACGGGTACGAGTCACGACTCGACCACACCGGCCATGCCAAGGGGTGCACGTCCCAGGAATGGCGCGACGCCCTCGTCAGGGTCGACTCCGACATGGCCACGATGCGGGCCGAGCTTCCGGACGACGCTGTCTTGCTGGTCACCGCCGACCACGGCATGGTCGACCTCCCGCAGAACGGCCGCTTCGACCTCGACCAGCAGCCCGGCCTGCGCGACGACGTCGTGATGGTGGCCGGAGAGGCTCGCTTCAGGCACCTCTACACCCGCAGCGGCGCGGCGGACGACGTCGCCGATCGCTGGCGACGCGTGGTGGGGGAGCGAGCCGTCGTCCACACGCAGGACGGCCTCGACGACTGGTTCGGCCCGATCGCCCCGGACGTGCGCGGACGCATCGGCGACGTCGTCGTCGCGTCCCTCGGCGACTTCGCCGTGTTCTCCTCGCAGGACTTCGCGATCGAGATGAAGATGCACGGCTTCCACGGCTCGGTCACCGAAGAAGAGCTGGGCATCCCACTGCTGGTCGCCGAATAGTCATCCACTCTCTGGAAGGATGACGTCGTGGCAGAGCTGAACTTCTACTCCGGCACCATGGACTGCGGCAAGAGCACGCTGGCGCTGCAGATGGACTACACCCACCGCCAACGCGGCCGCATCGGGCGGGTCTTCACCTCCCGCGACCGCGCCGGAGAGGCCACGGTGTCGAGCCGCCTCGGCCTCCAGGTCGACGCCATCGAGGTCACGCCCGAGCTGCATTTCTGGCAGTACGTGGTCGACGCCCTCACCCATGGCGGCAGCATCGACTACCTCGTGTGCGACGAGGCGCAGTTCTACACCCGCCAGCACGTCGACCAGCTCGCCAAGGTCGTCGACGAGCTGTCGATCGACGTCTTCGCGTTCGGCATCCTCACCGACTTCCGGTCCCGGCTCTTCGAGGGGTCGCAGCGGCTCGTCGAGCTGGCCGACCGGGTGCACTCGCTGCAGGTCGAGGCGCTGTGCTGGTGCGGCCGGCGCGGCACCCACAACGCGCGCACCGAGAACGGCGAGATGGTCACCGAGGGTGAGGTGATCGTGGTCGGTGACGTCGAGGACGACGACCGTCCCGAGCCGTCGATCGGCTACGAGGTGCTCTGCCGACGTCACCACCGGCGAAACGTGACGGCCGCCGCGGCACGGGCCGCCGCCCTTTCACCCGACGTCTTGCCCTTCGGGTAGGGCTACACCACCGCGCCGTCGTTGGGGCGCTCCTGAATGTGCGCGTACGGGTCGACCGCGCGCTTCTTGGCCGTGGGGTCGTACGGCCATCGCTCCTCGAAGACGACGGCGAGGGCCGATGCGGTGAAGATCGTGGAGAGGATGCCGATCCCCAGCCCGAGCAGCAGCGCGATCGCGAAGTCCGTGAGTGAGCTGCCGCCGAGGAAGGCCAGCGCGGCGAGGATGAACATGGCGCCCAGGCCGGTGTTCACGGTGCGGGGGACGGTCTGCAGGATCGCCTCGCTCACGACCTCGCGCAAGGGTCGCTTGCGGTTCTCGCGGGTGTGCTCGCGGATGCGGTCGAACACGACGATCGTGTCGTTGACGGCCAGGCCGATGATCGACAGCACGGCGGCGAGGAACACCCCGTCGATCGGCTTGCCGAGCCACGCGAACACGCCCACCACCGTCAGCACGACCGACGACATCGACAGGACGGCCGCGGCCGCGAACGTCCATCGGAACCGCCACGCGAGGTAGATCATCTGCGCGGCGATCGCCACGGCGAAGGCGATGAGCGCCTTGTTGCGCAGCTCGTCGCCCAGGCTCGGGCCGATCAGCTCGTCGCGTTCCTTGGTGACGTCCTTCGCCACGGTGCCGAGCGCCTGCTCGATCTCGAAGGCCTGGTCGTTCGTCAGCTTGCTGCTGCGCACGGTGACGTTCTCCGACTCGCCGTCGCCGGAGGACGACTGCACGATGGCGGTTGGGTAGCCCGCGTCGCTCACTGCTTCGCGTGCCGTCTCCGGGTCGAGCGTCGAGGACGTCGAGAACTCCAGCAGACGCCCACCGGTGAACTCGACGCCGAGGTCGAGGCCGCGACCGACGATGCCGATGACCGACACGACCGCGACCAGCACCGTGACCGCGATCCACGTGCCCGATCGACGCATCAGGTCAGGTCCGTCCTCGGTGAGCCACTTCCGCAGGCGACCCGCTCCGGCGATGCCGCTGATGCCGGGCCTTTCACGGACAGGTCCACGCTTGACCGCCCATTCGGCCAGCACGCGGGCCACGACCAGGGCCGAGAACATCGACGCGATCACACCGATCGACAGGGTGACGCCGAAGCCCTTCACCGGACCGGAGGCCAGGAAGAACAGCAGAGCCGCCGCGAGCAGGGTCGTGACGTTCGAGTCGAGGATGGCCGACCAGGCCTTGGTGAACCCGGTCGAGAGCGCCGGCGTGAGTCCGGACTGCTGCCGCGCGGCGTACTCCTCCCGGGCGCGCTCGAACACGAGCACATTCGCGTCGATCGCCAGCCCGATCGCCAGCACGAAACCGGCCAGGCCCGGAAGGGTCAGCGTCGCTCCCAACCAGACCAGCATTCCGTAGGCGATGACGGCGTAGCAGGCGAGGGCGACCGTCGCGATGAAGCCCACCAACCGGTAGACGAACAGGATGAACAGGCCGGTGAGGGCGATGCCGATGATCGCGGCCTCGATCGATGCGTCGATGGCGGCCTCGCCCAGCGTCGGACCCACGGTGCGCTGCTCGATGACCTCGACCGGCACGGGGAGAGCGCCGCCCTTGATGAGGACGGCCAGGTCGTTGGCGGTCGCCTGGGTGAAGCTGCCGCTGATGCTCGTGGCATTGCCGCCACCGGACGCGCACAGATCGGGGACGACGCCGGGGGAGGAGATCACCTCGTCGTCGAGCAGGATCGCCACGCGCTGGCCGGCCTCCTGGTTGGCACAGGCGTCGGTCACGAGCTGACCCCAGCCATCGCGTCCCTCGCCGTTGAAGTCGACGTTGACGACCCACTGACCGACGCCCTGCTCAGGAGTGGCAGCGACGGCGTCGGAGACCCCGTTGCCGTCGAGGAGCGGGTCGCCGACGACGATCGGGTTGCCGTCCTCGTCCTTGACCACCTTCTCGCCCTCGGCCGGCTTCTCCGGCTCGCTGCCGGGCGGCGGGATGCGGAGGACCTCATGGAACGTCAGCTGGGCGGTCCGGCCGATGACCTCGGCGGCCTCGCGCGGGTCCTGCACGCCGGGAAGCTCGATGATGATCCGGTTCTCGCCGGAGCGCGCCAGCGTCGGCTCGGACACCCCGAGGGCGTCGACCCGTCCGCGCAGCACCTCCAACGCGCGATCGGTGGACTCGGCGTCGGCCGTCACTCGATCGGTGCTCTTCGTCTCCAGGACGATCTGGGTGCCACCGCGCAGGTCGAGGCCCAGCTTGGCCGAGCTGGTGAACGCGAGCGCCAGCGATCCCGCGACGACGACGAAGGCCGCGATCGCACGCCAGGCGGCAGGCTTCAGCGTCATGGAGGCGACCCTAACTGGCCGCTCTGTGGCGTCCGTAGGCTGGTCGCATGAACCTCTCGCACCGCAAGCTCGGGTCCAGCCAGATCACGGTGCCGGTCGTCGGGATCGGCTGCAACGCGTTCGGCACGCGGATGGACGCCGGCCAGGTCCAGGCCGTCGTCGACGCGGCCATCGAGCACGGCGCCACGTTCTTCGACACCGCCGACACCTACGGCCTGGGCGCCAGCGAGGAGCTGCTCGGCCAGGCGCTCGGATCCCGGCGTGACGACGTGGTCATCGCCACCAAGTTCGGCATGGACATGAAGGGAAAGAGCGGGGACGACCGCGGCCGCCGTGGTTCGGCCGCCTACGTCCGCACCTCCGTCGAGGCCAGCCTGCGGCGCCTGGGCACCGAGTACATCGACCTCTATCAGCTGCACGTCCCCGATCCGCAGACGCCGATCGAGGAGACGCTCGAGGCCCTGGACGACCTCGTGACGTCCGGGTTGGTCCGGGCCATCGGATGCTCCAACCTGAAGGCGTGGCAGCTCGTCGACGCGGCGTGGACGTCACGCACGCGCGACCTCGCGTCGTTCGTCACGGCCCAGAACGAGTACTCGCTCTACAACCGCACCGCCGAGGTCGAGCTGACGCCGGCCTGCCTCGAGCTCGGCGTCGGCATCCTGCCGTACTTCCCCCTCGCCTACGGCCTGCTCACCGGCAAGTACCGCCGTGGTGAAGAGGCACCGGCCGGATCCCGGCTCGCCATACCGTCGCAGGCCCGGCGCCTGGCGAATGCGGAGTGGGACCGGATCGACGCGCTCGAGGCATTCGCAGAATCGCATGGCATCTCGGTGCTGGAGCTGGCCATCGGCGGCCTCGCTGCCCAGCCGGCCGTCGCCAGTGTCATCGCCGGAGTGACGCGTCCCGAACAGGTCGAGTCGAACGTCCGTGCCGGTGCCTGGGAGCCGTCGAACGACGTCCTGGAAGAGCTGGCCGAGATCGGGCGACCTTCGCAGTCGTACACGTCCTTCGCCCGCTGAGGTCGGGACCGGAAAGTATATGCGTCGGGCCGGGAAGCGCCTCACGGCGCGAGGCCGCTCGTAGCGGCTAAATGTTGGGACCCGGGGCTGCCACGGCCCGACGCGTGACCAAGCCTAACCGAGCACGACGTATGGACAAGACTTGACTTTTCGGCGTGTCAGTGGAGCGTTCCCTCACGCTCGAGCGTGGCCGCCCGGCGCAGGTGCATCGCCATGTCGAGGAGGCGAGCGGCACTGGCCGCGTCGCAGTTCTCGAGCTGGGATCGTCCCACTCCGACGATGTGGGCGAACGCGGCCGCCCGGTCGAGCGTGACGTCGAAGTCGTCGCCGACGATGCCGCGCACCACGGTGTCGACGAGGGTGAGCACTTCCTCGGGGCCGGGCGGGTCGACGACGCCGGCGAGCACCTCGTGCACCGGCGCGTAGGCCTTGCCGGCCGCGAACTCCCGGGCCGCCTGCTCCGGTTCGCCGTGCACCCACGTGCGCAGGAGGTAGAGGCGCCAGAGTGCCCCGGCCACGGTGTCCGGGGCGGTGTGCGACCACAGGTCGGCGATGACGCCCAGGCCTTCTTCGTCGGCCAGGTGCAGGACCCGGGTGACGAGTCCGGCGTCGGCCTCGTCGTGTGGACCGCGCACGAGCAGATGGGCGATGCGGTGACCGGCGGCAGCGAGCTCGGCCGGATCGGCGTCCTGCGCCTGGGCCTCGAACACCTGCGGACCAGGCATGGACGGACGACGAAAGGCGGTCATGGCCGCGTCCCCGTGCGCTCCTTCATGGGGACACGGTAGTCCGCACGTGGTCAGACCGCGCGCACCTGCTCCTCGCGCGGCGTCGTCACGGACGGCTTGCGCAGGTAGAGCCACAACACCGGCACGACGTAGCCGATCCAGGCGATCACCTGCAGCCAGGACGGGTCGGGCTGGAAGTTGATGGTGCCCTTGAGGACGGTGCCGTACCAGCTGTCCTTCGGGATGATGTTCGTGATGTCGAACGCGACGTTCGTCAGGCCCGGGAGGACGCGGGCCTCCTGCAGGTCGTAGATGCCGTAGGCAAGCACGCCCGCGGCCACGATGATCAGCAGTGCACCGGTGACGGTGAAGAACACCGACAGGTTGATGAAGAGTGCGCCTCGATAGATGAGCCAGCCCAGGGCGACCGCGACCAGGATGCCGAGGATCGAGCCCACGAACGGCCCACTCGTGGTGCTGCCGATGATCGTGGCCCAGACGATCGCGGAGGTTTCGAGGCCCTCGCGGCCGACCGTCAGGAAGGCCACCGTGGCGAGCGCCAACGGCCCGAGCTCGAGTGCCTTGGACATCGATGACTCGAGCTCGCGCTTGAGGTGCCGCGCGGTGCGGCGCATCCAGAAGATCATCCAGGTGACCATGACGACCGCGATGATCGACATCGTGCCGCCGACGATTTCCTGCGCCTTGAAGGAGAGCTGGTCGAACACGATGGTGATGACCGCGAAGACGGCGACCACGAGGACGATCGCTGCGGCGACACCCCACCACACGAACCTGATCTCGCGTCGTCGGTCGGACTTCACCAGATAGGCGATGAGAATGCTCACGATGAGGCTCGCCTCGAGACCCTCACGAAGTCCGATCAGGAAGTTGCCCAGCACATCGGGGAGTCTACTCAGGGTTGGCTAACCTGATGAGAGTGCCTCGGCGATCGGTGCAGCGGTCAGCTCGACCTGCCAGGGTCGTGCGCCACCGGCGGCGAAGACCTGTCCGACGGACTCGGCCGAGATGGTGTCTGGTGGCTCCCAGGCGACGGCCCGGACGAGTTGTGGGCTGAGCAGGTTCTCGGGCGGGACGTCGTGCTCATCGGCCAACGCCGTGACGGCCTCGCGGCAACGGCCGAGCCGACCGGCGGCCTCGGGCGACTTCTCGGCCCACACCCGTGGTGGCGGCGGACCGTCGCGTCGCGGCGACGTTTGCGGCAGCTCGGCGTCGGGCATCGCGAGCGCGCGTTCGACGGCCTCGTGCCACTGGCTCACGAACCGGCGCGGGCCCCGGTTGCGCATGATCTTCCTCTGCTTGAGGTCGCCGATGTCTGACGGGGGAGTGCGTGCCATGTCGAGGATCGACGCGTCGGGGAGGATGCGCCCGGGCGTCACGTCGCGCTCCTCCGCGATGGCGTCGCGGGCCTGCCAGATCTCGCGGACCAGGCCGAGCGCACGGCGTCCCCGCGCCTGGTGGATGCCCGAGGTGCGGCGCCAGGGCTCCTCACGCACGGGTGCGCCAGTGAACGAGAGGAGGGCCTCGAAGTCCTGAGCCGCCCACTCCGTCTTGCCAGCCTTCTCCAGGTCGGCGGCGATGAGGTTGCGGAGCTCGATGAGCACCTCGACGTCGAGGGCGGCGTAGACGAGCCACGGCTCGGGCAGCGGTCGAGTCGACCAGTCGGCGGCCGAGTGCTCCTTCGCGAGGCTGCGGTCGAGGTAGTGCTCGACGAGCGAGGCGAGCCCGACCCGCGGCAGGTTGAGCAGCCGTCCGGCGTGCTCGGTGTCGAACAGCCGACGCGGACGCAGACCGATCTCGGCGAGGCAGGCGAGGTCCTGGGTGGCTGCATGGAGGATCCACTCGGTGTCGCCGATGGCGGAGTCGAGCTGCGTGAGGTCTCCGGTGGCGATCGGGTCGATGAGCGCCGTGCCGGCACCCTCGCGGCGGACCTGCACGAGGTAGGCCCGCTGGGAGTAGCGGTAGCCCGAGGCGCGCTCGGCGTCGAGGGCGACGGGACCCGACCCGGCGGCGAGGGCGTCGCCGTACGCGTGGAGCGCGTCCGTGTCCTCGATGACCGGTGGGAGTGGGTCTCGCAGGGTCAGCCGGTCAGGTGGATCAGGAGGTGGTGCGACCTCCTCAGAGGTCAACGCACGCCTCGTCGACGGGGTTGCAAGGGGATGACGCCGGGTGCGAGCGGGGGCAGGCCGGCAATCGCACACAGGAGATCGGACCAGGCGCTGATGTGCGCCCCCATGTCGTCGGACGACGGCGTCCAGGACGCTCGGACCTCGATCTGGGCGTCGGCGCCGTCGGCGGACATCTCGCCGAATCCCTCGGTGTGAACGACGGTGACGCTGCCGCTCGGGGCGATGTACTCGCCGCCGTGGGCGTCGAGCGCGTCGGTGAGCCAGCTCCAGCCGACCGTGGGCAGAGCAGGGTCGGCCGCCATCTCGGGCTCGACGTCGGCCCGGGCGAACGTGACGCAGCGGAACGTACCGCCCCAGGCGTCGTTGCCGGCCGGGTCGTGCAGCAGGATGAACCGGCCCGTGCCGAGCTCGTCGCCGCCGGCGGACAGCCCCGGGCCGGACGCACCCGCCAGCACGTCGCCGCTCACGGCGTGCGCGAACGGGGCGATGCGCTGGGGCGCGGGCATGGTGTCGATCACGACCTCCGGGCGCAACACGGCGCGGCCCACCTGCTCGACTGCTGCGGTGAAGGCCGGGGGAGTGCGATCGATCTCGCTTCTGACACCCACCCTGTGATCGTAGGCGTGCCAGCGGTCATGTGGGTACCGACACACCGCCACCTGCACACACGTGCCTGACACAATCGACACCGTGACACTTGCCGACAGCGCCTTCCTACGCGCCTGCCGCGGCGAGCCGTCCGACCACGTGCCGGTCTGGTTCATGCGCCAGGCCGGACGCTCGTTGCCGGAGTACCTCGCCATCCGCGAGGGCGTCCCGATGCTGGAGTCGTGCTTCCGCACCGATCTGGTCGTCGAGATCACCATGCAGCCGGTGCGCCGGTACGGCGTCGACGCGGCGATCTTCTTCTCCGACATCGTCGTGCCGCTCAAGGCCGTGGGCGTCGACCTCGACATCGTGCCCGGCACCGGGCCCGTCGTGGCCGATCCGATCCGCCGTCTCGACCAGCTCGACCAGCTGCGCGACCTCGAGCCCGACGACGTCGCGAGCATCACCGATGCGGCCAAGGCGCTCGTCGGCGAGCTCGGCGGCACGCCGCTGATCGGGTTCGCCGGTGCGCCGTTCACGCTGGCCTCGTACCTCGTCGAAGGCGGCCCGTCGCGCGACCACCGGCTCACCAAGGAGCTGATGTACCGCGAGCCCGAGCTCTGGCACGCGCTGCTCGGACGGCTGTCCGCGATCGCCGGGCAGTACCTGCGGCTGCAGGTCGAGGCCGGCGCCTCGGCCATCCAGCTGTTCGACTCGTGGGCCGGAGCGCTGTCGCTCGTCGACTACCTGGAGTACGTCGCGCCGCACTCGGCCGCCGTGCTCGATGCCGTGGCCGACCTCGGCATCCCGCGCATCCACTTCGGTGTCGGCACCGGTGAGCTGCTCGGGGCCATGGGCGACGTCGGCGCCGACGTGGTGGGCGTCGACTGGCGGGTGCCGCTCGACGAAGCCGTGCGGCGGATCGGGCCCGATCGTGCCGTGCAGGGCAACCTCGACCCGACCTTGTTGTTCGCGCCGACTGAGATAGTCCACGCCCGTGCCACCGAGATCGTCGCCGCCGGGCGGTCGGCCCGCGGCCACGTGTTCAACCTCGGGCACGGGGTGCTGCCGGCCACCGATCCGGACGCGCTGGCCCGGCTCGTCGAGCACGTCCACACTCAGTCATGACACCTCTCCGGCGCGGCTGATGCGCATCGCGGTCGTCGGCGGGGGAGTCGCTGGTCTCACGGCCGCGTACGAGCTCGGTCAGGCCGGCGTCGACGTGCTCGTGCTCGAGGGCTCGGACCGCGTCGGCGGCAAGCTGCGCCTCGCCGAGGTCGACGGCGTGACCCTCGACGTCGGCGCCGAAGCCTTGCTGGCCCGGCGCTCCGAGGCGACAGACCTCTGCGCCGCGATCGGGCTCGGCGACGCGATCGTCCACCCCGCCACGATTTCTGCCGCGATCTGGACGCGGGACGCGTTGCGGCCGATGCCGCCGACCGTCATGGGCATCCCGGCCGACGTCGACGCCCTGATGGCGTCCGGCATCGTCGATCGTCCGCCGGTCTCGCGGCCCGCGCCGGCGCCTGCCGACGACGTGTCAGTGGGTGAGTTCGTGCGCGACCGCGTCGGCGACGAGGTGCTGGACCGGCTGGTGGAACCGCTCCTGGGCGGCGTCTACGCCGGGCGTGCCGACGCGTTGTCGCTGGCCGCCGCGGGTGCACCGATCCTCGCCCTGGGTGACGACCTGCTCGCGGGTGCGACCGCGGCGAAGGCCACGCCGGACGACGGCCCGGTCTTCGCCGGCCTGGACGGCGGCGTCGGCCAGCTTCCCGCCGCGCTTGGCGGAGGCGTCCGGCGCAGAGATCCGCACCGAGGCCGTGGTCCGCGCCATCCAGCGCACCGATGCCGGCTGGACCCTGAAGCTCGTCGGCGGCGAGGAGAACGCCGATGCGGTCGTCCTCGCTGTGCCCGGGCCGCCCGCATCGCGGCTGCTCGCCGAATCGGCACCGGAAGCGGCGTTCGAGCTCGCCGACCTCACGTACGCGAGCATGGCCATCGTCACCTTCGTCGTCGACGGCGACGTCGAGCTGAACGGCTCGGGCTTCCTGGTGCCGCCCATCGACGGCACCGCCATCAAGGGCTCCACCTTCTCCTCGCAGAAGTGGTCGTGGCTCGCAGCATCCGGCCGGACGGCCCTCCGTGCGTCGGTCGGACGCGCCGGCGACACGGCCCTCCTGCACCAGGACGACGCCACCGTCGCGGCCGCCGCGCTCGCCGACCTTCGTAACGCTGTCGGTCACCTTCCGGAACCGGCCCAGTGGCACGTGCAGCGGTGGGGCGGAGCGCTGCCGCAGTACGAGGTCGGCCATCTCGACCGCATCGGCGTCGTGGATCGCGCGATCGCGGTCGTGCCGGGTTTGGAGGTGTGCGGGGCGGCCTACCGGGGAGTCGGCGTACCCGCCGTCATCGCCTCTGCTCAAGCCGCCGTCGGGCGGTTGCTGACGGACTTGGGAAGATAGGCACATGGTGGAGAGCAAAGGGAAGCTGGCCAAGGAGATCAACGAGACCATCCGCTACACGATGTGGTCCGTCTTCAAGCTCGAGCAAGTGCTGGGTGACGCCGACCGTGACGCCGAGGCGGCCGAGGTAGACGCCCTGATCGAGAAGCTCGCGGGCGACGACGTCGTCGTGCGCGGAACCTACGACGTCAGCGGCCTTCGCGCCGATGCCGACCTGATGATCTGGTGGCACGCCGAGTCGCCGGAGGCGCTCCAGACGGCGTACAACGACTTCCGGCGCACCGCGCTCGGGTCGCGTATGGCGCCGGTCTGGTCGCAGATGGCCGTGCACCGGCCGGCCGAGTTCAACAAGTCACACGTGCCGGCGTTCATGGCCGACGAGCCCGGGTATCCCTACGTGTGCGTCTACCCGTTCGTCCGTTCCTACGAGTGGTACCTGCTACCGGAGGAGGAACGGCGCGACATGCTGAAGGAGCACGGCATGCAGGCCCGTGACTATCCGGACGTCCGCGCCAACACGGTTCCCGCGTTCGGCCTGGGCGACTACGAGTGGATCCTGGCCTTCGAGGCTGATCTGTTGCACCGCATCGTCGACCTCATGCGTGAGCTTCGTGCCAGCCGGGCCAGGCGGCACGTGCGCGAGGAGATTCCGTTCTACACCGGGCGCGCGCACACGATGACCGAGCTCACGTCGCTCTGGCCGTGAGTGGTTTCGATACGCCCACTACGCAACCACCGGTGGTTGAGTAGCCGCGAGGAACCACCGCAGGGGGCACCTCCCGCGAGCGCCAGCGAGTGGGGGAATCGAAACCACGTCAGCCCACGTCGGGGATCTGCTTCAGGCTGATGCCGTTGATGCAGTAGCGCTGGTCGGTGGGGGTGTCGAAGCCCTCGCCCTCGAAGACGTGGCCGAGATGGGAGTGGCAGTTCGCGCAGCGCACCTCGGTGCGGGTCTGGAACAGCGACTTGTCCTCGATGTACTCCACGCGGTCCTCGGCGAGCGGGCTGTAGAACGCGGGCCAGCCGCAGTGGGCGTCGAACTTCGTCTCGCTGCGGAACAGCTCGGCTCCGCACGCACGGCAGGCGTACACGCCCACCGTGGGATCGGTCTCGAACGGACTGCTGAACGGTTGCTCGGTGCCGGCCTCGCGCAGCACGTGGTACTCCGCCGCGCTCAGCTCGGAGCGCCACTCGTCGTCGGTCTTCTGCACGTCATGGGACATGTCTCTAGGTTACTGAGCCACGCCAGCGAACCGCGAGCCACAAGTCATGACGAGATGGTGACGAGCTCAGTGCGACTGGGCGGAGAACGGCACGTGCTCCAGCAGGTGGAGGGTCGGCACCTCGAGCTTCCGCTTCGCGCGCGACGTCCAGTCGACGTGCAGGAACTCACGGACGATGTGCGGCTCGGTGAGGATGATCGCCTCGGACGACGACGTCTCAGCGACGAGATCGATGAGCGCCGAGATCGGATCGTCCTCGGTGAGCAACGAGGTGATCTGCTGGCCGCGAGTGGTGAGGAGCGCGGCGCTCGCGTCGAGCTCCGCCCGGCCCGCCGTCGACAGCTCGTTCTGCACGTCGGCGATCATGTCGGCGTCCGCGATCGTCATGATCTGGCCGCCGCCGAGAGCACTCATGGACGACGCGAGCATCGACGCCGACGTGTCGACCGGCAGCAGCAGGTGGTAGACGACGGTGTCGTCCAGCCCCTCGTGCAGCGCCACCACCTGGTCGGCGTCGAGATCGGAGAGCTGACGCTCGATGAGCAGCACCACGTCATACATGTGGCCCCCTTTGCCGGGATGCTCCAGTCTACGACCGATCGCGCACCCAGCGCGTCAACAGAACATCTCCGACGGGGACCGCATGACCCAGCGTCATCCCGTGCGTGACCGGACGCCGGCTGTGGGCGATCCGCGGCGCATCGCCGGAGGTCAGCGTGGGCGCGATCGTGAGGCAGACCTCGTCGACGAGGTCGTGCGTGACGAGGTCGCCGTGCAGGGTCGGACCGCCCTCGCAGAGGATGTGTCGCCAGCCGCGCGCATCGAGCTCGTCGAGCACGGCCGGCCAGTCGACCTCGATCTCGCCGTACGCCATGATCTCCACGCCGGCGGCCCGCAGCGCCTCGACTCGATCCGGCGGAGCGTCGGTCGTGGTGATGACGATCAGGCCGGGGCCGACGAGTCTCTCGGGGACGTCGAGCCGGCGGCTGACGAGAGCCAGCGGCGTCTTCGACGATGACCGGTACTTCTCGATGCGTGCCGTGCCAGCCCCCACCATCACGACGTCGGCGAGGCGGCGCAGCAGCTGGAACACCTCGTGATCGGCGTCCCCACCCAGCGAGGCCGTGACGCCATTGACGTCGTGGGCGGCGCCGTCGACGGTGGAGACGAAGTTCGTCCGCAGCCACGGACGGTCGGTGTCCGGGTATGCGTAGAGATCGGGGTCCATGACGTCGAGGTTAGGGCGTGGTCTCGCCCGCGGCTCGGGCATGCTGCCGGTCGTGGCGACGTTGCTGCTCGAGCACCTGCGTGCGCTCGGCCTCACCTGGCCGGTAGCCGACTTCGACAGTGACGCCGAGAAGGCCCGCGTCGCCGCGTCGCCGATGCTCACCTGGTGAGGACGGGCTCCAGCGGGACGAGCTCGACAGCACCGACGGCGTAGCGGGCGAGGATCACCTCGGCGACCACGGAGTCGGCACCCAGCGGTTCGGCCACGGCCACCGCGCCGGCTTCGAGCGCGAGCTCTGTGACGCGGTCGCTGAGGAACCCGGGCGCGAGGAAGAGCATGCCCACGGCGATGTGACGCCGCCCGTCGGCGCGGTGCGTGCGCACGGCCTCTCCGGCCGCCGGCGGAGCACTCGACGCGAACGCGGCGATCGTCGGCAGCTTGTGGCGAGCACCCCAGGCCCGCGCGGCGCGGGCGACGGCGGCGTTGGCGACCGGGTCGGACGAGCCGGCACCGGCGAGCACGAGCGCGTCGAGCTCCCGTACGCGGTTCTCCGAGAGTGCCTCTCGCAGACGCACGTCGAGCACGTGGAAGAGCGCCTGCTCGACCCCGAGCACCTTGGTGATCGCGATCTTGACGCCGGGGTGACGACGCAGCGCGGTGTCGACGACGTCGGGGACGTCGACCGACGCGTGGTACGCGTCGGAGAGCAGCAGCGGCACCACGACGATCTCGCCGTGTCCCTCGGCCACGAGCCGGTCGACGACCTCGTCGAAGGAGGGCTCGACCAGGTCGAGGAACGCCGGTTCGATGCGCAGGTCGGGACGCATGCACGACACGACCTCCGTCAGGGCAGTGATCGTCTGGGCAGAACGCGGGTCGCGGCTGCCGTGGGCCAGCGCGATGAGTGCTGGTGCGGTCATGGTGCATCCCTCCTTACGGGGTCGTGTCGTGGTGATGGGGATTGAGGATTCCGATGAAGCCGAGCTTGAAGGCCCGCTGGCAGGAACGGCACTCCCACTCGCCGTGGGTCTCGCCGTGCGGGCGGAGGTCTTCGTCGCCGCAGTAGGGGCAGTGGAACGGGACTGCGCGGGCGCCCGTGCTCATCGCAGGATCTCCTCGTCGGCGCGGGCGACCCAGGCGGCGAACGTCTCGCCGTCGGTGCGGTCGTCCAAGAAGTGCCGGACGATCTTCTCGACGTAGTCGGTGAGGTGGTCGGTCGTCACCTTGTGCGCCCGCAGCTTGCGGCCGAACCCGGCCTCGAGGCCCAGCGCTCCGCCGAGATGCACCTGGAACCCTTCGACCTGGTCACCGTTCTCGTCGAGCACGAGCATGCCCTTGAGACCGATGTCGGCCGTCTGGATGCGTGCGCACGAGTTGGGGCAACCGTTGACGTTGACGGTGATGGGTGTGTCGAGCTCCGGCACGCGTTCCTCGAGCTCGTTGACGAGACGGGCCGCGCGCTCCTTGGTCTCGACGATGGCGAGCTTGCAGTACTCGATGCCGGTGCAGGCCATCGTGTTGCGTCGCCACTGCGACGGACGCGCGCGCAGGCCCAGCTCGTCGAGCGCGGAGATGAGCGACTCGACCTGGTCCTCCTCGACGTCGAGGACGATGAGCTTCTGCATCGGCGTGGTTCGTACCCGGGTGGAGCCGTGCGCCTCGACGACGTCGGCGATCTGGTTCAGGAGCGATCCGGACACCCGTCCGACGCTGGGCGCGGCACCCACGAAGAAGCGGCCATCCTTCTGAGGGAAGACGCCCACGTGGTCGGCCGGGGTGTCGGGGGCGCCGGGGTCGTCGAGGTCAATGAGGGTGCGCTTCAGGTACTCGGTCTCGAGCACCTCGCGGAACTTCTCGATGCCCCAGTCGGCGATCAGGAACTTCAAGCGAGCCCGCGAGCGGAGGCGACGGTAGCCGTAGTCGCGGAAGACGCTGGTGATGCCCTCCCACAGCTCAGGGACCTCGTCGATCGGCACCCAGGCACCGAGGCGCTTGGCGAGATGCGGGTTCGTCGACAGCCCGCCGCCGACCAGGACGTCGAAGCCCGGGCCGTGCTCGGGGTGGACGGCGCCGGTGAACGCGATGTCGTTGAT
Source organism: uncultured Actinomycetota bacterium (assembly GCA_963839625.1). Taxonomy (GTDB): domain Bacteria; phylum Actinomycetota; class Actinomycetes; order Propionibacteriales; family Nocardioidaceae; genus Aeromicrobium. Next base: position 9,865 of record CAWIWE010000004.1, on the reverse strand, counting down.
CTGCGGCACGACGTCGTGGCCCGGGTGCCCGCTGATCGCCGTCTTGTACTTGCGCGGGAGGTTCGAGAAGGCCTTGTCGCCGATGTACCGGCTCTCGATGGCCTCGATGGCGGGGCTGGCATCGATGATCTCGTCCTCGGCGACGCCCGCGACGGGGCTGCCGAGGATGACGCGCGGGCAGTCGCCACACGCTTCCTGGGTGGACAGGCCGACGGACTCGAGCCGTTCCCAGATGGTCGGGACGTCCTTGACGTCGATCCAGTGCAGCTGGATGTTCTGCCGGTCGGTCAGGTCAGCGCTGTCGCGGCCGAACTCGGTCGAGATGTCGGCAATCGTCCGCAGCTGCTCGAGGGACAGCTTCCCGCCGTCGATGCGGACGCGCAGCATGAAGTAGCGGTCGTCCAGCTCTTCGGGCTCAAGGGTCGCGGTCTTGCCGCCGTCGATCCCGGGGCGGCGCTGGGTGTACAGCCCCCACCAGCGGAACCGGCCGCGCATGTCGCCGGGGTCGATGGAGTCGAAACCGCGGACGGAGTAGATGTTCTCGATGCGAGCCCGGACGTTCAGCGGGTTGTCGTCCTTCTTGGACTGCTCGTTGGGATTGAGCGGTTCGCGGTAGCCGAGAGCCCACTGACCTTCGCCGCGCTTCTTGCGCGGGCGCGCCGGGCGGTCCGGCGTCTCGGTGACGGTGCTCGGTGCCATGAGCTTCCTTCGGGGGAGGGCACACGGCGACACGTCAGAAGAGCGGGTTCGCCGCGCGCCTGGGGTCGATTGCTGGTCGGTGCGCGCGAGTTGTCAGCGACACATCATCGTGCGAGCGCGACCGAGGTCGACGTGGAGTCGCTCCACGAGCCAGGTGGTCTGCGCGTTCAGCATGCAGACAGTGTGCGGAGCGAGAGGCACTCAGGACAAACGATCGTCTCGATATCCGGGACACCCATCCACGATACGAGACGTCACCGCTCCGCTGAGCGAAAGATTGTGGCTTGGATCACGGTCGACCTACTCGGGCGGAGTCACCAGCGTGATCGCGTAGGCGCCGATGGCGGACGCGACGAGGCCGGCGCCGGCGGCGATGCCGGCGATCGTCCAGGACACGAGTCCCGCCGTGGCCAGGCCCAGCACGACGGCGGGGTTGAGCGCCACCGCGAGACCGACGCCGAGCGACGCCCCGGCGAGCACCGGGGGCACGGAGGCCCATGCAGCGTGCTCCCCGCCGTCGATCGCGAGAACCACCCAGGCGGCGAGGATCGCCAGAACGGCGACGACGACGCCGGTCACGACTCGCGTCGGCTCGGACCACACGAGCGACCCGCCGAGCCGGCCGTCCAGTCCGAGTGCGGCCAGCCCGCCGAGAATGGCTCCGACCACCTGGGCGGCGATCAACGGCAGCAGGAACGTCGGGGATCGCCGTCCGACGAGGGTCAGGGTCACCGCGGCCGCCGGACTCGTGAGGGCGATGCCGGACTCCTCCTCCGTGGTGTGCAGCGCCGCGACCCAGGTGGTGAGCACGACGACGGCGGCGACGGCCAGCACGGCGAGGGTGGCGTCGGGCGCGCGCAGTGCGAGCGCGGCGACGAACGTGGTGATGGCGGCGAGGAGCGCAGCCACGGTCAGGGATCGCATTGGGTGACTCCTCAGTCGATGTGTGGGGTGGTGCGGGCGACGATGCCAGGGAGGTCCAGGCCGCGGGGGAGTGTGCCGAACGTACCCGCCCAGTCGCCCGCGAGCCGGGAGGCGCAGAACGCGTCGGCCACGGCGGGGTCGCCGTGGCGCACGAGCAGTGCGCCCTGCAGGCACACGGCCATGCGTGCGGTGATGCGACGGGCGTGGTGCTCGGCATCGGTGAGGTCGGCGAGCTGGGTGAGCACGTCCTCGACCGCTGTGTCGAGCCGGTGGTCCTCGCCCCGGGCCGCGCCGACCTCGGTGATCCAGGCGTTCAGGCTCTCCGGCTCGCGACTCAGCGCGCGCAGGACGTCGAGCGCGTTGACGTTGCCGCTGCCCTCCCAGATGGAGTTGAGCGGCGACTCGCGGAAGAGCAGCGGCATGCCCGACTCCTCGACATAGCCGTTGCCGCCGAGGCATTCCAACGCCTCGGCCACCATGAACGGCGTCCGCTTGCACACCCAGAACTTCTCCAGGGCGAGGCCGATGCGTCGCAGGGCCTGCTCGTGCGCGTCGTGCGGCGCATCGACGGCCGCGGCGAGCCGGAGCGCGACCGTGGTGGCGGCCTCGCTCTCGACGGCGAGGTCGGCCAGGACGTTGATCATCGCGGGCTGGTCGGCGAGCGTGGCGCCGAACGCGGAACGGTGAGCGGCGTGGAACGACGCCTCGGCCAGTGCCTTGCGCATGATGCTGGCGGATCCGAGGATGCAGTCCATCCGGGTGGCCGACACCATCTCGATGATCGTGCGGATGCCGCGCCCCTCGTCGCCCAGCCGTGTGCCGACCGCGTCGTGGAGCTCGATCTCGCTGGATGCGTTGGAGCGGTTGCCGAGCTTGTTCTTGAGCCGGACGATCTGCAGCCCGTTGCGGGCGCCGTCAGGCAGCACGCGCGGCACGACGAAGCAGGTGACGCCGTCTGGCGCCTGCGCGAGCACCAGGAAGACGTCGTTCATCGGCGCCGACGTGAACCACTTGTGCCCGGTGAGCAGGTACTCGCCGTGGATGTCGGTGGGGCTCGCCGTCGTGGTGTTGGTGCGCAGGTCGGAGCCGCCCTGTTTCTCGGTCATGCCCATGCCGGCGAGCAGTCCGGACTTCTGCTCCGGTGGGCGAAGCCCGAAGTCATACGTGGTGGAGGCGAGCCCGGTGATCCACTGCTTGGCGAGGGCGTCGTCGGTGTGCAGGGCCGGAACGACGGCGTACGTCATGGTGATCGGGCAGGTGTGTCCCTGCTCGGACTGGCCCCAGGTGAAGAAGCCGGCGGCACGCTGGAGATGGGCGATGGGACTCTGGGAGACCCACGGCGCCGCGGTGAGCCCGAAGCCGACGCCCTGCGTCATCAGCCAGTGCCACGACGGGTGGAACTCGACCTCGTCGACGCGGCCGCCGAAGCGGTCGGTGCTGCGGAGCACCGGCTCGTTCTCGTTGGCCAGGTGCCAGTGCTCGCGGGTCTCGGCCGAGCCGGCCAGCCGTCCCACGGGCGTCAGGGAGGTGCGGATGTCGGGTGCATGGTCGCCGCCGAACGCGTCGACGGCGTCGAGGAGGGCCTGATCAGTGGCAGCGACGTCGTAGTCGACCAGCGGCGCCGACTGATTGCTCGGTGCGCGCTGCAGCGGATCCATGTCGCTACGGTATGGCCATGGCGGTGGAACCGGTAGATCAGCCGGACGTCCCCGAACAGGGCCACGAGACGACCGCCGAGATCGCGCGCCGCCTGCTCGCCCGGACGGTCAGCAGCTGCTTCCGGTATCGCGTCACGGGCCTCGCCGCCGAGGCTGCGTTCTTCGCGATCCTGTCGCTTCCGCCGCTGGTGTTCGGCCTGGCGGGCACCATCGGCTACATCGCGCGGCAGTTCCAGGTTGCCCAGGTGGACGTCCTGAAGAACCGGGTCGTCGACCTCGCCTCGCAGGCCCTCACACCGGACACCGTCGAAAAGGTCATCACCCCGACCATGGACGACGTCCTGCGTGGTGGCCGTCTCGACGTCATCTCGATCGGCTTCGTCCTCGCCCTGTGGTCCGGCTCGCGCGCGCTCAACGTCTTCATCGACACCATCTCGATCATGTACGGGTTCGGCGGCCACCGCAGCATCGTCAAGACCAGGGCCTTGTCGTTCACCCTGTACGTCGTGGCGCTGCTGATCGGCATCGTTCTCGTCCCGTTGGTGCTGGCCGGCCCGGACGTCGTGGCCGACGTCGTGCCCGACCGCGTCGCGTTCCTGCGAAGCGCCTACTGGCCGTCGGTGCTCGTGCTTTCGGTTGGGTTCATGACGACGCTCTACCACCTGTCCGTGCCGGTGAAGAAGTCGTGGCGCTCTGGTCTGCCGGGTGCGGTGTTCACGCTGTCGATGTGGATCTTGGGCAGCTACTTCGTGCGATGGGCCCTCGGCCTGTCGGCCGGCGGCTCGTCGATCTACGGCCCGCTCGCCGCCCCGATCGCGGTGTTGCTGTGGCTGTACGTGCTGTCGATCTCCGTGCTGATCGGTGCGGCGATCAACGCTGCCATCGACGTGGAGCGACACCCGCGAAACGACGCCGGGCCCTCGCCGGACGACGCCTGACCTACTGCTGCGGTCCGAGCGCCGGCTCGCCCGAGGATTCTGTCCCGGGCTCCTTCAGCTCGATGAAGATCGAGTGCGAGGGTGTCGAGCCGATGTTCTCGCCCAGGTGCGTCTGCGCGGGCAGCCAGCGCGCCTCACCGGAAGTGAGCGAGACGTCTCGCTCCTGGTCGCCCATGACGAGCTTCCGGTCGAAGTCGCTGAGCGTCACCATCACGCTGTCGGGGTGGCTGTGGGACGTGGTGCGGTCGCCCGGGACGTCGCGGTACTCCAGCACGCGAACGCGGTCGTTCTCGAACATGACCTTGTACAGGTCCGGGTTGGTCACGGTGGGGTCGTTGTCCATGGCCCAAGTGTCGGGCTCGCACGATTGGCGGTCAATCCATTCCACCCGCACGGCCAGCGGATCGCCCCTATCGTCATCGCATGGTCAGCCGAGGTCGCCGCAGTGCGCACGGGCGACGTCGGCGACGCCGGAGGTTGCGGAAACGGGCGGCGATCGCCGCGGGGTCGCTGCTCGCCATCGCGGCACTCACTGCTCTGATCATCCAGCCACCGGCATTTCTCAAGTCGGTCGCCGACGGAGGGCCGACACCTGCCGCCCCGTCACGGGCGACTCAGGCTCCCGTACCGACGCCGGTCTCCACGCCGACCCTCGGATCCGTCACCGATGTCGAAGAGAAGCTCCAGGCCCGGATCGCGGTTTCCGGCGACACCGGGACGCGCAACGCCGCCCAGCGCCGCGTCGCGCGGCGGATGGCCGTGGAGGCAAAGAAGGAGCCGTATGACGCCTTCATCATCAGCGGCGACCTCGTCTATCCGGATGGCGACTCGTCGTTGACTCGCCGCTCGGTGATCGACCCCTACGCCCCGGTGCTGAAGGACGCGACGCTCATCCCGGCACTGGGCAACCACGACGTCCAGAGCGGCGAGGGCATGGACATCCTCAGGAAGCTGGGCCGCGGCTCGGCGTGGTACGTCGAGAAGATCGGTCCGGTGCGCGTGATCGTGCTGGACTCGAACCGGATCGGCAACGCGACGCAGACGGCCTGGCTCCGTCGCGTGCTGGCCGAGAAACAGCCACGCGACACCTGGACGATCGCCGCCATGCACCACGCCGCCTACTCCGCGGGCCACCACGGGTCGGACAAGAACGTGCAGCGACGATGGGTCCCGCTGTTCGAGCAGGCCGGAGTCGAGCTGGTCGTGGCCGGCCACGACCACGACTACCAGCGCTCGAACGAGATCGACGGCATCACCTACATCGTGTCCGGCGGTGGGGCGAAGGTACGTGAGGGCGGTCGAGAGAGCTTCACGGCCATGAGCGTGGCCGCCCTGCACTACGTGGACCTTTTCGTCTACGAGGACCGACTCGAAGGCCGTGCCATCCGACACGACGGCGGCATCATCGACACGTTCACCATCAAGCGCTGAACTGCCTGCGGGTCCGCCAGGCTCGACGCTTCCTCAGGCGCCTGACGCTCTTGCCCTGCGTGTGCTGGCGGGCGACGACGTCGAGCGGATGGTGCAGCACGTGCACCGGGGGCGCAGGAGGGGGAGCGTGCAGGACGGGCTCGGGCCGCGGTGACTCGAGGCCCTGGCAAGGGTTTTCCGCGAGGTACGCGCTCAGCGCGTGGGCGGTGACGAGCGCATCCTCGTAGCAGCGAAACAGGGTGGACTCGATGCCATCCGCGTTGAGGACGGGCTGCCCAACCCCGTGGGCACTGTTGACCTGCGACATGTACCAGTCGCCGTACTTCGTCGACAGTGCTTCCAGGCGCTCATGGGCACCCGGGTTGTAGGCCATACAGGGATGAGCGAGACCCCGCCGAATCATGACGAGGGTGACGGGTCCTCGGTGCTCCTTTGCGCAGCCTCACGGGCGGCGGCCGCGTCTCGTTGCAGCTTCTCCTCGGCGGGCACCCGCAGCAACGAGCCGATCTCGCGTTTGAAGAACCCGAACAGCCACCCGAAGATCGCCGGTCGGAGCAGCAGCAGGAGTGCCATCCCGATCCCGTAGGCCCATGTCGGCATGCGTCATTGTGCCCGCTGCCGGGGATGCGGCGCCACTGTCTGTGGAACCGCAGTTCATTCCGCGAACGTCGCTCGGCTTGCCAACGACCCCGAGCGGGCGGAGAATCGAACTGAATTCGTACTTGGAAGCTGCCCGAGACCCCGGCGGTGCTGATCGCACTCGACGGAGAATCTCGTGGACCCGACGAATGATCGCCGTGAACATCCCGGTTGGACCGGCGTCCTGGCTCGTCCCGAGTTCGTGGTCGTCCACCGCGACCGTCGCGCCTTTCCCGGCGTCTTGTTCGAATGGCGTCGGCGTGCGAGCGATGGTCTCCAACGGTCTGCACGCGTGATCTATCTCGACGCCAACAAGATTCTCCGGCAGAGCTGGTTCCTCGAACCATTGGTGGAGCCCGCGATGTTCGCCGGGGCAGGGGGGACCCGGCCGAGGCTTACGCAGTCTCCGCCCGCCCACCGTAGGTCGGCCGCGTCGCGGTCGGGGGTGGCCGGTTGAGCAGGCAGCCGGCCACCCTGACCAACTCGAAACAATCGCTTCGTCTGTGCCGACACCGGCTTCTTGGTGTCCCGTCGAGCGGTTGCGACCTCTCTATCCGGATTCGAATCCCCGCCGAGAGCTGACCTGTCAGGGACGGATCCCGCTGCGGCGGTCAGTCGAGGGTCGGTGTGGATTCGAAGTTGCCTTCGGCGTCGAAAGCCAGGGAGAACTTGCCGGTGTCGCCCGCTTCGTCTTCGAAGGTGCAGACGGTTCCATCCTCGATGGTTTCCGGGCATTCGACGGAAGTCACTGGGTCGTCTGCTTCGGTGTTCTCCAGCAGGTATTGCTCCATCTGACCGCTGGCGTATCTGGCGACGCTGTACTCGAGCTCGCCATCGCCCTCGGCGCTGGTGACGGTGACCCGTGCGACCCCCTTCGAACCATCCTCGACGGTGAAACCACACTCGAATGTGGCGCCCTTCGTGAAGTCCTGGTCGTCGGGGCACTTGACCGACGTGACCGACATGTCGGCCTCGGTGATTTCCGGAATGTCCGACTTCAGTTCTCTCTCGGTCTTTGCGTCATCAACGATCGAGCCGCACGCGGACAAAGTGAGCGCGGCGACGAGGAGGAGGAACGGGCTGCCGATTCGACGGATGGTTGCGTTGGGAGTCATATTTCGGATGGTAGGTGGGATCAGGCAGAGACCGCAGATGAATCACTGTGAAGCATGAATCGGGGCAGCGTGCCAGAACGAGCACGGACTGTTCCAGACATTCAAGTGTCCAGGTCCATGCCGGGACGTCGGGGTCGGTGTCTGGTTCGCCGAGCAGCGGGTCGGTGTCCGGTCGCGAGCTGTCCCGTGTCGGCTCGGGTGTTCGTCCGTGCGGTGGGCGATACTGGGGTGGAGGGTCAGCCCGCGATCGACTTCACAGCATCTAGGCAGACGGTCTTGGCAGGATTCACCTTGGTTGGGAGGTCCTTCGTGGCGGCGTAAAGGGTGCAGCTCACCACGGTCGGTCCGAACACTCCTGACACGTTGAGCGAACCGAATCCACCTTCGAAGCCGTTGCAGTGCTCACCCCAGCTCGGCTCGCCAAACCCGAGGTCCTGCACCGTCTTGCACTTGGCGCCGTCCTCCTCGGAGTACGCGATGAACTCCTTCTGGTCCTGAGCGTAGGACTTCGATTTCAGGGCTGAGGTCTTCGCATCGAAGAAGCTGAGGGTGAACACGTCGGTTCTTTGTTTGTTCGTGATGTCGCAGATCGTGGCGGTCCGCGGCATCGGATTTCCGTCTTTGTCCAGGAGCGCGCTTCCGTCTGACCTCGTCATCTCCTCTCCGGCGATGCCATCGAAGATGGTGACACTGCCCTCAGGCACTTCGAGCAGGGCCGCCACGGCCGCACGGTCGACCTCGCCACAAATCTTCTCGGTCGGCGTAGCAACGGCAGGAACGCCGTTCGCCGTGGATTCGGCGGAGGGGGCAGCCGACTTGCCGGAGCTCGGCTCCCCACCGCCGCAGGCGGCGAGGACAAGTGCTGAACCAATCATGATCAACGTTGGGAGTGGTTTGTGGTGCCTTTGGGACATGAATGCGGCCTCTCTCGGCCCCCCGCTGCGTCAGACTAGCGGGGCTCCGAGCTGAACGTGCCTGATTTGGACTCGTCGTATCCGCACTCCCAAACTGTGATCCGTCAAATGCGTTGCGTGAGATGAAGCGGGCGGCCCTCAAGGCCAAGTTGGAGCATCGACCATCGCCGTGCAGGGTCGGTCCCGCAGTGGCGTAGGCATCCATGCCGGTACTTCATGCGACGGCGACCGTGGATGGCATAGCACGCGGATAGCACGCGGTGCATTTGGGCATGAGAAAACCCTCGCAAATCGCAAGGGTTTCTCTCGTGGGCGATACTGGGTTTGAACCAGTGACCTCTTCCGTGTCAGGGAAGCGCGCTACCGCTGCGCCAATCGCCCCAAGGTCGTGCATTCAGTTGTCATTTCGAGGTGGGTACGGGATTTGAACCCGTGTAAACGGATTTGCAGTCCGTTGCCTCGCCTCTCGGCCAACCCACCGCTGGATGGGTCTGCACCCTCCGAGCGGACGACGGGATTCGAACCCGCGACCCTCACCTTGGCAAGGTGATGCTCTACCACTGAGCCACGTCCGCGTTGCCTCAACTGTGTTGCTCTCTCGAACTGGGGCGACACGAAACCTTAGCCGATTCCGGAGAACGAACCCAAACCGGGGCGAGCGCCTGCCGGGGTACCGTGACGACATGTTGGCATGGCTTGACGGACAGCTGTTGGAATCGCCCGAGGAACCCGCGATCGGGGTGCTCGACCACGGTCTCGTGGTCGGTGACGGGGTGTTCGAGACGATCAAGATCGAGGGCGGTTCGCCCTTCGCTCTGACGAGACATCTCGACCGCCTGGTGCGCTCTGCGGAAGGGCTCGGCATCGGCAAGCCGGACGTGCCCGCGATCCGTGAGGGCATCGCCGCGACGATGGAGGGGCAGGACATCTCGTTCGGGCGCATCCGCGTCACCGTGACGTCCGGACCCGGCATGTTGGGGTCGCCGCGTGGTGGCCACGGACTCACGTCGGTGGTGGTCACCGAGTCGTGTGACCAGCCGCCGTCGATCAGCTCGATCATCACCGTGCCGTGGCCGCGCAACGAACGCGGAGCGCTGTCCGGTCTGAAGACCACGTCGTACGCCGAGAACGCGAAGATGGTGGAGGCGGCGATCGCCAAGGGCGCGTCCGAGGCGGTCATGCCCAACACCACGGGCCTGCTCTGCGAGGGCACCGGGTCCAACATCATGTACGTCGTCGGCAACCAGCTGATCACCCCCACGCTCGACTCCGGGTGCCTCGCCGGCGTCACCCGTGCGCTCGTGCTCGAGTGGTGCGCGGACGAGCTCGACGTCGTCGAGAAGGACGCGCCGATCGAGGTGCTGCACGACGCCGACGAAGTCATCCTCGTCGGCACGACGCGTGACGTGCAAGGGATCGAGAAGGTCGACGATCGTGAGGTTGCCGCACCCGGACCGATCACTCGCAAGGCCCAGGAGATCTGGGCGCGCGAAGCCGCGAAGGACGTCGATCCGTAGGCTGTATTTCGCCCGAAAAGGCCTGAATCC
>CAWIWE010000003.1:0-23640 GCA_963839625.1 uncultured Actinomycetota bacterium | reverse complement strand
GGCCATCTCGTAGCCCACCTGACCGATGTCGGCGGTGTCCTGGGTGAGCACGGCGAGGTGCGAACCGTCCCCGACACTCATCAGCAGCAGGTACCCGCGCTCCATCTCGATCGCGGTCTGCATCACCGCGCCGCCCTCGAACAGACGGGCCGCACCGACGGCCAGGCTGGCCAGGCCGGAGGCGACGGCGGCCACCTGCTCGGCGCGCTCGCCGGGGAGGCGGGCGCTGGCGGCCATCAGCAGCCCGTCGGCCGAGACCAGGACCGCGTGCGCGGCGCCCGGGGCGTCATCGACGAACTTGGTGACCACCCAGTCGAGCTCGCGCTCGTCAGCGTTGGGGACAGGGGCTCCGAACCGGAGGCTCTCGGTCATGCGGGATCCACTTCCTGTGTGGTGGTATCGGTCATCGTCTCGCCGGTGGCCGCGGAACGGCGGCCGCGCGAGACACCCGCGGCGTGAGCCGCGAGCCGCGCCCGGATGGCTTCCGGGTCGCGCACGGTGTGCGTGGGTGGCGGAGCGGAGAGGCCTCCGGGGATCAGCCGGTTGCCGGGGCGCCGCATCGGCAGTCCGGCCTCCGTACGCCGTGTGGGCGGCGCCGCCTCGACGCGGTCGGCCGCGTCCCAGCCGGCGTCCACCTCGGTGTTCGCCCAGGGCCGCTCGCCGGTGTCGGCGGTCAGCCAGTTCGAGCGCAGCGAGCGGAAGATCGGCGTCTCGTCGTCCTCCATGGAGGCCGGCGTCGGGACCGCGGGACGGTCCAGGCTCGCGCCGTTGGCCAGTCCGTTGGCGATCAGCTTGGCCACCGCGTTCTCCGAACCGCCGTTCCCGTTGGCCGGCTCGGCGGCCTCGGCGGCCACCTCGGTGACGTCGAAGCGCACCGACGGCTCGAGAGGCAGGGTGGCCAGCACGGGCGCGAGCTCGTCGAAGTCATCCTCGACAGGCTCCTCGGCGGGCTCGTCGACGTGCTCGGCCACGGCCTCCTCGACGGGCTCGTCAGCAGCCTCCGACGGCCTCCTCGGCGGGCTCCTGGACCTGCTCGGCGACGGCCTCCTCGACCCCGTCGGTCTCGGACTCCTCGGCCTCCTCGACCTCGGCGACCTGCTCGGCCACCTCCTCGGCGACCTCGGTCTCCTCGGTCTCCTCGACCTCGTCGGCCTGCTCGGCGACCTCGTCGTCGGGCGTCACCTCCGGGTCGGCGGGGCCGAGAGCGATCGGCGCGCGCTCCTCCTCCTCGCTCGCGTCGACACCCACCTCGGCCACGTCGTGCTCGTCCTCGGCCAGCACCGCGTCGACGACGTCGTCCCCGGCAGCCGGCTCGGCGACCGCGTCCTCGTCGGGCTCCACGCGTTCGAAGAAGCCGCCACCCATCGACTGGGCAGTCGTCCCGGTGCCGGCACCGGAGGCTCCCGGGCGGCGCTGGGGCAGGCCGTAGGCGTTGATGGCCGCCGTGATCGGGTCGTACTCCGCGGGCTCGGGCTCCGGCTCGGGCCGGACCTCCTGCTCGGCCACCTCGTCGGAGGAGGTCTGGGCCTCGCCGAAAGCGTAGACCTCGGCGGGTCCGTGCTCCTCGAGGCTGATCTCCGCCGATCCGGCGCCCAGCTCGATGACCTGGGCCCCACCCGTCGAGCCGGTCGGGTCGCCGGCGGTCGGTTTCACCGCCGTCGCGCTCGCGCTCGTCGCCGCCCTGCTCAACGCAACCGTCGGCCTGTGCCTCGGCTGCGAGATGTACCTGGCCTTGAACCGGCTTCGTCCGGTCAAGGTGACGACACATGCCTGACCACCACCCGCCCACCACGAGCTCACCACAACCAATGGAGGCACCATGAGCCGCGACACCGCGCTCGTCAACGCAGAATGGGTCGAGGAACACCTCGACGACCCGAACGTCGTCCTCATCGAGGTCGACGAGGACACCGAGGCCTACGACAAGGGCCACATCCGCGGTGCAGTCAAGATCGACTGGACCAAGGACCTGAAGGACGGCGTCCGCCACGACTTCATCAGCAAGGAGCGCCTGGAGCAGCTGCTCTCGGACCGCGGCGTGGGCAACGACGACACCATCGTCTTCTACGGCGGCAACAACAACTGGTTCGCCGCCTACGCCTACTGGTTCCTGTCCTACTACGGACACGACAACCTCCGTCTTCTCGACGGTGGCCGCAAGAAGTGGGAGCTGGACTCGCGTGAGCTCACCGAGGACGTTCCGTCCCGCGAGGCCACCTCGTACACGGCCAAGGAGCCGAACGCCGACATTCGTGCGTTCCGCGACGAGGTCGTCGAGGCCATCGGCGTCAAGAACCTCATCGACGTTCGCAGCCCCGACGAGTACGCAGGCCGACTCCTCGCGCCGGCCCACCTGCCCCAGGAGCAGGCCCAGATCGGCGGCCACATCCCGACGGCGGGCAACGTCCCGTGGAGCAAGACCGCCAACGACGACGGAACCTTCCGCGACGACGACGAGCTCCGTGAGCTCTACGCCGAGGTCGGCTACGACGACGGCAAGGACACGATCGCGTACTGCCGCATCGGCGAGCGCAGCTCGCACACGTGGTTCGTTCTGCACGAGGTCCTCGGCCACCCGAACGTCAAGAACTACGACGGCTCGTGGACCGAGTACGGCTCACTGCGTGGCGTTCCCGTCGCGCTCGGCGACGAGCGTGGGGAGGCCTGACATGTGCGGAGCAAAGAAGGGCGGTCCCAGCCTCGAGGGGATCGACATCGACAAGGAAGCCGTCATCCAAGGTGTGGTCACGACGCACGGCGAGCCGGTGAGCACGGCCTACGTCCGGCTCCTCGACCGCACGGGTGAGTTCACCGCCGAGGTCCCGGTGTCAGCCACTGGCCAGTTCCGGTTCTTCGCCGGACCCGGCGAGTGGACCCTGCGCACCCTGGCGCCGCGCGCGGTGACGGTCGACAGGTCCGTGGTGGCCGCGATCGGTTCCGTCGCCGACATCGAGATCGACCTGGCCGAGGTGACCGTCGGCGCCTGAGCATTTGGTGAGGTCGATTCGCGTGCGAATCGCGCCGAGCCAAGGTTGAGCGCGTCGCGCCGAAGGCGCCGTGGCCGAAACACGAGCAAGACCCCCGCACCCTCCGAGTGCGGGGGTCTCTTCGTCCCGGGCGGTCCTACTCCGCGGTCGATACGATGACCGGGGTTCGAGGGAGGACCGGGGTTCGAGGGAGGAAATGTGATCAGCCAGCGTGTCCAGGCGGCGGCCGTCGTGCTGTTCGCGTTGGTGATCGCCGGCGTCGTCTACGTGCTCCTGACGCGTGCCGACCAAGATGCCCTTTCGTCCCAGCAGCCGTCCGCCGGTGCCGGAGACGATTCGGGACGCTCGGAGGAAGGCCCCGTCGGTCGCCTCATGCTCACGGCCGGCAAGGATGATGTCGTCGTCAGGTACAGGGCCGGCAGCTGCTCGGAGGCAGGCGGGCCGAAGCTCGAGCTCTCCAAGAACCAAGGTCGGACGTTCCGCGACATTCGCGTTCCCCAGGTCGGCGAAGGCACCGGCGTCGGTGCCACCGCACCCGCCATCAAGGCGATCGTCGCCGCAACCGCCACGTCGCCCACCAAGATGACCATCGCCGGGGCTGACGAGAAGTGCGGCATCCATCGCTACGCGACCGACGACGCCGGACAGACGTGGGACGAGGAGCCGGGTGCGGTCGAGGAGTGGTACGTCGATCCCAGGTCCGGAGACGTGGTCTCGCCCACGGGACCCACGGATGCCGGATGCAAGCGCGTCGGTGCACTCGCCCCGGTGTCGGACCTGGCCGCCAAGGTCTTTTGTTCCGGCGGGGTGGTCCGGACCACGAGCGACGGTGGTGCGCTCTGGACCAGGGCCGGGCAGCTGAAACGCGTCGCTGCAGCCGTCTTCACCGGCCCGCTGACCGGTTACGCCATCGCGTCCGAGCCCGCTTGCATGTCCCGCATCCTGACCACCGTCAACGGCGGAGCGACCTGGACGCCGGTGGGATGTGTCATCGAGGACCTCGCCATTCCGGGCCTCACCGGAACCGACAAACGGCTCGTCGCGGGTGGGCCCGGAGGCGTCCGGTTGAGCACCAACGGTGGAAAGAAGTGGAAACCGCCGACGATGAAGTAGTCGAGCCCGTCAGCCGTTCACCATGCCGGCGCCGACGGTGGCTCCGGTGGCCTCGTCGACGAGGATGAACGAGCCCGTGGTGCGGTTCTTGGAGTAGGGATCGGTGAGCAGCGGGGCCGTGGTGCGCAGATGGACGCGCCCGATCTCGTTCAGGCCGAGCTCGTGGGTGTCCTGGTCGCGGTGCAGCGTGTTGACGTCGAGCCGGTACTGGATGTCCTTGACCATGGCGCGGGCGGTTCGCGTCGTGTGCTTGATGGCGAGCTTCTGTCGCGGCTGCAGCGCCTGGGGCGACATCCAGCACACCATCGCGTCGATGTCCTGCGTCGGCGTCGGGGCGTTGTTCTGCCGACAGATCATGTCGCCGCGTGAGACGTCGACGTCGTCCTCGAGCCGCACGGTGACCGACATCGGCGGGAACGCCTCGGGCACCTCGGTGTCGAAGGCGTCGATGGCCTGGATGCGGCTGGGCATGCCGCTCGGCAGCACCACGACGTCGTCGCCCGGCTTGAGCACGCCGCCGGCCACGCGTCCGGCGTAGCCGCGGTAGTCGTGGAAGTCGTCCGACTTGGGGCGCACCACGAACTGCACCGGGAACCGGGTGTCGATCAGCTCGCGGTCTGAGGCGACGTGGATGTGCTCGAGGTGGTGCATGAGCGAGGAGCCCTCGTACCACGGCATGTTCTCGGAACGGGTGACGACGTTGTCGCCCTTCAGTGCCGAGATCGGGATGACCTCGAGGTCAGGCACGGTCAGCTTGGAGGCGAAGGAGGTGAACTCGCGCTCGATCTGGTCGAACACCTTCTGGTCGTAGTCGACGAGGTCCATCTTGTTGATCGCGAGCACGATGTGCGGCACCCGGAGCAGCGACAGGATGACGGCGTGACGACGCGACTGCTCGGTGAGGCCGTTGCGGGCGTCGACGAGGACGAGCCCGAGATTCGCCGTCGATGCGCCGGTGACCATGTTGCGCGTGTACTGCACGTGCCCGGGGGTGTCGGCGATGATGAACTTGCGCTTCGGGGTGGCGAAGTAGCGGTACGCGACGTCGATCGTGATGCCTTGCTCGCGCTCGGAGCGCAGCCCGTCGGTGAGCAGGGCGAGGTCGGTGTAGTCGTAGCCGCGCTCGAGGCTGGTGGCCTCGACCGACTCGAGCTGGTCCTCGAAGATCGCCTTGGAGTCGAGCAGCAGCCGTCCGATGAGCGTCGACTTGCCGTCGTCGACCGATCCGGCCGTCGCGAAGCGCAGCAGGTCCATCTGGGGCCTGTCCTCGGTCATCAGAAGTAGCCTTCCTTCTTCCGGTCCTCCATGGCGGCCTCGGAGAACCGGTCGTCGCCGCGAGTGGCACCACGCTCGGTGAGCTTCGCGACGGAGATCTCGTCGATGATCTCATCCACCGTCGAGGCGCTGCTCTCGACGCATCCGGTGAGCGTCAGGTCGCCCACCGTGCGGAAGCGGACGGTGCGCTCGGACGCGACCTCGCCCTCGCGGCACGGATTGTGCTCGCTCTCGGTGAGCAGCATTCCCTCGCGCTCGAAGACGCTCCGCTGGTGGGAGAAGTAGATGGACGGGATCGCGATGTCCTCGCGGCCGATGTAGTGCCAGATGTCGAGCTCGGTCCAGTTCGAGAGCGGGAAGATGCGCATGTGCTCGCCGCTGTGCAGCTTGCCGTTGTAGAGGCTCCACAGCTCCGGGCGCTGGTTCTTGGGGTCCCACTGCCCGAACTCGTCGCGGTGGGAGTAGACGCGTTCCTTGGCGCGGGCCTTCTCCTCGTCGCGGCGACCGCCGCCGAACGCGGCGGTGAACCCGCCCTCTTCGATGGCGTGCAGCAGGGTGCCGATCTGCAGCCGGTTGCGCGACGTCTTGCCGTCGTCGACGACGACGCCGTTGGCGATTGCCTCCTCGACCGAAGCCACGATGAGGCGGACGCCGAGGCGGTCGACCCACTCGTCGCGGGTCTGAAGCACCTCGGGGAAGTCGTAGCCGGTGTCGACCTGGAGCACCGGGAACGGCAGCTTCGCCGGGTAGAACGCCTTCTCGGCCAGACGCATCATCACGATGGAGTCCTTGCCGCCGGAGAACATCAGCACGGGACGCTCGAGCTCGGCTGCGACCTCACGGAAGATGTGGATCGACTCGGACTCCAGCTCGTCCAGCTGGCTGAGGCGGTAGTCGACGTGGGTCTGCATGCGGTCTAGGGTGCCATCTCCTGCAACGCGGGAGCGAATCGCTCCCCATGATGAGACGCCGGAAGGCCACCCTGAGCCTCCGGGGCGAAAGGCAGCATGTCCCCCGTGCCAGGAGTGGCACAATATGCGCCGTGCCGGAATCCGATCGCTCGCGCCCGCAGTACACGCCGACGCCGCGTGAGCTCGATGACGTCGAGCTGCTGCGGATGGGTGTGTTGAGCCCGCTGGATGGCTTCGAGGGCGCCGACGGCGATGTCACGCTGGCCGTCCCGCACGACCTGGTGGAGTGGGCCCGCGAGCGCGACGGGCTCGAGATCACCGATCCCGAGGGCGTCCCGCTGGCGGTCGTCTCGATCGACGACACCTATCCCGTCGACAACGACCTGACCGGCATCGTCGGCGAGGTCCGTGCGCTGCCGGGCGCAGTGCGGCGGGCGTTCGGCAACCGTTACGTCACTCCGTCGACCTCCCGCACCAAGCTCCCGTCGTGGACGGTCACGATCCCGGTCGATGCCCCGCTCACAGATGGCGACATCGACTCCATCACCCGCGAGTTCGGCGACCATCCGCTCCTGTTCCTCGTGCTCGCCGGCGCCGGCTCGCCTCGCGGGCTGTCGGGTCCCGGTCTGGTCCGGGCGACGATCGCGGCCGCGTCCTGCTTCCACGACGCCCTCGTCATCGCCGTGCCGGCCGCCGTCCGGCAGAGCGAGACCCACGACCTCGCCTTCCGCCGTCAGGTGGTGGCCGCATACGCGCCCGGCGAGACCGTTCACTGGCCGGTCGGCGACGGCCCGCTGAGCGAGACCATCGAGTCCGTCGTCGCCGAGGACCGGCCGCTCGGGCTCGAGCAGGGACTCGTCGTCTTCTTCACCGGGCTGTCCGGCAGCGGCAAGTCGACCCTGGCCCAGGCGCTCAGCAACCGTCTCATCGAGAACGGCGGCCGCTCGGTGTCCCTGCTCGACGGCGACATCGTGCGACGCAACCTCTCACGAGGGCTCACGTTCTCGCGGGAGGACCGAGAGGCCAACATCGAGCGCATCGGCTGGGTCGCCGCCGAGATCGCCCGCCACGGCGGTCTGGCCATCTGCAGCCCGATCGCCCCGTTCGACCGCACCCGCAAGGCGGCGCGCGCGATGGCTGACGACGCCGGTGCGGCGTTCGTTCTCATCCACGTGGCCACGCCGCTCGAGGAGTGCGAGCGTCGCGACCGCAAGGGCCTGTACGCGAAGGCTCGACGCGGCGAGATCGAGCACTTCACCGGCATCTCCTCGCCGTACGAGGATCCTGCCGACGCCGATCTCAAGTTCGACACCACCGATCGCTCGATCGAGGACGTCCTCGACGAGATCCTGGCGTTCCTCGTCGGCCGAGGCTGGCTTCCCGCCGACCAGCACGGTGCAGTCCAGGTCGGGCCGGTCACGCAGGGCGCCACGTGACGCCGGACATCACTGCAGACGTCCTCGCCCTCCTCGTCACGAGCTTCGGTATCGGCATCGTCATCGGCCTCACCGGTATGGGCGGCGGCGCGCTGATGACGCCGGCGTTGATCTTCCTCGGCGTGCCTCCGACGTCTGCGGTGGCCAACGACCTGGTGGCGGCCGCGGTCAACAAGTCGACCGGCGCGGCCGTGCACTGGCGGGAGGGATCGCCACACCGTGGCATCGCGACCTGGCTGATCGCAGGCTCGGTGCCGACGGCCTTCGCCGGCGCCTTCATCGTGCGGGCCGCGGGGGAGGGCGACGAGAGGGACGCGTTCCTCAAGGCGGCCATCGGCGTCACGCTGCTCATCGCCGCCTGCACCTACGCCCTACGGGTGTACGTCGAGATGAGGCGCAAGGCGTCCGGCCAGGTCGTCAGGGCGGTCGAACCGACGGTTCGTCCGCTGCCGACGCTTCTCGTCGGAGCCTTCGGAGGGCTCCTGGTGGGCATCACGTCCGTGGGGTCGGGCAGCGTGATCATGGTCGTCCTTCTGGTGCTGTACCCGGCGCTGGCGGGGGTGCGACTCGTCGGCACCGACCTCGTGCAGGCGGTCCCTCTCGTCATGGCCGCCGCCTTCAGCCACGTCATCGTCACCGGCATCGACTGGTCGGTGCTCATCCCGCTCGTCGTCGGTGGCACGCCCGGCACCTTCCTCGGCGCTCGGCTGGCCAACCGCGTGTCGCAGTCGATCGTCCGCCGCGGCATCGTGCTGGTGCTGTTCCTCACCGGTCTGAGCATGTTGAAGGTTCCGCCGTTGGGGATTGCTGCCGCCGCCGCGCTCGGCCTCGTCGCCGCGCCGCTGATCTGGCGGATGCTCCGGACGAACCTCGAACGGGCCCGGCAGGAGAAGCAGAAACCGGCGACCGAATAGGGACGCCAACACGTAACACCCGCGGGGTTGCGTCGTTGATCCGCATGTACTGTGAGTGACGAACATCCGTCGGGGACCGCAGACTGAATGAGCAGGGATCCCGGCCATGCAAAGACTTCGGCTGCCACTGGCTGTCGCGATCATCTCCTCCCTGACGGTGCTGGCGCCGTCCCCCGCGCAGGCTTATCCCGTGTTCACGTGCTCGATCAGCGATGTGAGGGTCGTCGGCGGCGAGGACGCCACGGTCACCGCGACCATCGACCCGGAGACCGATGTCGACTTCAGGCTCTTCTATCGCGGTCAGGTCCACACGGACAACGGGGTCACGTCCACGACGGCGACGTTCGAGACCCGCGAGGTGGACGAGAGCACCAGGACCACGGTGCGGGGCTTTGCGACCCTGGACGACGGCAGCACCGTTCCCTGCACGGGCACGATCAGGCTGCTTCCGCGCGACGACGATGACGATGACGATGACGACGGCGACGACGACGACGATGGTGACGGCGACGACGATGGTGACGGCGGCGACGATGACGGCGGCGATGGCGACGGTGACAACGGCGGCCTCCTGCCGAACACCGGCGGCGAGCGTCTCGCCTGGCTGATCATCGGCGCCATCCTCGTCCTGGTCGGCGGCGGTGTGGTGGTGGCCTCACGCCGGCGCGACGTCTGAATCGACCGCCTATCGGTCCGATCGAGAAACCAAATTTCGACTCAGTCCACGCTCAGGACGTGTAACGAATGAGTAACTCCTTCGTTGACTCGGATGTATTGACCAAACGGATGAGCACCTGAACCTGTACGCTCTTGCTCACGGACGCGATGCACGGGCCTTCGCGACGGGGATCGGGTACGACCGAGCATGGAGAGATTTAGAATCATGAAGAAGCTTTGCTTGGCAGTGAGTGTGGCGCTCGTCGCCTCCTTCTCTGTGCTGGTGTCTTCCCCTGCGCAGGCTCAGGATTACCAGCAGGTCACCGTGAACGTCTCCGAGAAGACGGTCGTCGGCGGCAACAACATCCAGATCACGGCCACCGCCAACATCCAGTGCGACAGCTGGGAGCTGGAGTTCCTGGGCCAGGAGGCCTCAGCCGGACAGGGCTCGTCGATCTCCGACACCTTCACCACCCCCGAGGTCGACGACGAAACGGATGAAGTGGCCACCGCGAGGTGCTTCTACGACAACGGTGTGGAAGCGCTGGGCTCTGGAGGTGGCGGTCGCGGCCTGGGCACACTGGCCACCGTCCAGGTCTTCGCGGAGGGAAGCGGCATTCAGACCCTCCTTCCCGAGGATGACGACGATGACGATGATGACGGCGACGGCGACGGTGACGGCGACGGTGACGGTGATGACGGCGGCAACGGCGGCGGTGACGGCGACAACGGCGGTCTCCTGCCGAACACCGGCGGAGAGCGTCTCGCCTGGCTGATCATCGGCGCCATGCTCGTCTTGGTCGGCGGCGGAGTCGTCGTGTCCTCGCGTCGGCGCGACGCCTGATCTGACCTGATCTCCACCTCGCATCGTTCCCGCGCCCTTCACGGCGCGGGAACGGTCTTTTCCCCCGGTTTCCACGAGGAGGGTTGATGGCGTCACGGAGGCGCAGCCACAAGCCCCGAAGCATGCGCCAACGGCTCGAGGACATCTGGGACAACCCGCGTCAGCGCGCGCTGGCGATCGTCGGTCTGCTCGTGATGGCGGCCGGCCTGCTGTTCACCTGGGAGGCCTTCCGCGCGTACGGCTCCATCCAGGAGGCCGAGGTCCGCGCGGGCATCCTGCAAGACGACATCGTCGAGGGTGACGTCGATGCGGCCGTGAAGTCGTACGAGCGCCTCGACGCCTCGACGTCCCGCGCCCACAACAGCACCAACGGCCCCCTGTGGTGGCTCGGAGCGCAGGTCCCGATCCTCGGCCGCAACGTGGACGCCGTGCGGACCGTGGCCCGCGAGATCGATCAAGTCGTGGACGAGGTGCTCCCGGGTGTCGTCGAGGTCGCCGACAAGGTGCGCCTGGAGACCTACCGGCCCAAGGACGGCCGGTTCGACCTCGAAGCTGTCGCCGAGGCCGCTCCCGTCATGGTGAAGGCCGACCAGGTTCTCACCGCTGCCAGCCGCGATGTCGCATCAATCGATCCCGATGGACTTCTCGGGCCGTTGCAGACGCCGATGAGGCAGCTCCAAGCCCGGTTTCTGAGCACCGCGGTCGCCGCATCTGCAGCGGACGACGCGGCCAAGCTGCTGCCGGGGATGATCGGGGCCGACGGCACCGAGCGTCAGTACCTCCTGCTGATCATGAACAACGCCGAGGTGCGGTCGCTCTCCGGCATGCCGGGTTCCTTCGCGGTCATCAACGCCAAGAACGGCAAGCTCACGATGGGCCGGCAGGGCGGGATCCTGGACGTCCGTCCGCTGCCGAAGTCGCCACCCGGAGCGAAGCTGTCCGAGGATGAACAGCTCTTGTTCCAGAGCTCGATCACGATGGACATCCGGAACACCGCCATACACACGGACTTCCCGCGGACCGCCGAGCTGGCTGCGGCCATCGCCGGAAAGCGCTGGAAAGCCAAGTTCGACGGAGTGATCGGCGTCGACCCGGTGACCCTGGGATACATGCTCAACGGCCTCGGTCCGGTCGACGTCGGCGACGACGTGACCCTCACCAGCCGGAACGCCGTCGCGCAGATGCTCAACGGCGTGTACCTGAAGTACCCCATCGACGTGGTCAAGCAGGACGCCATCTTCGAGAACGCCGCGCGCCGCATCTTCGACGCGACGGTGGCCGGGACAGGCAACTCGGTGTCCGTCATCCGGGCGCTCGTCCGCGGGGTGTCCGAGCGACGACTCATGCTGTGGTCGCGCCATGACGACGAGCAGAAGCGCATCCGCACCACCGACATCGCCAATCTCTTCCAGAGCGGCGGACGCCCCCAGGTCGGCGTCTACGTCAACGACGCCGGCTCGGCCAAGATGTCGTACTACCTGACCATGGGCACCGTCGTGCGGTCCGAGCAGTGCTTCGACGGCTTCTCCCAGGAGCTGCGCAGCACCACGACGCTCGTGTCCAACGCGCCGACCAACACGAAGGCTCTTCCACTCTCCATCGTCGGCCCTCCCCGACTTCGTCGCGGCACCCCGGGCAACATCCAGCTCGGAGTCATGATCGCCGGGCCGAAGGGCGGGACGATCGAGTCCATGACGGTCGACGGGCAACCCGCGCCGATCGGGGCCGCCCGGTACCAGGGTCGGCCCGTGGCCAAGGTGGCTCGCGAGCTGCCACCCGGCCGGAGCTCGGTCATCCTGACGACGATGAGGACCGCGGCGGCCTCGCCGGGCGACCCGGAGCTCCGCACCACGCCCGGAGTCCGGCCGAATGCCGACGCGGCCGGCGCCAGCGCGTGCGAGTGATCAGCCGCGTCAGCTGATCTTCTTGTCGGACTTCAGCACGTCCTTGGGGTACTTCTTGATGTAGCGCTCCATCGTGTCCCGCTTCATCGCGGTGAAGAGCTCCTTGGACTTCAGCTCGTCGAGGCGCACGACGCTGCCCAGCCCCGGCACCGTCTCGGTGCCCGCGACCGGAGCGGTCATGAACGTGACGTCCTTGGCTTCCGTGCCGCGCAGCGAGAGGGCAAGCCCGCGCATGTCGCCGGAGTTCCACTCCTCGTCGACCGTGAGGTTCTGGGTGAGCGCCGACAGCGTGCGGGTGAGCTTGACCGGGTTCCGCAAGGTGCCCTTGGCGAGCATCTTCTTCATCATCGCGCGGAGGAAGTTCTGCTGGCGGGCAATGCGGTCGAAGTCGCCGTTCTGGAGGCCGTAGCGGGTGCGCACGTAGGCGAGGGCCTTCTTGCCTTCCAGCGTCTGTTCCCCCGCCTTCCACTGGATCTTCTGGCTGGGGTCGAAGAACGGCCGCGGGATGAAGACGGGAACGCCGCCCACGGCGTGGGAGAGGTCCTTGAACCCGGCCCAGTCGATGATCGCCAGGTGGCGCATCCGGACGTCGGTGAGGTTCTCGACGGTCGAGATCGTGCCGTTCGGCCCGTAGAACGAGAAGGCGGCGTTGATCTTCTGCTGCTGCTTGGGAGTACCTGTCGCGTTGTGGAGCGTCGCGAGGGTGTCGCGGGGGATCGAGACGAGGTAGACGTGCTTTCGGTCCTCGGAGATGTGCACGATCATCAACGTGTCGCTGCGGTACTTGCCGCTGGGCCACTTGGCGGCTTTCGCGTCCTGCGACAGCGTGGTGTCGGCCGGCACGCCGGGCACGGCCTTGCCCTTGTCGGAGCCCAGCAACATGATGTTGAGCGCCTTGCCCTTGTCGGGGTCGGGACGGTTCTTGAGCCCGCTGGTCTTGACCTTGGCGATGTCGCCGAACTTGGAGTTCAGCAGGTAGGCGTACGAAGCACCGGCACCCACGATGAGCAGGACGAAGCTGAGCACACCGACGACGAGCTTGCGATGGCGACGGTGGAAGGGCATGCCGCCGGCGCGGCGCTTGCCGGCCTCTCGGTATCGCCGACCGCGGTCGCGGTTCGCCATCGTGCTCCGTTCCGGGGTCTGGTGCGGTGGCGCTCGAGGTCATGGGTGCAGCGGTCACGAACGCGCACAATCCTCCCCATCGTGCCCGCAGCAACCTAGTCGCTCAACCTGAGGATTCCTTCAGAAGTCGAGGACGAGCGTCGTCGGACCGTCGTTCGTGAGGTCGATCTCCATGTGCGCTCCGAAGACGCCCTCGGCGACGGTGACGCCGAGGGTGCGGAGTGTGTGGCAGAACACGTCATAGATCGGCTCCGCGACCTCGCCGGGCGCGGCAGCGTTCCAGGTGGGTCGACGACCCTTCCGGGCGTCGCCGTACAACGTGAACTGGCTGACGACGATGACCCCGGCGCGGGTGTCGGCAACCGACTGCTCGTCGCGCAGGATGCGCAGCGTGTGGATCTTGGCGGCCAGGCGCTGCGCGGTCTCCTCGTCGTCGTCGTGCGTGACTCCGAGCAGCACGACGAGTCCGGGCCCGATCTCGCCGGTGAGCACGCCGTCGGACGTGACGCTCGCGCGGGTGACACGCTGCACGACGGCTCTCATGGCGCCAGCGTAAGGGTCGTCCCGCGGGGGCTCATCCGTCCAGCGGTCCATGACCGGCTCGATAGGCTGGCACCATGGCGTACGAGATCCCGACCGATCTCCACACCGACCTCGCGGGGTCGGCGTGGCTGCTCGGCACGTGGCACGGCAACGGTCGTGGCGACTACCCCACGATCGATCCGTTCGGCTACGAGCAGGAGGTCGTCTTCGCCCATGACGGCCGGCCGTTCCTGCACTACTTCAGCCGCGCCTGGATCACCGACGACGACGGAAACCGCATCCGTCCGGGTGCCCTCGAGACCGGGTTCCTGCGGCCCTCCGGCTCTGCCGATGATGAGGACGGGGAGTCCGTCGAGCTGGTGCTTGCGCACCCCACCGGTTACGCGGAGATCTGGTACGGCCAGGTCGATGGACCGCGGATCACCCTGGCCACCGACGTCGTCGCCCGCACCGTCACGGCCAAGGAGTACACGGCCGGCCAGCGCATGTACGGACTGGTGGACGGCGACCTGATGTACGCCTTCGACATGGCGGCCCAGGGCCAGGAGCTGCAGTCGCACCTGTGGGGGAGGCTCCAGCGTGTCTGACTCCCAACCCCACACCGTTCGGCAGAGCCCACTCCTCGACCTCGAGGGTGCGGTGGAAGCCGACCCGCCGGACGCGGGTGTCGCAGCGCACTACGGCTCCATCGCCGCCGAGCAACGTCGCCTCGTCGCCGGCGAGGGGTTCGTCGACCTGTCGCACCGCGACGTCATCAGCATCAGCGGGCCCGATCGGCTCACCTGGCTGCATGCGCTCACCACGCAGCACGTGCTGCACCTGGCCCCCGGCGAGCGCACCGACCTGCTCCTGCTGTCGCCGCAGGGTCGCATCGAGCACGGGTTCTCCGGCATCGACGACGGCGAGACGTTCCTGGCTCACACCGAGCCCGGTGTCGCGCCCGCACTGGTCGCCTTCCTCGACAGCATGCGCTTCATGACCCGGGTCGAGGTGGCCGACGTCAGCACAGAGCTCGCGGTGGTCGGCCTGCGCGACCTGACCTGGGAGCTGAAGCCACGAGCGTCGCTCGCGTCCCTCCCCGACGAGCTCGGCGCGCCGGTGGGCACGTGGGCCTGGGAAGCGCTGCGCATCGCGGCCGGCATCTGCCGGGTCGGCGTCGACACCGACGAGCGCACCATCCCCAACGAGGCCGGCCTGCTCGGACGAGCCGTCCACCTCGAAAAGGGTTGCTACCGCGGTCAGGAGACGGTCGCCAGGGTGCACACCCTCGGACGCCCTCCGCGGCGGCTCGTGCTCCTTCACCTCGACGGCTCGGTCGATCACCTGCCCGCACACGGTTCCGACCTGACCCTGGACGGCACGCGGGTCGGCTTCGTCGGGTCCTCTGCGCGTCACCACGAGCTCGGCCCGGTCGCCCTGGCGATGGTCAAGCGCAACACCGACCCCACCGCAACGCTGGTGGCCGACGGCGTCGCGGCCGCGCAGGAGACCGTGGTCGACCCGGAGGCCGGACTCCACGTGCGGCCCGCTCTGGGCGGCGTGTGATGCAGCGCTTCACGATCCTGACGATCTGCACGGCGAACATCTGCCGTTCGCCGATGATGGAGATCTTGCTCCGCGACCGACTCGATCCACAGCGATTCGAGATCGCGTCCGCCGGAGTGCGGGGCTGGGATGCCGCGCCGATCGACAGCATGGTGGTGCTCGAGCTGGCCCGACTCGGCCACGACTCCACCGATCATCGTGCCCGCGTCCTCGAGGGCCATCTGATCGAGCAGGCGGATCTCGTGCTCACCGCGGCGCGCGAACATCGGGCGGCGGTGCTCGCGATGTCGCCGCGAGCGCTGCGCAAGACCTTCACCCTGCGCGAGCTCGCGGCGCTCGTCGACGGCGTCGAGTCGGAGTCGCTCGAGGACCTGGTGTCCGACGCGTCCCGCAGGCGAAGCACGGCACCGGCTGACGTCGACATCGCCGATCCCTACCGGCGCGAGCCTGACGTGCACCGTCAGGTGGCCGATGAGATTGCGGCGGCCGTCGACGTCCTGGCAAAATGCCTGTCCGAGCTGCCGATGCGAGGGCACGCACTGCGGCGATAGTTGACGCCGGGAACATTGTGCTGACGTTCCGTAACGTTTTGCAGCGGGAGTAGTTGTTCTTAAGAGAGAATGACGGACGATCTTATCGTCGTGGGCTGCGGGGGTTGCTGCGGCGCGAAAGGACTGTCACCGTGGCGCAGGACCTCCAGGGGCTCCGTTTCGACGTCAGCGATGCCCCAGTGCTGCATGTCGTGGACCCGCCGCCCGCGCGGCCCACGCAGCGGTTGTCGCGCTCTCGCTGGGAGCACAAGGTCGCGCGCCGAATTCTCCTCACCGATGCCTTGGTGGTCGCCTTCGCCGTGGCCGTGGCCCACGTGCTCCGCTACAACATCATCCCGGTCCCACCGGACATCCTCGCCGGAGTCCGGCCGAGTGTCTGGGAAGTCAGCGGCATGCTCTTCCTCGGCTGGATGATCGCCCTGGCCGTCTTCCGCACCCGCGACCCCAAGACGTTCGACAACGGCTCTCGCCAGTACCAGGCGGTCGCTCGCTCCACGTTCACGTTGTTCGCCTGGGTGGCGATCACCGCGCTGCTGCTCAAGTGGGAGGTCTCGCGCGGGTTCCTCGCCATCTCCTTCGTGGTCGGCACATCACTGCTCTTCCTGGAACGCCGTGCCTGGCGCATCTGGATGCTCCGCCGGCGCCGGAAGGGCAAGTACCAGTCCAGGGTGCTGGTCATCGGCGGTGTCCGGAGCGCCAAGGCGATGACCCTCCGCTTCTCCGAGGACGCCATGTCCGGCTTCCGCGTGGTCGGTGTGTGGGTGCCCGATCGCGTCGCGGCGCCGAACGAGCGGTTCCATGCCAACGACCTCGCCGTGCCGGTCCTGGGCACGGAGTCCGACCTCGGCCAGGCCCTCAACGTCGATGCCGTCGACACGGTGGTCGTCACCGACACCGAGCACCTCGGGCACGACGGCATGCGCGAGCTCGCGTGGGCGCTCGAAGGGCGCGACGTCAACCTGCTCGTGGCCCCGAACGTGGTCGACGTCGCCGGACCTCGCATCCACCTCCAGGCGCACGGCAACATGCCGCTCATCTACCTGTCCGCCCCGAGCTACTCGAAGGCACGCTCGTTCCGTCGCGCGATGTTCGACCGCTCGTTCGCGGCCCTGGTGCTCATCTGCGCGTCGCCGGTGCTGCTCGCGTCGATGCTGGCGATCCGCCTCACCAGCCGCGGCCCGATCTTCTATCGCACCGAGCGCATCGGAACCGACGGCGTCCGGTTCCAGATGCTCAAGCTGCGGACGATGGTCCAGAACGCAGAAAAGATGCAGGAAGATCTCCTTCACGCCAACGAAGGGTCCGGCCCGCTGTTCAAGCTCGTCGACGACCCACGCGTCACTCGGGTCGGACGTTTCCTGCGCCGCTACAGCATCGACGAGCTGCCCCAGTTCGTGAACGTCCTCCGGGGCGACATGAGCGTCGTCGGACCTCGTCCGTGGGTCGACACGGAGGTCGATCCGTACAGCGACTACATGCGCCGGCGCGTGCTCGTCAAGCAAGGTGTCACCGGACTCTGGCAGGTGAGCGGCCGGTCGGACCTGACGTGGGAGGACTCGGTCCGTCTCGATCTCGACTACGTCGAGAACTGGACGATGCTGCGCGACATGCAGATCATCCTCCGCACCGCGCGTGCCGTGCTGGCCTCGCGCGGCGCTTACTGACCTGTACGGGACACTGACGGGGTGACTGATCCGACCTTCGCCGACCTCGGACTCGTCCCGGCGATCGTCGACACCCTCGTCGAGCTCGGCTACGAGACCCCCACCCCGATCCAGGAGAGTGCGGTTCCGGCTCTGCTCGACGGACGCGACGTCGTGGGGCTCGCCCAGACCGGCACCGGAAAGACCGCGGCGTTCGCGCTGCCCATCCTGCAGCGGCTCGACCCGCAGCGGAAGCAGACGCAGGCGCTCGTCCTCGCACCGACCCGCGAGCTGGCGCTGCAGGTCTGCGAAGCCATCACGGCGTACGCCGCCCGGGTCCCCGGGGTGCGCGTGCTGCCGGTCTACGGCGGGCAGGGCTACGGAGCCCAGCTCTCCGGGCTCGAGCGCGGTGCGCACGTCGTCGTTGGCACCCCGGGGCGCGTCATCGACCACCTCGACCGGGGCAGCCTCGATCTGACCAACCTCGAGCACCTGGTGCTCGACGAAGCCGACGAGATGCTTGCCATGGGCTTCGCCGAGGACGTCGAGCGCATCCTCGCCGACACTCCGGAGTACAAGCAGGTGGCGCTGTTCTCGGCCACCATGCCGCGGCAGATCCGCGCCCTCGCCAAGCGCTACCTCCACGATCCCGTCGACATCGCCACCCCGGCGGCCCGGACGTCGACGGCCACCGTGCGGCAGCGCTGGATCCAGGTCACGCAGCACGAGAAGCTCGACGCCTTGACCCGCATCCTCGAGGTCGAGTCCGGCAACGCGATGCTGGTGTTCGTCCGCACCAAGCGGGCCACGGAGGAGCTCGCCGAAAAGCTTCGGTCGCGGGGCTTCGCCGCCTCGGCGATCAACGGCGACCTCGTGCAGGCGCAGCGCGAGCGGACCATCGGCGCGCTGCGTTCGGGTGCGCTCGACCTGCTCGTCGCCACGGACGTCGCCGCCCGCGGGCTCGACGTCGACCGCATCAGCCACGTCGTGAACTACGACATCCCGCACGACCCGGAGGCGTACGTGCACCGCGTCGGGCGCACCGGGCGCGCCGGACGCACCGGAGAGGCCATCCTGTTCGTCACGCCGCGCGAGCGCCGGCTGCTCTCCGCGATCGAGAAGGTGTCCGGGCGTGCAGTGGAGGAGATGAGCGTCCCGAGCGTCGACGAGGTCAACGCACGTCGTGCCGTCCGCTTCGCGCAGACGATCACCGACAGCATGGGCTCGGCGCAGTTCCACACGTTCCGCGGGCTGGTCGAGGACTACGCCCGCGACCACGACGTCGCGATGCCCGACGTGGCCGCCGCGCTCGCAGTGATGAGTGCCACCGACAAGCAGTTCTTCCTCAGCCCCGACGCCCCGAAGCCGCCTCCTCGAGAGCGTCCGCCCCGCGCAGGAAAGTCGGTGCGCGCGACGTCAGCGGGCTTCGCGCCGTACAAGATCGCCGTGGGCAAGCGCCACAAGATCGGCCCGTCGTCGATCGTCGGCGCCCTGGCGAACGAGGGCGGGTTGCGCCGTTCCGACTTCGGCAAGATCACCATCGGGGTGGATCACTCGATCGTCGAGCTGCCGGTCGATCTCCCCGACGCCGTCCTGGACGCCCTCACCAACACCCGGATCTCCGGGAAGCGCATCGACATCCGTCCGGACAGCGGACCGCCGTCACGTGGCGGCAAGCCCCGCTCGTCCGCGCAGCGCGGCAAGCCGCCCCGCAAGCCCCGGCACCGCTGAACGACATCTCGCCTCCAGGGCGCGTCTCCCTGTTCCGATCCGGGTTCGCGCGGCGTCGCATCTCGCCTGGCGGCGTCATCTCGGTCGCCGCCGCCCCCTACGCGCTGCGCGCGTGGGAGGTGCCCCCACCCCGGTGCGCCTCCCTCCTCTGCCTTGCCAGCCGAGCGCGACACCACGCGCCCCTCGAACCGGAACAGGGAGACACACCCTGGCGGTGGCTTGCCCTGCCTATGCTGAGTGACCATGCGCCGCCTCCACCACACGTCCCGCGACTACGACTGGGGGTCGCCCGACGACATCCCCCAGTTCCTGGGCGAGTTTGCGGACGGCCGACCGGTGGCCGAGGTCTGGATGGGCACCCACCCGCTCGGAGCGTCCACGATCGGCACCGACGACGGAGAGGTGTCGCTGGCGACGCTGTCCGGCGAGCTGCCCTTCATGCTCAAGCTGCTGGCGGCGAGCCGTCCGCTGTCGATCCAGGTCCATCCCAACGCCCAGCAGGCGAAGGCCGGCTTCGCGCGCGAGGAGGAGGCCGGCGTCCCGATCGACGCGCCGCACCGGGTGTATCGCGACGCCAACCACAAGCCCGAGATGGTCTACGCCCTCACCGCGTTCGACACCCTCGTCGGCTTCCGTCCGACCGCGGAGATCCTCCGCATCCTCGCCGCGATCGAGTCGCCGCTCGCGGCGTCGCTGGCTGAACGCCTGAACGACCGTCCCGGGTTCGACGGCATCGTGCGCGTCGTCGAGACGCTTCTCGACGAGAAGCCCGACGTCAGCGAGATCGATCGCGTCGTGGCATCGTGCCGCGACCTCGTTGCGCAGGGCGTCGACGTGAAACGCGCCTACGCCACCGCCGTCGAGATCGCCGAGCACCATCCGGGCGACGTCGGAGTCGTCATCTCGCTCCTGCTCAAGCGCCTCACGTTGCAGCCCGGGGAGGCCGCCTTCCTCGGCGCCGGCATCATCCACGCCCATCTGCGCGGCATGTGCCTGGAGGTGATGGTCTCCTCCGACAACGTGCTGCGGGCCGGCCTGACGTCGAAGCACCTCGACCCGGGTGGGCTCGTGGAGTGTCTCGACGAGGGCATGTCGCGACTGGCGCGGGTGACTCCGGAGCTGTTCGGGTTCTCCACGGACATCTTCAGTCCGCCGGTCGACGAGTTCGCCCTCGCCGTCACCCAGTGCTCGCACGCCGAGCCCGACGGGGCAGTGCTGCCGGACGCCTCGCGACGCATCGTCGTGTGCCTCGGCGGTGAGGTCGAGCTGGTCAACGAGCACGGTGAACGGGAGACGCTCCGCCGCGGCGAGTCGGTGTACGCGGACAGCTCCGACGGCGCGCTCCGCGGCATCGGCACCGGCGAGCTGGCCCAGGCCTACGCGCCCACGGACGAGACGCCCGACGCAGCGCTGACCGACCTGATCTGATCCGAGGACATCGACTTGAAGCCCCGATATGGTCGGTGTTTGGACCCATGAAGCCGGAGGTCATCATGACCAACCACCGAGTGGGCCGATCGGTCCGCATCCTCGTCTCGGCGGCCTGCTTGACCCTGGTGCTCGCGTCCTGTGGCGATGGCGGCGACGACACCGACGTCTCGATCCCGGTACCGGCCGAGTCCGGCAAGCCGGCCGACTCTGCTGCACCTGCCCAGGAAGACGCATCGAGCCTGAGCCTGGAAGACGCGGCCGCGGCGGCCCTGAAAGAGGTCGACAACAGCTCGCTGCTCACGATCGAGACCGAGGAGGCCCGCACCATCTGGGAGGTGACGGTGGTGAAGAAGAACGGGACCGAGCACGAGATGCTGATCGCGAAGTCCGACGGCTCGCTGTTCGACGGCCCGACCAGGAAGGTCGACGACGCCGACGACAAGGCCGAGAACCGCCGCCGCGTCCGTGCGGCCAAGCTGGACTACAAGGAGGCGGCGCGGGCCATCTCCGATGCCGTACCGGAGGCCAAGCTGATGGAGCTCAACCTCGAGTCCGACAACCGGCTCACGGTCTGGGAGGGCGATCTCCGCGGAACCGACGGCATGAGGTACTCCGTCACCATCGATGCCAAGTCCGGTGACGTCCTCAAGAAGGACGCGGACGCTGACGACGACGACTGATCCGGAGCACGAGGAGTCGGACTAGAGGAGATCGTCGCGTCCTTGGCGGCGCAGAATGGCCGTCACCTCTTTGACCTTCTGCGCGTGCTCAAGCGTCGTGACGAGCAGCGCATCCGCGGTGCGCACGATCACGGCGTCGCGGATGCCGACCACGGCGATGACCGTGCCGTCCTCGGCCCGCGCGAAGCCGTTGGAGTCGACCCAGAGGACGTCGGATGACGACCCGGTCAACGCGTGCAGGGCGGCGAAGTCGCCGATGTCGTCCCACCCGAACGTTCCGGGGATCACCGCGATGCCGCCCTCGAGTGACACCGGCTCGGCGATGGCGTGATCGATCGCGATGGGGGTGAGGCTGGGCCACCTGCCCTCCAGCTCGGCCTGACCCTCGGGGGTGTCCCACACGGAGGCGATGCGGTCGAGACCGGCGTGCAGGTGCGGCTGGAGCCGGGCGAGGTGACCGAGCAGCATGTCGGCGCGGGTCACGAACATGCCGGCGTTCCAGCTGAACGAGTCGTCGCGCAGATAGTGGGCGGCGGTGAGCGCGTCCGGCTTCTCGACGAACTGGGTGACGGCACGGGCCGAGGGAGCGTCGGTGATGAACAGGTCCTCGCCGGCCTCGATGTAGCCGAATGCAGTCGACGGGCTGCGCGGCTCGATGCCGATGGTGGCGATCAGGCCGGTCTCGGCGACCGCCATGCCCTCGCGCACGGCTGCTCCGAAGGCGGCGGCGTCGGAGATGACGTGGTCGGCCGCGAAGGAGCCGACGACCGCTCCGGGGTGTCGGCGTCCGATGACGGCGGCGGCAAGGCCGATCGCGGGCATGCTGTCACGCGGGGACGGCTCGATGAACCAGCTGGCGAGCTCTGGCAGCTGCTCCTTCACCTGCGCCGCGTGAACAGGGCCGGTGACGATGTGGATGTGGTCGGCGGGCACGAGGGTGCGGAGCCGGTCCCAGGTCTCCTGCAACAGGGTGCGACCGGAGCCGGTGAGGTCGAGCAGGAACTTCGGCCGCGACGCCCGCGACAGCGGCCACATCCGTGTGCCTGCGCCACCGGCGGGAATGACGGCATGGAAGGACTCCAGGCTGCTCACGTCGTGCTCCCTCTGCCGCGCGCCCCTTCTCGGCGCGTCTGGTCATCGTAGCCACCTCCAAGGGTGGCCGTTGGGTCTACCGTCTTCCCATGGCCCGGACCCCCCGACGGGACGCCGACGAGGAAAACCTCCTCACGCGTCCCTTCGTGCTGCTCACGATCGCGGACCTGGCCTACTTCACGTCCGTCGGGGTCGCCATCCACGCATTGCCCCTCTACACGACCGGGCCGATCGGATCCGACGAGGCCGGCGCCGGCCTCGCATTCGGCGCGTTCGGGATCACGGCGTTGCTCTTCCGGCCGTTCGCCGGCCGGTTGTCGGATGTCCGTGGTCGGCTGCCGCTGATGCTGTTCGGTGCGCTGGTGGCCGGGCTCGGAATGCTGTTGCTCCCGCTCACCGACTCCCTCGGCGCGGTCGTGGCCATCCGGCTTCTGCAAGGCGTCGCGGAAGCGGCCTTCTTCGTCGCCGGCTTCGCCCTCCTGGCCGACATCGCGCCACCCTCGCGGATGGGTGAGGCGCTGAGCTACAACTCGCTCGGTCTCTACATCGGACTGGGCCTGGGTCCGCCGCTCAGTGAGTTTCTCCTCGAGCGGTGGGGCTACGACGCCGCGTGGTTCGGCGCGACGGCCCTCGCCGCGCTGGCCGCCCTCCTCACGCTCGCCATCGTCGAGCCGGCAAGGGAGGCGGACCCGGACGGGCACGGCGCCCTGATTCACCGACCGGGCATCCCGATATCGATCGGGTTCTTCACGTCGCTCGCGGCGATGGGCGGGTTCCTCGCCTTCGCCTCACTCCACTCGGCGGAGATCGGGATGAACAACACGAGCCTCGCGATGGCGGTCTACGGGTCGGTCATCGTGACGTGCCGGATCGTGTTCGCCAGGGTCCCGGACCGGCTCCCGTCACTGCCCCTTGCCGCCGCATCGCTCGTCGCGATCGGAGCCGGTCTCCTCGTCGTCGCGACCTGGCAGACACCCACCGGCCTGCTGACCGGTGTGGTCGTCTTCGCCATCGGAGTGACGTTCTCGACCCCGGCGTTCTTCAGCGCGATCTTCGCGACCGCCACGCCGTCCGAGCGAGGCGCGGCGGCGGGTACGGCCAGCGCGTTCATCGATCTCGCGCTCGGCTTCGGGCCGATCGCCCTGGGGCTCGTCGCGAGCGCCCAAGGGATCCCGTGGGCCATGGCGGCGGGCGCCGGGGTCGCTCTCGCCGGCGCGGTCTGGACGGCCTCCCTCGCGCGCAAGACGGTGGTTGAGTA
>CAWIWE010000002.1:0-64318 GCA_963839625.1 uncultured Actinomycetota bacterium | reverse complement strand
CTGCACTCGTCCACGCCTGCAGCCGGCAGTTGACCTCAACCTTTGTTGAGGTTGCACGGTGGGAACCGCACGCACATTGATCCCACCGAAGGAGCATCATGCCTCCCACTTCACGACACCGGGCCCTCATCACCGGCGGCTCCGCCGGACTCGGCCGCGCCCTTGCCGCCGGCCTCGCCGACGACGGCTGGGAGGTCGTCATCACCGGACGCGACCGCGCACGTCTGGATGCGGCGGCCGCCGAGCTCGGACCCCGCGTCACGGCCGTGCCAGGCGACGTCACCGACCCGGGCCACCGTGACCATCTCGCCGAGGTCGTCGCCGACGGCCTCGACCTGCTCGTCAACAACGCCAGCACCCTCGGCACGAGCCCGTTGCTCCCGGTGCAGCAGCTGACCAGCGCCGTGCTGCGTCACGTCTGGGAGACCAACGTGGTCGCGCCAGTGGCTCTGATCCGGACCCTCCGCCCGCTGCTGCGTGCCGGTGCCGCGGTCATCGACATCACCTCGGACGCCGCAGTCGAGCACTACGAGACCTGGGGCGCGTACGCGGCGAGCAAGGCGGCGCTCGAGCACCTGACGCTCACGCTGGCCGCCGAGGACCCCGACGTCCGCTGGTACGCCGTCGACCCCGGCGACCTCCGCACCCAGATGCACCAGGACGCCTTCCCCGGCGAGGACATCAGCGACCGTCCGCTGCCCGAGACCGTCGTCCCGGCGTTCCTTGCGTTGATCGAGCAACGCCCGCCGAGCGGCCGCTACCGCGCCGCCGAGCTGAGAGCACTGGTTGAGGTGCCTGGGCTCGGGGAGCAGATGGGAAGGTCCGCATGACCACCATCGACATCAGCCCGCTCATCACGTTCACCCCGCCCGGTGAGCGCACGGCGCCGTCGCCAGCCGAGGCGCGCGGCATCGCCCGCGACGAAGTGAGGCTGCTCGTCGCGGATGGCGACCGCGTGCGGCACACGCACTTCCGCGATCTGGCCGATCATCTGGAGCCTGGCGACCTCATCGTCGTCAACACCTCCCAGACCGTCGCGGGTGAGGCGGACGCGCGGCTGTCAGACGGCCGCGACGTCGTGCTGCACGTGGCGATGGACCTACGTGACGGCACCTGGGTCGTCGAGGTCCGCACCGCACCGGATGCTGCCCGGGCGTTGCTCGACGCAGAGCCGGGCCAGGTCCTGACCCTCACCGGCGCCGATGGTGCGTCCCTGACGCTGCTCGACCCGTATCCGCGCACCGGGTCGTCGCCGACCGGCGAGGGCAACCGGCTCTGGCGAGCCGTCCACACCGGTGACGAGGCCTTGCGCGACGTCCTGAACCGGGTCGGGCGTCCGATCGCCTACGGCTACCTCGACCGGCGATACGACCTCGCCGACTACCAGACGATCTTCGGCACCACGCCCGGCAGCGCCGAGATGCCGAGCGCCTCCCGCCCGTTCACGCACGAAGTGGTGACGCGGCTGGTCTCGCGCGGTGTCGGCATCGCGCCGGTGCTGCTGCACACCGGCGTCTCGTCGCAGGAAGCCGGGGAGGCACCCCAGCCGGAGTGGTTCGAGGTGGGCGAGTCCACGGCGCGGCTGGTGAACAGCACGCGTGCCGGTGGGGGCCGCATCATCGCGGTCGGCACCACGGTGACCCGCGCACTCGAGTCCGCCGTGACGCACGGGTCCGGGCTGCTCGAAGCACGCAGTGGCTGGACCGAGCGCGTCGTCACCCGTGAACACCCGCCGCGGATCGTCGACGGACTCATCACCGGCTGGCACGACCCGCAGGCGTCCCACCTCCTGCTCGTGGAGTCGATCGCCGGAGAGGAGCTCGCCCAGACGGCCTACGACGCCGCCGTGGCCGGCGGATATCGGTGGCACGAGTTCGGTGACTCCGCGTTGTTCCTGCCGTCGCGCGTGGCGGCTGCGGCCGCCTGACCTCGGCGGCTGTGGTGCGTTCTGTGCCACGATGCCCGGATGACGCTCGACAACGTCTTGTGGATGCTGACGGCCTTGGGTGCGGTCGCGGTGCTCCTCACGCGGATGCGGCTCTCGGCGGAGCATCAGGCGGGGCATGCCCAGATCCCGATGTCGGTCGTCCACGCACACACGGTGATGGGAGTGGTCGCCCTCGCCGTCTGGGTGTACTACCTCAACCAGAACTCCCCGAGCGACCTGCTCGGTCTCGGGACACTCACCGCCTGGTGGATCGAGGCGATCATCGGCGTCCTCATCCTCGCGCGGTGGTTGCCCGGTGCGGGCAAGCACGCCGCCGATGCAGTCGACGACAGCTGGGCCCAGGGGCCGTCGCTGTCGATCCTGGGCCACGTGGGCATGGTGCTCGGCGTGGCGTTCTTCACCTTCTGCGTCGTCACCAACCGGATCGGCTGAGGCGGACGACGACCGTCCCGGGTCAAGAACGCGTGAACGTGAGGATCCGCGCCGGCGAGTTCTTGCTCAGCGGCACCCGGTCGACATGACACTGCACGCCGTCGAGCTCGTCGCGCATCGTCAGGTCCGTGCCGGGCGGCAGCCCGAGGTCCGAAGGATCGAGGTCGACACCCACGGCCTTGCCGAAGGCGGGGAAGAGGTCGACGACCACCAGCACGGCGTCGTCACCGTTCCGCTTGGAGAAGGCGATGACGCCGGTCTGGTTGGTGTCATGCAGGACGAGGTTGCGCAGACGCTGGAGGGCAGGATGGGAACGCCGCACGTCGTTGAGCCGCGCGATGAACGGCGCCAACGACCTCGGATCGTCCCAGTCGCGCACCTTGATCTCGTACGACTCCGAGTGCAGGTACGCCTCGGTGTCGTGGCCGAGGGACTCGTGCTCCATCAGCTCGTAGCCCGCGTACATGCCCCACGACGGTGAGCCGGTGGCGGCGAGCACCGCCCGCGCGCGGAACAGCGACTCATCTCCGTTCTGCAGGTACCGGGGCAGGATGTCCGGCGTGTTGACGAAGTAGTTCGGTCGCATGAAGTCGCTCGTGCCGGTGGACACCTCGTCCAGGTAGGCGGCCGTCTCGTCGGCGTGCTCGCGCCAGGTGAAGTACGTGTAGCTCTGGTGGAAGCCGACGGCGGCGAGGGCGTGCAGCATCGCCGGAGCGGTGAACGCCTGGGCCAGGAACACGACGTCCGGGTCGATCTCGCGCACCTCGGCCAGCAGACGCTCCCAGAACCGCAGCGGCTTGGTGTGCGGGGTGTCGACGCGGAAGAGACGCACGCCGTGGTCGATCCAGTGGGCGACGATGCGCAGCACCTCGTAGTACAGGTTGTCCGGGTCGTTGTCGAAGTCGAGCGGGTAGATGTCCTCGTGCTTCTCGACGTGTGCGATGGAGCCGTCGGCGCGGGTGGTGAACCACTCCGGGTGCTCGGAGACCCACGGGTGGTCGGGGGAGCACTGCAGCGCGAGGTCGAGCGCCACCTCGAGGTCGAGCTGGCGGGCCCGTTCGACGAAGGCGTCGAAGTCGTCGAGGGTGCCCAGGTCCGGGTGCACGGCATCGTGCCCGCCGTGGCTCGAGCCGATCGCCCACGGTGAGCCCGGATCGTCGAAGCCGGCGACGTGGGCGTTGTCGCGTCCCGCGCGATGGCTGTCGCCGATCGGGTGGATGGGTGGGAGGCATACGACGTCGAATCCCATCGCCGCCACCGCCTCCAGGCGTTTCGCCGCGGTGCGGAGCGTGCCCGCCTGCACCGAACCGTCGGCCTTGACCTCGGAGCCCTCGGACCGCGGGAACATCTCGTACCAGGCGCCGACGAGCGCGCGCTCCCGGTCGACGAACACCGGGAAGCGGTCCGTGGAGGTGACATGGTCGCGCACGGCGCTGCGATCGAAGGTGGCCAGGAACGCGAGGGCCGTGGCCAGCCGCTCGACGGCCGGCACGTCGCTCTCGAGCAGGTCGTCCGCCACCATGCCGCAGGCCGGGTCGGACCCGCTGCCCCGGCGGAGCAGGACGGCTCCCTCGGCGAGAGTGACCTCGACGTCGACGTCCGCGGCGAAGTTGATCTGGGCGTCGCGGACCCAGGCCGCGAGCGGGTCGTGCCACGACTCGACGCGGAACGTCCATGGGCCGGTGGCGTCGGCGCTGACCACGGCGGCCCAGTGGTCGTTGTCGAGGTGGGTCATCCGCATCGGTGGCTGGTCGCTTCCGTCGGGCCTGGCCAGGATGACGGCGGCACGCACGACGCCTCGGCCCTCTCCGAACACGCGGGCCCGCACGGTGAACTCCTCGCCCGGGACAGCTTTGACCGGGAACCGCCCGCCCTCGATCTGGGGACGGACCCCCAGAACTGGAACACGCGTGACCATGGGCCCAAAATAGTCCGTGGACGGCGGGTCAACATGGCGATTGCGCTGTCCTATGCTCGTTGCCGACGCGGCAGCGTCACGTCTGGAGGACACCAGTGGGAGAGCTCGCACGGCTCGAGGTCAGCGACGGCGTCGGAACCATCCGGCTCGATCGACCGAAGATGAACGCCCTCGACGCCCAGATGCAGACCGAGATCGCCGACGCCGCACGCGAGGCCGACCGCCGCGACGACGTCGCCGCCGTGGTCGTCTACGGCGGTGAGCGGGTGTTCGCGGCCGGTGCCGACGTCAAGCAGATGGCCGACATGTCGTTCCAGGACATGAGCCGTCATGCCCAGCTCCTGCAGGACTTCACCCGGTCGCTCGCCGCCATCGGCAAGCCCACGGTCTCGGCCATCACCGGGTTCGCTCTCGGCGGCGGTTGCGAGATCGCCCTCGCCACGGACGTCCGCTTCTGCGCCGAGGACGCCAAGCTCGGACAGCCCGAGATCCTGCTCGGCATCATCCCCGGGGCCGGCGGAACGCAGCGCCTCGCGCGGCTGGTCGGTCCGTCCCGGGCGAAGGAGATCATGTTCACCGGCCGCTTCGTCGACGCCGCCGAGGCGCTCGCGATCGGCTTGGTCGATCAGGTCCACCCGGCGGCCGAGGTCTACGACCGCGCGGTGGAGTGGGCCTCGCAGTTCGTCGGTGGCCCGGCCCTGGCCCTGCGGGCGCTCAAGGGCGCGGTCGACCGTGGCCTGGAGGTCGACCTCCAGACCGGCCTCGACATCGAGCGGGTCGAGTTCGCCTCGCTCTTCGCCACCGATGACCAGACCACCGGCATGCAGTCCTTCGTCGAGAACGGTCCCGGCAAGGCCACCTTCGAGGGCCGATAAGCCACACCGTGCTGGGCGCGTTCTCGCGGGCCCACGCGGTCGCGCGGGTGACTTCCCGCTTGGGGTCGTCCGTCGGTGGATTACCGGGCCCTGTCACGAAGTCGTGTGATGACGTCTAACGTGTCCTGTAGAACTCGAACATCGGCGCTCCCTCGCACAGAACGACGAGGAGCGGCGGACCACCCGCACCCGGGCTGGAGATGGTCCCAGAGTCCTGTGACACACGGTACGCATGGGGCATACTGAACCACGATGTGATGCCAGCGGTGTCGTGAGAAAGGGAGTCATGAGCGACTCAGGTTCGAACAAGCCATCCGCCCGCCGAGGTGCTGACCCTCTGCAGGTTGCCGCGGAGACGCTCGCGCAGGAAGAGGCCGAGCAGAAGGGTCAGACGAGCGGGTCGACCGCCCCCTCGTCCGACGCTCCCACGTCGCACGCTTCCAGGTCGGATGACCGCAAGGCGGAACAGGACGACGACTCCTCGAACTCAGGCCGTGGCCGGCGCAAGGACGCCAAGGCCGCGCGTCAGGCCGCTGCCGACAAACGTCGCAAGGAGCGGGCAGCCGCTCGTTCGTTCGCCGCGTCCAAGCGACATGCCCGCGAGCGGGACGAATCCAGCACCGATCAGCCGAAGGACGAGCCGACCGAGTCCCAGATTCCCGTCGCCAAGGCTCAGGAGCCCGAGAAGCCCGAGGTCAAGCAGGCCGACACCCAGGAGCACGCGCTCAAGGCGGCGGCCGAGGCCCAGCCCACGGCACCGCAGCAGAAGTCTGACGAGGGCTTCAGCCTGTCCGACCTGCGCGGTCCTGCGAGCCGGGACAAGCAGGCGGGGCCGACCCCCGAGCAGCGGGCCGCCCTGCGCGGCTCGGGCCAGACGGCGGCCGATTTCGCCGCCGAGGGTGGCCGTAGCCCCGAAACGCCCACGAAGGAGCCGGTGGCCGAGAAGGCACCCGAGCCCGTGAAGGCCCCCGAGCCTGAGAAGGCGCCCGAACCCGTGAAGCGGCCGGAGCCGGCGGCGGAGAAGCCCCCGGAGCCGGTGAAGGCCCCCGAACCCGTGAAGCCGCCGGAGCCGGTCAAGCCGCCGGAGCCGGTCGCGCAGAAGCCGCCCGAGCCTGTGAAGGAGCCGGAGCCGGTCGCACAGAGGGCACCGGAGCCGGTGAAGGCGCCCGAACCCGCGCGTGCTCCCGAACCTGCGGAGCAGGTCGCGGCCCAGGCCGAGACGGCGGCCCAGCCGACGAGCTTCGCCGAGAAGCTCGCCGCCGCGAGCGCCGCCGCGCAGCAGCGTGTCACCGCTGCACGGGCCGAGGCGAACCGACTCATGGAAGAGGCTGCGCGAGAGCGCGCCGAGGCCGCCCAGCGCATCCAGGCCGACGAAGCCAGCAAGAGTGAGGCGGCAGCGGCCAAGCTGCAGGCCGCCGAACAGGCCGCCGAGGAGCGGGTCAACGCCGCTCGTCAGGAGGCCGAGCGGGTCTCCGTGGAGATCCAACGTGAGCGCGATGCCGCCGCAGCCAAGATCGCCCAGCTGCAGCGCGAGGCCGATGATCGCGTCGCCGGCGCCAAGGCCGAAGCCGAGCGTCAGGCCCAGACCCGGGTCGACGAGGCGAAGGCCGAGGCCGAGCGTCGTCTGGCCGAGGCCGAGGCGCAGGCCAAGGCAGCCTCCGAGAAGCGGCTCTCCGAGGCCGAGGCAGAGGCCCAGGCATCCGCCGCCCGTCGGGCCGAGGCAGCCGAGGCTGACGCCAAGCAACGCATCGCCGAGGCGCAGGAAGAGGTGGCCCGGCTCGCCGCCCAGGCGAAGACCGAGCGTGAGGCCGCGATGGCCCAGCTGGCGCGTGAGCGCGAGGAGGGTGACCGCAAGCTGGCCGAGGTGGAGGCCGAAGCCGAGCGCATCGTGCGCGAAGCCCACGAGACCTCTGCGAGCCACATCAGTGCCGCTCAGGCCGAGGCCGAGAAGCTCGCGCAGGAGACTGCTGCCGAGCGGCTCGCCATCGCCGTCCGGCTCAGCGACGCCGAACGCGCCGCCGAGGAGAAGCTGTCCGCCGCCAACGCCCAGGCCGAGAAGCTCGCAGCCGAGGCCGCCGCCCGTCATGACGAGGCCGCGGCCGAGCTGGAGCGTGAGCGCGACGACGCCCGGGCTCATGTCGAGCGGGCCAACGCCGAGGCCGAGAAGGTCGCGCGCGAGGCCGAGGCCGAGCGTGTCGAGGCTGCCACCAAGATCGCGGAGGCCGAGCGCATCTCCGAGGAACGCGTGCGCGCCGCCAAGGTCGAGGCCGAGCGTGTGGCCGCCGAGGCAGCCGAAGCCGCCCGCTCTGCCGCCGCGGCTCAGGAAGAGGCTGCCAAGCGTCAGGCCGAGGAGATCGAGGCCGCCCGTGTCGCTGCCGAGCGACGCGTCGCCGAGGCCGAGAAGGATGCGGCCGAGCGGGTTGCCAAGGCCCAGGCCGAGGCCAAGCGCGTTGCCGAAGATGCCGACTCCGACGCCAAGCGCCGTATCGCCGGCGCCCAGGCCGAGGCCGAGCGGGTCACCGCAGAGTCCAAGCGCCAGGCGCAGGAACGACTCAGCCAGGCGGTCGCCGCTGCGCGCGAAGCCGCGGAGGAGAAGCTCAAGGAGGCCGAGACCACCGCGATGGAGTGGGTCGCCGCAGCCGAGGCCGAGGCCGAACGCGTTGCGCAGGCCCACATCGTCATGGCGAACCAGAGCGGTCGCGACGTGCCGCTCACCCAGGAACCGCCGAGCATCAGCGAGTTCGTCGACGAGAAGGCTGCGCCCGACTCGTCGGACGACAAGCCCCGGGAGGTGAGCGAGAAGGACGGGGCCCTCGCCGCCGCTACCAAAAGACGCGTCGTCCGGCGCAAGTGACGTCACGGACGACGTCTCCGCCACGTCGCAGCCACCTCCCCAGCCGAAATCTCCCCCCTCGTGGGCGTCCGGACCCGACTGGAAGTCGTTCAACGCCCCGATAGTCCAGCCGAAACCCGACCCAGCAGCCAAGGTCGAGTCCATTCGCGCAGCGACTGTTGCTCCCCCTGCGGACCAACGCGCCGACACGCCGGACCGGCCGGACCGCAAGGAGGCCAAGGCCGCAGCCCGCCGCCAGCGCCAGGAGGCCAAGGAGCAGGCTCGCCGCGAGCGCGAGGAGGCCAAAG
Organism: uncultured Actinomycetota bacterium; assembly: GCA_963839625.1. Classification (GTDB taxonomy): domain Bacteria; phylum Actinomycetota; class Actinomycetes; order Propionibacteriales; family Nocardioidaceae; genus Aeromicrobium. Next base: position 56,004 of record CAWIWE010000002.1, on the reverse strand, counting down.
TCGCGGCTCGCAAGGAAGAGGAAGCCGAGGCCGCCGCGCGCAAGGAGAAGGAGGAAGCGGAGGCCGCCGCTCGCAGGGAGCGGCAGGAAGCCGAGGCCGCCGCTCGCAAGGAGAAGCAGGAAGCCGAGGCCGCCGCTCGCAAGGAGAAGCGGGAGGCCGAGGTTGCCGCTCGCAAGGAGAAGCGGGAGGCCGAGGACGCCGCACGCCAAAAGGAGCAGGACGAGGCCGCCGCCCGCGAGGTTCGCGACAAGGAAGACGAGGAGCGCCGATCCGCCGAGCACGTCACGGATCGTGACAAGCGCGATCAGCCGGTGTCGCCGGCGCTCGCGGAAACGTCCGTGGCCTCGGCCACGGCGCGGGTCGAGCCTGATCAGACCGATGCCGACGACAACAGGCCCGAGGTCGCACCCGACGCCAAGGCGTTGACGCGTGGCGACACCGAGGATCGGAAGACCGCCAAGGCCGCAGCCGCGGCGGCCGCAGAGGAGAAGATGCGCGCCAAGAAGGAAGCACGGAAGCACCGGGCCGACGCGAAGCAGCAGGTCAAGGCCGCGAAGATCCGGGCCAAGCGCGAAGCCAAGGAGGCCAAGCTCGCGGCGAAGGACAAGAGCAACGAGCAGGCGGCGGGCCGACCGCAGGGAGCCAGGAAGCTCGCCGAAGACGCCAGAACGGCCCGCGCTGAGAACGCGAAGGCCGAGGAGGCCAAGGCGACTGCCGTCGCCGTGGGTGGGGCCGCCGGTGGGGCCCACGCCATCCCTGAACGCGCCCTGGTCGAAGCCGCCGCCGCTGACGAGTCCACGTCGACGGCCACCGCCATGGGTGGGGCCGCCGTGGGAGCCCACGCCAGCGAACGCGCTCTCGCCGAGGCGGCGGAGGTCGAGGAGGCCGGCGAGGCGACGCGCACGACCACCACGAACGAGCCTGAGGTCACGGACAACCAGCCCGTGGCACGTCCCGACCGGTCCCGCGAGCCCGAGGCCACCCAGCCGATCGGACGGGTGCAAGTCGACGACGTCCCCGACGCCGAGCCGAAGAAGCAACGCATCGGCGCCCGCGCACCCGCGATCCTGGTGGCTGGCGTCATCGGTGCGCTCGGCCTGATCTTCTCGGTCGTCCTGGCGGTGGGTGCCCTCACCGTCGCGATAGGGGCCGGGGAAGGCAACTCGATCTACGACCCGCTCTCCACCGTGTGCGACGCGCTGGTGGGGCCGCTCAAGAACGCCTTCAGCTTCACCGGCCCCAACGCGGCCAGTCGTGAGGAGTTCCTCGGGTGGGGCGCCGGTTCCCTGATCTACCTCGCGGTGAGCTTCGCCGGTCAGGCTGCGCACCGGGCCGCCACGCGCGACTGAGGTCACACTCATCGCTCGAGGGGATGTGATCAAGCCCATGCGTCGTCGGGTCGCTCTGCAGGTGACTGGTCGGTAACATCCACCGAGGACAGGCTGCTCACCCTGCCGTCTCCAGCATGGACACCGGGGTGGGAGAGTTGCCCTGACGCCCAGTCTCCCGACGGCCGCGGCATGGTGCCGCGCCACAGATCACAGGAGGGTCCTCGTGACCAAGATCGTCGTCGCAGTGAAGTACGTGCCTGACGCCACGGCCGACCGTTCGTTCAACGCCGACAACACCGTCGACCGCGAGAACGTCGACGGCCTGCTGTCCGAGCTCGACGAGTACGCGGTCGAGCAGGCGCTCCAGGTCATCGAGGCCGGGGAGGGTGAGGTCACCGTCGTCACGGTGGGCCCCGAAGACGCGGCCGACGCCGTGCGCAAGGCGCTGCAGATGGGCGCCGACGCCGGTGTCCACGTCGTCGACGACGCCATTCACGGCTCCGACGCGTTCGCCACGTCGCACGTGCTCGCAGAGGCCATCAAGAAGCTCGAGTACGACCTGGTCTTCTTCGGCATGTCCTCCACCGACGGTGCGCTCGGCGTGGTGCCGACCCTCGTCGCCGAGCGACTCGGCATTCCTGCGGTCACGTTCGGCTCGCAGCTCACGGTCGACGGCGACTCCGTCAAGATCGTCCGCGACAGCGACACCGCCACCCAGGAGATCGAGGCCAACGGCCCGGTCGTGGTCAGCGTCACTGACCAGACCGACGAAGCTCGCTACCCGTCCTTCAAGGGCATCATGGCCGCCAAGAAGAAGCCGGTCGAGACCTGGTCGCTGAGCGACCTGGGCATCGACGCCGGCACCGTCGGCCTCGACGCCGCGTGGACGAAGGTCGAGTCCTTCGAGCCCCGCCCGCCGCGCACCGCCGGCGAGATCGTCACCGACGAGGGAGACGGCGGCACCAAGCTCGCCGAGTTCCTCGCCTCCAAGAAGTTCGTCTGAGAAGGAGTCCAGACCCATGAGTGAAGTTCTCGTCCTGATCGACGCCCCCGACGGCAAGGCCACCAAGCCCTCGCTGGAGCTCCTGACGATCGCCCGCAGCATCGGCGAGCCGTCTGCCGTGGTGTTCGGATCGAGCGTCCCCGACACGCTCGCCGAGTACGGTGCCGAGAAGATCTACCAGCTCGACGACGCCGTGTACGACGAGTACCTGGTCGGCCCCAAGGCTGAGGCGCTCGCCCAGCTCGTCGCCGACAAGAGCCCGGCCGCAGTGCTCGTGCCCTCGCACTTCGAGGGCAAGGAGATCGCCGCACGGGTCGCACTGAAGTCGGAGTCCGGCCTCATCACCGACGCGACCGACGTCGATGTCGACGGCGGCACGATCACCACCACGCAGTCGGTGTTCGCCGGCAACTTCACCGTGAAGGCCGGCGTCTCCAAGGGCGTGCCGATCATCGCGGTCAAGCCCAACTCGGTGACCCCGGAGGCCGCATCCGGTGCCGGAACCGTGGAGGCCGTGTCGGTCGATGTGTCCGACGTCGCCAAGGGCGCCAAGATCGCGTCCAGCAAGCCGAAGGAGTCCTCCGGACGTCCCGAGCTCACCGAAGCCGCGATCGTCGTGTCCGGCGGACGTGGCACCGGTGGCGACTTCTCCGAGGTGGAGGCGTTCGCCGACTCGCTCGGTGCCGCCGTGGGTGCATCGCGCGCCGCGGTCGACTCCGGTTGGTACCCGCACTCGTTCCAGATCGGGCAGACCGGCAAGACCGTGTCGCCCCAGCTGTACGTGGCCAACGGCATCTCCGGTGCCATCCAGCACCGCGCCGGCATGCAGACCTCGAAGACCATCGTCGCCGTCAACAAGGACGAGGAGGCGCCGATCTTCGAGCTCGTCGACTTCGGTGTCGTCGGCGACCTCAAGACGGTCCTGCCGCAGGCCACCGAGGAGATCACCAAGCGCAAGGGCTGACACCCAGCCGAACGCGAGAACGCCCCGGGCACGGACCCGGGGCGTTCTCGCGTGTTCTGGCCCGATCAGGCCACCTCGGCATGGCTCATCGTGATCAGGTGACAGTTTGGTGAAGTAGTCCTTTCTGGCTAGTCGCCTGATCCGCAGGGGTGATAGCAAGGGGGGCGGCATGCGTGTGCGTGCCCTCGTCCTACAGGAGGAAAATCCATGCGACTCTCCCGGCGAAATCGCCTGGCTGGTGTCGGCCTCGCTGCTGTGGCCAGCCTCGTGCTGGCAGCCTGCGGCGGTGGCAGCGGTCAAGACGGTGACAGCAATGTCATCACGGTCTACGGCACCAACCCGCAGAATCCGCTGATCCCGACGGCCACGAACGAAGTCGGTGGTGGCGACCCGCTGCGCAACCTCTTCGTCGGCCTGGTCGCCTACAACACCGACGGTTCGGTGACCAACGAGGTCGCCGAGTCGATCGAGGGCGACAAGGAGAGCAAGGTCTGGACGGTCAAGCTGAAGACCGGTGAGAAGTTCACGGATGGGTCTCCGGTCACCTCGGAGTCGTTCGTGCGCGCATGGAACTACGGCGCCAACGCCGAGAACAAGCAGCTCAACAACTACTTCTTCTACCCGATCGAAGGCACGCAAGACGGCGAGAAGGCCGGTCTCCTTCCTGACGGAGAAACGGAGATGTCGGGTCTCAAGATCGTCGATGACACGACGTTCACCATCACCCTGAAGACGGCGGAGTCGGACTTCCCGCTGCGCCTCGGCTACTCGGCGTACTACCCGGTGCCTGACGCAGCCTTCGACGCCGACGGCAAGATCACCAAGGAGTTCGGCGAGCGACCGATCGGCAACGGCCCCTACAAGCTGAGCAAGACCGGCTGGGAGCGCAACAAGCAGATCGACATGGTGCCGAACCCGGACTACGACGGTGTGCTCGAGCCGGAGAACGACGGCTTGACCTTCAAGTTCTTCAACTCCACCGACGCCGCGTACAGCGACGTGCAGGCGGGCAACCTCGATGTCCTCGACCAGGTTCCGCCGAGCGCGCTGTCGACGTTCGAGGGCGATGACTCGGTCGCGGCGTACAACGAGCCGGGCTCCAGCTTCTCCTCGGTCACGATTCCGGAGCGCCTGCCGCACTTCGACGGCAAGGAAGGCGAGCTGCGTCGTGCGGCCCTCTCGATGGCAACCGACCGTGAGGAGATCTGCGAGAAGATCTTCAGCGGCGCACGCACTGTGGCCAAGGACTTCACGTCGCCGGTGCTCGACGGCTGGACCGAAGAGGTCGAGGGCAACGAGGTCCTCGAGTTCAACCCCGAAGAGGCCAAGCGCCTGTGGGCCGAGGCGAACGACATCGACGAGTGGTCGGGCAAGTTCGTCATCGCCTACAACAACGACGGTGCGGGCAACAAGGAGTTCACCGAGGCGATGTCCAACCAGCTCAAGAACAACCTCGGCATCGAGGCCGAGCCGAAGGTCTACGCGACGTTCGACGAGCTGCGCACGGAGATCACTCCCGATGAGGACGGAAACCGTCGGATCAAGACGCCGTTCCGCACCGGCTGGCAGGCCGACTACCCGTCGATGCTCAATTACCTCGGCCCGATCTACGCCACGAATGCAGGGTCGAACGACGGCGATTACAGCAACAAGGAGTTCGACAAGCTGATCTCCGACGCCGCAGCGGCCAAGGGCGACGAGCGGTACAAGCTCATCGGCCAGGCGCAGACGATCCTGCTCAAGGATCTGCCGGCGCTCCCGCTGTGGTACCAGAACGCCACGGCGGTCACGTCGAAGGATCTCAAGGGATTCAAGTTCAATTGGCAGCAGAAGCCCGAGTACCAGAAGCTGACCAAGTAGAGCAGGTCTCGACTGCGACGGACGGGGGCAGCCCAGTGGGCCGTCCCCGTCCGTCCGGTCGGAGCCCCGCCGGCGATGACCGTCGTGGGGGTTACCGTCGAAGTGGTCCACGAGGGCTGCGCCTGACCATGAATCCCAGGAGGTCACCGTGTGGTGGTACGTCGGCAAGAGGCTGTTGCAGACCATCCCCGTCTTCCTCGGCGCGACGCTGATCATCTATCTGTTGCTGTTCTTCCGGCCCGGTGACCCGATCCTCAACCTCGTCGGCAACAAGCCGGTCTCGCAAGAGGTGCGCGACGCCCTCGCGGCTCAGTACCACCTCGACGACCCGCTGCTGGTCCAGTGGCTGTACTTCCTGAAGGGAGCGGTCACCCTCGACTTCGGCAACACCTTCTCCGGCCAGCCCGTCATCGACCTGATTCGCCAGACGTTCCCGGTCACGGTCACCCTGGCTGTGATGGCCCTGCTCATCGATGCCGTCATCGGTGTGGTGATGGGCACGATCGCCGGTCTGCGACGCAACGGCGTCTTCGACTCCTCGATGCTCCTGCTGTCCCTCCTGCTGATGTCGATCCCCATCTTCGTGGTGGGCTTCGTGATGCAGCTGACTTTTGGCGTCAAGCTGGGCATCGCTCCGGTGACCGTCGGCGGCGACTGGAACATTGGCAGCCTGATCCTGCCGGCGATCGTGCTCGCCATCGGCAACTTCGCCTACACGCTGAGGCTGACCCGGACATCTGTCGCCGACAACCTCAGCGCCGACCACGTGCGCACGGCTCGGGCGAAGGGCCTCCGCGGCGGACTTGTGGTGCGCAACCACGTGCTCCGCAACTCCCTCATCCCGGTCGTCACCTACCTGGGCATCAACCTCGGGTCGCTCATGGCCGGGGCGATCATCACCGAGACGATCTTCAACATCCCGGGCGTCGGGAACGCCGCCTACAGGGCCATCACCCAGGGCGAAACGCCCACCGTGGTCGCGATTGTCACGGTCATGGTGATGGTCTACGTGCTCATGAGCCTGGTGGTCGACCTGGTGTACGCCGTACTCGACCCGAGGATTCGCTATGCATGAGCCCACCCGAGCCCGTCCGGGTCAAGAGCGCTTCGTCGCCCCGGTCGAGGAGACTCCGTTGCGCGCGATCGACGCCGTCGACGTCGACGCCGTGCCCGAGAGCCAGTGGCGGGAAGCGTGGAAGCGTCTCCGCCGGTCGGCATTGTTCTGGTTCGCCCTGTGCATCATCTCCGTCATCGCGTTGATGATCGCCTTTCCGACCCTGTTCACCGACATCGACCCCACCCAGGCGGATCTGAGCAACAGCTTCGCCCCGGCGTCCGAGGGTCACCCGTTCGGGTTCACGCAGCAGGGCGCCGACGTCTGGGCCCGCACGGTCTACGGGGCGCGGGCCTCGGTGGCCGTCGGCGTGCTGGCCACACTGGTCACGGCCGCAATCGGCATTGTCACCGGAGCGATCGCCGGCTTCTACGGCGGACTCGCCGACTCGATCCTGTCGCGCGTCAGCGACATCTTCTTCTCGATCCCCCTGCTGCTGGCCTGCATCGTCGTCATCTCGGTGATCAACAACATCTGGCCTGATCGCGGCTTCTGGGCCGCTGTCGGCGTGGTCGTCCTCGCGCTGGCGCTGTTCGCCTGGCCCCAGATCACCCGCCAGATGCGTGGCGCGGTGCTGGAGGTCAAGAACCTGGAGTTCGTCGACGCGGCCACCGCGATCGGTGCGACCCGGATGCGCAACCTCGTGCGGCACATCGTGCCGAACGCTCTCGCGCCGGTCATCGTGGCTTCGACCATCTCGCTCGGCATCTTCATCGTGGCGGAGTCGGCCCTGTCGTTCCTGGGCCTCGGCTTGCCGCAGAACGTCGTCTCCTGGGGCAACGACCTCTCGAACGCGCAGAACACCGTCCGGGCCGGCACGCACCTGAACGTGATGTGGGTCCCCGCGACCGCGCTGGCCACCACCGTGCTCGGGTTCATCCTGCTCGGCGAGGCCGTGCGAGAGGCGCTCGACCCGAAGGGGAGGAAGTCATGATCACCCCAGCAAACCGCTTCCCGAACGCGGGAAAAGCGGCTGCCGAAAGTTCGCGCTTCGCCGGGGACCCCGAATGACCGACACGCCCCTGCTCCAGGTCAAGGACCTGCGCGTCGGCTTCCGGGCCGGCAAGCAGGTGCTGCCGGCCGTCGACGGCGCGAACCTCGTCATCTACCCGGGCCAGACCGTCGCCGTGGTGGGCGAGTCGGGCTCGGGCAAGTCCACCATGGCGCACGCGATCATCGACCTGCTGCCCGGCAAGGGAAAGGTCACCGGGGGAGCCATCGAGTTCGAGGGCAGCGACATCACCCAGGCCGACCGGAAGGCCATTCTCGCGCTGCGCGGCTCCTCGATCGGCCTGGTGCCGCAGGACCCGATGTCGAACCTCAATCCGTTGTGGACGATCGGCTTCCAGATCAAGGAGGCGCTGACCGCCAACGGCATCGCCGACGGCAAGGCCGCCGACCGTCGCGTGGTCGAGCTCCTGGAGGAGGCCGGCCTTCCCGACGCGGCGCGACGCGCGCGGCAGTACCCACACGAGTTCTCCGGCGGCATGCGTCAGCGAGCGCTGATCGCGATGGGCCTGGCCGCACGACCGAAGCTGCTCATCGCCGACGAGCCCACGTCCGCGCTCGACGTCACGGTGCAGAAGCAGATCCTGGACCACCTCGACCGGCTCACCGAGGAGCTCGGCGTCGCGGTGATGCTCATCACCCACGACCTCGGCCTGGCTGCCGAGCGCGCCGACCACCTGGCAGTCATGTACCGCGGTCACATCGTGGAGTCCGGACCAGCTGCGGACATCCTGAAGGATCCGGAGCATCCGTACACCCAGCGCCTGGTCGCCAAGGCGCCGTCGCTGGCCTCACAACGGCTGTCCTCGTTGCGGGCCCGCGAGCAGGTCCGGGAGCAGGCAGTGCAGGCGGCCGAGGAGATCGCGAGCGGGGTCGCCGAGAGCGCGGAGCAGCTCGGCGAGGGCGAGAAGAACATCGTCGTCGCGGAGAACCTCACGAAGGTGTTCAAGCTTCCGGGACCCCGACCGTGGCAGAAGGTGGAGTTCACCGCCGTCGACGACGTCTCGTTCAAGCTGCGCCGCGGCACCACCACGGCGATCGTCGGCGAGTCTGGCTCGGGCAAGTCCACCGTGGCGCGCATGGTGCTCGACCTGCTCGACCCCACCTCGGGCCAAGTGCTCTTCGACGGCGTCGACGTGCGGGGACTCAAGGGCAAGGAGCAGCTGCGCCTGCGGCGACAGATGCAGCCGATCTTCCAGAACCCCTACGCCTCGCTCGATCCGCTGTACTCGATCTACCAGTCGATCGAGGAGCCCCTGCACACCCACAAGATCGGCACCAAGAAGGAGCGCGAGACCCGGGTGCGCGACCTGCTCGACAAGGTCTCCCTGCCGACCACGGTCATGACGCGTTACCCGGGCGAGCTGTCCGGTGGCCAGCGTCAGCGCGTGGCCATCGCCCGCGCCCTGGCACTCGAACCCGAGGTCGTCATCTGCGACGAGGCGGTTTCGGCGCTCGATGTGCTGGTGCAGGCACAGATCCTCACCCTGCTCAACGACTTGCAGGCCGAGCTCGGATTGTCGTACCTGTTCATCACGCACGACCTCGCGGTGGTCCGCCAGATCGCCGACAACGTGCTGGTGATGCAAGAGGGCAGGGTGGTCGAGGCCGCCAGCGTCACGCAGGTCTTCGACGACCCGCAGGAGGACTACACCAAGAAGCTGCTCGACGCGATCCCCGGCGCGAGCATCCAGCTCGGCGTGTAGCCCAGCTTCCGTCCGGTTGGCGTCAACGCTCGCCTCGTTGGGCGACGCTCTGGGCTTGGCCTCCGTGGATGTCGCTGACCCATTCCCAGCCAGGCTCGGGCGCGTCGATCCGCGGGTCGCTGGGAGCATGGCCGTCACGCAAGGCGTGCATGTAGGCGCGGTCCTGTTCGATCCGTGCGCGTACCTGATCACCTTCGCCGACGGACCCGTGACCGGGGATGACGAAATCGACGCCGTCCGCCACGTCCTCGAGCATCTGCAGCCCCACGAGGTATTCCTCGACCGGGTCGTTGGTGCTGGTGAAGTTGTCGAGCATCGGGACGAAGACGTCGGAGAGCATGTCGCCGGCGGCGAGAACGCCCCGTTCCTCGATCAACAGTGCGGCATGCCCCGGGGAATGCGCCGGATGTTCGATGATCCGGACCGACGGGCCATCCCATGGGATCTGCGCCGTCCCGGCGGGCAGACCGGTGATGACGCCGAACGGGTCCAGCGGTATCTCCCCGGCGATCTCTTCCGGCAACCCCTCGGTGACCTGGGTCTTCCAGTCTGCGTTCGACCGCAGGTCCCGCATGTCGTCCGCGCAGCGGGCTGTGCCGTAGCGGGGCACGTCGCCGAGGTCGTCGTGCCAGAGCACGTGATCCCAGTCAGGATGCGTCGAGAACCCCGCCACCACGGGCTGGCCCAGCTCGCGGAGGTCGTTCGCCAGGCTGGCCATCTCATCGCCGGTGATCCCGGCGTCGATGAGCAGCACGCCACTCGTGCCCTGCACGACAGCGGTGTTGTTCCGGAGCAGCTCGCTCTGGTGGACCAGCACACCCTCCGCGACCTTCGTCAGCATGGAGCGCTCCTCCCGATGGTGATCTGCACCCACCTTGCCAGAAGGGTCTGGCGCAACATCCGGATTGACCTTCTCGAACGGGTGTTCGATAATGATTGAATGACTGCTGCAGCCGCTCCCACCGTGGACGAGCTGCGCGCCCGGGTCACCCAGATGCAAGGCCGACCCGCGGCACAGCCGGTTCGCACCCATCCTGCACTGGCCGGTCTGCTGCAGATGCAGACCGGGTCCAGCTACGGCGTCGAGTCGGCCAGTCTCGCCATGATGCTGCTGGCCGGGCCGTCGGCCGACGGTGCCTGGTGCGGGGTGGTGGGTTCCACTGAGTTCGGGCTGGAGGCCGCGGCGGCGGTCGGCGTGGAGCTGAGCCGCACCATCCTGGTGCCCGATCCGGGGGAGGCGTGGCTCGAGGTCACCGCCGCCCTCGTCGACGTCCTCGGCGTGGTGCTGGTGCGCCCGCCCGCCGAGGTGAGCGCGGGCGATGTCGCCCGCCTGTCGGCCCGGCTGCGGCAGCGCGGGTCGATCCTCGTGGCTCTGCCGTTGAGAGCGGGGGGCGACTGGCCGCGGTGCGACGCCCGGCTCAGCCTGACCGACGTCGAGTGGGCCGGCCTCGGCAGCGGGCACGGACACCTGCGCGCCCGGCAGGCGACCGTCGAGGTCCGTCGGGGCGTGGGGCCGCCTGCATCCGCCCGCCTGTGGCTCCCCGATGTCGACCTCGTGTTCCGGACGATCGACGAAGAACCCACCTCCCTGCGAAGCGTCAGCTGATGCCCGCAGGGGCGGCCGAACCCCGCACGATGGTCGTGTGGTGCCCCGACTGGCCGGTGATGGCGCTGCTGACCGACCTGCCGGCCGGCGCACCTGCCGCGGTGCTCGACAAGAACCAGGTGCTGGCGTGCTCGCCATCCGCGCGGGCCGAGGGTGTCCGCCGCGGGATGCGCCGCCGCGACGCCCAGTCACGGTGCCCCGAGCTCACGCTCGCCGATCATCGTCCCGACGCCGACGCCCGCGCCTTCGAGGAGGTCCTGGTCGCCATCGAGGAGCTCAGTCCGGGGGTGGCGCCGCTGCGTCCGGGCTTGTGCGCGCTGCGGGTTCCGGCCCGGTTCTACGGCGGTGAGGTCGAGGCGGGAGCGGTCATCGCCGAACGGCTCGTCGCGCTGGGCGTCTGGGACGTCCGCCTCGGCGTCGCCGACGGGTTGTTCGCCGCCGAGCAGGCCGCCCGCCGGGCTCTCGCTCAGGACTGCCTGGTGGTGGGGGCGGGGGAGTCGGCCGCGTTCCTCGCCGACCTGCCGGTCGAGGCGCTCGACGCCCCCGACCTGGTGAGCCTGCTGCGCCGGATGGGCCTCACCACGCTCGGAGCGTTCGCCGACCTCGCCCCGGCCGACGTGCACACCCGGTTCGGCAGCCACGGCGAGCTGTTGCACCGGTTCGCCCGTGGCCTCGACCCGCATCCGGTCTCCCGGCGTGCGGTGCCGCCGGAGCTCGAGACCACCCTCACGCTCGAGCCGCCGCTCGAGCTGGTGGAGCCGATCGCGTTCAGCCTGCGCACCACGGCCGAGGCGTTCGTCCGAGGGCTCGCGACGCACGGCTTGGTGTGCACCACGGTGCGCATCGAGGTCGACTGTGACGGCACGTTGTCGTCATCGCGGCGCTGGCTCCATCCGCGCTGGTTCGGTGCCGCCGACATCGTCGACCGTCTGCGCTGGCAGCTGCAGGGCGGCGGCATCGCGGCGCCCGTGGACGCGGTCCGGCTCGTGCCGGAGGTGGCCGAGCCGCTCGCCGAGCACGCCGACAGCCTGTTCGGCGGTGGCCCCGACGACCGTGTCGCCCGGGGCGTGGCTCGGGTGCAGAGCATGGTCGGTCACGACGCAGTCCTCTCCGCCGACGTGCAGGGCGGACGCGGCCCGGCCGATCGAGCGCTGCGGGTGCCGTGGGGCGAGCGGGCGGTGGGAGCGCGCTCCACTCACGCGCCATGGCCGGGCAACATCCCGCCGCCGGCGCCGGCCACCGTGTTCGCCGAACCCCAGGAAGCCCTGGTGGTGGGTGCCGAGGGTCAGCCCGTGGCGGTCAGCGGTCGGGGCGCCGTCAGCTGCCCGCCCGACCGGTTCCGCGCCGACGCATCCGCGCCATGGCAGCCGGTGGCGTCGTGGGCCGGCCCGTGGCCGGTCGACGAGCAGTGGTGGGACGAGGCGGCGGCCCGGCGCATCGCGCGGTTCCAGGTCGTGGGCGTCGACGGCAGCGCGTGGCTGATGGTCGTCGAGGACGGCCGATGGTTCACCGAGGCTCGCTATGACTGACGCGGCGGTCACCGCGAGTGGCGCAAATTCGTCGCCTTTTGCAGCCAGAAGTGGCAAATCTGCGCCACTCGGCGTTCAATCTGCGCCACTCGGTGGTGGTTGGCTGATGGGCTGGCAGAACCCCGACGTCTCCGTGGGGTGAGCTCGAGCGACGGCTTGTCAGGGCGCCCGCGTGAGCTGCGCACCGGTTGGCCCGACGGCGGCGACGGCCCGGCGTTCAGCCGCAAGCGGGGAAAGTACGAGCCCGACCGGCGTCCCGAGCCGCCGCCGGGTCCCGTGGTGCCGTACGCCGAGCTGCACTGCCACAGCAGCTACAGCTTCCTCGACGGCGCGAGCAACCCCGAGGCGCTCGTCGAGGAGGCGGTGCGGCTGGGCCTGTCGGCGCTGGCGATCACCGACCACGACGGCTTCTACGGCTCGGTGCGCTTCGCCGAGGCGGCCCAGGAGTACCCGGCGCTGAGCACGGTGCACGGTGCCGAGCTGTCGCTCGGGCTCACCGTCCCGCAGCAGGGCGTCGCCGATCCCGAGGGCAGCCACCTGCTGGTGCTCGCCCGCGGCGTCGAGGGCTACCACCGGCTGGCCGGGGCGATCACCGAGGCGCAGCTGCGCGGCGACGAGAAAGGACGCCCGCTCTACGGCGGGGGTGCCGGGCCACGGGCGGCGGATATTGGCACAGCCCTCGAGGAGCTCTCCGCGCAAGGACGCGGTCACTGGTATGTCCTGACTGGCTGCCGCAAGGGTCTGGTCCGCCAGGCGCTGGCCGACGGTGGTGAGGAAGCGGCAGCGCGTGCGCTGGACCGTCTCACCGCCCTGTTCGGCCACGACGCCGTGGCCGTCGAGCTGCTCGACCACGGGTTGCCAGGCGACAGCGCGGTCAACGACGCGCTGGCGGGGCTGGCCGCCGACCACGGGCTGCCCACGGTGGCCACCAACAACGTCCACTTCGCCAGACCGGCCGACCGCAAGCTGGCCCAGGCCGTCGCGGCGGTGCGGGCCCGGCGCAGCCTGGCCGAGCTGGACGGCTGGCTGCCGACGTCCGGCGCTGCTCATCTGCGCTCGGGCGCCGAGATGCTCCAGCGCTTCTCGCGGTTCCCGGGCTCGATCGAGCGAAGCGTCGAGATCGCGCGTGATGTGGCGTTCGACCTGCACAAGGCGTCGCCGCGCCTGCCCAAGCAGCAGGTTCCGCCCGGCCACACCCCGATGACGTGGCTGCGCGAGCTGGTGCGCCGGGGGGCCGACGAGCTGTATGCGAACATCCGCGACGAGGCTGAGCTGCGGCTGCAGAAGGAGCTGGCGGTCATCGAGGAGAAGGACTTCTCGGGCTACTTCCTCATCGTCCACGACATCGTGGCCTTCGCCCGTAGCCAGGGCATCCTGTGCCAGGGCCGGGGCTCGGCGGCCAACTCGGCGGTCTGCTACGCGCTCAAGATCACTGCCGTCGACTCCATCGCCTACGACCTGCCGTTCGAGCGGTTCCTGTCGGCCACCCGCGACGAGGAGCCCGACATCGACGTCGACTTCGACTCCGACCGTCGCGAGGAGGTCATCCAGTGGGTCTACGAGACGTACGGACGCCGCAACGCCGCGCAGGTCGCCAACGTCATCAGCTACCAGCCCAAGTCGGCCGTGCGCGACATGGCCAAGGCGCTCGGCTACTCCGTCGGCCAGCAGGACGCGTGGAGCAAGAGCATCGAGTCGTGGCACACCATCAGCCCCGATTCCGAACGTCCGGTGCCCGACGCCGTCGTCGACCTCGCGAACGACCTGCTGAAGGCGCCCCGGCACCTGGGCATCCACTCCGGCGGCATGGTGCTCACCGAGCGGCCGGTCGGTGAGGTGGTGCCCATCGAGCGCGGACGCATGGAGGGCCGCACGGTGCTGCAGTGGGACAAGGACGACTGCGCCTGGATGGGGCTGGTCAAGTTCGACCTGCTCGGCCTCGGCATGCTCGGCGCCATCCAGCACACGTTCGACCTGGTCAGCGAGCACTGCGGCGAGCCGTGGACGCTGGCCACCATCCCCAAGGAGGAGGCCGGCGTCTACGACATGCTGTGCCGGGCCGACTCGATCGGCGTCTTCCAGGTCGAGAGCCGGGCCCAGATCGGCACGCTGCCGCGGCTCAAGCCGCGCCGCTTCTACGACCTCGTCATCGAGATCGCGCTCATCCGTCCCGGCCCGATCCAGGGCGGCGCGGTGCACCCGTACATCCGGCGCGCCACCGGCCGCGAGCCGATCACCTACCAGCATCCTGCGCTCGAACCGGTGCTGAAGCGGACGCTCGGGGTGCCGCTGTTCCAGGAGCAGCTCATGCAGATCGCCATGGCCGTCGGCGGATGCTCGGGCGACGACGCGGACCTGCTGCGCCGGGCGATGGGCTCCAAGCGTGGCATCGAGCGCATCGAACGGCTGCGCGAGACGCTCTACGCCGGCATGGCCGGGCACGGCATCACGGGCGATCTCGCCGACGACATCTACGACCGCATCCAGGCCTTCGCCAACTTCGGCTTCGCCGAGAGTCACGCCATCAGCTTCGGCCTGATCGTCTACGCCAGCTCGTGGCTCAAGCTGCACTACCCGGGTGCGTTCCTCGCCGCGCTGCTGCGCTCGCAGCCGATGGGGTTCTACTCGCCGCAGTCGCTCACCGCCGACGCCCGGCGCCACGGCGTGACGATCCTGCGCCCCGATGTGCTCCACTCCGGCGTCCACGCCGATCTCGAAACCGTCCCGGACGGACCCGCCGGGCTCGACACGTGCCTGGACGCCGTGCAGCCAGCCATCCCGCCATTCGACCCGGACGGACCCGACCCCACCGAGACCCATCGCCGCGACGGCGCGTTCGCGGTGCGGCTCGGGCTCACCGAGGTGCAGGGCATCGGTGAGGCCGACGCGGAGCGCGTCGTGGCAGCCCGGGCGGAGGCGCCGTTCACCGACATGCCCGACGTCGCCCGACGCACCGGCCTGTCGGTCGCGCAGATGGAGGCGCTGGCCACGGCAGGGGCGTTCGACGGCTTCGGCATCAGCCGCCGCCAGGCGCTGTGGAACGCCGGCTACACCGACGCACCCGATCGTCTCGCCGGCACCGCCGTGCAGGCAGCCGCCGCCGATGCTGCCGGGCATGAATCCGGTCGAGCAGACGCTCGCCGACCTCTGGGCCACCCGCATCTCACCCGACGAGCACCCGATGGAGCACCTGCGTCCGCTGATGGTCTCCGAGGGTGTGCTGTCGGTGGCCGACACCGCGACCCACGAGGCCGACCGACGGGTGCGGGTCGCCGGCCTGGTGACGCATCGGCAGCGTCCTTACACCGCCGGGGGAGTCACGTTCCTCAACATCGAGGACGAGACCGGCATGCTCAACGTCGTCGTCTTCGACGCGGTGTGGCAGCGGCACCGCCGGGTGGCGCGCAACTCCGCCGGCCTCGTGGTGCGCGGGATGCTCGAGCGCCAGGACGGCGTCGTCAACCTCGTCGCCGACAAGATCGAGCGCATCGAGACGCTCTACCCGCAGCTCGCCCCCGCCGTCCCCGCACGACCCAAGTCGCGCGACTTCCACTGAAGATCCGCTCACCAGCCGACGATCTCGGCCGGCCGATCCAGGAACTTTCCGTACCGCGCGGCGGCGTCCTCCACCGCTCGGCGCTCGGCCGCTGAAAGCGGGCGGTGCGGCGTGAGGTCGAAGCGGACCCGCGACCGATCGAGGATGCGCTTCATGCCGGCGACCAGCTGTCCGTCGACCAGAGCGATGCCGATCGCTGTCTCCCGCTGGCGGGGGACCACGCCGCTGGCGTCCAGGACCCAGCGCGAATCCTGGTAGCCGCGGTACATCTCGTCGAGCAGCTGCAGGAGGTGACCGGCAGGCTCGCCTGGTCGATCCGGAGGTTCGCCGGGTGCATGCCAGAAGGTGCGTCCGTCGTGGTCGAACGAGACCAGCTGGTCCTCGACGGCGGCCAACCCACGGCGGACGTCGGTGATCGTGAGCGTGGCCCAGTAGGCGAGATCCTTGACCGTCGCCGGCCCGTGGCTGGTGAAGTACCGCAGGGCGAGCCGGGCCAACGCGTCCTCGCGGTCGAAGTCGTCCGGGTCGACCCGCGCGCCCACGCGGTCGCGGTAGGTCGCGTAGGTGTGCTCGCCCTCCCGCGGTCGCCCGCTGCTGACGAGGCGATCCAGCTCCAGGTGTGCCATCAGCACCATCACCAGGTGACCGGTGATCTTCTTCGCCTTGGACGGAAGCCGGTCCCGCACCACCTCGGCCATTTCGTCACGGGTGCGGTCGGGGGTCGCGGTGAGGAAGTCCAGGACCGCCTCCGTGAGCTGATCGAGGTCGCGGTCGGTCAGCTCGCCCCGCAGCTGGGTGTCGATGGTCGGGTTGATCCGCGGACTGGTCAGCGCGAGCAACCAGTCGATGTCGGCACGCGCGACGTAGTGCCAGGTGGGGCGCAGCACGTGGGTGCGAACCACCTCGCCGGACTCGATCAGGCCGGCCAAGTCCGCGGGATCCGGCGACTCGGTGCGTGTGGCCACCGCCCAGGCGGACTGACTCGGGTTCTCGGCCTGCACCGCCAGCAGGCTGTCGACGACCTCCGCTGCGGATCCGGCGTGGGGCGCGGTGAGGTGCTGGTTGCGCAACCGCCAGCGAGCAATCGCGACGTCCATGGACGCCAGTATGGATGCGAGACTCGGAGCATGGACCAACGCATCAGCTTCGTGACTCTTGCCGTGGCCGATCTGGACGAGACTCGGCGGTTCTATCTCGACGGATTGGGGTGGGAGGCCGAGTTCATCGAGCCGGGGGACGTGATCATGATCCGGGCCGGCGAGCACCTCATCCTGTCGCTGTGGGACCAGGACCATTTCGAGGCAGAGGTGGGGTCGATCGGTCGTGGTGTCGGAGTCGCGCCGTTCACGATCGCCCACAACGTCGCGTCACCGGAGGAGGTCGACGCCGTCCTGGCGACCGCTCGAGCCGCCGGCGCCGACCCGGCGTCCGATGGCGAGCAGCGCGAGTGGGGCGGCTACACCGGCTACTTCGGGGACCCGGACGGCCACCGCTGGGAGATCGCCTTCAATCCCGGTCCCATCGGCGAGCTGGTGCTCCCGCTCACTTAGGGTTGACGTGACCTTAAGGCCCGGGTAAGGTCGATCCCAGCACTTAGAGTCATTTGGACCCTAAGTAATCTCGGGAGGAGGCGCGGGCGTGAACCCCACGACGACGCAAGTGGATCAGCGTGTTTCGTTGGCCGTCTCCACCGTCATCTTCGCGCTCCGGCCGCACCCGACCACCGGCCGGGAGACGCTCTGGCTCCCGCTCGTCCGTCGTATCCGCGAGCCGTACGAGGGCGCCTGGGCGCTGCCCGGCGGCCCGCTCGAGGCCGACGAGGACCTCGCGGCGTCGGCCCGCAACACCCTCGACCGCACGACCGGTCTCACCACCAACTACCTGGAGCAGCTGTACTCCTTCGGCGAGATCGACCGGTCGCCGGCCGATCGGGTGGTCTCGATCGTCTACTGGGCACTGGTGCGGCCGGACGAGGCGGCACGGGCTGTCGACGGCGACAACGTCGAGTGGTTCGTGGCCGACGAGGTCCCGAAGCTGGCGTTCGACCACAACCGCATCGTCGAGTACGCGCTCGGCCGCCTGCGTGCCAAGATCACCTACTCGCCGATCGCGCACGCATTCCTCAACCCCGAGTTCACGCTCGCCGAGCTGCGCGAGGTGCACGAGGCGGTGCTGCGCAAGCCGCTCGACCCCGCCAACTTCCGCCGCCAGGTCCTGGCGAGCCACACCATCGTCCCCACCGGCACCTGCGTCACGGGCACCAGCCACCGCCCGCCGGCGCTCTACCGGTTCGATCCTGCCGCCACCAAGGAGCGATCATGACCACGACCTCGATCGACACCCCGGCGAACCTGTCGGTCAACGACCTGATCGTCGCCGATCCCGAGGCGAGCTGTGACACCGAGCTCGTCGAGGGACCATGGATCTTCGACCTGGTTCCCGGCTACGGGCCGGGATGCTCCGAGGACGACGTCATCCCCGAGCCCGTGGTCCGACCCGGTCAGCTGCCGGTCGAGTACCAGAAGATGAGCGACGACGAGCTGCACGCTCGCATCCGGGCGGCCAAGGAGAAGCTCGGCGAGCGCCTCGTCATCCTGGGGCACTTCTACCAGCGCGACGAGGTCGTGCAGTACGCCGACTTCGTGGGCGACTCGTTCCAGCTCGCCAACGCCGCCCTCACCAAGCCCGACGCCGAGACGATCGTCTTCTGTGGCGTGCACTTCATGGCCGAGACCGCCGACATCCTGGCGCGTCCCGAGCAGCACGTCATCCTGCCGAACCTCGCGGCCGGCTGCTCGATGGCCGACATGGCCGACGAGGATTCCGTCGAGGCGGCGTGGGAGGAGCTCACCGAGATCTTCGGCACGGGGTCATCGGGAATGGGGCCCGATGCCGACGGCAAGCAGCCCGTCGTTCCGGTCACCTACATGAACTCCTCGG
Organism: uncultured Actinomycetota bacterium; assembly: GCA_963839625.1. GTDB lineage: Bacteria > Actinomycetota > Actinomycetes > Propionibacteriales > Nocardioidaceae > Aeromicrobium. The sequence goes on along the minus strand of CAWIWE010000002.1, from coordinate 37,387 downwards.
CGGCGCTCAAGGCGTTCTGCGGACGGAACGGCGGCATCGTGTGCACGTCGTCGAACGCCTCCACCGTGCTGGAGTGGGCGTTCGAACGCGGGCAGCGGGTGCTGTTCTTCCCCGACCAGCACCTCGGCCGCAACACCGCGAAGGCCATGGGCATCCCGATCGAGCAGATGCCCACCTGGAACCCGCGCAAGCCGCTCGGCGGCCACACTCCCGAGAAGCTCCAGGACGCCAAGGTGCTGCTGTGGCACGGCTTCTGCTCGGTGCACAAGCGGTTCACCGTCGCCCAGGTCAACAAGGCCCGGGAAGAGCATCCCGGCGTCAAGGTGATCGTGCACCCCGAGGCCCCGATGCCGGTCGTCGACGCCGCGGACGCATTCGGGTCCACCGACAAGATCCGCCGGTTCGTGGCCGCCGCCGAGCCCGGCGACGTCATCGCGATCGGCACCGAGATCAACATGGTCAACCGGCTCGCCGCGGAGTACCCGGACCGCACCGTCTTCTGCCTCGACCCGGTCGTGTGCCCGTGCTCGACGATGTACCGCATCCACCCGGGCTATCTCGCCTGGGTGCTCGACGGACTCGTCGAGGGCGAGGTCCGCAACGAGATCGTGGTCGACGACGACGTCGCGCGCGACGCCAAGGTGGCGCTCGAGCGCATGCTGGCGGCGCTTCCGAAGGGAGCCTGACCCATGCACCTCGTCGTCGTCGGCAGTGGAGTCGCCGGGCTCACCGCCGCCCTCGAGGCGGTCGACGCCGGGCACGACGTCACCCTGTTCACCAAGTCCGACCTCGCGCAGAGCAACACGCGCTACGCGCAGGGCGGTGTCGCCGTCGTCATGACCAGCGACGACACCGTGGCCGAACACGTCCACGACACCCTGATCGCCGGAGCGGGCCTGAGCGATGAGTCCACGGTCGAGGTGCTCTGCAGCGAAGGACCTGCCGCCATCCGCGAGATGATCGAGCGCGGCGTGCAGTTCGACCGCCACGGCAGCGAGCTCGCGCACGGGCTGGAAGCGGCACACTCACATGCGCGGATCCTGCACGCCGGGGGAGACGCCACCGGTGCCGGCATCGCCTACGCCCTCATCGACCGCCTGCGTGAGAGCACGGCCACCATTCACGAGCGCACCACCGTCGTCGACCTCGTGGTCCAGGACGGCGTGTGCGCCGGGATCCGCCTGCTCGACGGCACGGAGGTCCGGGGTGATGCCGTCGTGCTCGCGACCGGCGGCGCCGGCCAGCTGTTCCCGTACACGACGAATCCCGAGATCGCGACCGCCGACGGTCTCGCCATGGCCCTGCGCGCCGGTGCGATCGCGGCCGACCTGGAGTTCTACCAGTTCCACCCGACGTCCCTGGCCGCACCGGGCAACTTCCTGGTCTCGGAGGCGGTCCGTGGCGAGGGCGCGGTGCTCATCGACGAGGACGGACACCGGTTCATGACCGACGTCCATCCAGACGCCGAACTGGCCCCGCGCGACGTCGTCGCCCGCGGCATCGCCGCTCAAATGGCCCGTCAGAAGGGCAAGCCCGTCCGTCTCGATGCCACCGCGCTCGGCGGGGAGTTCCTCGCGACGCGGTTCCCGAACATCGACGCGGCCAGCCGTGCCCAGGGGTTCGACTGGGGCGAGCAGCCGATCCCGGTCACGCCGGCGGCGCACTACTACATGGGCGGCATCCGCACCGACGAGTGGGGACGGACGTCCGTGCCCGGGCTCTACGCCGTCGGCGAGGCCGCGTGCAACGGACTGCACGGCGCCAACCGGCTGGCCTCCAACTCACTGCTCGAAGGGGCCGTGTACGGAACCCGGGTCGTCGAGGCGCTGGGGCTGCCAGCCACGCCTGACGACTTCGGTACCGATTGGACCGAGCCGCTCGCGGTCGACCTCGGCGACACCGCCACCGACGACGATGCCGAGTCGCTCACGCGCGACGACCTCCAGCAGCTCATGTGGGACGCCGCCGGACTCTCGCGCAACGGTGACGACCTCACTCGGGCTGCCGCCCGGCTCGCGTCATGGCGCATGCCGGCCGTCAGCGACGCCAAGTCGGCCGAGGACGCCAACCTGCTTGTCGTCGCCCGGGCCGTGGTGGCCAGTGCGGCGGCACGGAAGGAATCGCGCGGCGGGCACTACCGCACCGACTTCCCCGATCCCGATCCTGCTCAAGCCCGTCACTCCGCCGTCAGGGGCCGATAATGCTCAGCCGTCACCAGATCGAGAGGGTCGTCGACCTCGCGCTCGAGGAGGACGCACCGTTTGGCGACATCACGTCGCAGACCTTCATCCCGGCCGGAGTCCTGGCCACGGCCGACCTGGTCGCCCGTGAGCCGGGTGTGCTCGCCGGTGCCGAGGTCTTCTCGATCGCCATGTCCCGTCGCGACTACGCGGTCAAGGTCACCAACTCGCTGGCCGACGGGGCGACCTTCCCGGCTGGCGACGTGCTCGCATCCGTCTTCGGTCCGGCCCGGTCGGTGCTCCAGGCCGAACGGGTCGCGCTCAACCTGCTGCAGCGGATGAGCGGCATCGCCACGCTGACCGCCAGGTATGTCGCGGCGGTCCGGGGCACGAAGGCCCGTGTCGTCGACACCCGCAAGACCACCCCGGGGCTGCGGGCGCTCGAACGTCACGCCGTCGTCTGCGGTGGAGGCCACAACCATCGGTTCTCGCTCTCCGACGCCGTGCTGGCCAAGGACAACCACCTGGCCCTCGTCGATGACGTGACCGCGGCCATCCGGTCGGCCGCCGAGAGGCTTCCGCACACGACGCACATCGAGGTCGAGGTCGACCGGCTCGACCAGATCGAACCGGTGCTGGCCTCCGGCGAGGTCGACACGATCATGCTCGACAACTTCGACCTCGACGAGCTCCGTTCCGGCGTCGAGATGGTCGGCGGCCGGGCGACCGTCGAGGCCAGCGGCGGCATCACGCTCGACACCATCGCCGACGTCGCGGCCACGGGGGTGGACGTCATCAGCGTGGGTGCGCTCACGCACAGCGTCAGGGCGCTCGATCTGGCACTGGACGTCCGCGTCGGCCCGGCTGGGGCGCCGGGCCCTGGGCGGCATTGAGCACAGTGCCATGATCTACCTGGACGAGGCCGCGACGACGCCGCTCAAGCGGGACGTGCTCGCGGCGATGGGGCCGTACCTCGGGCCGGAGTTCGGCAACCCGTCCAGCCACCACGAGGTGGGCGAGGCCGCGCTTCGAGCGCTCGACCAGGCCCGCGCCGACGTTGCTTCGATGCTGGGCACCCGGCCGGGCGAGATCACCTTCACCTCCGGTGGCACGGAGTCCGACAACGCGGCCGTGAAGGGCATCGCGCTTGCCGAGCCGCGTGGACGCCACATCGTGATCAGCGCAGTGGAGCATCCGGCGGTGCTCGAGTCGGCGGCGTTCCTGGGACGCACCGGTTTCGAGATCACCACCCTGGGTGTCGACCACGACGGGCAAGTCTCACCCGACGACCTCGCCGCCGCGTTGCGCGACGACACGACGCTGGTGAGCATCCAGCTGGCGAACAACGAGGTCGGCACCGTCCAGCCGATTGCCGAGCTGGCGGCTCTGACCGGCGAACGCGGTATCCCGTTCCACACCGACGCCGTCCAGGCGGCGGGCTGGCTCGACCTCGACGTCACGCGTCTCGGCGTCCAGGCGCTGAGCATCTCTGGCCACAAGCTCGGCGCGCCCAAGGGCGTCGGGGTGCTCTACGTGAGCCGCCGCACCCCCGTCGAGCCGCTCATCCACGGCGGCGGCCAGGAGTCCGGTCGGCGCTCGGGCACCGAGAACGTCGCCGGTGCGGTCGGACTCGCGGCAGCCTTGCGACTGGCATCCGGCGCCGCCGACGAGGTGATCGCCCGACGGGACGCGTTCATCGCCCGCGTCGAGTCGGAGGTCCCGGGCGCCGAGCTCACCGGCCATCGCACCGAGCGTCTGCCCGGCAGCGCCTCCTTCGTGTTCCCGGGAACGAGCGGGGAGTCGATCCTGCTCGACCTGGAGCGCCGCGGCATCGTCTGCTCGAGCGGCTCGGCGTGCGCAGCAGGCAGCGACGAACCGTCCCACGTGCTCACTGCCATGGGCTACGACCGGGAGACCGCCCAGACCGCCGTCCGCTTCACGTTCGGCCGCGCGACCACGGACGCCGACCTCGAAGAAGCGGCCGACGCGCTGGTCGCCGTCATGTCGTCGGCCGACCCGGCTGCGCCGGTGTGACCAGCCCGCACTCGTAGGCGAGCACGACGGCCTGCACGCGATCGCGCAGGCCGAGCTTCATCAGGATCCGGGCCACGTGGGTCTTCACGGTGTTCTCGGTGACGAACAGCGTCTCGGCGATCTCGGCGTTCGACAGGCCACGCGCGATCTGCCCCAGCACCTCTGTCTCACGTTCGGTCAGTCGGTCGACTGACGCCGTCGGCGACGTTCGCGTGCGCTGGGCGAACTCGGCGATCAGCGCTCGGGTGACGGACGGGGCGAACAGCGATCCTCCGTCCGCGACCACCCTGATCGCCGTGATGAGGCGTTCCTCGGGTGCGTCCTTGAGAAGGAATCCGCTCGCGCCGGCGCGAAGGGCCTCGTAGACGACATCGTCGAGGTCGAACGTGGTGAGCACCAGGACCTTCGGGGGCGAGTCGGTTGCCGTGACTGCGCGCGTCGCGTCGATCCCATCGACGTGGGGCATGCGCACGTCCATCAGCGCGACGTCAGGTGAGAGCTCGGCACAGACGCTGATCGCCTCGGCCCCGTCGGCGGCTTCTCCGACGACCTCGATGTCGTCGACGGCACTGAGGATCATCCGCAGGCCCGTGCGCACCAGCGGCTGGTCGTCGGCCAACACCACCCGGATCATGTGAGCGACTCCAACGCAAAGGGGAGCCGGGCGCGAACCTCGAATCCGCCGGCGGCTGCCGGCTCGGCCACCATGGTTCCGCCGACCACCGCGACGCGTTCGCGGATGCCGGCCAGCCCGTGGCCCGAGCCGTTCGGCGCCGCAGCACCGCGGCCGTCGTCGGCAACCGTGACGCGGAGGTCGTCAGCGGAGTAGGCGATGGTGACCGTGGCCGTGGCGCCCTCGCCCGAGTGCTTCATGACGTTGGTCAGTGACTCCTGGACGATGCGGTAGGCCGACAGGTCGACTCCGGGCGGTACCGGACCGGGCTCGCCCGTGATCGACAGAACGATCGGGAGGCCTGCCCGCCGCACCTGCTCGACCAGTCGCTCGAGGTTGGCGAGGCTGGGCTGCGGCGCTGCCCGACCGTCTCCGGCGTCGGAGTCGGTGTCTCGCAACACTGCGAGCAGCCTGCGCATGTCGGACAAGGCGGCCGTGTTGGTCTGCTCGATCGCGTCGAGCGCGTCACGGACGGCTTCCTCGTCGCGGCCGATCATCGCCCGGCCGCCACGGGCCTGAAGCACGGTCACCGAGATGGCGTGGGACACCACGTCGTGCAGCTCGCGGGCGATGCGCGCTCGTTCTCGGGCGATGGCCGCCTCACTCTCGACGACGAGTGTCCGCTCGCGCTCCCGTCTCAGCCGGATCGCTACGCCCGCGGCCCACGGTGTACCGACGAACAGGGTGCCGAAGCCGATGTCTCCCAGCTCGACCGACGTGCCCTGGGCGTTCGCGTCCCCGACCACGAACACGACGATGTAGGCCAGGACGAAAACGACGCCCACCCAGACCCCGGCTCCGCGGGTCCACCGACCGAGGGAGTAGAGCGAGACGAAGAAGACCAGGAGGAACCCCAGAGAGTCGTTGTCGAGGCCGTCGGCAAAGCGGAGTGTTCCCCACGACCCGAGCGCAGCGATGAGGAATGACGGCAGCACCACGGTGCGACGCCAGGCCAAGGCCGACGCTGCGAGCACGGACGTCACCAGCGCCTCGGGCAGCTGCGTGTCCGGCCAGGACAGCACCTCGATCGCGAAGATCACGGCGACGCTGCAGGCCAGAGCGGCGTCACCGTACCGCTGCATCAGGCGCCTGAGGTCCATGAAGCCACGGTAGGCGCGAAGAAGCCAGAGCGGGTCACTCTTGAGAATGACGCTCTCAAGGGTGATCAGGTTCGTCGTGCGGGGCGACGACGCGACTGTTCGAACGCCGTTGACTCGGTGGTGTCGAAACCACGATCACCCTCGAAAGGAAACATCATGTCCTCCACCTCAATCACCGCATCCAGCGAACGGAACAGCCTCCGGAGCCTGGTCGTCCCGACCGGGATCGCCACGGCAGTCGTGTCGACCGTCTTCACCTACCTGGGAGCCCATGACCCGGGCGAGTACATCAGCATGATCGCTCTCGGACTGGTGTCGGCCGCCGTCGTCTACGGGTGGGTGGTGCCGCGAGCTCTCGAGCGTCCTGCTGCACCCAAGACCGCGATGGCGTTGTCCGTGATCGCCGCGCTGCTCACCCTTCCGGCGTTCTGGACCGGACTTCCGCTCGTGCTCGGTGCCGCCGGCGCGCTGGTCGGTTACGCCGGCCGGGGTGCATCAAGGGGATCCGGTTTCTCCGTCGCGGCGCTACTCATCGGGACGTTGTCGGTGCTCGGCTACCTGACGATCTACATCGTCGACGGAATCGTGATGGGCAACCTCTGATTGTTCCCCGATGCCCGACGGGCCTCCTCCGAGCGGAGGAGGCCCGCTGGCGCGTCCTGAGTACGCTGGTGTGGCCATGACTTCCCCTCGTCGCACCACCTACCTCGACCACGCGGCCACGACGCCGATGGTCCCTGAGGCGATCGCGGTGATGACCGAGGAGCTCGCCCGCACCGGCAACGCATCGAGCCTTCACGGGTCGGGCCGCGCGGCCCGCCGCACCGTCGAGGAGGCGCGCGAGCTGATCGCCGAACGGCTCGGCGCCCGGCCCAGTGAGATCGTGTTCTGCTCCGGTGGGACGGAGGCCAACAACCTCGCCATCAAGGGCCTGTTCTGGTCTCGTCGCGAGGGCGACCCGCAGCGCGACCGCATCGTGTTCAGCGCCGTCGAGCACCACGCGCTGCTCGACCCCGTCACCTGGCTCGCCACCCACGAGGGTGCCCGGGTCGACACGACGCCGGTCGACCGCGAGGGCCGCATCGTCGTCGACGCGCTGCGCGAGGCGGTCGAGTCCGACCCGGCCAGCGTCGCCGCGGTCACCACCATGTGGGCGAACAACGAGATGGGCACCGTGCAGCCCATCGCCGACGTCGTGGCCATCGCGCGCGAGCACGGCATCCTGGTCCACAGTGACGCGGTTCAGGCAGCCGGCTACCTCCCGCTCGACTTCGACGCATCCGGACTGGACGCCATGACGGTCACGGCGCACAAGCTCGGCGGGCCGGTCGGCATCGGCGCCCTCGTCATCGACCGCGAGCTGAAGCCGACCCCGCTGATGCACGGCGGCGGCCAGGAACGCGACGTCCGCTCAGGCACCATCGGCGTCCCGCTCATCGCCGCGTTCGCGAAGGCCCTGGAGATCAGCGTCGACCGCCAGGCCGAGTCGTCGGCCCGCATCGAGTCGCTGCGGGAGCGCATGGTCGAGGGCATCCGCCGCGTCGTCCCGGATGCGATCGTCAACGGCGATCCCGAGCCCGGACCACAGCACCGCTTGCCGAACATCGTCCACGTCACCTTCCCCGGCTGCGAGGGCGACGCGATGCTGATGCTGCTGGACGCCCAGGGCATCGAGTGCTCCACCGGTTCCGCCTGCGATGCCGGCGTTCCCCAGCCCAGCCACGTGCTGCTGGCGATGGGCTACGACGATGCCGCAGCGCGCGGATCGCTGCGGTTCAGCCTCGGGCACACCTCCACCGAGGCCGACGTCGACGCGCTCATCGCAGCGCTCCCCGCGATCCACGAGCGGGCTCTCGCGGCGAGCCGGGTGCGGAGCACTTTCGACACAGCGAGGAGCGCGTCGTGAGGGTGATCGCGGCCATGTCTGGCGGCGTCGACTCCGCCGTCGCCGCGGCGCGAGCGGTCGACGAGGGCCACGACGTCACCGGTGTGCACCTGGCCCTGAGCCGCAACCCCCGCTCGTACCGATCGGGAGCCCGCGGCTGCTGCTCGATCGAGGACGCCGGCGACGCCCGTCGGGCCGCCGACGTGCTGGGCATCCCGTTCTACGTCTGGGACATGAGCGAGGAGTTCGCCGACGAGGTGGTCGAGGACTTCGTGGCCGAGTACGCCGCCGGTCGCACCCCGAACCCGTGCCTGCGCTGCAACGAGAAGATCAAGTTCGCCGCGGTGCTCGACCGCGCCCTCGCGCTCGGATTCGACGGCGTGGTCACCGGGCACTACGCGCAGCTGCGCACGGTCGCGGACGGCACCGGCGAGATGCCCAGAGTCGAATTGCACAGAGCGGTCGACCACGGAAAGGACCAGTCCTACGTGCTGGGCGTGCTCACCCAGGACCAGCTGGCACACTCGCTGTTCCCGCTGGGTGGGAGCGACAAGCCGTCAGTCCGCGACGAGGCCGAGCGACGCGGCCTCCAGGTGGCGCAGAAGCCGGACAGCCACGACATCTGCTTCGTCGCCGACGGCGACAACGCCGGCTGGCTGCACGACAAGATCGGCCCCAAGCCCGGAGCAATCGTCGACGAGTCGGGCGAGAAGCTGCGCGAGCACGACGGCGCGTACGCCTTCACGATCGGTCAGCGACGCGGCCTCCGTCTCGGCGTCCCGGCCGACGACGGCAAGCCCCGGTTCGTGCTCGACATCGAGCCGACGAGCGGCACGGTCACCGTCGGCCCGCGTGAGCACCTCCGCGTCGACGCGCTGGCCGGTATCAAGCCACTGTGGGCCGGTCGCATCCCGGACGGGCGGCTCGAGTGCACGGTTCAGCTCCGCGCCCACGGCGACGAGCACTCGGCATCGGTCGAGGTCGGCGACGCCGAGGTCCACGTCGAGCTGCGCGACCCGGCCTACGGCATCGCGCCCGGTCAGGCCTGCGTCATCTACGACGGCACCCGCGTCGTCGGCTCCGCCACGATCGCCGAGACGCGTCGCGTGAAGGTGTGACTGCGGCTACCGGCGTCGGGTCGATGCCCGGCGACGACGTCGCCGAAGCGGTGCGTGTCATCCGCGGCGAGGTCGGCGCCTTCGTCTTCGTGCCCGAGCTGCCGGCGCGCGGTCCGCATGCCGGCATGATCGGCCGCGCCCTGGCTGTCCTCGAAGGGCTGGATGCCGACCTGCAGCCCGCCGGATGGCGTCTCGGTGCCGGATCGGGCAGCGACCTGCGACGCGCCCGCTCCGTGCTCGCGCAGGACCTCGACGTCGCCGAGGAGCTGCTCGCCGAGCACACCGGCCCGCTCAAGGTGCAGGTCACGGGCCCGCTCACCCTGGCTGCCCAGGTGGAGCAGGCGCGCGGCGACAAGCTGGTGGCCGACCACGGGGCGCGGCGTGAGGTGGCTGAGTCGCTCGCCGAGGGACTCACGACGCACATCGCCGACGTCCGGCGCCGGTTCTCGTGGGCGGAGCAGCTCGTCGTCCAGGTCGACGAGCCGTCCATCGCCGCCGTCATCGGCGGCGGCATCCCCACCGCCAGCGGCTTCGGTCGGCACCGCACGGTCCACCCACCCGAGGCGGACGCGCTGCTGCGCCGGGTGGTCGATGCCATCACGGCCGCGGGCGCCCGTCCGGTGGTGCACTCCTGCGCCGCCGACGTGCCACTCGCGCTGCTCTCCGGTGCAGGGTTCACCGCGGTGTCGTTCGACCTGGGCCTCGCCGACCCCGACGACTCGTGGTCCGAGGCGTTCGAGGCGGGCACCGACCTTTGGCCGGGTGTCGTGCCGTCCATGGACGCCGACGTGACCGACGCCGACCTGGGTCGCCGGCTGGAGCGATTCTTCGCACGGCTCGGGTTCGACGAGGACGCCTACGCGTCACGCACCGTCGTCACCCCGACCTGTGGCCTGGCCGGCGCGTCGCCGGCCTGGGCGAGACGCGCGCTCAGCCTCGCGCAAGGCGTCGCCGGCGCATCAGCGCATAACGAAGAAGGGCGAGCCCGATGACGGCGACGATGCCTCCGGCGACGGTGAGAACGACGTCGCCGTAGAAGATCCCGGCCAGGATCACGCCTCCGACCAGGAGCACGGTGCCCAGGACGGTGGCCCACATCTTCTGGAAGGCGGTTTGGTGGTCGACCACAGGGGGTCCTTCCGTTGCGTTGCGGCCATGCTGCCACGGAGCGCGGATGGTCACCTCCCGCGGATAGGCTCGGACCATGGCGAACGACGATCTTCGACAGCGGCACAAGGAGCTTGCGGAGCAGGTCGACGAGCACCGGCAGCGCTACCACCGCGACGACGCGCCCACGATCTCCGACGGCGAGTACGACGCGCTGATGCGCGAGCTCGAAGGGATCGAGGAGCAGGTGCCCGAGCTCCGCACACCCGACTCGCCCACCCAGCAGGTCGGCGGCATGATCTCGTCGACGTTCGAGGCGTACGAGCACCGCGAGCGGATGATGAGCCTCGACAACGCGTTCAAGCCAGAGGAGCTGGAGTCCTGGCACGCGCGGCTGGTCCGCGAGGGCGCCGAGAAGGCCGACTTCCTGTGCGAGCTCAAGGTCGACGGCCTCGCCATCTCGCTCACCTACGAGGACGGCGTCCTCACCCGCGGCGTCACGCGAGGCGACGGCCGGGTGGGGGAGGACGTCACCAACAACGTCCGCACCATCGACGCGATCCCGCACCGCTTGAAGGCCACGAAGAAGTACCCGGTTCCGGCGTACGTCGAGGTGCGCGGCGAGGTGTTCTTCCCCACCGAGGCGTTCGAGAAGTTCAACACTGAATGGGCGGAGTCCGGCAAGACGCCGTTCTCCAACCCGCGCAATGCGGCCGCGGGGTCGCTGCGCATGAAGGACACGTCGGTCACGGCGAGCCGGCCGTTGTCGATGGTGTGCCACGGCATCGGCTACCGCGAGGGGTTCAGCCCCAAGCGCCAGTCCGAGGCCTATCTCGCGCTCAAGGCCTGGGGGTTGCCCACGAGCGACCGCGTCAAGGTCTTGCCCGACCTCGCCGCGGTGCAGGAGTTCATCGAGTACTACGGCGAGCACCGGCACGACGTCATCCATGAGATCGACGGTGTCGTCCTCAAGGTCGACGAGGTCGACCTGCAGAACCGCCTCGGCTCCACTTCACGGGCACCGCGATGGGCCATCGCGTGGAAGTACCCGCCCGAGGAGGTCAACACCCGGCTGCTCGACATCCGCGTCAACGTCGGCCGCACCGGACGTGTCACGCCCTACGGCGTCATGGAACCGATCCGTGTCTCCGGCTCCACGGTCGAGATGGCGACGCTGCACAACCAGCACGAGGTCAAGCGCAAGGGCGTCCTCATCGGCGACATGGTGGTGCTGCGCAAGGCCGGCGACGTCATCCCCGAGATCGTCGGTCCGGTCGTCGCCCTGCGCGACGGCAGCGAACGCGAGTTCGTCATGCCCACCGAGTGCCCCGCGTGCGGCACCAAGCTCGCGCCGTCGCGCGAGGGTGACGCCGACATCCGCTGCCCCAACACGCGTTCGTGCCCCTCGCAGCTGCGTGAGCGGCTCACCCACGTCGGCGGACGCGGTGCGTTCGACATCGAGGTGTTCGGCTGGGAGGGCGCCGTCGCCCTGCTCGACGCCGGTGTGCTCGTCGACGAAGGCGGGTTGTTCGGACTCACCAAGGACCAGCTGCTGACGGTGCCGCTCTACACGCGGGCCGCCAAGAAGGCCGAGAAGGAAGCCCGCGCGGGCGATCGGGTGCTCAGTGCCAACGGCATCGCGCTCCTGCAGAACCTCGAGAAGGCCAAGAGCCAGCCGTTGTGGCGCGTGCTGGTCGCGCTCAGCATCCGGCACGTCGGTCCCACGGCGGGCCGTGCCCTGGCTGAGCACTTCGCGTCGCTCCCGGCCATCGCCGAAGCGTCCGTCGACGAGCTGGTCAAGGCCGACGGCGTCGGTCCGACGCTGGCCGAGGCCGTGGTCGAGTGGTTCGGTGTCGACTGGCACCGCGCCATCGTCGACGCCTGGGCGGCGGCCGGCGTCCGCATGGAGGACGAGCGCGACGAGTCGGTGCCCCGAACGCTCGAGGGCATGACCCTCGTCGTCACGGGCTCGCTGGAACGGTTCACCCGCGACTCGGTCAAGGAGGCGATCATCGCCCGCGGGGGCAAGGCGTCCGGCTCGGTCTCCAAGAAGACCGACTACGTCGTCGTCGGCGAGTCCCCCGGGTCCAAGGCGGAGAAGGCCGAGCAGCTGGGCGTCCCGATCCTCGACGAAGCGGGCTTCGAGAAGCTGCTCGAGAACGGGCCTTAGCTGCGCCCGTGCTTTTCGGTTCGTGAGAACGCGAACGCCACGAGCGCGGTGACCGTGAACACCACGCCCAGCCAGAGCAGGCCAGAGACGGCTGCGAGCGCGCCGATGGCGACGAAGAGCACCGCCTGCGCGACGTACCGCCGCGGATCGGTGAGCCGGTGCGACGAGCTCGGGGCCATCCACCGGGCCCAGATCACGGCGACCAGCAGGGCCGCGGCGATGCCGATCAGCCAGCTCCGCCACCCGACCACGAGGTAGTTCACGGACGCGATCACGAGCGGGAACATCGCCAGCTCGCAGACGAACGCCACCATGTCGGCGTAGGTGACCTTGGGCTCCTTCTCCTGCGCGGTCACAGAGCCTCCAGCCCGGCGCGTTGGGCGATGATCTCGGCGAGCTCGGCCGGCCGCTCGTTGGGGAGCCAGTGACTGTTTCCGGCCATGACCTCGAGACGGTAGTCGGCGGTCACGAAGCGTTCGGTCAGGTCGACAGACCTGCGGCCGATGAAGTTGTCACCATCGCTCCACACCAGCGTGGTCGGCACCGAGACGGAACCGGGGACGTTCCGGAGGCTGGTGAGGGGGAGCGCGCGATACCAGGCGAGCGCGCCACGGAGCGCGCCGTCGTCGACCATCTCCCGGTGGTACGTCTCGACCATCGCCTTGGTCATGCCGCTGCCGCGCATCAGCCGCTCGCCGAGACCGCCGCGCCGGCTCATCATCCATTCGGGAAGGAACGGCAGCTGGAACAACGCGATGTAGTACGACTTCAGGGCCTGCACGCCCCGGGCCAGCGAGCGAGCATAGGCGCTGGGGTGAGGCACGGACACGGCCGTCAGCGACACCAGCGCGTCGGGATGGCGGGAAGCGACCCCCCACGCTCCGGCAGCGCCCCAGTCGTGACCGACGAGGTGGACCGGCTCGCCGATCGCCGTGACGAGGGCGTGGACGTCGGAGACGAGTGCGGGGACCTTGTAGTCGCGCCGTCGACGCGGGCGAGCGCGCGGCGAGTAGCCCCGTTGATCGGGCGCGAAGGTCCGAGCTCCCCGTTCGTGCAGGTACGGCACGACGGCGTCCCACGACGAGGCGCGTTGCGGGAAGCCGTGCAGCAGGACGACCGGCGTGCCGTCGATCGGGCCCTGGTCCCGGACGTCGAACACCAGGTCGTCGTTGCCGAACTCGGTCAGGCGATCAGGGCGCATGCGCACACTCTAGGATGGTTCGACACCCTCCGATCTCGAAGGAATCCTGCATGTCCGACCCCGTCTCGGGTATCTCGCGCGCGGACGTCGCCCACCTGGCCGACCTCGCGCGCATCTCGTTGAGCGACGACGAGCTCGACCATCTCGCATCGGAGCTGCCGGCGATCCTGGAGCACGTCCGGGTCGTCCAGGACGCGGCCGGCGACGACGTCGCACCCATGAGCCACCCGCTGCCGATCAGCAACATCTTCCGGGCCGACGAAGTGCGCGAGAGCCTGTCCGCCGACGAGGCGTTGGCGGCCGCCCCCGAGAGCGAGCAGCAGCGGTTCCTGGTCCCGAGGATCCTGGGGGACGAGCAGTGACCGACCTGATCCGCGCGACAGCCTCAGAGCTGTCGCGCCGGCTCACGGCCCGCGAGGTCAGCTCCGTCGAGCTCACCCAGGCGCACGTGGACCGCATCGCCGCCGTCGACGGCGAGATCCACGCCTTCCTCCACGTCGATGCCGAGGGTGCGCTCGCCACGGCCCGCGACATCGACACCCGCCGCGCGGCCGGCGAGGAGCTGCACCCACTGGCCGGCGTGCCGGTTGCCGTCAAGGACGTCATCACCACCAAGGGCGTCCCCACCACGGCGGGCTCGCGCATCCTCGAGGGCTGGGTGCCGCCGTACGACGCCACCGTCACGCAGCGGCTCAAGGCCGCCGGCCTTCCCATCCTCGGCAAGACCAACATGGACGAGTTCGCCATGGGCTCCTCCACTGAGCACTCCGGCTACGGCCCCACCCGCAACCCGTGGGACACCGGCCGCATCCCCGGTGGCTCCGGTGGCGGCTCTGCGGCCGCGGTCGCCGCGTTCGAGGCGCCGCTCGCCGTGGGCACCGACACCGGCGGCTCGATCCGCCAGCCCGGCGCCATGACCGGCACGGTCGGCGTCAAGCCCACCTACGGCGGCGTGTCGAGGTACGGACTCATTGCCCTGGCCAGCAGTCTTGACCAGGCCGGGCCGGTCACCCGCTCGGTGCTCGACGCAGCCCTGCTGCACGAGGTCATCGCCGGCCACGACCCGTGCGACTCCACCAGCATCGACCAGCCGGTCCCGCCGGTGGTCGAGGCCGCACTCCGTGCCGACGTCGACGGGCTGCGCATCGGTGTCGTGCGCGAGATCGGGGAGGGGTTCCAGCCCGATGTCAGCACGCGGTTCGACGAGTCCCTCGCCCTGCTCGAGGGAGCGGGAGCGGAGATCGTCGAGGTCTCCTGCCCGAGCTTCGTCCACGCCCTCGCTGCCTACTACCTGATCCTGCCCAGCGAGGCGAGCAGCAACCTCGCCAAGTTCGATGCCATGCGGTACGGCCTGCGGGTCGCGCCGAACGGCGTCGACGACCCCAGTGCCGAGCAGGTCATGGCGGCCAGCCGTGACGCCGGCTTCGGCGACGAGGTCAAACGGCGCATCATCCTGGGCACGTACGCCCTGTCCAGCGGCTACTACGACGCCTACTACGGGTCGGCCCAGAAGGTCCGCACACTCATCGCGCAGGACTTCGAGGCCGCATTCGAGCAGGTCGACGTGCTCGCCTCGCCCACGTCGCCCACCACGGCTTTCCCCTTCGGCGACAAGCTCGACGACCCGCTGTCGATGTACGCCCAGGACGTCGCCACCATCCCGGCCAATCTGGCCGGCGTGCCCGGCCTGTCGCTGCCGTCCGGCCTGGCCTCCGACGGGCTGCCCACGGGGTTCCAGCTCCTCGCGCCGGCCACGGCCGACGACCGGCTCTACAACGCGGGCTCGGCACTCGAGCGTCTGCTCGAGGAGCAGTGGGGCGGCACGATCCTGGCGCAGGCTCCCGAGCTGGAGGCGGTCCGATGACTGCGTCACAGCGAGCGACGACCTTGGTCGACCTCGACGACGCCCTGGCGCGCTACCAGCCGGTCATGGGCCTGGAGGTCCACATCGAGCTCAACACCGCATCCAAGATGTTCTGCGGCTGCTCCACGATCTTCGGGGCGGACCCCAACACCCAGGTGTGCCCGGTGTGTCTCGGGCTCCCGGGCTCGCTTCCGGTGGTCAACAGCACCGCCGTCGAGTCGGCCATCCGTATCGGCCTGGCGCTGAACTGCCAGATTGCCGCGTGGTGCCGGTTCGCGCGGAAGAACTACTTCTACCCGGACATGCCGAAGAACTTCCAGACCTCGCAGTACGACGAGCCGATCGCCTACGACGGCTGGACCGAGGTCGAGGTCCCCACCGCCGAGGGCGTCGAGACGTTCCGGATCGAGATCGAGCGGGCGCACATGGAGGAGGACACCGGCAAGTCGCTGCACGTCGGCGGCGCCACCGGGCGCATCCATGGTGCCGACCACTCGCTCGTCGACTACAACCGCGCCGGCATCCCGCTGATCGAGATCGTCACGAAGACCATCGAGGTGCCGGGCGACAAGGCCGCAGCAGTCGCTCGCGCCTACGTCTCGCACCTGCGCGACCTGATCGGCGGCCTCGGCGTATCCGACGTCCGCATGGACCAGGGATCGCTGCGCTGCGACGTCAACCTCTCCCTCAAGCCGCTCGGCAGTGACGAGCTCGGCACGCGCTCGGAGACCAAGAACGTCAACTCGTTCCGCTCGGTCGAGCGCGCCGCCACGTACGAGATCCGGCGGCACGCCGCGATCCTGGACGCGGGCGAGAAGGTCGTGCAGGAGACGCGGCACTTCCACGAGAGTGACGGCAGCACGTCGTCGGGGCGGGAGAAGTCCGACGCCGACGACTACCGCTACTTCCCCGAGCCCGACCTCGCCCCCATCGCGCCCTCTCGCGACTGGGTCGAGGAGCTGCGCGGGACGTTGCCCGAGCCGCCGTCGGTGCGTCGGCGTCGTCTGCAGGACGACTGGGGGTTCAGCGAGCTCGACATGCGCGACACCATCGGCGCCGGGGCACTCGACCTCATCGACCTCACCGTGCAGGCAGGTGCCGCGCCGCAGGCCGCTCGCAAGTGGTGGCTCGGCGAGCTCGCCCGGCGCGCCAACGAGCAGGACGTCGACCTCGACGCCTTGCCGATCACGCCCGAACAGGTCGCCGGCATCCAGGCGCTGATCGACGCCGGACGCGTCAACGACAAGCTGGCCCGTCAGGTGTTCGACGGCGTGCTCGCCGGCGAAGGATCGCCCGAGGATGTCGTGACTTCACGCGGGCTCGAGGTCGTGTCCGACGACAGTGCCCTGGGCGACGCCGTCGACCGGGCGATCGAGGCCAACCCCGATGTCGCTCAGAAGATCCGCGACGGCAAGGTCGCCGCGGCCGGCGCGCTCATCGGCGCGGTGATGAAGGAGATGCGTGGTCAGGCCGACGCCGCCCGGGTGCGCGAGCTCATCCTCCAGAAATTGGCTGAGTGAAGCTGCACTAGTCCGTCAGGAACCGGTGCCGTGCACGGCACACCAGGCGTCCCGCTTGGCGGAGTAGGCGTTCGGACGCCGAGAAGCCCTTGCGGATCAGCTGGGCCTGCGTGGCTGCGTAGTACTCGATGGTCTGCTCGGCGATGCGGCGCTGCCCAGGCGTCTTGGCGAGGGCGAGCTGCTCGGCGTTGCGCCACACGATCTCGCGCCAGCCGCGCATGATCACGCCGGCCGCGGTCTCCTCGACCGGCCCGATGTCGATGTCGTCGAACCGCGGGTCGAATCGCGCCGCTTCCTCGGCGAACACCGGCGCGTACAGACCGTCGAGGCGGCGGTTGTACGCGTTGTGGTCCTTCTTGTGTGATGTGCCGTCGGCACCGGTGAGGCCGATCTCGGCCAGCACGTAGGAGAAGTCGCGGTTGATGTGCGCGTTCATCGCGAGCAGGAAGTTGCCCAGCCCCGACACGGAGCGGTCGTCCGCGGCCTTCAGGGCGATCTGCCAGGCTTTCGGCGTGGCCTTGCGCCTGGCCGGATCGCCGGAGTGCCAGGCATCCATCGAGTCGAAGTACAGCTTGGCGAAGACGGCGTCGACCTGGCCGAGCCACACCCGGTCGTCGAACACGCCCGAGCTGACCGCCTCGCGGACGTTCTCGGTGACGCGCAGGTAGGCGAGGTCGAAGATCGCGTCATGGTCGCAGGCCGCCGCCGAGATGCCGAGGCGTCGCTGCATCTCCGCGATCGTGGTGTCGATGCAGGATGGGGAGCCGTCAGGGCAGACGTCGCCCACGTACGGGGTGTGCTTGACGGGCAAGGGGGGAAGCAGGCCGATCACCGGGTCGAGCGGCTTCGGGTTGATCAGCTTGTCGAGGATGGACGGCGACGGGATGCCGTCGGCCGCCGTCGCGGGAGTCGACGTACCGGCCAGGAGGAGCGAGGCGAGCAACGTCGTGACGAGGCCCGCGCGGGCGAGGCGCATGTGGGAGTCAACGAGGTCGCGCCCACCCGGTTACGATCCGCGCCCCGTGGGACGCCGTCAGCCCACGCGCTGGATCAGGGCCATGAGCTCCTCGAGCATCACCTCGGGGAACTCGATCGGGAGGAAGTGCGTGCCCTCCAGCTCGAGGTAGATCGATCCGGGGATCCGCTCGTGGGCGGCGTACATCTGCTTGGCACCGGTGAGCACGTCCCAGCGCCCGGCCACGAACGTCACCGGCACCGACACCCGCGACAGCGAGACCCGCGAGTGCTTCGTGACGTCCATCGCCAGGTGGGCGTACCAGCGCGGGTCGGTGGTGCAGAACTCCTGCATGAGCGCCCGCAGCTCCTCGGTGTCTGCACTTGGATTGATGAGTCGGGTACGACGCAGCATGTTCGCCACGGCGTTCGTCCAGGGGATGTTCCGGGAGACGAGGCCGATGCCGCGACCGCCCACCAGCCCGGTGATCACGAGCCCGGTCATCAGGCGCTTGGCGAGTGGGCCGGGGATGTGCAGCGGCTCGAGCATCGTGCCGAAGGTGTTGCCCGGCACGCCGGCCACCGCCAGGATTCCGCTCACGCGATCCGGGTGACGGTTGGCCAGCTCGAACGCGACCGTGACGCCCGCCGACCACGCGGGCACGACGGCGGACTCGATGCCGGCGTCGTCCATCACCGCGAGTGCGTCCTCGACGTAGGAGTCGAGGTCGACGCGGCGGCTCCTCGGCCGCTCCGAGCCACTCACGCCGCGGTGATTCCACCCCACCACGCGCAGACCGCAGTCGGGGCGCAACAGGGACGGCCAGGCGTGCGGGTTGGTGCCGAGCCCGTTGCTCAGGAGGACGGTGGGCCCCTCGCCGCCGTTCGTCCAGGCCCGGATCCGGGTGCCGTCGGCGCTGTCGATGTCGTAGTAACGGACGCGCGCGGCCTGCGAGGAGGTCACGACCAGCGATTCTCCCACTGCTTGACTCTCTTCCGCACATCTATTTCGTAGAGTCAGGCCATGACGTCGACCACAACGCGCACGGCGGACCTCGTGCTCGAAGGTGGCGGCGTCAAGGGAATCGCCCTGGTGGGAGCCGCGACGGCGCTCGACGAGGCGGGCTGGAGGTTCGCCCGCGTCGCCGGCTCGTCGGCCGGTGCGCTGGTCGGCGCGGTCATCGCGGCCATGCAGCAGGCCGGGGAACCGATGAGCCGGGTCGACGACATCATGCGCACGCTCGACTACCGGGAGATGCTCGACCGCCGCGCGGTCGCGAAGGCCCTTCGGTGGTGGCCGCTGGCTGCCAACGCGTGGGGCCTCATGTTCCACCTCGGCATGTACCGCGGGCACTACATGACGCAGTGGGCTCGCGGTGTGCTCGGAGACCTCGGTGTGCACACGTTCGCGGACTTCGCCTTCGACGACCCGGGCACAGGGCTCCCTCAGGGCCACTCATACCGCCTGGTCGTCACCGCCAGCGACCTCTCGCGGCAGCGCCTGATGTACCTGCCGTGGGATCTGTCGGCCTACGGGGTCGAGGCACCCGACTACCCGGTCTACCGGGCCGTGCGTGCCTCCGCCGCCATCCCGTTCATGTTCGAGCCGGTGCGGCTGCGCTCGACGTTCGGCCTGTCGACGCTCGCCGACGGCTCCCTGCTGCGCAGCTACCCGATCGAGATCTTCGATCGAAACGACGGCAAGCCGGACCGGTGGCCGACGATCGGCATCCGGCTGAGCTCGCCGTCCAGCGAGCGGGCTCCGGCGAAGCCGGTCACCGGGCCCGTGTCGCTCATCCAGAGCCTGATCTACACCACCGTCGACTCGACCCAGGTGCGTCACGTCAGCGAGCCGGTCAACATCGACCGCAGCATCTTCGCCAAGCCGCGCGGAGTGCGCTGGACCGACTTCGACCTCACCGCAGAGCAGCAGCAGATCCTGTTCGACGCCGGCTATGCCGCCGGCCAGAAGTGGGTCGCGACCTATCCGGACGGTCCGCCTCCGCGGGTCCCGGAGCCACCGCACGAGGGCCAGATCGACGTCTAGGCGATGAGTGCCTGCACGGCCTCGACGAGGCGCTCGGCGCCGTCCTCGGAGCTGTCGAGGAAGAGGCTGGGCTCGGTGAGCTCGAGCTCGATCAGGCGAGGCACGCCGTCGTCGTCGGTCACGAGGTCGATCCGCGCGTAGGCCAGGGCGTCTGCCCGGCCCAAGGATGACGGGATCGCGCCGAGCACCTGCTCGGTGACCTCGTGCTGGGCCGCGGTGGGTGCACGCGGCGTGATGACCTCGCGCTGGTCGCGGTCCTGCCGCACCCCTTCGCCGCGCTCGAGCAACGGTCCCTTGCGGATGGCGTGCGAGAACCGGCCGCCGAAGTAGATCAGCGCCGTCTCGCCCTCGATGTCGACGGACGGGACGTAGGGCTGAACCATCGAGATGCGGCCGGCGGCGATCAGCTCCTCGCTGTGGGCGTAGACGTCGTCGGGGTCGTCCCAACGGGCGGTGTCTTTTCCTCCGCCCGAGATGCTCGGCTTGACCACCCACTCGTCGGACTTGGGCAGCACGTCGCCGCGCCGCACGTCCCAGCGGGTGTCGATCACCGGGACGCCGGAGTCGGCGAGCTCGCGCAGATAGACCTTGTCGGTGTTCCAGGTCAGGACGTCCACAGGATTGAGCAGGTTCGGTACACGTCCGGCCCAGCCGAGGAAGTCGGCGCGGCGATCGAGGTAGTCCCAGCACGACCGCACCACCACGGCGTCGTACGCGGCCCAGTCGACGGAGTCGTCGTCCCAGACGGCGATCTCGGCGTCGAGCCCGCGGGCGGTGGCGGCATTCAGGATCAGGGGGAGGTCGGCGTCGATCGTCGCGAACGCGCGACCAGTGGCGATGGCGATGGTCACGGAGTCACTGTAGGGGCGGACCCATGAGCGCACGCCATGAAGTCATTGACTTGATTTTCACAAGATGAAGTAATAAGATTCATTATGTGACGATGAAGGCAGATGCTTCAGTCCGGGTCGCCCTGATCGGCGACCTGGTGGGCTCGCGACGCTCGGCGTCGCGGAGCGAGGTGCAGCAGAGCCTCGTCGACGCACTCGCCGTGACCAACGAGCTGACCCCGTCCGTGCAAGAGCTCGCACCGACGATTGCCGACGAGTTCCAGGGTGTCTACGACGACGTCGGTTCGGCGCTGCGCGCGAGCCTGGTGGTCCGGCTGGCTCTCCCCGCCGATGTCGACTGCCGGTGCGGCATCGGGGTCGGCACGCTCGAGTTCGTCGGAACCGCCGAGTACGGTCACACCCAGGACGGCCCGGCGTGGTGGGCGGCTCGTGACGCGATCGTCGAGGCCAAGCGCCGCGAAAGCGGCCAGAACAAGCGTCTGCGATCGTGGATCGTGGTGCCGGAGACCGAAGGGGGCAGCACCGATGAGGGGGTCGACGTGGGGCTCGTCAACGCGTTCCTGCTCTGCCGTGACGAGCTCGTGAGCCGCCTCGACGCGCGCCAGCGCCGCCTGGTCCTCGGCGTCCTGCGCGGCACCAGCCAGAAGGACCTTGCCGCGACCGAGGGCATCTCCCCGTCGGCGGTCTCCCAGAGCCTCCACCGGGCTGGCGCATTCTCGATCATCGGCGCCACGGAGCTGGTGACGTGATCCTCCTGGCGCTTCTTCTTGCCACCGTCGGCACGGCCGATCTGGTCCGTCCGGAGAACCGTGCGCCGACGAGGATTCAGGCGGTCCTTGCGGGCGCGGCAGGTGCGGTGGTGCTCGTGCTCCTGACGACCGGTCTGGCGCTCGGGGCCAGCGCCTGGGCGATCATCCCGGCCGTCCTCGCGTTCGTCATCGGCTGGATGCTCTTCGCGCCGGTCGGCATCGTCCAGACCGACCGTCCGTGGCCCGTGGCCGGCCTCGTCATCGCAGCGCTGGTGGCCCTGGCGGTTCCGCAGCCGGCGATCGGTGATGGCTGGCTGGTGCGCTGGTATGCCGGGCTCGACCTGCCGACGTTGGCCGATGTCCCCATCGAGGAATTCGTCCTCGGTGCCGCATGTGTCGTCTTCCTCGTCGAGACGGCCAACATCGTCGTCCGACTCATGCTGATCGGCACCGGGCCCAGCGTGCTGGCCACCGAGAACACCCTGCAGGGCGGACGCATCCTCGGCCCGATCGAGCGGGTGTTCGTCCTGGGCATGGCGCTGGCCGGCCAGTATGCCGCGCTCAGCGTCGTCGTCGCGGCCAAGGGGATCCTCCGCTTCCCGGAGATCTCCAAGGACACGGTCGGGGGCACGCGAGCGGAGTACGTCCTGGTCGGCAGCTTCGTCAGCCTCGCCCAGGCTCTCGTCCTCGTCCCCCTGTTCTAACCTTGGGCCATGCCCACCGACGAGAACCCACCAGCAGGCGTGGATATCAAGCCCCGGAGCCGTGACGTCACCGACGGCCTGGAGAAGACCGCCGCGCGCGGCATGCTGCGCGCCGTCGGCATGGGCGACGACGACTGGGCCAAGTCCCAGATCGGCGTCGCGTCGAGCTGGAACGAGATCACCCCGTGCAACCTCTCGCTCGACCGACTGGCCAAGGCGGTCAAGGAGGGCGTGCACGCCGCCGGCGGCTACCCGCTGGAGTTCGGCACCATCTCGGTGTCCGATGGCATCGCCATGGGCCACGAGGGCATGCACTTCTCACTGGTGAGCCGCGAGGTCATCGCCGACTCGGTCGAGACGGTGATGATGGCCGAGCGGATGGACGGGTCGGTCCTGCTGGCCGGCTGCGACAAGAGCCTGCCGGGCATGCTGATGGCGGCGGCCCGGCTCGACCTCGCCAGCGTCTTCTTGTACGCCGGTTCGATCATGCCCGGCAGCGTCGACGGCAAGGACGTCACGATCATCGACGCCTTCGAGGCCGTCGGAGCCTGCATCAAGGGCCTGATCACGCCCGAAGAGGTCGACAAGATCGAGCGGGCCATCTGCCCGGGGGAGGGCGCATGCGGTGGCATGTACACCGCCAACACGATGGCGTCCGCAGCAGAAGCACTGGGCATGAGCCTGCCCGGCTCCGCTGCTCCGCCGGCGGTCGACCGTCGTCGTGATGAGTACGCCCGCCGATCCGGCGAGGCCGTCGTCGAGCTGCTGCGCCGAGGAATCACCGCCCGGCACATCCTCACCCAGGAGGCGTTCGAGAACGCGATCACCGTGGTGATGGCCCTCGGCGGCTCGACCAACGCCGTGCTGCACCTCTTGGCCATCGCCCGCGAGGCCGAGGTCGACCTCTCGCTTGACGACTTCAACCGCGTCGGCGACAAGGTGCCGCACCTCGGCGACCTCAAGCCGTTCGGCCGTTACGTCATGAACGACGTCGACCGCGTGGGTGGCATCCCTGTGCTCATGAAGGCCCTGCTCGATGCCGGGCTCATGCATGGGGACTGCCTCACCGTCACCGGTCGCACGATGGCCGAGAACCTGGCCGAGATCGACCTCGGTCTCGACGGCGACATCATTCGCCCGCTCGACGCTCCGATCCACAAGACCGGGGGTCTCACGATCTTGCGCGGCTCACTCGCGCCCGACGGAGCGGTCGTCAAGAGCGCAGGCTTCGACTCCGACGTGTTCCGCGGCACCGCTCGCGTGTTCGACGGCGAACGCGCCGCGATGGACGCACTGGAGGACGGCACCATCACCGCCGGTGACGTCGTGGTCATCCGCAACGAGGGACCCAAGGGTGGCCCCGGCATGCGCGAGATGCTGGCGATCACCGGTGCCATCAAGGGCGCCGGCCTGGGCAAGGACGTGCTCCTGCTCACCGACGGACGATTCTCCGGCGGCACCACCGGCCTGTGCGTCGGGCACGTGGCGCCCGAGGCCGTCGATGGCGGCCCGATCGCCTTCGTGGCCGATGGTGACCCGATCACGCTCGACGTCGCCAACCGCACGCTCGAGGTCGAGATCGACGACGACGAGCTCGCGCGCCGTCGCGAGGGGTGGGCCCCGCTGCCCTCGCGGTACACCACCGGCGTGCTCGCGAAGTACCGCAAGCTCGTCGGCTCGGCGGCCGAGGGTGCCGTCTGCGGCTGAAGTCTGCGAACGAAGATGACGATCGAGCGACTCCTGGACATTCAGAATCCGCTCATCCAGGCGCCGATGGCGGTGTGCCAGGACAGCCGACTGGCGATCGCCGTGGCCGAGGCCGGCGGCCTGGGTTCTGTGCCCTCGGCCCTGCTGTCGCCGGACGACCTCGTGGATGAGATCGCGGCCTTCCGACGCGCGACGTCGGCGCCGCTCAACGTCAACTTCTTCTGCCATGAGCCGCCGGTGCCCGATGCCGCGCGCGAGGCTGCGTGGCGCGCGCGTCTGGAGCCGTACTACCGCGAGTTGGGTCTCGACCCGACCGCGCCACCGGACGGCCCCGGCCGCGCGCCTTTCACGCACGACCTCGCCGATCTGCTCGACCGCGACCCGCCCCCAGTCGTGAGCTTCCACTTCGGCCTGCCGGCCGCGGACCTGGTGGCCCGGGTCAAGAGCTGGGGCGCGGTCGTGCTCGCTTCCGCCACCACCGTCGAGGAGGGTCAGTGGCTCGCGGAGAACGGCGCCGATGTCGTCATCGCGCAGGGCTGGGAAGCCGGTGGGCATCGCGGCATGTTCCTGACCACCGACATCGGGACCCAGGTCGGCACCTTCGCCCTCGTCGAGAGACTCGCAGAATCGCTGACGGTGCCGGTGGTCGCGGCCGGTGGAATCGCGACGGCTGCGGGAGTACGAGCCGCGAGAACCTTGGGCGCAGCCGGCGTGCAGGTCGGAACCGCGTTCCTGCGATCGGGCGAGGCGACGACCTCGCCCGTTCACCGCGCGGCTCTGGCCTCGGCAGCGGCGGGCACGACGGCGGTCACTCACCTGTTCACCGGGCGACCGGCGCGCGGCATCGTGAACCGGATCATGCGAGAGATGGGGGCGATGAGTGCCGAGCCGCCCGCGTTCCCGCTCGCCGGGGCGGCGATCGCGCCGCTTCGTGCCGCGGCCGAGAGTCGCGGATCGTCCGACTTCTCGCCGATGTGGGCTGGCCAGAACGCCACCGCTGCGCGCGAGGCCTCCGCCGCGGAGATCACCGAGGAGCTCTGCTCCGCACTCTGATGCCGTCGCGGTACCGCGGCTGACTGAAAGTCCACGTCATGGTGGTCGATCGATGCCACGATGGATGGATGGACGCAACCGCCCTTCGAGGAATCCAGGCGCCGCTCAAGGAGCGCTACCGCTCTGAACCGTCGACTGCGCGGACCCCGGTCGGCGCCTTCGGCACGTTCGAATGGCCCGGCATCACGTGTGCGGTCGGCACATGGTCGGGCATCACCCGCGCGGGGCTGCATGCCGCCACCGGCGGCGACGGCACCGACTCGTGCAGCGCCGACATGCTGCTCCAGGCCTTGCTGGCGTGCGTGGGAGTGACCATGAGGAGCGTTGCCACCGCGATGAGCATCGACATCCACTCGGCCGAGCTGCGGGCCGACGGGATGTTCGACGTGCGCGGCACGTTGGGGATCTCCCGTGAGGTGCCCGTGGGGGTCCAGGACATCAGCATCGTGGCCGAGCTGCAGACCGATGCCGACGACGCAGCCCTCGCCAAGCTCGCCGAGCTGACCGAGCGCTACTGCGTCGTGGCCCAGACCCTGGCGCAGCAACCGGCCATCACGGTCAAGCGCCAGGAGGCCCAGTGATCAGGCCCAGTGATCAGGCCCAGTGATCAGGCCCAGTGATCAGGCCCAGTGGTCAGCGCGGTGATCACATGCTGGAACGGCGCGTCTCACGACTTGACCACACCGTCTCCACAGGCGAGACTGACGACGTGTACGCAGGACTTCTCGTAGTAGTTCTCTAGACGCGCGAACCCACCGCCGGTCGCGCGTCGCCCCTCGTCATGCCTCACCGGCCGAGGGGTTTTTTCATGTAGACGATCGGTCCACCATGGATGCACAGACAACAGAAGGACGAACGATGACGGGACAGGCCACCGGGACGGTGTCAGGTCAGCTGGACGGCCAGCCTGAGCAGCTGACCGGAGCGCAGAGCCTCGTACGGGCCCTGGAGCACGCCGGCGTCGAGGTCATCTTCGGCATCCCGGGTGGCGCGATCCTCCCCGCGTACGACCCGCTGTTCGACTCCGAGAAGATCCGCCACATCCTGGTCCGCCACGAGCAGGGTGCGGGCCACGCGGCGCAGGGCTATGCGATGGTCACGGGCAAGGTCGGCGTCTGCATGGCGACGTCCGGACCCGGTGCCACCAACCTCGTCACCGCGCTCGCCGACGCGCACTTGGACTCCGTGCCGATCGTCGCCGTCACCGGCCAGGTGCCCAGTGCCGCCATCGGCACGGACGCCTTCCAGGAGGCCGACATCCGCGGCATCACGATGCCGATCACCAAGCACAGCTACCTCCTCACCGACCCCGACGACATCCCGCGGACGATCGCGGAGGCATTCCACATCGCCTCCACCGGACGCCCCGGCCCGGTGCTCGTCGACATCGCCAAGGACGCGCTGCAGAAGCTCACCACGTTCTCGTGGCCGACCGAGCTCGCGCTGCCGGGATACCGACCCACCACGCGGCCGCACGGCAAGCAGGTCCGCGAGGCGGCCCGGCTCATCGCCGAGGCCAAGTGCCCCGTGCTGTACGTCGGCGGCGGTGTCATCAAGGCCAACGCATCGGCCGAGCTCGCCATGCTCGCGGAGCTGACCCAGATCCCCGTCATCACCACGCTGATGGCCCGCGGCGCGTTCCCCGACACCCACGAGCTGCATCTCGGCATGCCCGGCATGCACGGGTCGGTCGCGGCGGTCGCCGGACTGCAGAAGTCCGACCTGCTCATCTGCCTCGGTGCTCGCTTCGACGACCGGGTCACCGGCCAGCTCTCGACGTTCGCGCCCGGCGCCAAGGTCATCCACGCCGACATCGACCCGGCCGAGATCTCCAAGAACCGGGTCGCCGACGTGCCGATCGTGGGCGACTGCCGCGAAGTCATCTCCGACCTCATCGTGATGCTGCGCAAGCAGGCCGAGGAGGACGAGCTGGTCGGCGACTACACCGCGTGGCGCGAGCAGATGATCGGCGTCAAGGAGAAGTTCCCGGTCGGCTACGACGAGCCCGAGGAGGGCCTCGCGCCGCAGAAGGTCATCGAGCGCATCAGCGAGATCTCCGGGTCGGAGGCGACCTACGTCGCCGGCGTGGGCCAGCACCAGATGTGGGCCGCGCACTTCATCGACTTCCAGCGGCCGCGGCAATGGCTCAACTCCGGCGGCGCCGGCACGATGGGCTACTGCGTGCCCGCAGCGATGGGCGCGCAGGTCGGTGAGCCCGACAACGTCGTGTGGGCGATCGACGGCGACGGCTGCTTCCAGATGACCAACCAGGAGCTCGCCACCTGTGCCATCGAGGGCATCCCGATCAAGGTCGCGATCATCAACAACTCGTCCCTGGGCATGGTCCGTCAGTGGCAGACCCTGTTCTACGACAGTCGCTACTCCAACACCGACCTCAACACCGGCGGTGAGGACATCGGAGCCCGGCGCATCCCCGACTTCGTGAAGCTCGCCGAGGCCTACGGCTGCGTCGGCCTGCGCTGCGAGAGCCCGGACGATCTCGACGAGACCATCCAGAAGGCCATGAGCATCACCGACGTGCCCGTCGTCATCGACTTCGTGGTCGAGCGCGACGCCATGGTGTGGCCGATGGTCGCCGCCGGCACGAGCAACGACGACATCAAGATCGCGCGCGACCTCGCGCCCGAGTGGGATCAGGACGAGCTATGAGCCAACAGCACACACTGTCCGTTCTCGTCGAGAACACGCCGGGCGCGCTCGCGCGGGTCTCGAGCATGTTCATGCGGCGTGGCTTCAACATCCACTCCCTCGCGGTCGGACCCACCGAGATCCCCGAGATCTCACGGATGACGATCGTCGTGAACGTCGAGGACCTGCCGCTCGAGCAGGTCACCAAGCAGCTCAACAAGCTCGTCAACGTGCTCAAGATCGTCGAGCTCGACTCCGAGACCGCGGTGGAGCGCGAGCTGATGCTGATCAAGGTCAAGACCGACGCCCACACCAGGGGCCAGGTGCTCGAGACCGTCCAGCTGTTCCGGGCCAAGGTGGTCGACGTTGCCACCGACGCCGTCACCATCGAGGCGACCGGAGACTCCGGCAAGCTGACCGCCATGCTGAACGTGCTCGAGCCGTTCGGCATCCGGGAGATCGCCCAATCGGGACGCGTCGCGATCGGCCGCGGCTCCCGTTCCATCACCGACCGCACGCTGCGCGCCGTACCCGGCGCGCAGGCCGGCTGACACCAGCCGCACGAGACTGAATCAACCGAGACAGGGAGACCCATCGTGGCCGAGATGTTCTACGACACCGACGCAGACCTCAGCATCATCCAGGACCGGATCGTGGCCGTGCTCGGCTACGGCAGCCAGGGCCATGCCCACGCGCTGTCGCTGCGCGACTCCGGTGTCGACGTCCGCGTCGGCCTGCTGGAGGGCTCCGGCAGCCGCGCCAAGGCCGAGGCCGAGGGCCTGCGCGTCGTCACGCCCGCCGAGGCCGTCGCCGAGTCCGACCTGATCGTGGTCCTCGTGCCCGACCACAAGCAGCGCCAGCTCTACACCGAGGCGATCGAGCCGAACCTCGTCGACGGTGACGCGCTGTTCTTCAGCCACGGCTTCAACATCCGCTTCGACTACATCAAGCCGCCGGCCGGTGTCGACGTCTGCATGGTCGCCCCGAAGGGCCCCGGCCACCTCGTGCGCCGTGAGTTCGTCGAGGGCCGGGGTGTGCCGGTCATCGTCGCGGTGGAGCAGGATGCCACCGGCAAGGCTTGGGACCTCGCGCTCTCCTACGCGATGGGCATCGGCGGCACCCGTGCCGGCGCCATCAAGACCACGTTCACCGAGGAGACCGAGACCGATCTCTTCGGCGAGCAGGCCGTGCTCTGCGGCGGCGTCTCGCAGCTCATCATGTACGGGTACGAGACCCTCACCGAGGCCGGCTACCAGCCTGAAGTCGCCTACTTCGAGTGCCTCCACGAGCTCAAGCTGATCGTCGACCTCATCTACGAGGGCGGTATCGCCAAGCAGCGCTGGTCGGTGTCCGACACCGCCGAGTACGGCGACTACGTCTCGGGTCCGCGGATCATCGACGAGCGCGTCAAGGACAACATGCGCACGATCCTCGGCGAGATCCAGGACGGCTCGTTCGCCCAGCGCTTCATCGACGACCAGGACGCCGGCGCTCCGGAGTTCACGGAGCTGCGTCGCAAGGGCGCCGAGCACCCCATCGAAGAGGTGGGCAAGGAGCTCCGCGGGCTCATGGCCTGGGTGCGCAGCGACGACTCCGACTACGTCGAGGGGTCGGCGGCACGCTGAAGCAGACCACGATCGCGGCCCGTCTCAAGGCGGCGGGCAGCGTGTTCGCCGAGGACGAGGCGACACTGATCGTCGAGGCCGCGGCGTCGACCGACGAGCTCGAGTCGATGGTCGAGCGCCGTGTCTCCGGCATTCCGCTGGAGCAGGTGCTGGGCTGGGCCGAGTTCTGCGGTCTGCGCATCGTCGTCGAGCCGGGGGTGTTCGTGCCCCGGCGACGCACCGGCGCTGCTGGTCGATCAGACCCTGGCGCTCCTGGAGGGCATACGTGATCCAGTCGTCGTCGACCTCTGCTGCGGCACCGGAGCGGTCGCCGCCGCCGTGCACCACACGCGTGACGACGCCGAGCTGCACGCGTCCGACATCGAGCCTCGCGCGGTCCACTGCGCGCGGCGGAACCTCGCGGGCGTCGGCACCGTCCACGAGGGCGACCTGACCGATGCCCTGCCCGATGAGCTCGCCGGAGGTGTTGACGTCATCGTCGTGAACGCGCCGTACGTGCCGTCGGACGAGATCGCGATGATGCCGCCGGAGGCACGCGACCACGAGCCGCGGGTCGCGCTGGACGGCGGCGCCGATGGGGTCGACACCCATCGTCGCGTCGCGGAACAGGCGCCACGATGGCTGCATCCCGGCGGGCACCTGATCATCGAGACGAGTCGGCGGCAGGCGTCGCTCACACTCGACGCGATGACCGCACGGGGATTCGCGGCGCGGGTCGAGCGCTCAGACGACCTGGATGCGACCGCGGTGGTGGGGCGGCTCTAGGCGATGAGGTCGAGACGGTGTCCGTCCGGGGCATCGTCGGCGGGTCGACCTTCGTAGGCCTTGGCGAGCCGGTGCACCGCGTCGTCGAGCACCGCGGGGCTCTGCGTGTACGGCAGCCTCAGGTGGGCCTCGCCGGCGACCGGTGCTCCGGTGAAGAACCGCGGGCCAGGGGTGAGCAGCAACCCGTGCTCGCGCGCAGCAGCCACGAGGTGGGTGGAGTTGTGGTCGGGCAGGCCGGCCCAGAGCGAGAGTCCTCCGGCCGGCCGGGTGACCTCCAGCTCCGGGAGGTGCGTGGCGAGCAGGTCGACGAGGTGGTCTCGCTGGCTGCGGAAGCCGTCCAGCGAACGGGTCGTCACCGGGGCGGGGTCGCGCAGCACTTCGGCGAGCACGAGCTGTTCGAAGGCGGACGTGCCGAGGTCGTGGGTCATCCGTGCCTGCACGAGCGGCATGACGAGGTCGTGCGGGGCCCGGATCCACCCGACCCGCAGGCCACCCCAGATCGTCTTGGATGCCGAGTCCACCAGCAAGGACTCACGGTCGAATGACGCAAAGGACGGTGGCAGCTCGATGTCGTCGAGGTTGACCTCGCGCAGGGACTCATCGATCACCGCGAGCGTCCCGGCCCGTCGCATCGCGCGGGAGAGAGCACCTCGGGCGGACTCGCTCATCACCGCGGCGGTGGGGTTGTGGAAGTCGGGGATCAGGTAGGCGGCCCGGTGACGCCCGGACGTGAGCATGTCCACGGCTGTCTCGACATCCCAGGGGCTGTCCTTGACCACGGGGAGTGGAACGAGTCTGGCGCCGGACGACTCGAACGCCTCGTGGGCGTGCGGATAGCTCACGGCCTCGACCAGCATGCGATCGCCCGGATCGATGAAGGCCCGGGCGATCAGGGACACCGCTCCGAGGGCGCCGTTCGTCACGACGATCTGGTCGGGCGACGTGGGGAGGCCGCGTTCGGTGTAGCGCTCTGCCAGGAGCTCGCGAAGTGCCGGGAGACCGTCGGGGAGATACCCGGTGGTCGACAACAGACCGGGCAGACGGGTGATGGCGGTCTCGAAGGCACGCCCGAGGCCTGCGGGAGCCACGGGGGCCGCGTAGGTCATGGCGATCGCGGTGTCGTCCTCGGGAGTCACGATCAGGCTGCTGGCGCTCGACTCCGCGAACGGCACGCTCACGACGCTGCCCGAGCCTCGACGTGAGCGCAGGAGGCCGGCGTCGCGGAGCTCGGCGTACACCCGAGCCGTGGTGGTGCGACTGACACCGGTCTCGGTGGCGAGCTCGCGCTCGCTCGGCAACCGGGCGCCGGCGGTGATGCGCCCGTCCACGATCAGCAGCCGGATCTGGTCGGCCAGATCGCGGTACGCCACGCCCTGAACGGGGGTGAGCGCGGCGGCGAGGCGGGCCGCGGAGATCGTGGTGGTCATTTGAGGCCACTTTCTCATAATTGGCTATATCTTTAAAGGCCAATTGGGGAGCACCATGGAGTCATGTTCATCCTGCTGATTGCCCTCGCAGCCTTCGGGGCGATCCTCGTGGCGTTGGCACGCACGCTCGTGGCCGACGGCTACGGGGTGCGTCCTCCTCCTCGCAGCCATCGCGAGGAAGTGGAGTACGACTCCTGGGGCCTCCCGCTTCGTCACCTCGAACTGCGGTGACGTCGACCTACCAGCCATCGAGCCTGAGCTCGATGGAGCAGCTGCGTGCCGGGCGGCTGCCGCGCCGACTCGTCCAGCTCGTGGCCGGACTCGTCCTGTACGGCTTCACCATGGCCGTCATGATCGAGGCCGATCTGGGTCTCGACCCCTGGGACGTGTTCCACCAGGGCGCTGCCAAGCATCTGCCGCTCACGTTCGGCCAGGTCGTCATCGTCACTGGCGCCATCGTGCTGCTGCTCTGGATTCCGTTGCGTCAGATACCGGGCCTCGGCACGGTGCTGAACGTCATCATCATCGGCCTGGCCGCCGACGCCGGACTCGCCGTGCTTCAGCGGCCGGACGAGCTCTGGCTGCGGATCGTGATGATGGTCGTCAGCGTGATCGGCAACGGTCTGGCCGGGGCCATGTACATCGGTGCCCACCTCGGCCCCGGGCCCCGCGACGGCCTGTGGCTGGGCCTCGTGCGCCGCACCGGGCACAGCGTCCGGGTCCTGCGGACGGGGATCGAGGTCACCGTGCTGGTCGTCGGGTTCATCCTGGGCGGCACGGTCGGCGTCGGCACCGTGTTCTACGCCGTGGCGATCGGCCCGACGGTGCAGTTCTTCCTGCCGTTCACCCATGCTCGTCTGCCCGAACGGACGCCGGAGGCGGGCGAGGCAGGCTGACACACGCCCACCATCCTCGATACCTTGCAACATGGGCGCGACCAGCGCGCCACCGAGCGGGGAGACGAGATGGCCCAGGCCTTCGAGGGCGGTCGGGCGCGTCGACTCCCTCCTGAGCTCGCCATGCTCCGGGTCACCAACGCCCGGCACCGGCTGCCGGCGGTCTTCGGCACGGGCCTGCTGATCTTCCTGGCGCTGGGCGTCATGATCGGCGCCGGCATCTTCTCGCTGGCCGGCATCCAGGCGGCCACGATGGCCGGCCCGGCGGTCATCGCGTCCTTCGGGATCGCGTCGGTGGTGTGCCTGCTGGCGGCGCTGTCGTACGCCGAGCTGTCGTCGACGATTCCCGCCGCCGGAAGCGCGTACACGTTCACCTACGTCGCCTTCGGCGAGATCTGGGCCTGGGTGGTCGGCTGGGCACTCGTGCTCGAGCTGGTCGTGGCCGCGGCCCTCGTGTCCCGCGTGTGGGCCGCCTACCTCGTCGCCACGCTCGACGGCTTCGGCGTCGCAGTGCCGTCCGCCTTCGCCGAGCACGCGCAGATCGACGCGGGCATCGGCTGGGTCGCGGCAGCACTCGTGGTGATCCTGATGCTGCTCGTCATGTTCGGCACGAAGCTGTCCGGACGGGTGCTGGCCACGATCGTCTCGGTCAAGCTGGTGGCGGTCATCGCGGTCATTGCCGTGGGCGCGCGCGAGATCGACACCGCCAACTACACCCCGTTCGTTCCCGAGGTCGTCGAGGACGCCGGAGCCCGCGGCTCCGTGCTGCAGAGCCTCCTCGGCGGATCGGGCGACGCGTTCGGCATTCTCGGCATCTTCACCGCCGCCGGAGTGATCGTCTTCGCGTTCATCGGCTTCGACCTCATCGCCACGGTCGCAGAGGACGCTCACGAACCTCGGCGCAGCATCCCCCGGGCGATGCTCGCAGCCATCGGCATCGTCACCGCGCTGTACGTCGCCATGGCGGCCGTGCTCGTGGGCATCCGTCCGTACCAGGAACTGGGCACCGACGCCCCGGTCTCCGACGCCCTGGAGGCGGTCGGCACGGGGTGGGCAGCGGACGTCATCAACATCGGCGCCCTCCTGGCCCTGACGACCGTCGTGCTGGTGGTGCTCATCGCCCAGAGCCGGGTGCTGTTCGCGATGGGACGCGACGGGTTGTTGCCGCCGATCCTGTCCCGGGTCGGCGCTGAGTCGACTCCCACCGCCGCGGCGGGTGTCGCCGGCACCGCAGCCGCCCTGCTCGCCCTCGATCCGGGCACCGCCTTGCGGGAGCAGCTGCTCGTGCTCGGCACCTTGTTCGCGTTCGGCTTCTGCGCGGTGGGTGTCATCTCCCTGCGCAGGACCCAACCGACACTCGAGCGGGGGTTCCGGGTGCCCCTGGTGCCGCTGGTCCCGGGCCTGTCGCTGCTGGCGACGGTCTGGTTGTCGCTGAACCTCGAGCCCACCACGTGGCGCGACTTCGGCATCTGGATGGCGGTGGGCCTGGTGCTGTACCTGATCTACGGACGGCAGCACAGCGCGCTCGTCGGCAGCCACGACCCGGGTCTTGACGACATCCCGACCCCGACACCGCGCCGCCCGTACGGCGGCTCGCACCGCGCGGACATCTGAGCGACACCGAGCGCGCACAGCGCGCTGGGGGTACC
This sequence comes from uncultured Actinomycetota bacterium, assembly GCA_963839625.1. GTDB lineage: Bacteria > Actinomycetota > Actinomycetes > Propionibacteriales > Nocardioidaceae > Aeromicrobium. Next base: position 3,459 of record CAWIWE010000002.1, on the reverse strand, counting down.
TCCCACGAGCGCCAGCGAGTAGGGGGCGCGTGTTGCCAGGTCGAGTGCGTCACGCCGAAGGCGTCCGGATGGGGGCACCTCCCGCGAGCGCCAGCGAGTGGGGGAATCGAGACCGCGTGAGGCGACAGGCTCGCTGAAAGGCCTCTAGCGGCGTGTGGCGATGAGCAGCGACGCGTCGGGGTCGATGAGCATCTCGACGGCGGTGAAGCGCTCGTCGGTGAGCCATTGCTCGCGAATCGTGTCGACGTGACCGTCGACGATCGGCGGCCAGTGGCTCGACGGCACGAAGTCGTCGAGCACCGCGATCCCGCCCGGTTCCAGCAGGTCGGCGAGTACGTCGATGCTCTCCATGACCTCGCGGACGTCGACGAACAGCAGGGAGAACGGCGCGTACTGCTCGAGTGTCGACCAGTCGCCTGACACGACATCGACGTTCCCGACGTCGGCGAACAGACGCTGCACCTCCTCGGCGAGCGAGGTGTCGAGCTCGGCACTGACGATGCGCGACCCCTTGGCGGCCCCGCTCGACAACCAGGCCGACCCGACGCCGCACCCGGTGCCCAGCTCGGCCAGGGTGCCTTCGCGCGATGCGGCCAACGCCGCGAGCAGCCGGCCCGTCTCGTGGCGGGTGGACGTGATGAATCCGCGTTGCCGTGAGAGGTCGAGTGCGCTCGCGACAAGGTCCGGAATGTCGGTGGGTGCGCTCATCGGTTCAGTCTTGCACGGCACCGTGCCCGCGGACCCGCCTCGCGTCTCACGCGCCGAGACCGATCGGGGGATCTCCGGTACGCGGCGATCGCCGCAGGCTATGCTGGGCCCGTGCGGAAGCAGTTGGTACTCATCGCTTGCCGCGGCAGGTCCTCTTAGGGCCACACCCTGCCGCGGAGTTTCGGCGTTGGCCCGACGTTTCCGCCGCAGGGATGCAGATCACGACCTGATCTCCTCTTCTGAATCCTCGGTCGATCACCGGGCATGTGGCCTGGCGGGACGTTGGACCCGTCGGAAACCCACACCCCCACCCGCCAGACCGAGATGAGGAGATGGACATGGACCCCCAGCTGATCGAATGGGGACCGGCTCACCTGCGCGACGAGGCAACCGTCCTCGACGTCGAGCCGCTCGATCCCCCCGACGACAACTGATCACCATCCAAGACGCGAGTTTCAGATCCTGAGACTCGCTCCCTAGGATGACGCCATGACGCAAACGTTCTCGCTCGCCGTCGTGCCGGGCGACGGCATCGGCCCTGAGGTGACCACGCAGGCCCTCGCGGTGCTCGACACCGTCGCCGCGGACCACGACGTCTCCTTCGCTCGCACCGAGTACGACCTCGGCGCGAAGCGGTGGCATGCGACCGGCGAGACGTTGCCGGACTCCGTGCTCGAGGAGATTCGCGGCCACGACGCGATCCTGCTCGGCGCCGTCGGCGACCCGAGTGTGCCGTCGGGTGTGCTGGAGCGCGGTTTGCTGCTCCGGCTGCGGTTCGAGCTCGACCACTACGTCAACCTCCGGCCGTCCAAGCTGTACCCCGGCGTTCCGACGCCACTCGGAAGCCATGTCACCGATCGGGGCGACATCGACTTCGTCGTCGTCCGCGAGGGCACCGAGGGTCCCTATGTCGGCAACGGCGGCGCGATCCGTGTCGGCACGCCGCAGGAGATGGCCACCGAGGTCAGCATCAACACCGCATTCGGCGTCGAGCGCGTCGTCCGTGACGCGTTCGCGCGGGCCCAGGCTCGTCCACGCCGCACGCTGACGCTCGTGCACAAGAACAACGTCCTGGTGCACGCCGGCCACCTCTGGTCCCGCACCGTCGACGCCGTGGCCGCCGAGTTCCCCGACGTCGCCGTCGACTACCTGCACGTCGACGCCGCCACCATCTTCATGGCCACCGACCCGGCGCGCTTCGACGTGATCGTCACCGACAACCTGTTCGGCGACATCCTCACCGACCTCGCGGCGGCGATCACCGGTGGCATCGGCCTGGCTGCCAGCGGCAACATCAACCCCGACCGCACCGCGCCGAGCATGTTCGAACCCGTGCACGGATCAGCGCCCGACATCGCCGGGCAGGGCAAGGCCGATCCGACCGCCGCGATCCTCTCCAGCGCCCTCTTGCTCGACCATCTGGGACTGCCCGAAGCCGCCGCGAAGATCACCGCGGCGGTCGAGACGGACATCGCCCAGCGCGGAGGCGCAGAGTCGACACAGCGCGCCACGTCCGGCACCGCTTCGCGCACTACTGGGGAGGTGGGGGAGGCCATCGCAGCACGTGTGGCCGGAGGCGTATCGGTCAGTTAATGACCATTTACCCCTCCGACACCAGAAGGTATTACCGTGACTGCTATGACCGCCCCGCCGCGGCAGCGGCAAAATCCAGCACCGCCCGAGTTCACCCACCGCTACGAGCCGAACCCGCATCCGCGGACGGCCGAGCAGCTCGACGCGATCCATGCCGATCCAGGCTTCGGCCACCACTTCACCGATCACATGTTCCTGGCCAAGTGGACGCCGGATGAGGGCTGGACCCACCCCAGGGTCGTGCCGTACGGCCCGCTGACGCTCGACCCGGCCACCGCCGTCCTCCACTACGCCCAGGAGATCTTCGAGGGACTCAAGGCGTACGCCCACGACGACGGGTCGGTCTGGCTGTTCCGTCCCGAGCAGAACGCAGCGCGGATGCAACGGTCGGCGCGCCGGCTCGCCCTGCCAGAGCTCCCGACGGACTGGTTCGTCGGCTCGATCAAGGCGCTCATCGACGCCGACCGGGCGTGGGTTCCCTACGGCGACGAGAAGAGCCTCTACATCCGTCCATTCATGTTCGCGTCGGAGCGGTTCCTCGGCGTGCGCCCGGCCCAGCACGTCTCCTACGGCGTCATCGCCTCACCGGCCGCCGCGTACTTCCCCGGTGGCGTCAAGCCGGTCTCGATCTGGCTGTCCACCGAGTACGGCCGGGCCGGTGCCGGCGGCATGGGTGCCGCCAAGACCGGCGGCAACTACGCGTCCAGCCTGCTGCCGCAGCAAGAGGCCGCCGAGCACGGCTGTGCGCAGGTGGCGTTCCTCGACTCGGCCGAACACCGCTGGGTGGAGGAGCTGGGTGGCATGAACCTCTTCTTCGTCCAGTCCGACGGTTCGATCGTCACCCCGTCGTTGTCCGGCACGATCCTCGAAGGCATCACCCGCGACTCGATCCTCGCCCTGGCCGGCGATCTCGGGCACGAAGTGGTCGAACGCCGGGTCAGCATCGACGAGTGGCGCGACGGCTGCGCCGACGGCACGATCACCGAGGTTTTCGCGTGCGGAACGGCCGCGGTCGTCACACCGGTGCGTGCGCTCCAGTGGGAGGGCGGCGAGGCTGTCGCGGCCGACGGCGAGGCCGGCAAGGTCACGCTCGACATCCGTTCTGCGCTCATCGACATCCAGTACGGCCACGCCGAGGACCGCCACCACTGGATGACT
>CAWIWE010000001.1:0-82064 GCA_963839625.1 uncultured Actinomycetota bacterium | reverse complement strand
CGGCAATGGACGGCCGCGCCGGTCAGCCCAGGGCCTGGGTGACCGTCTCGTCCGTGAGCCGCTTGAACTTGCGGGGTTGCGGCCGGGTGCGGTCGAGCGTGGCGACCTCGAGGTCGGCGGCCGGGACGGAACGCGCCGGAGTGGCGTCCTGCCCGAGTGACTCGACAGCCAGGCGGATGGCGGCGGTGAGGTCGAGGCCCTCGGTGTAGTGCTCGCCGAGGTGGGTCTCGACCTGCTCGGTCTGGCCGCCCATCACGGCGTAGCCCTGGACGTCGGCGACCGAGCCGTCGTAGGTGAGGCGGTAGATCTGGTCGCCGGTCGCGTCGTCGCCGACCTCGGCCACGAACAGCTCGACCTCGTAGGGCTTCTCGCCGCCGGCGGAGAAGATCGTGCCGAGCGTCTGGGCGTAGGCGTTGGCCAGCGAGCGTCCGGTGACGTCGCGGCGGTCGTAGGAGTAACCACGCAGGTCAGCCAGCCGGACGCCGGCGATGCGCAGGTTCTCGAACTCGTTGTAGCGGCCGACCGCGGCGAAACCGATGCGGTCGTAGATCTCGCTGATCTTGTGCAGCGCCTGCGAGGGGTTCTCTGCCACGAACAGCACGCCGTCGGCGTACTGCACCACGGCCACGCTGCGGCCCCGGGAGATGCCCTTGCGCGCGAAGTCGGCCCGATCCTTCATGAGCTGCTCGGGCGAGACGTAGAACGGTGCGGTCATCGAGATGTCCCGTCAGTTGAGGGGGGCCGCAGGGCCGTCGGGGCGGACGAGGCGGCCGCCGATGACTTCGTCGGCGAGGGCGCCGACCTCGTCGTCGGGAACGCGTCGGTAGCCGTCTGAGGTGACGACCGCGACCACCGGGAAGATGCGCCGGGTGACGTCAGGGCCGCCGGTGGCAGAGTCGTCGTCGGCTGCGTCGTAGAGCGCCTGCAACGTGGCCGTGATGGCTCCGGTCTCGTCGAGGTCGTCGCGGTACAGCTTCTTGAGCGCCCCGCGGGCGAACACCGAGCCCGAGCCAACTGCATGGAACGCGTGCTCCTCGTAGCGACCGCCGGTGACGTCGTAGGAGAAGATGCGGCCAATCTGCGTGGCGACGTCGAAGCCGGCGAACAGTGGGACGACCGCGAGGCCCTGCATGGCAAGGCCGAGGTTGCCGCGGATGAGCGCGGCCAGCCGGTTGGCCTTGCCGTCGGCGGAGAGCACGGTGCCCTCGAGCTTCTCGTAGTGCTCGAGCTCGACCTGGAACAGCCGCACCACCTCGACCGCGAGGCCGGCGCTACCGGCGATGCCGATGCACGAGTACTCGTCAGCCGGAAAGACCTTCTCGATGTCGCGCTGGGCGATGATGTTGCCCATCGTGGCCCGACGGTCGCCGGCCATGACGACGCCGCCCGGGAAGGTCGCCGCGACGATCGTGGTTCCGTGCGGCGCGGCATCGGCGAGGTCGCCGACTCCACGGGCCGACGCGCCCGGCACGAGGCCGGGCGCTTGTTGGGCGAGGAAGTCGGCGAAGGACGAGGAACCCGCAGCCGTGAAGGGCTCCGGCAGCATCACTGCCCGCCCTTCTGCACGAAGCTGCGCACGAACTCCTCGGCGTTCTCCTCGAGGACGTCGTCGATGTCGTCGAGGATCGAGTCGACGTCGTCGTCGAGCTTCTCCTTGCGCTCGGCGTCGACCTCGGTCTCCTCGACCTGGGCCTCGGCCTCGGTCGACTTCTTGGTGTTCTTGTGCTGCTGTTCGGACATACCGCAACCCTAGCCCCACGCGTGTACATCCATAGGCCTGTTCGGGCCGGGTTCACTCTCGGCAGAAACGAGCGCTCAACGTCGGGTGATGGCGCTGAACAGGTCCGATGCCGTCTCGCTGCGCGCGAACAGCTCACCGACGTGCTCCTTGGTGCCACGCAACGGCTCCAGGGTCGGGATGCGCTGCAGGGAGTCATGGCCGGGCAGGTCGAAGATCACCGAGTCCCACGAGGCGGCCGCGATGTCGGGAGCGAACCGCGCCAGGCACATGCCCCGGAAGTAGGCACGCGTGTCGCTCGGCGGCGTCGACACGGCGTCCTTGATCTCCTCGTCGCTCACCAGCCGTTCCATCCGTCCGGATCGCACGAGCTGATGGAAGAGGCCCTTCTCGAGCCGGACGTCGTGGTACTGGACGTCGACGAGGTGCAGCTTGGCATGGTCCCAGTCGAGGCCGTCGCGCTCGCGGTACGACTCCAGCAGCGCCAGCTTGGCCACCCAGTCGAGCTCGCCCGCGCACTCCTGCGGGTCGCGCTCCAGCCGGTCGAGCACGCTCTCCCAACGCGCGAGCACGTCGTCGGTCTGGTGGTCACTGCCCTCGGCCTCGACGAACGTGCGCGCGTGCGCGAGGTATTCGCGCTGCAGGTCGATCGCGGTGATGGTGCGACCGTCAGCGAGCTCCACCGTCTGGCGCAGTGTGGGGTCGTGCGAGACCTGGTGCATCGCCGCGACGGGTGCGGCCAGCGCGAGCCCTGACGGCAGGTGGTCGGCCTCGATCATCGCCAGCACGAGCGACGTGGTGCCGTGCTTGAGGTAGATCGCGACCTCGGAGCAGTTGGCATCACCGATGATGACGTGCAGTCGGCGATACTTCTTGGGGTCGGCGTGCGGTTCGTCGCGGGTGTTGATGATCGGACGCTTGAGCGTGGTCTCGAGGCCGACCCCGACCTCGATGTAGTCGGCGCGCTGGCCGATCTGGAACGCGTGGACGCTCCCGTCCTGCTTGCGGCCGACGCGGCCGGCCCCGGTGATCACCTGCCGGGAGACGAAGAACGGCGTGAGGTGCTCGACGACCGCCTCGAACGGGACGTCGCGGCGCATCAGGTAGTTCTCGTGCGAGCCGTAGGAGGCGCCCTTGTTGTCGACGTTGTTCTTGTAGAGCATCACCGGAGCCGCGCCGGGCATCCGGCCGGCCAGCTCGGCGCCGAGCCGCATGACCTCCTCGCCCGCCTTCTCCCACACGACGACATCGCGCGGGTTGGTGACCTCGGGGCTGGAGTACTCCGGGTGGGCGTGGTCGACGTAGAGGCGCGCACCGTTGGTGAGGATGATGTTCGCGAGGCCCAGGTCTTCGTCGGTGAGCTGCGACGGGTCGGCGCTGTCGCGGCTCAGGTCGAACCCGCGGGCGTCGCGCAGCGGGTTCTCCTCCTCGAAGTCCCATCGCGCGCGGCGGGTCAGTCCGTGCGCAGCCGCGTAGGAATTGACGACATGCGTCGACGCCACCATGGGGTTGGCGTGGGGCTGGCCCTTGACGGCGATGCCGTATTCGACCTCGCTGCCCTGCACGCGGCGAACAGTCATGTCTTCAGCCTACGGTCGCGGTTGGCGTCCGGTTACCAGTGGACGCCCTTGAGAACCCGCGCCAGAGCGCGCTGCTGACGCGTGGTCCGCTCACCGGCGCCGTCACCGCGTGCTGCCGCGGAGTCGGGGAAGATCTTGTACGCCTGGTTGAGGACGCGGAACATGGCGTGCGGTGCCACCGCGTGCGAGACCTCGCCGGCCGTGCCGATCACGGTGTTGATCTCGTGCGGATGGTCACGGACCGCCCTGAGCACCAGGTCAGCGGCCTGCGCGGGGCTGATGGCGGGGAACGCATCGTAGATCTTGGTGGGCGCGATCATCGGGGTGCGGACGAGCGGCATGTGGATCGAGGTGAACGTGATGTTCTGGCCGATCAGCTCCGAGGCCACGACGCGGCTCCAGGCGTCGAGTGCGGCCTTGGAGGCCACGTACGCGGCGAATCGCGGTGGGTTGGTCTGCACCCCGATGGAGGAGATGTTGACGACGTGGCCGGTCTTGCGCTTGGCCATCCCCGGCGTCAGCCCCATCACCAGGCGGATCGCGCCGAAGTAGTTGAGCTGCATCGTCCGCTCGAAGTCGTGGAACCGGTCATACGACAGCCGCAGCGAGCGCCGGATCGAGCGCCCCGCGTTGTTCACCACGACGTCGATGCCCTCGAAGTCGCGGTTCAGCTTCTTGGCCAGCTTGTCGATCTCGTCCATGTCGGACAGGTCGCAGGCGTATGCGGCCGCCGCGCCACCCTGGGCCAGGATGTCGCCCTTCGTCTGCTCGAGCTTCTCCGCACCGCGCGCGACCAGGATGGCGGTGCCACCGAGTGCGGCGACTCGCAGAGCTGTCGCCTTGCCGATGCCCGACGTCGCGCCGGTGATGACCACCGTCTTGCCCCGGACCGCCTTCTCCGACGCCTTGTCGGCACGGATGTCGGGGTCGAGGTTCTGCTCCCAGTAGTCCCACAGCGTCGCCGCATACGAGCGCAGCTTCGGGATGTCGATGTCGGTCCCGTCCAGCTCCTCGCGCGTGATGGTCGAGTCGTAGCGGGTGGGCATCGAGATGTGCGCGAGCACTTCGGCGGGGATCCCAAGACGGCCCAGGGTCTGGTTCGCGATGACCTCCCCCGGTCCCCCGGACGTGCCGCGCCCGAGCGCGGCCTGGAGCCATCGGGTCGGCAGCAGCTCGGTGACGCGGTTGTCGAGGGCGATCTGGAACGACGGTGACTTCGCCGCGCGGGTGAAGGCGTTGATGACGTCGAGGTTCTTCTGCGGCCGGGGGTTCACGAGGTGGAACGCGCGACCGTCGAGGTTGGGCTCGTGGGCGAGGTGGTCCATCGCCTTCGCCACGTAGTCGACGGGAACGATGTTGGTGCTGCCCATGCCCGCGCCGAACATCGGCAGCCACTGCGGCATGTAGTCGCGCATGCGCTTGATGAGCGTGAAGAAGTAGTAGGGGCCGTCGATCTTGTCGATCTCACCGGTCTCGGAGTCGCCGACGACCACCGCTGGACGGTAGACGCGCCAGGGCACCGTCGCCTCGTCGCGCACGATCCTCTCGGACTCGAACTTCGTCCGGTGGTAGTCGGACTGGAAGCCCTGACCCTCGTCGAACATGTCCTCGGTGAACGTGCCCTCGAAATCGCCGGACGCGGCGATCGACGACACCTGGTGGAAGCACCCCGCCTTCAGGGCGTCTGCGAGCTGCAGGGCGTTGCGGGTGCCGCCGGTGTTCAGGCGGTCGTTGGCGGCCTTCGTGGCGGTCATGTCGTACGACGCCGCCAGGTGGAAGAAGTGCTTCACCTCGCCGGCGTGCTCCTTGACCCACGCGGGGTCGACGCCGAGACCCTCGTCCGTCAGCTCCCCCGGCACTGCGACGATGCGAGTGGAGTTGTTCCACCGGTACCGGAAGCGGTCGAGCTTCTCCTCGGAGCCGGGTCGCACCAGCACCCAGATCGTGCCTCGGCGGTGGTCGACGAGCTCGGCGATCAGGCGACGACCGATGAACCCGGTCGCGCCCGTGACGAAGTAGGCCATGCCCGCGATGCTAGGGCAGGAACGCCGCTTCGTGCTGGACACCAGAAGTGAAACATGTTCTAGTTTTCGCATGGCAGACACGTTTGGAACCGGGATCCTCGCGGGCAAGGTGGCCTTCGTCGCGGGCGGCACCCGCGGCATGAATCTGGCGATCGCACGCCGCTGCGCCGAGCAGGGCGCCAAGGTCGCGGTGCTCAGCCGGAACAAGGAGCGCGTGGACGCAGCTGTCGCGGAGCTGGAGGCGATCGGTGGCGAGGTGCGAGGCTTCAGCGCGGACGTGCGCGAGTACGACGACATGGAGGCAGCGCTGACGAGCGCCGCTGAAGAGCTGGGCCCGCTCGACATCGTGGTCGCGGGTCAGGCCGGCAACTTCTACGCACCAGCCCTGGGCATGTCGTCCAACGGCTTCAAGGCCGTGGTCGACATCGACCTGGTCGGGACGTTCAACGTGTTTCGCGCCAGCCATGCTCTGCTACGGAAGCCCGGTGCAACGCTGATCGCCATCACCGCGCCCGAGGCCGTCAGACCGCTGAAATTCCAGGCCCACGTGTGCGCCGCCAAGGCCGGCGTCAACATGCTCATCAAGGTTCTCGCTCTGGAGTGGGGGCCGGACGGCGTGCGCGTCAACGGCATCTCGCCGGGGCCCATCGAGGGATCGTGGGGCATGGACAACGTCGCCTCACCGACCCAGGAGATGAAGGACCGGATCACCCAGGCTTCGCCGTTGAGGCGTTGGGGCACGAATGACGACATCGCGGACAGCGCCCTGTTCCTCGCATCGGATGCGGCGTCCTACATCACCGGCACCATCCTCGACACCGACGGCGCGATCTCGATCTCGATGCCGGGTGCGGAATCCGGTGATGGTCCCGACCCCCGCGTGAAGGGCCCGAACCAGAGCTCATGACCAGTCCGGACCCTGCGCGGCTCGGCGGAATCGAGTGGGCTCGTCGGTCTGGTGGCCGGCTGAGCCGGGCCGAGCGCCGCAGACTCTTCGCAGCGATCGTCCGCGGCCAGGGCGACTATGTCGCCACTCGAGTGCGGCGGGCGACTGGTCGCGTACCTGCCGGCGCGCGTCACCTCGCCTTCGCCGACTTCCGCCCTCCGGACAGCACGCTGACCCGGCTGGCGGAAGAGGCGGCCGAAGAGCAGAGCACCCACGTCAAGGGTCACGGCTACCGCACCTGGGCTTTCGGTGCAGCTCTCGCCACTCTCGACGGCAACGAGCCGGATCCAGAGATCTTCTACGTGGCCAGCCTGCTCCACGACTACGGCGTCGCCGAGGTTGTCGCGGGAGAGGATTTCGTCCTTCGCTCGGCGATCAGGGCGGAGCGCTGTGTGGCCGACGCGGGTCTCGACGAGGCAGTCGCGCTCGCCGCCGCTGATGCGATCAGCATTCACTCCACGGCTGGGATCACGGTCGAGCATGACGGGCCGGCCGGGTTCTATGTCGGGGCCGGTGCCGGCCTCGATCTCGCCGGCCTGCGCTGCGGCGATCTCCCCCGGTCGTACTTCACCGACGTCCACGCGGAGCACCCGCGCGAGGGTGCCACCCGAGCCTTCCGGGCTCACATCGCGGCCGAGGCCCGGGGTAATCCCGATGGTCGGTTCGCCCAGCTGCGCAGGTGTGGCTTCAACGTGTTGCTGCGCGCGAACCCGCTGGATGGGTGAATCCGGATTCGTCGATCTGTGCGGCCTCAGGCATGCAGGGTGGGCCGGTAGACCAGCTCCTGGATGTTGCCGTCGAGCGTCCGGTTCTCGATCAGCTCGAGGTCGAAGTCGGCCGCGTCCTGGAAGATCGGCTCCAGGCCGGTTTCACCGGTGACCACCGGGAAGAGCGACACCTGAACGCGGTCGACCAGGCCGGCGGCCATCAGCGCGCGATTCATCGACAGGCTGCCGTGCGAGCGCAGCGGCACCTCGGACTCCTCCTTGAGCCGGGCGACGACGTCGACGGCGTCGCCGCTCACGAGGGTCGCGTCCGGCCAGTCGAGGGGATCCTCCAGCGTGGTCGACACCACCGTCGCCGGCAGATTGATCATCCGGGTGACCCATGGGTCACGCACCTCGGACTCCTCGGAGCTCGAGGCCAGCATCTGCACGAACGCCCGATACGTGTTCGCGCCGAGGACCATCCGCTGCTCCTCGTCGTACTGGCCGAGGCGGTGGTCGAGCAGCTCAGGGCCCTGCTTGCCCCAGTACCCGGTCCAGTTGCCACTGGCGGCACCGAAGCCGTCGAGGCTGGAGAAGACGTCGAACGTGTAGGTGACGGTCATGATGCGCTCTCCTCGAGTGGCGGTGATCTTGACTATCCCTCGTCGGGGGCGCTCGATCCATGCCTGATGCGGACGCTGATCAGAAGAGGTTCATCGAGAACGCCGACGGCGACGCGCTCACCGGGAACACCGTGGAGCCCACGACGACCGCCAGAGCCACCCAGCACCCCGTGTGCTGCACCGCGAGGAACGGACGCAGCCGCGGCAAACGATGCGTGGCCGGCTTGGTGGCGAACTTGCCCGGGGGCCGGCCGCCGGTGAAGAAGGTCTTGTACGTCTCGATGCTCGCCACCGAGAAGCCGCCGGCGCAGAACGCCAGGATGGCCCAGTCGTCGACCAGGAACGAGAGTGGCAGCGCCCAGGCCGTGGCGACGACCGGGCTGCGCATGAACTTCCACGGGCTGAACCCTTCGATGGGTGCGTCCTTCCAGGCACCGCCGACCGCCGTCAACCAGCCACCGACGCCGCCGATGAGGAACGTCGCCCAGCCCGGTTCGGACGGCAGCGCCTGCTGCATCGCGGCAGCGCAGGCGCACGCCACGACCAGACCGACGATGATCGACAGGCCCACCGTGTACCGGATCAGGAGGTTGTCGACCGGCAGCCCGCGATAGCCGAGCCGCATGGGGATCGTGTACGCGGTCTGGTCGTCGTTGCGGACGATCGTCTTCCACCACTCCGTGGCAAGTCGCTCTCCGGTGTAGAACAGGCCCACCAGTACGAGTGGGTGCAGATCGTCCTCCCAGGTCGTGGCGAGGGCGATGCCGACCGCGATGCCAGATCCGAGGACGACGCTGCGCAGGAAGCTGGCCCACTTGAATCCCTCGAACGGTGAGTCCTTGTACGCACCCCACGTGGCGGTGTGCAAGCCGGTCATGAGGCCGAGGAACCCGGCGGCGAGGACAGTCATGCGACGGCCTCCTCGTGGTGGGACCGCGTCTTGTGAGTCTGGGCGATCTGATGCAGGCCGACCGCCATGCAGGCCAGCGCGACGGCCTGGATCACGAGGGCCAGCGGACTGTGCGCCGGAGCTTCGCCGAAGGCCCATGCCCCGAGCCCGATGGCGACGAGGACGTCGACGATGTTCAGCACCGGCATCGACATCGACAGCGGCGCCAGCTGGTAGGCGCGCTGGTTGATGGCCATGCCGGTGACACCTGCGCCGACCAGGGCCCACAGCGGCCACGACGTCAGCACGTCAGCAGGGCGCCCGAGCTCGCCGACGACGAGCTTGATGAGCGCGGCCACCAGCCCGAACAGGATGCCGGCCGAGATGCCGAGCAGCATCGCGTGCGGGCGTGGGCGACGGGTACGTGCTCCGATCGCACTCACCAGAGCAGCGATCCGAAGCACAGCAGCGTCCCGATCAGCGCGGCCTGCCGATCCGGTGGATCCTGGCTCGGCACCGGGTTGGCCATCACCAGAAACGTCGACAGGCCCACTGCCGTGATGAGCACTGATCGCAGCTCACGCCCGGAGGGAAGCGACCGGTCCAACGCGGTGCGCACCGGCACGGCCAGCACCACGCCGGTGATCATGATCGGCTGCACCAGCGCGATGGCTCCCAGCTTCAACGCGGTCGCGTGCAGGACGAAGGCCACGGCGCCGATGCTGATGCCGAGCAGCCATGCCGGTTTCGTCATGACGAACCGGAGCACCCCGAACGAGTCATGGACCGACGCCGGCGCTTGTCCGGCGGTGCGATGCTGCAGCGACGTCGACAAGGCAAAGCCGCTCGCTGATGCGAACGCCACGAGTGAGGCGGCGATGACGGTGGGCTCGTTCATCTCAGCCTCTGGCGGAGCTCGCGAGTCCGGCGACGGCGCTGCCGGCCGGGCCGAACGTGACCGGCAGCGAACCGATGCCATGGACGATCGACAGATCGTGGAAGGCCAGCTCGGACGGCTCGACGGCGAGCGCCAGGTCCGGAAATCGACGAGACAGGCCACGAAGCGCGATCCTCAGCTCCATCCGCCCAAGCTCGGAGCCCACGCACCGGTGCAGCCCGTGTCCGAACGCCAGATGGCGGTGCGGACTTCGCGAGGGATCAAATGAGTCGGCGTCGTGCCCGAACGCCGGGTCGCGATTGGCGCCGCTCAGCGAGCACAGCACGACGTCACCGGCTCTGACGGGGGCGCCGTGGAGGGTCATGTCGTGTCGCGCGATGCGCGGAAACGCGACCTGGACGACGGTGAGGTATCTCAGCAGCTCGTCGATGATCGGGTCGATCGACTCGTTGTCGTCGCGCAGCCGCGCGAAGGACTCCGGATGTTGGAGCAGCGTCACCGCGCCCAGGGCGAGCATGCTGGCCGAGGTCTCGAACCCGCCGGTGAACACGCCGTCCGCGAGCCCGCCGAGCTCCACGTCGCTGAGGTCGTCGCCATGGTCCTTGAGGATCGACCCGATCAGACCGTCACCGGGCGCGTGGCGTTGCCTCGCGACTGCGTCGATGAGGAATTCCCGGGAGTCGGACATCGCGCCGAACAGGCCACCGATTCCGGCGGTTGCGTCGAACCGGGCATGGCCGATCTCCCGGAATCGTTCGCGGTCCCCCTGGGGCAGGCCGAGGAGCTCGCAGATGACCCGGAACGGGACCGGGAAGGCGAAATGCTGCACGAGATCCGCGCCCGGGCCGACGGACTCGACGACGTCGAGCTGCTCGTCGACGATCTGGGTGATGCGGGGCTCCAGCTCACGCAGACGCCGCATCGTGAACTCGGGGGTGAGGATCTTGCGCAGCTTGGTGTGGTCAGGGGCGTCGGTGGACCCGAGCCCGCCGATGGCGTCCGGGCCGGTGGCGTCGGCCCTCCCGACGAGCGGGCGGATGTCGTTGCTGAAGCTCTTGTGGTCCGCGAGCACGCTCCTGGCCTCGTCGTAGCCGGCGACGAGCCACACCGTGGTGCCGAGCACGCGCGTGAGCTGGGTGACGGGCGCCTCCCGTCGTCGTTCACCGAGCTCAGCGACCGGGTCGAGCCCGTCTCGCCGGAGCGGCATCGTGGCCGGATGGCCGCTCAGGTGGGACACGTCGACGGATGCCAGCGCGCGCCGTGCCACGCGTCGAGTGATCCACTGCTGGACGGAGGTGATCGCCCGAGTCATGACATCCTCCTGGGTTGTCGGTGCGTACACCGACAAGGTGCGGCAGGTCGGCCTCGGACCGCATCGGGGTTCCCACCCGTTCGGTCCCGCACGCTCCCCTGGTGGTGCCCCCGGTGTCATCACCCGTCGAGCAGGCAGAGTGTCCCTCATGAACACAGGGTCGACTCCGGGAATGCCCGCGGACCTGCTCGCCCACGCCCTCGCGGCCAAGGGCTTCATGCCCGAGGACGAGGGCGCGTTCCTGCACACGATCGCGCGTGAGCGACTCCCCCACGGTCCCGCGTTGGAGATCGGCACCTACTGCGGCAAGTCCGCCATCTACCTCGGCGCGGCCGCACGCGACGTCGGCGGATCGGTGCTCACCGTCGACCACCACCGTGGCTCCGAGGAGAACCAGGCCGGCTGGGAGCACCACGACGCGTCGCTCGTCGACGACGAGACCGGCCTCATGGACACCCTCCCGGTCTTCCGCAAGACGCTCTCGCAGGCCGGTCTGGAAGACCAGGTGACTGCCGTCATAGGTCGCTCGACCAGCGTGGCCGCGTGGTGGAACACCCCGGTCAGCCTGCTGTTCATCGACGGCGGACATGCCGAGGAGCATGCCCAGAACGACTACTCCGGGTTCGCCCGCTGGGTGATGGCCGGTGGCGCGTTGGTGATCCACGACGTCTTCGAGCGACCGGAGGACGGCGGCCAGGCCCCGTTCCACGTGTGGCAGCGAGCGGTCGGCTCGGGGTGCTTCGAACCCGGCGAGACGGTGGGGTCGATGCGGGCGCTCACGCGTACGCGGGGCGACGCCGGCGAACCGGTCGGATGAGCCCTCGGTGGTTGAGCAGGCCCGAGGAACGAGGGCCGTATCGAAACCACCAACCGCCGCCGGTCGCCAGGACGTGGTTTCGATTCGCCCCACTCGCTGGCGCTCGCGGGGCTACTCAACCACCGAGACGAGATCAGCGCAGTCGCACTCGAGCGCCAGCTCGTCGAACTCCACGCCGATCTCGTGGCCGGTCATCACCCCGGCGCCCGGTGTCGTGCCGGTCAGCACGTCCCACGCGAGGATCACTGCGGCCGCGGTGTAGGTCGTCTGCTCCACCGGCCAGTTCACGTTCTCCGGAAAGACGAATCCGGTCCAGTACTTGCCGTCGTCGGTGCGCAGGTGCTGCATGTCCGCGAAGAGCTTCGAGGCACGGACGTCACCGATCGCCGCCAGCGCCATCACCAACTCGCAGGTCTCCGCGCCGGTGACCCAGGGGTTCGTGCTGACGCAGCGAATGCCGAGCCCGTCGACGACGAAGGTGTCCCACAGCGAGGCCATCATCGCGTCGGCCGCAGGTCCGCGCACGGCACCGCCGAGCACCGGGTAGTACCAGTCCATCGAGAAGGTCGACTTGTCGAGGAACTGGTCGCGGTGCTCCCGGAGTGCGTGCCCGAGCCGGCCACCGGCCAGCTCCCACTCCGGCTGCGGCTCGTCCATCAGGTCGGCGAGAGCGACCCCACACCGCAGCGCCTGGTAGATGCTCGAGCTGCCCGCCAGCAAGGCCTCGCTGTTGATCCTCGCGGGACCGTCGGCGTCCCACTCGCGCGACCAGGCGATGCCGCCGAACGGCAGCTGCAGACTGACGACCAGGTCCAGCGCGCGTCGGACCACCGGCCACATGTGCTCGACGAACGCCCGGTCCTGCCGGATCCTCCAGTGGTGCAGCACCCCGACGGCGATGTAGGCCGCCATGTTCGTCTCGGTGCTGGCGTCCTCGACCTCGCCGACGACGATCCTCATGGGCCAGGAACCGTCGGGTCGCTGGGTGCGCACGCACCATTCGAACGCCGCAGCAGCAGCGTCCAGCTGGCCGCCGACCACGAGCGCCATGGCACCTTCGACGTGGTTCCACGCGTCGGTGTGCTCGCCCGGCGACCACGGGATCGCCCCGTCCGGCTCCTGCATCGCGGCGATGCTGGCCGCGGACTCGGCGATCTGCTCGGGGCTCATCACGACACGTCCGGCTTGCGGAGATACACCACCATGCTCTTGCCGATGAGCGGGTTCAGGGCCCGTTCGGCCAGGCGGGTGACCGTGCTGTAGCCGCGCGTCTTCATGATGTCCCAGACCAGCACCTGGTGGTACGCCTTCACGAGCGGATGGTCGTCGTTCTTCACGCCGACCGCGCACTTGAGCCACCAGTAGGGCGAGTGAAGAGCGTGCGCGTAGTCGATGCCCTCGAACTCCAGGCCGGCGTTCTGGAGCTTGCCGATCAGCTCCTTGTCGGAGTAGATCCGGATGTGGCCGCCCGGGTTGTTGTGGTAATCCTCGGAGAGCTTCCAGCAGATGATCTCCGGCAGCCAGCGGGGCACGGTGACGGCCATGGTTCCTCCCGGGCGAAGGACCCGCACCAGCTCGTCGATGGCCTGGATGTCGGCTGGGATGTGCTCGAGCACCTCGGACGCGACCACCCGGTCGAACTCGCCGTCGGCGAACGGAAGGGCGAGTGCGTCGCCCTCCTTGATGTCGGCGGACGCGCCAACCGGCACCTCGCCGTTCTCCTTCATGGCGCCGAAGATCTCCAGCACTCCGGCGAGCTCGTCGGCGTCCTGGTCGAACGCGATGACGTCGGCGCCACGGCGGTACATCTCGAACGCGTGCCGTCCGGCGCCGCAGGCCATGTCGATGACCCGCTCGCCGGGCTTCAGCCCGAGCCGGTGGAAGTCAACGGTCAGCATGCTCAGCGATCACCTCTTCGTACGCGGCGGCGGTTGCCTTCGCCACCGCAGCCCAGCTGAACGTGTCCAGCACTCGTTCACGGCCGGCGCGGCCCATGGCCTCGCGGCGCTTCGGATCGTCCAGGAGCTCCTCGATCGCGGCCTCGAGCTCGCCGACGTCACCGGGAGTCACCATCGTCGCGCAGGCACCGTCGTCGCCGACGACCTCGGGAATCGCGCCGGCCCGGCTGACGACCAACGGGGTGGCACACGCCATCAGCTCCGCGGTCGGGAGCGAGAACCCTTCGTACAGCGACGGGACGCAGGCGACCTCGGCCGAACCCATCACGTCGACGAGCTCGGACTCGCTGATGCCATTGACGAACCGGACGTCGTCGGCGATGCCCAGATCGTCGATGAGCCGGGTGGTGCGTTTTCCCGGCTTGGTGATCAGGACCAGCTCGACGTCGCGCTCGGTGCGCAGCTTGGCGAACGCCTCGAGCAGCGTGCCGATGCCCTTCATGGGCGCGTCCGCACTCGCCATCGCGACGATCCGGCCGGGAACCCGCGGAGCGGTGGGCGGGACGAACACGTCGTCGACACCGAGGGTGATGACCTCCAGGCGCGACGGGTCCACGCCGAAGTCGGTGACGATGTCGCGCCGGCTCGACTCGGAGACGGTGAGGATCTTCGGCAGCCGGCGGGCCACCTTCTTCTGCATCCGCAGGAATCCATACCAGCGACGGAGGACGAGCTTCTTGCGACGGGACCTCGCGTTCGCGATGTCGATGCGGCGGTCGAAGGTGATCGGGTGATGGATGGTGGCGATCAGCGGGAAGCCCTGTTCGGCGATGTCGAGCATGCCGTCACCGAGCGTCTGGTTGTCGTGGACGATGTCGAAGTCGCCCCGGCGACCCTTCATCAGGCGCGCGACGCGCTCCGAGAACGTCCTGGGCTCGGGAAACCCTGCCGTCCACATCGTCAGGACCTCCTCGACATCGATGAGGTCGCGGAACTCCTTCGGCTTGGGCGTGCGGAACGGGTCGGGTTCGCGGTAGAGGTCCAGGGACGGGACCTTGGTCAGGGTGACCCCCGCGTCCAGCTCCGGGTACGGCTGACCGGAGAAGACCTCGACGGTGTGACCGAGTGCCACCAGCTCACGGCTGAGATGGCGGACGTAGACGCCCTGACCGCCACAGTGTGGCTTGCTGCGGTAGGACATGAGTGCGATGCGCACGTGCCGCCTTTCCCCGTGAATCGGTAGAGCTTGAGCAGTGGAACTGGTTCTATCATCCTTGGGCCACGTGCCCCCGACACGGCTTTTGGGATGAGGCCTTCACCACGTCAGGGGACGGCGATGCCGCCGCCGCCGCTGTTTCCGGGGTAGAAGGAGTGGGTGGCCGTGACACCACCGTCGACCGCGAACTCACCTCCGGTCGTGTAGCCACTCTCGTCACTCGCGAGGTACACGTACAACGGCGCGACGTCCTCGGGCGTTCCCACTCGTTCCAGCGGGACCCTCGAGGCTCCGTACTGCATCGCGAGGTCGCCACCGTGAACCCGGGTCATCGGGGTGTCGATCATCCCCGGGTGCACCGAGTTGACGCGGACGTTGTACGCGCCGAGCTCGACCGCTGCGGCCTTCGACATGCCGCGGATCGCGAACTTGGTCGCGGTGTACGCCGACAAGGACGCCATGCCCGCGAGCCCCTCCACGGAGGAGCAGTTGATGATCGACCCCTGCCGGTTCTGCTTCATCGAGGGTGCAACGGCACGCATGCCGAGGAAGCACCCGCGCAGGTTGACGTTGATGAGCAGGTCGAAGTCCTCCAGAGGCATCGTGTCGACCTCGCCGAACCGCAGGATGCCGGCATTGTTGACGAGGACGTTCACCGGCGCACCGAGTCGCTCCTCGGCCTCACTCACGAGCCGGTCCCAGGACTCCGGATCGCTCACGTCGTGATGGCTGAAGTGCGCCGCGTCGCCCAGCTCGTCGGCCAGCTCGGAACCGGCGTCGTCGGCCACGTCGGCGATGGTCAGCCTGGCGCCCTCCCCCACGAAGGCGCGCGCGATGGCAGCGCCCTGACCCTGGGCGCCACCGGTGATGATGGCGTGCTTGTCCTTGAGACGGGACATCGTTCTCCTCCGTGTGGGGGTGGGTGTCTAGAGCTTGAGGATCGAGTCGGCCGCGAACGAGACGTCCGGGTCGCGGCCGGCAAAGAAGCCGCCGAGCGTCCTGTCGAGCTCCTCGGCCGACCAGATGTCGGACTCGGTGTCGAAGCGCTCCTCGACGACGGGTGCGGCCAGGAGCGCCACCATCCCCCCGTAGACGACGAACACCTGACCGCTGATGCGGCTGGCGGCGGGTGACGCGAGGTAGGCGACCAGCGGTGCCACGTGGTCGGGACTGTAGGGGTCGACGGTCTTGCCGGACGCTGTGTCAGCATCTGGGGCACCGAAGACATCGGCGGTCATGGCGGTGCGAGCGCGCGGGCAGATGGCATTCGCCCGCACACCGATGCGGGACAGGCCTCGCGCGGTCGACAGGGTCAGCGCGGTGATGCCGCCCTTCGCAGCTGAGTAGTTGGCCTGGCCGGGTGATCCGGTGAGGAACGCCTCGGAGGCGGTGTTGATGACGCTGGCATCGACCGGCTCGCCGGACTCCTTCGCGGCCTGCTTCCAGTGAGCCGCGGCGTTGCGGGAGAGCAGGAAGTGGCCGCGGAGGTGAATCCGCACGACCTGGTCGAACTCCTCGTCGGACATGTTGAACAGCATTCGGTCGCGGGTGATGCCAGCGTTGTTGACGACGATGTCCAGCGAGCCGAAGGACTCCAGGGCGGTCTGCATGATCAGGTCGGCAGTGGCCCGTTCCCCGACGTCACCGGGAGCGACGACCACTTCGGCGCCCAGTGCCTTGATCTCGGCCGCGGTCTCCTCGGCGGCTCCGGGCAGGTCGTTGAGCACCACGCGGGCGCCTGCACGGGCCACGGCGAGTGCCTCGGCTCGTCCGAGCCCCGCACCCGCACCGGTGACGACGGCCACTCGGCCGTCGAGGGAGGTATCGCTCATGCGTCTTCCACGATGCGAAGGGCCGCCTTGGGACAGGACGCGACGGCCTGATCCACTCGGGGGCGGTTCTCGTCGGTCACGGTCGGGTCGTCGATCTGGAGGTCGTCGTTGTCGTCGAGGCGGAACACGTCCGGGGCCACGCCCTCACACAACGCGTTCGACTCGCAGAGGTCGTAGTCGGCTTCAACCCTGGCCATGGTTGCTCTCCAAATCTCCGGGCTTCGAGACGGTCAATAGTAGAACGTGTTCTAGTCTAGCCCAGCGCCGTGAGTTTGGACATGTCCCAGTCACCCTCGCCCCTGGCCAGGGTGACCACCAGGCTGTTCCGGCTCAGCTGCTGGTTCCGGTCCTTGCCCTCGCCTGCGGTGGTCGTCTGGTTCACGAACACCAGCACGGTCGCCCGGTGCTCGGTCGCCTTGATGATCGCCGACGACACGACGACCGCCTCGAGCACGATCTTGTTCTTCTCGGTGTTCGGCCGGACCTGCGCCATCGTGCCGTTGTACTCCTTCAGGAAGGAGGGCGTCATCCGGGCGCGAGCGACTTCCATGTCGTTCGCCAACGTCTTGTAGTCGTAGGACAACGTGCGCTGGGTCAGGTCCGCGGCGGCGACCAGGACCTGGGTGCGGGCGTCGTCGCCGACGAGGGCACCGTTCGGAGCCACCGCGGACGACCCTTGTTCCGCGCTGTACCAGGAGACGCCGACCGCCGTGGCAGCGAGGACGACGAGAACGGCCAGCACCAGCGTCAGCCGTCTCTGAACGAAGGCCAGGCCGGCCTGGAAGCTCACCGCGGCCTGCCCTGACGCGTCTGGAGTCCTCGCGTCGGCCGAGGCCGGCTCGGGCGGCGCCTCGGGCTCGGTCGCGGACTCCGTCACCGGCTGGGGCTCGGGCTGTTTCGCGGGCGGGGCCTCTGGTTCGGTCTCGACGACCGGAGTCAGCTCCGACTGGCAGTATCGGCACTTGGTCGCGGCAGCCTTGATGGTCTCCGCACAGTAGGGACAGACCCGCTCGTCACGCTTCAGTCTCGCCACGGCTCAGCCCACGAACTCGAGCTGGGAGACCAGCCAGCGGCTGTCCTCCTTGGCCATGGTCAGCTTGATCCGCCAGGACCGGTCCTCGACCTCGCCCTTCGTTCCCTTGTTCTTCACCTTGCTGCCCGCCGCCACGAAGACGGTCGCGGAGTCGGCGTCGACCTCGCTCAGCCCGATTTCGTTCACGCGGCCCGTGGAGATGGACTCCTGGCTGGTTGCGGAGTCCTTCAGTGCCTTCAGGGACGCCTGGTACTGCTTCTTGAAGTCTCCGGTGGCGCCGTCGAGCACCTGCTCGGTCAGCTGGTCCATCTTTCTGTGGTCGATCGTCAGGAACGCCAGCGCCTCCGCACGTGCCGCTCGCCTGATCTCGGAGTGCTCCTGCGCTCGCGTCTCGGCCGCCGTGCTTCCGGGCGCTGCCACGGCTCCCCGCACGGCGAAGAGCACCAGCCAGCCCAGCAGCGCCACGAGAATCACGGCGAGGGCGATGTTGATCAAGGATCGGCGGTCAGTCATCGTCGCCCGAGCCGCTGTCGAAGCCGATGGGATCTGGCGCGTACTTCGTCCCCCGCATGTTGACCGGCGGGTCCGACTTGCACTCGGCAGGGAAGTACGGGTCGAAGGTCTCATCGGACGGGAGCGGCGGTGATGTCGCCGGCTCGAGCTCCGTCGATGCCCGCCACTGTCCGGGTGGGAGGTACCCGTCCGTGCAGGGTGGGGGTGTCTGGTTCAGGTTCAGGTTGACGCGTCCGTACCTCGCATCGCCCTCCGACAGGAGCGCCGAGGGTCCGGCCGACACCAGGCGTGGGAACGTGACGAGAAGCTGTTCGAGCGCGGGCAGCCGGGCGTCCAGGAGCTCGGAGATGCTGATCAGCGGGGGAAGCAGCTTCGGCAGCAGCCGGCGAAGGTCGCGGACCAGGCGTACCAGCTCGTCCGCTGCGGGACCGGCCTGGTTGAGGATGCGCCGGATCTTGTCGTCCGAGGCGGCCACCGTGCCGGTGAGTGCCGCGAGGTCGTTGGAGAGAGAGCGGATGTTGGCGGAGTTGTCGGCCTGGGTCTGCAACACGGTCTGGGCGTTGTGCAGCAGGTCGACCGTCGGCGACTCGTTGGCCCTGGCCGCTTCGATGAACGCCTGCGTGCTGTCGACCATCGAGCGCAGGGGCGAGGCGTTGTCGCGGAACATGATGCCCAGCTCGTTGACGACCGTGTTCAGCTCCGACCCGTTCACGCTCAAGACGAACCGGCTCAGGTCTTGCATCAGCACTTCCTCGCCCAGAGGGAGGCTGTCCTTCGTGCCACGCAAGGTGTCGCCGGCCTGCAGCATCGGTCCCTGCTTCGACGCCGGCTCGAAGGAGAGGTACTGCTCCCCCACGGCGCTGAGGTTGTGGACGTACACGGGCGAGGCCTTCGGCACCCGGACGTCTTCCTCGAGCGCGACGTCGACCTTCAGGCCCTTGTCCTTGACGGTCATGCTCGACACTTCGCCGACCTTGACGCCGCGATAGGTGACTTCACTCCCGGTGAAGAGGCCGCCCGACTGCGGAAGGAGGACGTGCACGGTGTAGCCGCGTCCGAGCACCCGGTCGACGAAGCCGAGGTACGACGCACCGACGTACACCATGCCCAACGCGCTCAGGAGCACGAAGGCGAGCAGCCTGACCTTGATCCCGCGCCTCATCGCCCACCTCCACCGAGAAGGCCGCCGAAGAGCTTGTCGACGAAGGACCCACCCGATCCGCCGCCGCCTGCGCCGGGCTGCTCAGGGGGCTTCAGGAGGTCGGGCGGGATGGGCAAGGTCGGCGAGGCGGATTCGGGCTGCTGAGCCCCGCCGAGGGGGGCATCCGCCACCAGGTTGCCCGTCTCGGCGCACAGCGGCAATGAAGGGACCAACGCGCAGATCTGAGCGGCCGTGTCGCCGATTGAAGAGCAGATCGGGGCGAGTGGTGTCGAGCGGCACAGCGTCTCGATGTCCTGGAGCGACGTCGGCAACAGCCCGCCCTCGCTGATCGGCGTGAGCTTGATCTGCATCTTGAAGATGACGTTCGCGAAGTCGCCGTGGACGGTGTCGCCGGCGTCGACCGGGAACGGGTAGCCGGCTGCCGCGACGAGGCCCGGGACGAGCGTCTCGCAGCCGGGGCAGTCCGGTGCCGACGACTGCTCGTTGCCGGCGTCGGCGACGTTGCGGAGCACGGGCTCCAGGTGACGCAGCTCGGCGATGAGGTCGTCCTTGATCTTGCGGACCACGCGGGTACCGACCACGCCGAGCTTGTCGAGCTCGACGAGCATGTCGACCAGCTCGTCATGCTGCTGCCGCAGCACCTTGATCGCGGGTCCCGCCGCGTCGAGCGCCTCGCCGATGGTCTTCTTCTCGGCGACGAGCGTCTTGCTCAGCCCGTTGATCGACTTCATCGCCTGCACGATCTCACCCTTTTGCGAGTCCAGGGTCTTGACCAGGGTGTTCACCCGGCCGAGGACGTCGCGGATCTTGCCGGTGCGGCCCTCCATCATCTCGTTCAGCTCGAACGTGATGGTCTGGAGCTGCCCGATGCCACCGCCACTCAGCAGGAACGACAACGCACCGAGGACCTCCTCGACCTCCGGATTGCGGCCGGTCCGGTCCATCGGGATCACGTCGCCGGCGCCGAGCCGCCCACTTCCAGCGGAGGCATCACCCGAATCCGGCGACGACGGCGGGGCCAAGGCCACGAACTTCTCGCCGAGCAAGCTGGTCTGACGGATCGTCGCCTCGGCATCGTCGGGGAGCTTGACGTCCTTGCGGATGCGCATCGTCACTCGCGCGTGCCATCCGACCCTGGTGACCTCCTCGACCTGTCCGATCGGGACGTCGGCCACCATCACCGACGAGCGCGGGACGACGTTGAGTGCGTCGGCGAAGTCGGCACTGACGAGGAAGCCGTCGTCCTTGCTCACCTTGTTGCCGGGAAGGGGCAGATCGTAGACGCCGTCGAACGAGGAGCACCCGCTCAGCAGGAGCGCGAGGGCCATCGCGGCCACGACGCGACGTTTCATGCGCAGCGAGGTCATTTCTTGCCACCCCCGAGCAGGTCGAACAGGGAGGGCAAGCCGTCCTTCAGGTCGTTGGGCACCACTTCCGGGATGGTCTCCGGCCCGGTCGGGGCCTTCGCGGATTCTTCCGGAGCGTCTGCGGCGGCTGCGTTGGCCGATTGTGCGCCGAGCACGGGCTTGAGCAGCGCCTTGAGGGCGTTGCAGACCACCGGAGGAGCGTTGACCGGTGGCCTCGCCAGGGTCTCGCACAGGAGGAACGTGATGTCCGGCAGGACCTGGATCCGTGAGCCGTAGGTACCCGTGCCGGACTCGAAGGCGATGGCGAGGTTGCTCAGGGCGCTCGAGCCCTTCTGGACCACCAGTCCGAGGTTGTCCTTCTGGTTGTCGACCCGCTCGAGCAGGCTGGCCAGCAGCTCGATGTCCGTGCCCAGGGCCTCACGATTCTCGCGCACGAAGCCCTTCACGATGCCCAGCACCCGTGCCAGGGAGGCGAGCACGGTGCGGAGCTCTTCGCGCTCGCCCTCGAGCTGGCCCGACACCGAGGTGAGGTGCTCGAGGAAAGCCTCGACGGTGGCGTCGTTCGCCGCCAGGGTGTCGGTGATCTCGGCGAGCGAGCGGACGTTGTCGAAGAGCGGACCACGGTTGTTGGCGAACGTCTCGGCCGCCGCCGACAGGTTGCGGATGGTCTTGGAGCCGAGCTCACCGTTGCCGTCCAGGGCTTTCGTGCCCGCCGTGAGCAGGTTGTCCAGCGCGCCGTCGGTCGAGCCGGCCTTCGGGCCGAGGGTCACCGAGAGATCGTCGAGGGCCTTGAACATCCGGTCGAGCTCGATCGGCGTCTGCGTGCGTGCGAGCGGGATGTCGCCGCCGTCGGGCATCACGGCACCCTTGCCGTACGCGGGGAACACCTGGACATAGCGGTCAGCCACGAGCGTGGGCGTCACCACGGCGGCACTGGCGCCCGCCGGCAGCTTGTACTTGTCCTCGTAGGTCATCTCCACGCGGACGCTGTTCCCGTCCGGAACGACCGAGGTCACCTCGCCGACCTGCACGCCCATCACCCTGAGGTCTGTTCCGGGGTAGACCGCGACGGCACGATCGAAGTGCGCCGTGACAGTCCGATCCCCGTCGCGGGGGAAGACGAGGAAGGCGACCAGCAGCAGCGCGACGGGGATCGCCGCCGCCAGCATCTGGGTCCTCCTGCTCCAGCCCGTCATGGCAACGGTCCCGGGGTGAACTCACCGGTGAACACACCGGTGATGTTGGGGACGTAAGCGTCGAACCACGGGCCGGTGCCGATGATGTTGCCGAGGATGTTGACGTACGGCCCGTAGTTGCGGATCAAGGTCTCGATCTGGTCCTCCCGCGCGTGCAGGAAGCTCAGCACGTTCTCCAGCTTGTCGAGCGTGGGGCGCAGCTGCGCGCGGTTGTCCTTGACCGTGCCCTCGAGCTGGACGGCCAGCTTGTTGGCATTGACCAGGAGTGAATGGATCGCTGCCTTGCGCCGCTGCAGCTCCTGCAGAACCAGGTTGGCCCGGTCCAGGATCTGCACGAGGTCGCCCTTGCGGTCGTTGAGCAGGCCCGTGACGCTCTTCGACTTCTGCAGCAGCTTCGTGATCTCTTCGTCGCGGGTCGCGATCGTCGTGGAGAGGCGAGACAGGCCGGTGAAGCTGGAACGGACCTCGGGCGCGGCGGCGTCGATGGTCTCGGCCAGCGCGTTGAGCGCCTGGGTGAGGTTGTCCTTGTCGGTCTCCTCGGTCTGCGTGGTCAGCGTGCCGAGTGTTCCCACGATGTCGAAGGTGACGTCCGTGCGCGACAGCGGGATCGTGGCGCCATCCGCCAGGGATCCGCTGCCCTTCGGGGTGATGTTCAGGAACTTCTCCCCCAGCAGGCTCTTCACCTCGACGCTGGCACGGGTCGATCGGCCCAGGGTGGCGTCCTTCTTGACGTCGAACTCGGCGATCACTCTCTCGGGACCGATCCGCAGGTCGTTCACCCGGCCGACACGAATACCGGCGACCTGAACCTCACTGCCGGTGCGCAGACCGCTGGCGTCAGTCAGCTCGGCGCGATAGGTCGTGCCACGGAATCCCGGGAACTTCTGCAGGTTGAACGATGCCGCCATCACGAGCAGCAGCAGGACCAGCGAGATGGCACCCATCCGCAGGACCTTGGCATCACTTCGGCGCGCCATCAGGCCTGACACCTGTCTGCGCTGCTGTGAATCGTGGTGTTGGCCAGCGCGTCTCGCACCGGCCCCGGCAGCGCGTCCATGATGATGCTGGGCAGGATGATGCCGAACTCGAACTGACAGAGATAGTAGTTGTACCAGGAGCCGAACACGCCGATGCGGGTCTGCTTGGAGAGCATCCCCGGGAGCGTGTCGAGCGTCCGGTCGAGGTAGGCCTTGTTCTCCGGCTTGGCGAGGATCGTGAACAGGCGACGCAGCTGGGCGACGTCTTCCTTCAGCAGGGGCCGGGCCCTGGTCAGCAGCCTGGCGACCTCTTCGGTGACCTCGGAGATGTTCCCAAGAGACGCACCGATCACCTTCCGGTCCTTGGCCAGGTCTCCGAACCACCCGCGCATGCTCGTGATCAGTTCATTGAGCTCCTGATGGTGGTCGTCGACGGTCGTCATCAAGGCGGTCAGGTTCGTGATCACCTCGCCGATGAGCTGGTCGCGGTCGGCCAGCGTGTTGGTGACCGAGGCGGTGTTGGCGAGCAGCTCCTGCACCGTGCCTGACTCCCCCTGGAGGACACGGACGAGGTTGAGGGACAGCTTGTTGACGTCTTCGGGATTCAAGGCGGCGAACAGCGGCTGGAACCCGTTGAACAGGGCGGTGAGGTTGAGCGCCGGCGTGGTGCGGTCGAGCGGGAGGGTGGCCCCTTCCTGAAGCCGTTGTGCCCCCGGCTTGCCCTCCGACAGCGACATGTATCGATCGCCGATGAGGTTGAGGAACCGGATGTTCGCGCGTGACTCCCGGGTGAGCGGGACCTTCTCATCGATCTTGAAGGTCACCATCGCGTGGTCGCGTTTGTAGAGCTCGACATCCGTGACCTTGCCGACCACGACGCCGGCGATCCGGACCTGGTTGCCCTTCGCGAGCTCGGAGGCGCTGCTGAACTCAGCCTTGTACTCCCGCTGGGAACCGAGACCGATGCCGCCCATGATGACGACCAGAAGGCCGGTCACCAGGAGCGCGACCACGATGAAGATGCCGAGCCGGATCGCGTCCAGCATGAACGAGACGTCGCGGCGGTTCATGCGGGGTCCCCGGGAAAGCGCGAGCCCGTCGCGACGGAAAGGTCATCGGCCACGGCGAGCGGCGAGCGGTTTTCTGGGGTGCTCACTGGATGCCCCCGTCCGGCTCGTCCTTGAGGGTTCCGTCTTTCAAGGGAATGAAGGGTGCGGGCTTGTCGTAGTCGTCCGGCAGACCGAGGCACCACGGGCCGTGACCGCCCTCGCCGAACACCGGCGCGTCCGCCGCGGTGTAGGCGGTCCGCTGCGGTGCACCGAGCTCGAGGGTCTGATGGATGATGTCGTCCGAGAAGACGGCCTGGGAGTTCGGGATCTGGCGGTCGAGCCCGATGAGCAGGCAGGGGATCTCGGGTGAGTAGGTGTCCAGCAGAGCCAGCAGCGGTCGTGCCGAGCGCGCCTGCCTGATCAGCCGGTTCTCGTTCTCGTTCAGGGTGACCCTCGAGGTGCGGGCCAGGCCGGTGAGACTGCTGAGCGCCCGGGCGAGGTCGCCCTTCTTCTGGGTGATGGTGCGCGCGGTCACCGTCGCGTTCTTCAGCACCTTGATGAGGTCGGGTGCCGCCAGCTCGTAGGTTCTCGACACCTCCGAGAGCAACGTCAGGTCCTTGCGCAGCCTCGGCAGCTCGTTGTTCATCCGGGACAGGTAGTCCTCCAAGGACACCAGCGTGTCACCGAGCTGGTCTCCGTTGCCCTGCAGGGCGTGGGCGACCGCGTAGAGCGTGGCGTTCAGGTCGGCAGGGCGCACGGACCGCAGGAGCGGGTACAGGTCCGCGAGGATTTGCTGCAGCTCGACGTTCGTCTCCACGCGGTTCGCGGGGATGACAAGACCGTCCTTGAGTGGACCCGCCGACGTCCCGGGATCGGGCGGCACGAGCTCGAGGAAGTTCTGCCCGAACAGCGTCGTGGGCAGGATGCGCACGCTGACGTCGTCGGGGATGGTTCGTGCCGCATCGGGACTCAACGACAGCGTGATGACCGCCTGCTTGCCGTCACTCTTGATGCTCGCGACGCGCCCCACGAGGGCGCCGTGCATCCGGACGTCACCGAACTTGGCCAGCTGCAGACCGGCGCGTTCGGCCTTCACCGTGACGGTCGTGAAGTTGGTGAACTTCTTGTTGTAGATCGCGATCGACAGGCCGACCAGCAGCGCCATGGTGACGATCAGGACCACACCGGCCAGCTGCAATCGGCGATGCTCCCAAGGGGAGTCGTGGAAGACATTGACCAGCATCCGGCTACCCCGTGATCCGCACGGTCGTCGTCGATCCCCAGATCGCGAAGGTCAGGAAGAAGTCGGCGACGACCACGAAGACGATCGACGTACGGATCGCGCGACCGACGGCCACGCCCACTCCGGCGGGGCCGCCGCTGGCGGTGAAGCCGTAGTAGCAGTGGATCAGGATGATCGCGACGGCCAGGACGATCAGCTTGCCGAACGACCACAACATGTCGATCGGTGGCAGGAATTGCAGGAAGTAGTGGTCGTAGGTGCCCGCGGACTCGCCATAGATCATTGTCGTGATCAGCCGTGGCGAGAGATAGGACGCCAGGAGCGCCACCGTGTAGAGCGGGATCACCGCGATGAAGCCGGCGATCATCCGGGTGGTCACCAGGAACGGCAGCGAGGGCACCGCCATCACCTCGAGGGCGTCGATCTCCTCGTTGATCCGCATCGCGCCGAGACGAGCGGTGTACCCGCAGCCGACCGTGGCTGCCAGCGCGATGGCGGCGACCAGCGGCGCCACCTCCCGGGTGTTGAAGTAGGCCGAGATGAACGCGGTGAACTTCGCGACCCCGATCTGGCTCAGCGACGCATAGCCCTGCAGACCGACCTCGGTGCCGGCGAAGAAGGCCAGGAAGGCGATCACGCCGACGGTGCCGGCGATCACCGACAGCGCACCGACTCCGAAGACCACCTCCGCCAGGATGATCGCGGTCTCCTTGCGGTAGCTGACCAGCACCCGTGGCGTCCAGGCCAGTGCCTTGACGTAGAACAGCAGCTGGTCGCCCCACGTCTCCACGCGCAGGCGCTGCGACTTGGCGAACGCTGAACCAACCTCAGTCAGGGTGCTCATCAGACGCCGCTCTGCGGGACGAACTGGAAGTACAGCGCCGTGATGATCGCGTTCAACGAGAACAGCAGCATGAACGCGAGGATGACCGACTCGTTCACGGCACGACCGACGCCACTGGGCCCGCCGCCGGCACTGAGGCCCTTGTAGGCGCCCACGATCGCCGCGACGTAGCCGAAGGTGGCGGCCTTGATCAGGGAGACGTAGATGTCCGTCAGGGTGGCGAGCGCGGTGAACGAGGACAGGAACGCTCCGGCCGACCCACCCTGCACGATCACCGTCAAGACGTAGCCACCCGCGATGCCGGCCATGATGACGATGCCGTTCATCAGCACCGACACCATGAGGGTCGCGAGCGCCCGAGGCACGACGAGTCGCGCGACAGGATCGATGCCCAGCACTTCCATGGCGTCGATCTCCTCGCGCATCTTCCGCGCGCCGAGGTCGGAGCAGATCGCCGACCCGGCCGCACCCGCGATGATCAGGGCCGAGGCGATCGGCGCCGCCTCGCGCACAGTGGCGAGCACGGCGGTGGCCCCGGCGAACGACTGGGCGCCGAGCTGTCCGGTGAGGCTGCCGACCTGGAGGGCGATGACCGCACCGAACGGGATGGAGATCAGGATCGTGGGCATCAGCGTGACGCTGGTGACGAACCAGGCCTGTTCCACGAACTCACGCAGCTGGAAGCGCGTCGTGAACGTCATCTTCGCCACGTCCCAGGACATGCCGGCCACCTGCCCGGGTCCACGCAGGACGGATGCGGGACTCATGCCCATGTCTCCTCCTGTGGCCCTTGGACTCCGGCGTGGCCCCTACAACGGAGAATGCATGTCATTTCGTTTTACCGGGCGACTTCAGTAGAAAAACGAGTCTGGGTGTCCTTGGTTACGTCTGCTTGCACGCTCACCACGGCTGCATGATGCCCGGCACGACGGCCAAAATAGGACGCTTCCCCGAGCTGCGTGCCCGACGCATAGCCACGACCGTCGACCGCGATGTTCGAAGCACACGCTCCGGCGGCGTACAGACCGTCGACGGCAGTGCGGTCCTCACGCAGCACGCGGCCGTCGTGATCGACCCGCAAACCCCCACAGGTGAACCCGGCGTAGAAGCACTGGCCCGGGGTCAGGTCGTAGGCGCCATACGGCGGTGTGTCGAGGGGTGTGACGTACTCCGGGGCCTTGTGGAACGCGGGATCGTCTCCCTCGCGGGCTGCCGCGTTGTACTCGTCGAGGGTCCGGGCCAGTGAGCCTGCTGGCACGCCCAGGCCCTCTTCCATCTCGGCAACGGTTTCCCACCCGTCCACGAGCGGCTGCAGACCATAGGCCGGCTCCTCCATGTGGGCCGAGTCCAGGACCAACCAGGCCTTCTGCTCAGGCTGGTCGAAGACGAACGCGCTGGTGCGCGAGTGGTAGGAGTCCTCGGCCACGAAGCGCTCACCGCGGTTGTTCACGCAGATCCCAGCGAGCAGGCCTTCTGGGGGGTAGAACGGGCCAGTCAAGAATGCGCCTTCCATGTGCTGCGTGACGCCACCGACCGACTCGCCCAGGCGGATTCCGAGGCCGTCGTCGTAGGTGTTGCCCAGCGCCATCCCCCGTTCGAGCAGTGCTTCAAGCGCCGGTGCGTCAGTGTGCACCATCTCGGGGTTCATCACGAAGCCCCCGGCGGCGAGCACCACGGCACGCGCGCGGATGGCACCGGTCTCGCCGAAGCGTTTCCAGGTCACTCCGACGACGGAATCGTCCTCGGTCACCAGAGCGGTGGCGCCGGTGTCGAAGCGAATCTCCACCCCGAGCTTGTCCAGCCGCTTGAGGGCGAGGTCGACCACGAGTGCGCCGCCGCCGGAGTCGCCCACGACCGGCGGCTGGTGCCCGCGCGGTGCCGGCACGGCCATGTCACGGAACGGCCAGACCTTCTCGTTGCCGCTGAAGATCACGCCCTCGGTGCCGGGTGCCATGACGGTCTTGTGCGGGTAGAACGAGCGCTCGAACTCGAACCCCAACGACTCGAGCCAGTCGAAGTGCTCGACGCTGTCGTCGGTGTAGACGCGGATCTTCTCCGGGTCGCAGTCGGGCGAGACTGCAGAGAGGTACTTCGCCATCTCGGCCGGGGTGTCGTCGTACCCCCCGGCCTGCTGGCAGGGCGTGCCGCCGCCGAGGTAGAAGTGGCCTCCGGCCATCGCGCTGGTGCACGACAGGCGACCGCCTCGGTCGAGGACGAGCACCCGCGCGTTCGCCTCTGCCGCCTCGATCGCGGCGGCGACGCCGGCCATGCCGGCACCGACGACGAGCACATCGACGTCGTCCGTCCAGGACGTCACGTCGCTCGCCGGCACCGCGGAGGGAATGTCGGTGGTCATCAGGAGTACGTCACCCGCACCTTTTCCGTCGCCGCTTCGCTCTGGCACCCGAGCCGGATGCCGTCGGCGAGGTCCTCGTCCTCGAGGATGTCGTTGGCGCGCATCGTCACTTCGCCCTCCAGGAGGCGGACCGCGCAGGCCGAGCACTCCCCCTCCCGGCAGGAGAACGGCGCCTTGATGCCCTTGCTCTCGAGGTGTTCGAGGATCGTCGTTCCGGGCTTCCAGTCGTTGAACTCGTAGTCCTCGCCGTCGAGATCGACCAGCAGGTGCGCTGCCGGGCCGGTCGGCGCGGGAGCCTCCTTGACGTCGTCCTCGTCGTCGTCGGCGCCCGGCTCCCGCTCCGCGTCGGTCTCGAACGGGTTGCCTCCCAGCGAGACGAACTTCTCCTGGTGGCGACGCTCTCGTGGGAACTCGAGCTCCTTCAGGGCGGCCACCGTCAACGCCATGAACGGCGCCGGGCCGCACACGAACGCGTCACGGTCGACGTACTGGGCCGCGAACGCGCGGATCTGATCCTGGGTGGGCAGGCCCTGCACCGACTCGAGCCAGTGCACCACCTGAAGCCGGTCGGGATGCTCTGACGCGAGCTCGGAGAGCGCGTCGGCGAAGATCACCGAACGGTCGTCCTGGTTGGCGTAGAACAGCACGATCTGCCCGGTGCCACGCGCCAGCGCGGTGCGGATGATCGACATGACCGGGGTGATGCCGCTACCGCCCGCGAAGAGCAGCAGGTCGGCATCGAGATTCTTCGGCGTGAAGATCCCGGCCGGCGGGAGAACGCGGAGCTTGTCGCCCGCGCGGAGCTCGTTGCAGATCCAGCCGGAGGCGTAGCCCTCCGCCGTGCGCTTCACGGTGATGGTCAATGGGCCCTCGGAGTCGACCGGCGTCGAGGAAAGGGAGTAGCTGCGCGCCACCAGCCCGGTGCGGTCGCTGGGCACGGCGACGGTGAGGAACTGGCCCGGCGTGTACTGGAAGAGCTCCCGGTGCTCGCCCGGGTCGAGGACCACCGAACAGGCGTTGTCGGTCTCCTTGACCACCTCGAGCACGTCGAGCTCGAAGGAATCCGTCATGAGTCGACCCCGATCGGGTCGACTCCGGCACCGACCGGAACGACGCCGTCGTGCACGGCGTTCTCGATCGTGGCCACCAGCTGCGGACAGCCGGAGTGCACGGGGCGACCACTGTCCTGCTGCGAGAGCTCGGTGAACACCGGGCACGCCGCCACGGCCTCCTCGGTCCACTGGATCGAGGTGTGGTGCTCGCTGTTCTTGCGCACCATGACCCGTGCCTGGCACTGCCGGCACGCCAGTTCCACCAGTCGGCTCCGGGTGTAGAGCGCCCGGTCCTCCAATGTCTCCGGCCGGGTCGGGACGATGTAGGCCATCAGGCGTCGGCTGTCTCGACAGCGCTGTCTTCTCGGGCGCGGTCCTCGGCCTCCTTGCGCGCAAGGTTCTCCGCCACTTCGGCGTGCCAGTTCTCGTTGGCCTTCGTGGTGTCCACCTCGAACTCGAACCGCTCGACCATCTCAGGCTCGATGTCGGCCTTGTCGACGTAGAACTGCTCGTACCAACGGCGGAGCTGGTAGACCGGGCCGTCGTCCTCGCAGAGCAGCGGGTTCTGCACAGGCGCCTTGTCCTGCCAGATGGCCACGTCCTGCAGGAAGCCCACGGAGAACGTCTCGGCGTACTTCTTGCCGATGTAGTCCGCGGTCGCCTCGTCGACCCCCTCGGGCTTCTCCACGACCAGCCCGTACTGCAGGTTGAAGGAGTTCGGCCCGGTGGGGACGTGGCAGTTGATCAGGATGACCTTGGTCAGGAAGCCCTTGTAGTCGGTGTCGAGCCAGTTGATCATGTACGACGGTCCGAAGTACGTCGCCTCCGACTTGAGGATCAGGTCCTCGTCGCCGTACCCCTCGCTCTTCATGTCCGGTCGCCCGGTGGACTCCATGAACTGGGTGGCCTTTTCGCCCTCGAACACGTTGCGGAAGTTTGTCGGGAAGGCGAAGTGGATGTAGAAGAAGTGCGCCATGTCGACGACGTTGTCGATGATCTCGCGACAGTGGGCGTTGTCGACCGGGATGACGTTCCAGGTCCATTCGGTGTAGCGGTCCGTGCCCACACCTTCGAGCACAGGTGGCAGGGCATCGTGGTCGGCCGGGGATCCCTCGGAGTCGTTCCAGATCATCAGCTGACCGTTGCGGACCACGCTCTCGTAGCGCTGCGTCCGGGCTCGCAGCGGCACGCGTCGGGAATAGGGAATCGACTTGCACTTGCCGTCGCCGCCCCATCGCCAGTCGTGGAAGGGGCAGGCGATCTCGTCGCCCTTCACGGTGCCGTTCGTCAGGTTGCCGCCCATGTGCCGGCAGAAGCCATCCAGGACATGCAGCTCGCCCTTCGAGTCGCTCCAGACGACGAGCGTGCCGCCGAATGCCTCCACGGCGTGCGGCTTGCCGTCGGCGAAGTCGCGCTCGAGGCCGAGACAGTGCCAGCCCCGTGCGAAGCGCTCCGGAGCGGATCCGGCGTCCAGTTCGCGGGTCTCAGTCACGACTACCTCCCCAGAGTGCGTGCGCGGTCCCTGTGGACCAAAACGAGAACACGTTATAGTTTTACCACATGTACGTCGCCCTGACAGCCGACCAACTTCGCCTCCGAGACGAGCTCCGAGGCTATTTCTCCGAGCTGGTCACCCCCGAGCGCCGCGCCGCGCTCGCCGACACCTCCGGGGAGTTCGGCGACGTCACCGTCTACAAGGAGGTCATCCGCCAGCTCGGCACCGACGGCTGGCTGGGCATGGGCTGGCCCGAGGAGTGGGGCGGCCAGAACCGCTCGATGGTCGACGAGCTCATCTTCACCAACGTGGCGGCCGTGGCCGGCGTGCCCATCCCGTACCTCACGCTCAACACGGTCGGCCCGACGATCATGCGCTACGGCACCGACGCGCAGAAGGAGTACTTCCTCCCCAAGATCGTCAGCGGCGAGATGCACTTCTCGATCGGCTACTCCGAGCCGGGCTCGGGCACCGACCTGGCGTCGCTCCGCACCAAGGCCGAGCTCGACGAGTCCACCGGCGAGTGGGTGATCAACGGCCAGAAGATGTGGACGTCCCTGATCCAGTACGCCGACTGGATCTGGCTGGCGTGTCGAACCGACCCGGACCTCCCCCGCCACAAGGGACTGTCGATGATCCTCGTCCCCGCCGACGCGGAGGGCTTCTCGTACACGCCGGTTCACACCATCGCGGGTGTCAGCACGAGTGCCACCTACTACGACAACATCCGCGTCCCCGCCGACAACCTCATCGGCGAGCGCGGCGGCGGCTGGTCGCTGATGACCAACCAGCTGAACCGCGAGCGGGTGGCCCTCACGTCGTCGGCCCCGCTGGTCCACTCACTCGAGCTCGTCACCGACTGGGCGCGGCAGACCAAGGACGCGAACGGCGTCCGCGTGATCGACCAGCAGTGGGTGCAGGTCCTTCTCGGCCGCGCTCAGGCGCGCATCGAGGCCCTGTCCCTGATGGGCTGGAAGCTCGCCACCGAGATCGACACCCTCTCCCCCGCGGACGCGTCGGCCATCAAGGTCTACGGGTCCGAGCTCGCCACCGAGGTCTACCGCACCCTGAAGGAGGTCGTCGGTCCCGCGGCCGGCGTCGCGGCTGACTCAGCCGGTGCCGTCCTCGCCGGCCGGCTCGAGCGCTACTACCGCTCGGCCCTGGTGATGACGTTCGGCGGCGGCACGAACGAGATCCAGCGGGACATCATCGGCTACGTCGGGCTCGGCCTGCCGGCAGCGAAGCGCTGAACGGGAGCTCACATGGACTTCACCTTTTCCTCCGAGGCGGACGACGCCGCCGAGCTGGCCGCGACGATCCTCAAGGACCACACCACGCCGGAGCGTCTGGCCGAGGTCGAGGCCGGCGGCAATCGGTTCGACCCGGTGCTGTGGAAGGCGCTGGGCGACGCGGGCCTTCGATCCCTCACCACGCCCGAGTCCCATGACGGTGCGAGTCTCGGACTGCTCGAGCTGTGCCGCGTGCTCGTCGAAGTCGGCCGGACGATTGCACCGGTGCCGCTCGCCACAGATGGTGTCGCACGCCTGTTCATCGCCGAACACGGGAGCGACGACCAGCAGCGCCTCGCCTTCGGAGCAGACCTGTTGAGCTGCGCCGTCGCCGAGGAGCACGAGCACGCTCCCACCGTTCCGACGACGACGGCGGCTCAGGACAGCGACGACTACGTGCTCACCGGCACGAAGTACCTCGTCCCGGCGGCCACGGTGGCGTCGATGTTCCTGGTTCCGGCCACGACACCGGATGGCGCCGCAGTCTTCCTGGTGGACGCAGACGCCACCGGCCTCACGATCGGCGAGCAGCGCCTCAGCGACGGCGACGTCGCCGGACTCGTCGAGCTCGACGGTGTTCGCGTGGCAGCGGACCGCCGTGTGGATGGTGGTGAGGCCGCAGGACGTTTGGTCGACCTGATCACGGTCGCGACCTGCGCCGTCCAGCTCGGCGTCACGGAAGGCGCCGTCTCGCTCACCGCCGAGTACGCCAAGACCCGCGAGCAGTTCGACCGGCCGATCGGCACCTTCCAGGCCGTCGCACAGCGCCTGGCCGACGGATACATCGACACCCGCTTCCTGGCCCTCACGGTGTGG
Organism: uncultured Actinomycetota bacterium; assembly: GCA_963839625.1. Lineage (GTDB taxonomy): Bacteria > Actinomycetota > Actinomycetes > Propionibacteriales > Nocardioidaceae > Aeromicrobium. Next base: position 49,192 of record CAWIWE010000001.1, on the reverse strand, counting down.
CAGGCGGCCTGGCGGCTCTCCGAGCGACTTCCCGCAGCGGAGGCCATCGCCACGGCCAAGCTCTGGGCCGCCGACGCCGGCCACCGGATCGCGCACACGACCGTTCACATCCACGGCGGCGTCGGCGTCGACCTCGACGGCGAGGCCCACCGCTACTTCACCGCGGCCACGAAGTACGACTTCGAGCAGGGTGGCACCACGGAACAGGCCCTGCGCCTCGGCCGGCTCCTCGCCGCCGAACCCGCGTGACGATCCGGGACCTGCTGCTCGCACGAGCCGACCAGGACACCCCGGCCCTGCTGACCCACGAACGCACGTGGACCTGGCGCGAGCTCGTCGCCGATGCCTCGGCGCGAGCGGCTGCGGTCACGCGCCTTCTCGAACCCGAGCGCCCTCCCCATGTCGGCCTGCTGATGGACAACACAGCCGAGATGCTCCTGGGCCTGGCCGCTGCCGGGTTGGGCGGACATGTCGCCGTCGGGGTGAACAGCACCCGACGCGGTGACGCGCTCGTGGCCGACCTCCATCGCGCCGACGTCCAGCTGCTCCTCACCGACGCGACCCAGCGCCATTTGCTCGATGGGCTCGACCTGGCCGGGATCGAAGTCGTCGACACCGACGCCTGGGGCGGCCAGCTGGAGCCGGGCCCCGCGCCGGAGGCTGACGTCACCGACGGCTCCCTCTTCATGCTGATCTTCACCTCAGGCACCAGTGGCCGCCCCAAGGCAGTGCGGATCACCCACGAGAAGGTGACCTACCCCGGGCAGTACCTCGCCGAGCGCTTCGGGCTCACTGCCGAGGACGTGCACTACGTCGCGATGCCGCTGTTCCACTCGAACGCGGTCATGGCCTGCTGGGGACCCGCACTCGTCACCGGCGCTCCGGTGGCCCTGCGGGAGAAGTTCTCCGCCTCCGAGTTCCTGCCCGACGTGCGCCGGTTCGGAGCCACCTACGCGTCGTACGTCGGCAAGCCGCTCACCTACGTCCTGGCCACGCCCGAGCGTCCTGACGACGCCGAGAACACGCTGCGACTCGTATTCGGGAACGAGGCCGGGGACCGCGACGTCCATGCGTTCGCGGAGCGCTTCGGGTGCCTGGTGGTCGACGGGTTCGGCTCGACGGAGAACGCGGTCATCGTCAGCAAGGTTCCGGGGACGCCGCCGGGCTCGCTCGGCCAGCCGTTCGAAGGCGTCGCCGTTCTCGACCCGGAGACAGGCCAGGAGTGTCCGCGCGCGCAGATCGACGCGAGCGGCCGAGTCCTCAATCTCGACGAGGCCGTCGGAGAGCTGGTGAACACCACTGGTGCAGGCCAGTTCGCCGGCTACTACAACGACGACGAGGCCATGGCCGAGCGGATGCGCGACGGGATGTACTGGTCCGGCGACCTCGCCTACCGCGACCCTGACGGGTGGGTCTACTTCGCCGGACGCACCGCTGCCTGGCTGCGTGTCGACGGCGAGAATCTCGCCTGCGCCCCGATCGAGCGGGTTCTGCTCCGCCATCCCGCGATCGACCAGGCGGCCGTCTACGCCGTGCCCGACGAGCGTGCAGGTGACCAGGTGTCCGCTGCGCTGGTCCTGCGAGCCGACCTGGGTCCGGCCGACCTCGAGCGCTTCCTGGACGAACAGCAGGACCTGTCCCCCAAGGCACGACCGCGCTACGTCAGGGTCGTCGACGACCTCCCCCGCACCGCGACGAACAAGGTGCTCCACCGTGAGCTCACCGCTGCCGGAATCACCGACGTCACCTGGACGCGCGAGGAGCGCGGCACTCGTTACGCCTAGGAGCACCGACACCAGGCATACGGTGTGGACATGGCGACCAACGACACCGAGCTGCTGCGCGTGGCGATCGAGCTCGCCGCTGCGGCCGGGCGCGAGGGCGAGCTTCCCTATGCATCGCTGCTCGTCGGACCCGACGGCGAGATCCTCGCCCGTGACCACAACACGATGCTCAGCACCGGCGACATCACCGGCCACCCCGAGCTCAAGCTCGCCCGGTGGGCCGCCCTCACCTTTACGCCGGAGGAGTGCCGCGGCATCACGATGTACACGAGCTGCCAGCCCTGCTCGATGTGCAGCCCCGTCATCGCCCGAGCCCAGCTTGGCCGCGTCGTGTTCGCCCTCAGCGCTGACCAGCTTCATGACTTGCAGCCCGCGGACCTACCACGACCCGATGGTGCCGAGGTCCGCTACGTCGGCCCGTCGGAGTTCGACGCAGCCGCCGCACCCATCCGCGCCTATCACGGCAACCTGGACAAACACTGACGGCAGGAGGTCGTGATGGCCCCGGGGGAATCGCAGCAGCCAGAGCTGCTCGTGGACTTCATCGTCTCGCTGGACGGCTACGCCGCGGCTGACGACTGGCCGGGGTTGTGGGGCCTCGGAGGCCCGGGCTATTTCGCATGGCTGGAGCAGCTTCCCGAGAACGCCAACAACATTCTGATGGGCGCCACCACGTACCGGCTCATGTCCGGGTTCGCGGCTGAGTCGGAGGAAGCCTTCGCCGAGATGACGGCGCGACCCAAGATCGTGTTCTCGTCCACGCTGGAGGAACCGTTGTCGTGGTCCAACTCGCGCCTCGTCGCAGGTGACGCGGTCGAAGAGGTGCGCTCGCTGAAGGAGAACGGCGACGTCTCGTTCAGCACCGTCGGAAGTCTCAGTCTGTGCCGATCGCTCCTGAAAGCGGGTCTGGTGGACCGACTCCGACTGGTGGTCTTCCCCGTCATCACCGGCAGGTCGGGCCGGGAGCGGATCTACGACGACTACCCCGACGTCTCACTGAAGCTGGTGAACAGCCAGACGCTCGACGGCCGGCTCCAGCTGCTCGAGTACGTTCCCACCGTCCTCACCGAACCCCCGGGGTCAGACGCACCCATGGTGAGCCCCGTCGAGGACGCCACCTGAGCAAGGTCATCACCCGCTCGGACGCAGCAGACGAGATGTGCTCCACGTGCCAAGAGCCGGCCCCACGCCGAGAAAGATCAAGGCCAGGCGCCATCCGGTCAGGTCGGCGACCAGGGGCAGCAGCTGGATCGTCACGATCGTCAACGTGAACCCGAGCGCCGTCTGAGCTGTCAGCGCCGTGCCGATGTAGCCGTCGTCGGCGGCCTCCGACAGGGCGGAGGAGAACTGGGCGGAGTCGGCGATCACCGACGCACCCCAGACCATCAGCAGCACCCCCAGGAGCACCGGATGCGCGCCGAAGAAGAGCGGAGACACCAGGCAGCACAACCCACTGGTCCCCAGGGCGACACGAGCGACGCGGAGTGAACCCACTCGTCCGGCGCTTCGACCGGCGAGCACACACCCCAGCGCTCCGGCGACGCCAATGGCGGCGAACGTCAGCCAGGCGATCGCCGACGGGCTGGCGTCCGCCTGCCTGGCCGCAAGGCTCGCGGCGACGAAGGTCGGGAGCCATGCCCAGAGGGCGTACAGCTCCCACATGTGACCGAGGTAGCCGAAGTTGATGAGGCGCTGAGTTCGGTCACCGAACATGCGCAGGACGTACCGAGGGTCGAATGGCGGCGACGGAGTGTGGTGCGGTCCAGTGCGCACGAGGCCGACGGCGATGAGGCCGCCGAGCATGGCCAGGACGCTGGCGGTCGCGAGAACGGGGCGCCACGAGAGGCTCTCCACCGAGCGGATCAGATGTGGTGACGCCGAACCAAGAGTCAACGCCCCCACCATGATTCCCAGGGCGAGACCGCGACCACGAGCGAACCACGTGGTCATCACCTTCATGCCCACGGGATACACGCCGGCCAACGCGACCCCCGTGAGGAATCGCAGCACGAGCGCACTGCCCAAACCGTCGCTGAACACCGCCACACCGGCATTCAGGACGGCACCCGTCACCGCTGCGGAAGCCATCACCACGTGTGGCGACACGCGGTCAGCGAGGTTGAGCACGGCCGACGCGACGGCGCCCGTCACGAACCCCAGCTGGACCGACGTGGTGAGCAGGCTCTCGCCCGTGCTGGTGAGTCCCCACTCCCGAGAGAGTGACCCACTGACTGCCGAGGCCGAGAACCACATCGACATCGCCAGCACCTGCACCAGCGCGATGTACCACAGCTGTCGACGGGCGACCATCGACCCACTCTCTCGCACGGACTGTGGCCTTGGACCGCAGCCTCACACCCAGCGGCGGGCCGACCTCCGAGGACTAGAGGCTGGCGAGCCGGGCGACGGTCTCGTCGTACTCGCGGATCAGGTCGGCCATCACGTCGGCGACGGACCGCACCTCGTTCATCGAGCCGACGATCTGGCCCACCGGCATCGAGATCGCGTCCGGGTTGTCGGCCGCGTTCAGGCGGTTGTGCGCATCGGCCACCAGCAGGTTCTGCAACGGCATGGGCAGCGGCGTTGGCGCGTCCTCGGCAGCCCAGGCCTCGGTCCACTTGGTCTTGAGCAGCCGGGCCGGCTTGCCGGTGTAGATGCGAGTGCGCACCGTGTCGGCACTGGACGCACGCAGGAATGCCGTGGTCATCGCCGAGTTGGTGTTGAGGTTCTTGTACTCCTCGGTGGTCAGCCAGACCGAGCCGGTCCAGACGCCCTGGGCGCCCAGTGCGAGCGAGGCTGCCACCTGGCGGCCCCGGCCGATGCCGCCGGCGCCAAGGACCGGGACGTCGGGCCCGACCGCGTCCACGATCTCCGGGGTCAGCACCATGCTGGCGATCTCGCCGGTGTGGCCGCCGGCCTCGTAGCCCTGGGCGACGATGATGTCGACGCCGTTGTTCACGTGCGACAGCGCATGCTTCGCCGCACCGGCGAGCGCCGCCACCTGCACACCCTGCTCGTGCGCCTGCTCGATGACGTCCACCGGAGGTGAGCCGAGAGCGTTCGCGATCAGGACCGGCCGGTGCTTCAGTGCCACGTCCACATGGGAGCGGGCGACCGAGTGCAGCCAGCCGAGGACGCCGTCCCGTCCCTCACCTTCCGGCAAGGGCGGCACGCCGAGCTTCTGAAGGGTTCGTTCGACGAAGGTGATGTGCTCCTCCGGGATCATCGACTGCAGGTCGACCGACGTGCCCTCCGTCGGCACCGTCATCGGCATGACCACGTCGACGCCGTAGGGCTTGCCATCGGTGTTCTCGTCGAGCCAGTCGAGGGTGTGATCGAGCTCGTCGGCGTCGTTGAACCGGACCGCGCCCAGCACGCCCAGGCCTCCGGCCTTGGAGACTGCAGCGGCGACGTGCTCGGACGGGGTGAACGCGAAGATCGGGACGTCGATCCCGAACCGCTCGCAGAGCTCAGTTCGCATCAGGCGTTGGCCCCTTTTGCACGACCGGCCTTGAGCAGGAGCTCCTTGGCACGGGGGTATTGCGCCTTGCCGGTCGCATTGCGCGGGATCTCCGGAACGAGTGTCAGCATCCGCGGAAGCTTGTAGCCGGACAGGAACTCGCGCAGGTAGTCGCGCAGCTCATCGAGCTCGAGGGTCTCGCCCTCGCGCGGCTGGATCACCGCGGCGACCGCCTGGCCGAACTTCTCGTCCGGGATGCCGACGACCAGGACGTCGTAGACGGCCGGGTGGCGCTTGATCGCCATCTCGACCTCTTCGGGGTAGACCTTCTCGCCGCCGGTGTTCACGCAGTTGGAGCCCCGGCCGAGCAGAGTGACCTTGCCCTCTTCCTCGATTCGAGCGAAGTCGCCGGGAACCGAGATCCGCATCCCGTCCACGACCAGGAAGGTCTCCGCGGACTTCTTCTCGTCCTTGTAGTAGCCGACCGGCACCGACCCGCCGCGACCGAGGCGCCCGACCTTGCCGATGTTGGTGGCCAGGTCGAGGACGTTGTTGTCGTCATCGAGGACCACGCTGTTCGGGCCGAGCCCGACAACCGGGCCGTCGCTGGAGATGTGGGTCTTGTCCTGCATGCCCATGCCCTGGAACCCGGTCTCACTGGCACCGACGGAGTCGGTGTAGACGGGGTTCGGAAGGGCCTCGATCCACCGCTCCTTGACCTCCGGGGAGAAGATCGCCGCGCTGCTCGAGACGGCGAACAGGCTCGCACCGGAGTACGGAGCATCGGTGCCGGCCTTGCGCTCGAACTCCTCGATCAGCGGCCGCGCCATGGCGTCGCCGGTCATGAAGATCAGCATCACGCCGTTCTCGTCGATGATCTCCCAGGTGCGCTGGGCGTCGAACCTCGGCTCGAGGATGGTCAGGTGACCGGCGAACAGGTGCATCAGCAGGCCGGCCTGGGCGCCGCCGTGCATCAGCGGACTGAGCGGGAAGGTGACCATCCGGCCGTCCTCCGCCGCCTGCTTCGACTGGTCGAACTCGTCCAGCTTCTCGCCGGTGTAGAAGTCGATGCCACCACCCAGGGTCCGCCAGAAGTCCTCGTGGCGCCACATCACGCCCTTGGGAAATCCGGTGGTGCCACCGGTGTAGATGATGTGCAGGTCGTCGGCGCTCCGCTCGTCGAAGTCGCGCTCGGCGGACTGGTCGGCGATCGCGTCGGCATACTCGACCCCGCCGAAGGCGGAGATGTCTGACTGGTCGTCGGGCTCGATCACGTCGGGAATGACGACGACCGTCTGCAGCTGCGGGTGGTTCGGCTTGGTCTTGGCCACCAGCGGCGCGTAGGTGCGCTCCATGATCAGGGCGACCACATCCGCGTTCTCGAAGAGGTAGTTGAGCTCGCCCTCGACGTAGCGGTAGTTGACGTTGATGTTGACAGCACGGATCTTGACGATCGCGAGAATCGCGACGACATGCTCGATGCTGTTCTTCGAGTAGACCGCGACGTGGTCGCCAGGCTTCACACCGCGGGACTGCAGATAGTGGGCCAGCTGGTTGGACTCGGTCTCCAGCTCGGCGAAGGTGACGATCCGCTCACCCACCTTGACGGCGGGGTTCTGGGGGGCCGCGTCGACGGCATGCTCGAAAAGGTCGGCGATGTTCAGTGCCATGGACCCAAGACTAGAACACGTTCTCATTCTTGACTACGCTGCGGTCATGCCAGAGACCTCCAACGCCCCCCATTGCCTCGTCGAGCTCGAGGGCCGCACCCTCGTCGTCACGATGAACCGACCCGAGGCTCGCAACGCGCTGTCCGGGGACATGATGGCGATCATGAGCGAGGCCTGGGACCGGGCCAACTCCGACCCCGAGGTCCTGGTGGTGATCCTGACCGGTGCCGGCGGGTCCTTCTGTGCCGGTGCCGACCTGAAGTCGATGTCGTCCTCGGCACCCTCCGACCGGTTCGAGTCCGGCGAGTTCGACCCGTCGCACATCAAGGCCCTCCTCAAGGGCTTCCGGCTGACCAAGCCGCTCATCGCAGCCGTCGAGGGTCCGGCGATCGCCGGCGGCACCGAGATCCTGCAGGCCACCGACATCCGGGTCGCCGGTGAGTCCGCGCGGTTCGGCGTGTCCGAGCCGAAGTGGGGGCTCTACCCACTGGGCGGTTCGGCCGTGCGTCTCCCCCGCCAGCTTCCGTACACGGTCGCGGCCGACCTGCTGCTCACCGGCCGGCACATCAAGGCCCCGGAGGCCAAGGAGATCGGCCTGATCGGGCACGTCGTCCCCGACGGCGAGGCGCTCGCGAAGGCGCACGAGCTCGCCGACCTGATCGCCGCGAACGGTCCGCTCGCGGTCCAGGCGGTGCTCAAGACCATCCGCGACTCCGAGGGCATGCACGAGAACGATGCCTGGAAGGCCGACGCCGCCGTCGGCGCCGCCGTCTTCGCGTCCGAGGACGCCAAGGAGGGTCCGCGCGCATTCGCCGAGAAGCGCCCGCCGCAGTTCAAGGGCCGCTGATTCACGGAGCCGGCGCCCACCCCGGTCCGGCTCGGGTACCTTGACCGCGTGACGACGGCCGAGTCTCCGACGACGATCCGAGTGCTGCTCGCCGAGGACAGCTACATCGTCCGGGAGGGCGTTCGAGCGTTGCTCGACGCGCAGGACGGCCTGGATCTGGTGGGCACCTGCGAGGACCTGCCGACGCTCCTCGCGGCGGTCGACGAGCTCGAGCCGGACGTCGTCATCACCGACATCCGCATGCCTCCCGACCAGGCCGACGAGGGCGTGCGCGCGGCCCAGTCGCTGCGCACCACCCACCCGGAGGTCGGAGTGGTCGTGCTCTCGCAGTACGTCGAGGAGGGGTATGCCGTCCAGCTCTTCGAGCAGGGATCGGGCGGTCGGGCCTACCTCCTGAAGGAACGGCTGGGCGATGTCGAGGAGCTGACCGGCGCCGTCCGTGAGGTGGCACGGGGCGGGTCCGTGATCGACCCTGCCGTCGTCGACTCCCTGATCGCGGCCAAGACCCGGCAACGATCGCCGGTGGACGACCTCACCGAACGCGAACGCGAGGTGCTCTCCCACATGGCCGGCGGGAGCAACAACCGGACGATCGCCGAACAGCTCGTGCTCTCACCGCGGGCCGTGGAGAAGCACATCAACTCGATCTTCTCCAAGCTGGGACTTGCCGAGGAGACCGACAGTCACCACCGGGTCCGCGCGGTCCTGCTCTACCTCGGCTCCCCCTCGGCGGGACGGTGATGGAGACACCACCTCCGGCCGGTGTGTCGCCACGGTTCTGACGAGCCCGTTGACGTGACATCCTCGTGATGTGACTGATGTGACCGTGCTCATCGTCGACGACCAAGCGCCCTTTCGCGACGTCGCGCGACTGGTCGTCGAGATGACGGATCGTTTCGAGGTGGTCGGCGAAGCCGTCGACGGCCTCAGTGGCGTGTCCGCCGCTTCTGAGCTGCAACCGTCGCTCGTGCTGATGGACCTGAACATGCCGGACATCGACGGGTTCGAAGCGACCAGGCGAATCCGCTCGGCGGTTCCGGACGCACGGGTCCTGATGCTGTCGACGCACGACCCAGCCGATTTCCGCGACCAGGCGCTCGCCGCCGGCGCGTACGACTTCATCAGCAAGTCGTCCTTCGACCCGATCGTGCTGGCAGATTCCTGGGAAGGTGCGGACGCCTAGTTCACCGACGCCGGCAAGGTCAGCGTGACGGTCGTCCCGTGCCCCAGCGGAGACTCCACGTTCAGCGAACCACCTGCCGCATCCGCGCGGTCGTGCAGGTGCGTGAGCCCGTCGCCGAAGGGCGTCACCTCGGGATCGAACCCCGATCCGTCGTCCGACACGATGACCGTCAGGCCCGTCGATGAACCGATGAGCTCGACATGGGCGTGGTCCGCGTTCGCGTGCGCCGTCGCATTCCGCACGGCTTCTCGGACGCAGAAGTACGCCGTCGCCTCGATGTCGCGCGAGTAGCGCACGTCGGTCCGGTCGAGCACGGTGACGGCGAGATCGGACGAGCGAGCTTGAGCCGACAGCGCGGCGGCGAGACCCTCGGACTCCAGCAACGGCGGATAGATTCCTCGGGCGACGTCCCTCAAGGTGTCGACGGCTTGGTCGGCGATGCCCGCGGCGTCCGCGAGCCGATCGGCTACTCCGGGCGCGTTCTCGCGGGTCGCGATCGTTCGGGCCAGGCCCAGCTTGACCTTGAGCGCCACCAGCTCCTGCTGCGCGCCGTCGTGGAGGTCACGCTCGAGGGCGTGCCGTGCACGATCCTGCGCGACGAGCATGCGCCGGCGTGACGTGCGCAGCTCTTCCAACCGATCACCCAACCGGGACCGTAGCCGCGTGTTGGCCAGCAGCATCGATGCCTGACCGGCCAGGTCCTCCAGCAACCGCCGATCGGCCGAGCTGGCCCCTTCGCCCGGACGCTTGGTGAGGCTCAGAGCGCCGACCAGGTCTCCTTCGTGGCGCACCGCCTGCATCAGCGCACCGGCCCGTTCGGGAACGGCCTCACCGTCCAGGGGCATCGGTGCCGGCGTCCCCGCAGCGTCACCGGCCACCGCGCGAGGTACCAGCTCGCCACCCTCGGCGACCCAGACGACCGACTCGGCGGCACCAGTGCCCTCCGCGAGCAACCGCGCCGCCTCCGACAGGGCTGAGGTCGGGCTGGCGGCCTCCCCGATCCGACCCGTCATCGCGGCCAGCGCTTCGTACGGAGTCGCGCGCTGGCCGTACACCAACCGGTTCGCCCAGTGCTGGACCCGGAGGCGGACCGGCTCGAACGCCACCGCCACCAGCGCGGTCGCCATGATCGCCAGCCCGAGATTGTCCTGTCCGACGGGCAGTAGCCGCCCGAGCCCCACCACGACCGCGGCGTAGACAGCCGTGATGAAGCCGGCCAGCAGGGTGAAGACCACTGCCTTGTTCATCACGACGTCGATGTCGTAGAGCCGGTAGCGCAGCATCGCGACGGTGACGGCAATCGCGACGATCAACATGGCGATCAGGACGAGCGGCCAGCCGGCGTCGGAGCCCAGGCCCAGCCCGGTTGCTGCGATGGGGACCAACAGCGCGGCTGATGCCACCCACTTGATCTGCTGACGTTCTGCTCCGGAAGAGCGATGGAACCGCAGGATGAGGGACGCGAACGACCCGAGCAGCGCCGGAACGAGACAAATGCCGCCGATTCCTCCGATGATCGCGATGACGGGTGAGTCGATGCTCAGCGGATTGTCCACAGCCTCAGCTCCGTCGAGCTTCCCGATCTTGAAGGCCGAGCCCACGAACGACAGCGCGATGGCGGCGACGGTGAGCCAGATGAGCACTCGCCAGCGTGGAGTGAGTGGGTGGCCTGTCGGGAACAGCTGGGGAAGAAGCGTCGCGGCGGGAACCATGCAGAGGAGCCAGGCCCAGGTTCCCGGCCACATGAGGTAGGCGAAAACGTCTGCCGGATCATCGGTGGTGAGCACCACCTGGAGGTACAGCTCGTTGGTGGCGGCGATGTACACGAAGAAGAACCCGATGAGCACGAGCAGCCATCCGACCGGGTTACGCGGCTGACGTGACACCACGACCGCCCCGAGGACCGCGAACGCAGCCGCCATGACCGACTGGATCGTCAGGAAGAGCACGCCGCCTGCGCCGGCATCCGGATCCGCACTCGTTGCCGGCGGGCCCGGTCCGACGACCTCGGCCACGATGGACGCCAGCGCGAGCATCGTCGTGACGGCAGCGGCGATCCATGCGGCGATCGTCAGTCGGCGGCTGCCGGTGGGAGCGTTTGTGGTGGCGACGTCGGCGTTCATGGCGAGACTCCCTGATATTCGGGGAGGGTCAGGGTGATGGTGGTGCCGTGGCCGGGTTGGGAGTCGATGCCGAGGACTCCCCCAGCGGCGTCAGCCCGATCGATCATGTGAGTCAGTCCGTCGCCCGGGGGTGTGGTGTCCGGGTCGAAACCGACGCCGTCGTCGCTGACAACCGCGGACAGATGAGTCTCGTCGCCGTCCAGCTCGACGTGGGCATGCTCGGCGCCCGAGTGCTCAGCAGCGTTCCTCAGCGCTTCGCGCACGCAGAAGAACGCCGTCGCCTCGATGTCGCGCGAGTAGCGCACGTCGGTCCGGTCGAGCACGGTGACGGCGAGGTCGGACCCGCGGGCCTGGGCCGACAGTGCTGCGGCGAGGCCCTCGGACTCCAGCAACGGTGGGTAGATGCCTCGCGCGACGTCCCTCAGGGTGTCGACGGCCTGGTCGGCGATGCCCGCGGCGTCCGCCAGTCGATCAGCCACCATGTTCGCGTTCTCGCGGGTCGCGATCGTGCGAGCCAGGCCCAGCTTGACCTTGAGCGCCACCAGCTCCTGCTGTGCGCCGTCATGGAGATCGCGCTCCAGGGCGTGCCGCGCGCGATCCTGCGCGACGAGCATGCGCTGGCGCGACGTTCGCAGCTCCTCCAGTCGATCCCCCAGCCGGGAACGGAGCCGCGTGTTGGCCAGGAGCATGGACGCCTGGCCGGCAAGATCTTCCAGGAGCCGCTGGTCGGCCGAGCTGGCCCCTTCGCCCGGACGCTTGGTGAGGCTCAGCGCGCCGACCAGCTGGCCCTCGTGCCGCACCGGCTGCATGAGAACGCCCGGCCGCTCGGGCACCTCGTCACCGTTCAACTTCACCGGTTCGGGCGCACCGGCCGCGTCACCGGCGATCGCGCGTGGCACGAGGACGCCACTCTCGGCCACCCAGACGACGGATTCTGCGGCACCGGTGCCCTCGGCCAGCAGCCGTGCGGCCTCCGGCAGCGCGGAGCCGGCATCGGCGGATGCGCCGATGCGTCCGGTCATGGCGGCCAGCGCCTCGTACGGAGTGGCCCGTTGGCCGTACACCAACCGGTTCGCCCAGTGCTGAACCCGCACGCGGACGGGCTCGAACGCCACCGCAACCAGCGCGGTGGCCGCGATGGCGAGCCCCAGGTTCCCGTCTCCGATCGGCAGCAGACGCCCGAGCCCCACCACGACCGCTGCGTAGACGGACGTGATGAAGCCGGCGAGCACTGCGAACACCACCGCCTTGTTGATCACCACGTCGATGTCGTAGAGCCGGTAGCGCTGGATCGAGACGGCCACGGCGATGGCGATCATCATGAGGCCGAGCAGCAAGGTGGCGAAACCGACATCTTCACCGGCGATCTCGTCCACCGGCACGAAGAAGGTGGCGGCGAACAACACGATCGCCGACACACCCCACTTCATCTGCTGCCGTTCCTCATCCACCGAGCGACGGAATCGCACCACGATCGAGACCGCGGAACCGATGAGGGCGACGATCATCATGGCGAAACCCACGAACCCGATCAGTTCCAGACCTCGGCCCAACGAGCCGCCCGGCGCGAACGGGTTGTCGACGGTGTATTCCTCGAACTCCCCCGGGACGAAAGCCGTCCCCAGGAAGAGTGGCAGGGCGGCGGCAGCGACCAGCCACTGGACCCAGCGCCAACGAGGCGTGGGGGGACGGCCGGTCGGGAAGTACAGGGGCAGGAGGGTCAAGGCAGGGAGCATCGCGGGGATCCAGATCCACGAGGCCAGCCAGGCGACGGCGACCGCCGCGCGGCTGGGATCGGACTGTTCGAGAGCGACGCTCCAGTAGACGTGAGAGCTCAGGATGAGCACGCCCAGGAAGAAGGCGATTGCGCAGAAGATCCAGCCGATGGGGTTGCGCGGATGGCGCGACGCGACGACAGCGCCGATGACCGCGATCGCCATGAGGGCCAGCACTTCGAAGGCCGCAACCGGCACGCCACCTCCGGGGACGCGGGGATCTCTGGTCCCGTCCGAGGACGCCGGGTCGACGACCGCCAGTACCAGCCGAGCCAACGCCACGGCGAGCGTGAACGCGCACAGGGTCCACGCGGCGAACGCGGAACGACGCCGTTCGTTGGCTGTCACCGGGCCGCGCCCGCCACGACGTGGTGGGTGTCGTCGGAGATGGGCGAGCCGAGGACCGGAACGTTCCCTGCCACGGTGGTGCCGATCCCGGGCTCGGAGACGATGGTGAACGAACCACCGACGGTGTCGAGCCGGTCGACGATGCCTTGCAGGCCGGTGCCCAGGCTCACCGAGCTGGAGTCGAACCCGGCGCCGTCGTCGGTGACCTCGAAGATCAGTCGGCCGGCCTCATGGGCCAGGCGGACCCGGGCCGTGTCGGCGTCGGCGTACTTGGCCACGTTCTGCAGGGCCTCGAGGACAGCGAAGTACACCGCTGCCTCCACCTCGGCCGGGTATCTCCCGACACCGGCCGCCTCCACCGCGACGGGAAGAGCAGCCCGGCCGGCCTGCTCGGACAGCGCAACGGCCAGCCCATCGGCAGCAAGTCGCGGAGGGTAGACACCGGCAGCGAGCCCCGCGAGGGTGTCGAGCGCGGTGTCGGTCGAGGTCACGAGCTGGCCGAGCAGCATCGCGGTCTTCGGAGCGGACTCCTCGTCGACGTCCCCTGCCAACAGCGACAGCCGCTCCCGCAAGGTAGTGAGCTGAGCACGCGTTCCTCCGCCGAGCTCGGCCTCGATCCGCCGACGTGCTTCGTCCTGAGCACCGACCAGACGCTGACGAGACGCCTCGATCTCCTCCAGGCGCTGAGCCAGCTCGGCGTCCAGCCGCAGGTTCCGCAGCAACACCCCGCTCGCCGCCGCCAGCCGCTCCACGAGATGTGCGTCGACCTCGGTGACACGTTCACCGCGAGGCTTGGCGATCGTCAGCACACCCAGCAGCTCGTCGCCCTCTCGGACCGGCACGGCGAGATCCGCATCGGGCAGGGTCGGGGCCGAGTCGGCTTCGATCGTCACGAACTCGTCGGCGGAGTGCTGCTCGACCGGCCAGGTGGCCGCCGGCCGCAGCCGCGAACCGACCCGCAGCCACACCCGCGCGGGCTGGGCTCCGGTCCCGTCGGCCATCAGCTCGGCCAGGCCGACCAGCGTCTCCGGCGACGCTTCAGCCGCACCCACCTTGGTCGCGAATCCGCTCAGCACGTCGTACGGCGTCGCGCGCCGGCCGAACACCAACCGGTTCGCCACCCGCCGCAACTGTCGACGCACCGGCTGGAAGGCCACCGCAACGAGCGCCGTCGCCGCGACCGACAGCACGAGATTCGGTTCGTCCCCGCGGCCGACGAGGGATCCGACGCCGACGACGATGGCCACGTAGGTGACCGTGATGAACCCGGCCAGTCCCGCCACCAGTAGTGTCCGGCTGATCACCAGATCGATGTCATACAGCCGGTATCGCAGCACCGCCACGGTGATCGCGGTCGGGAGGATCACCAAGGGCGGAAAGGCCCATATCGCGCCGACCGCGCCGAAGAAGACTCCGGACGTGCCGATCACCAGCATCGGCACACTGATCGCCAGTCCGTAGAACACCCACTTGATCTGCTCGCGCTCCACACCGATCGACCGGCGATACCTGACCACCAGCGGCAGGACGCTCGCCAGCCCCGCCAGGGCGAAAAGCAGGAAGGACACGTTGATCATCGGTGGGTGCCCGTCCGGATCGATCATGAAGGCGACCGAGAGCAAGGCTGTGGCCGCGGCACCGAACCATGCCAACGGGAGCCATCGACGCGAGATCACCTTGCCGTTCGGAAACAACTGAGGAAGCGCGACGATGATGCCGCCGACGGTCGGCACCCACCCCCACGAAAGCAGCTCGATGACGGGGATCTGCGGGAATCCGTGGCTGGGCAGATCGAACAGCTCATACAGGTCGGGCAACCGCGTGAGGAGGTCGAAGAAGCCGATTGCCACCAGGATCCATCCGATGGCGTTCCCCCGCCGGCGCCACACGATCAACGCACCGAGCACTGCGAACAACGACGCGCTCTGCACGTAGTAGCCGGCCACGATCTCCTCGAAGGACAGATCGGCAGCGTCGAACGCGAACGGCAGCGACGCGGTGGCGGCCAGCGAAAGGGCGGCGACGGCGTAGGCGAGCTGGTTGGGCAGCGGGATGGAACCGTCTGCCCGCTCCGATACCTCACTCATCCGCTCACCTCGACGATGCCGATCTTGAACGCGCTCACCGGCTGCGACCGGCCCTTCACCAACGCGGGCGGCAGCTCGACCGCGTCCACCGGCCCCGCCAGCGCGTCCATGGTCGGGCTGCTCAGGACGGTCTCGCCTGCCTCCGCCCACTGCTGTAGCCGGGCACTCAGGTTCACGGTGTCCCCCACCAGGGAGTACTCCACCCGGTCCTCCGACCCCAGCAGCGCGGCGGCGACCTCGCCGGTCGACAAGCCGATGCCCAGACCGAACGGCTCGAGTCCCTGGTTCGCGAACCCGACGTTGACCTCGGCCTGAGCGCGGTGCATCCCGGCGGCGGCGACCACCGCACGATCGGCGTGGTCGGTGCTGGGCTCGGGAGCCCCGAACACTCCCATGACTGCGTCACCGACGAACTGCATGACCGTGCCGCCTTCGGCGTGGATGGCGTCGTTCATCGCGGCACGGTGGGCGTTCAGCTGGCCGGCCAGCGAGCTGGGGTCAGTGTGCTCGGCGATGCCGGAGTAGCCCCGGATGTCAGACATCAGCACCGTGACCTCGAGGCTCTCGGTCTCGCCGACCGCGTGCCCGCCGGCCTTCAATCGGGCGGCGACTCCGTCCGGCAGCAGGCGCGAGATGGACTCGCCCTGCTCCTCCCGGTCGACGATCGCCTGCTGCAAGGTCTTGAGCCGGTCCAGGCACTGCCGGTCCCCTGCGCTCAAGCCCTCGGCCAGCCGGACGAACAGCCGCTCGACCTGGGTCGCCACGTCTGCGGGGGTCGTCTTCGCGCCAACGGCGATCGCCTTGATCGGTGTGCCTTCGGCCACCTGTTGGAGGAGTTGTTCCTCCGCCGGGCTGAGGTCGCTCCGGCGTACGGGCTGGGTGAGAGCCTCGACGATCTTCGGGTCGAGCATCGATCCGCCGGAAGCCACTTCGCGTACCGCCCTGGCGAGCTGATCGCCTTCGGCCACCCGGTCCTTGAGGAGGTAGGCGTAGCCGGCGGAGCCTTCGGAGAGCAGGGCGACCGCGTAGTCGGGGTCGTCGTACTGGCTCAGGACCACGACGCCGGTTCCGGGGTGACGCTTGCGCACCTCCTTCGCCGCGTCGATGCCCTCACGGCTGAAGCTCGGTGGCATCCGGATATCGGTGACGACGACCTGCGGAGCTGTCGCCTCGGCCCCGGCCACCAGGCTGGCGTAGTCGTCGGCGGTGCCGAGCACCTCGAAGTCGTCCTCCAGCTCCAGCAGCGCACGTACTCCCTCGCGAACGATGAGGTTGTCGTCGGCGAGGAACAACCCGATGCGGGACGGTGCGGTCATCTGATCTCCTCAGGAGGACGAGCGTCGCACGAGGACTGATTCGAGTGTCGTGCGTCGGAGACCAGCGTGGCGCGGTTTTCGGCACATCCGACACCGTGCAGACGGGTCACTTGGCGGGGTGCCTGCCCCCCGTTCGATCGGCAGGGCTTCACCCGTGATCGGAGCCGCGGTTCGACCGACGATGGGTTCAACACACTCGCGATCGGAGCCCCCATGCGTCACACATCGTCCGTCACCTCGGTCTCGTGGATCCCCTCGGAGGCCATTCCTGGGCCCATGAAGATTCCGTTCTCCCTCGGCGTCGGTCACTACGACCAGCCGCTCCCTGACCATCTCGACGACCTGACCGCCTGGCGAGACGCCGACATGTTCCGCTTCGCCAATCGACTCGAGGCCTGGATCGACGTGGACGAGAACGGAGCCATCACCGGTCACGGCCACGCCGGCGGCGGCCTGATCGGCTCCACCACGATGCGTCTGGGGCCCGCGTCCACCACCTTCGCCGCGATGTCCTTCCCCGACCTGCAGAACGAGCCCGAGGTCGGCGACGGCTGGGTCCGCTTCCGCCAGACCGTCGGCGGCCGCACCGGGGCCCCGATGCCGAGAACCGTTCGCCGCAAGCCGTTCGTGCAGTACGCGGCTCCGACCGTGTGGACGACCATGGAGCTCACGCTGCACGCCGACGGCCGGGCCGAGGGCCACCTTGTCGGCGCCAGTCCGTTCCCCCGTCACTGGGTGTACGACGACGACGGCGCTCTGACGGCGAAAAGTGGCCTCACCGACTTCAACGCATGGTCGAAGCAGTGCTTCGGCGACCACAGCCCGTGGGGCGACGTCGACAGTCCGGCGGTCGTGGCTGCGGCAGAGACGGCCCTGGAACGCGCCCTGTCCGAAACGATCATGAAGCGCGGGAAGAAGCCTCGCGTTCGCAAGCTGGCCGAGGGCGATGAGCTCACCCGTCAGGGTGAGGACGGTCGTGAGCTGTTCCTCCTCCTTGACGGCGTGCTGGAGGTTTTCGTCGACGGGGAGGCGGTGGCCGAGCTCGGGCCGGGGGCCGTCGGCGGCGAACGCGCCTTGCTGGGCGAGGGTTCCCGAACGGCTACGCTGCGCGCCCGGACACCGGGACGAGTGGCGCTGGTGACGGCCGACCTGGTCGACGTCGTCGCCCTTCGCGAGCTGGCCGAGGGCCACCGCCGCGAGGAGGCGATCTAGCATGATCGGCACCGGACGCAAAGCGATGTCGCTGGTCGCCGGGCTGTTGCTCGTGGCGACGGCGACGGCGTGTGGCGAGGATGGAGCTCCCACAGGTTCCGATGCTTCAGCTCCGAGCGAGACGGAGTCACCTCCGGCCGACCAGAATCCCACCATCGATGACATGTTCACCGTCGCTCCCGATGGCAGGAAGGACGCGCTCGTGTGCTGGGGCGAGGGAGAGCCCACCGTGCTCCTCGAAACCGGTGGGACCAACATCGAGGAGTGGACCGGCTCGAACATCATCACCGAGCTCGCTCCGATCACGCAGGTGTGCACCTATGACCGCGCCGGGACCGGAAGGAGCGACCCCGCACCGAACAGAAGGCGCGACGCGGACGATGTCGTCAACGAAGCCAGCACCCTGTTGAAGTCCGCGAACATCGACGGCCCGTTCGTGCTGATGGGCCGCTCGTTCGGAGGAATGATCGTCACCCACTACGCCGAGAAGAAGCCGGATGAAGTCGCAGGAGTGATCATCCTGGACACCCCTGCTCCGTCGGCGGAATTCACGGAGGAGAGCGAGCCGGAGCTCGTGTGGGACAACCCCGGCAACACCGAGCACCTCGACGTCGTGGGCGGATTCGAGAACCGGTTTGCAAACGACCCGCCCCGCTTCGAAGCGCCGCTGCTGCTGATCACCCCGGTCGGTGGGGAAGCCAGCGCGAAGAACGAGAGCTTCTGGCTGAAGTCGAGCCCAGACTCCAGGCAGGTCGAACTGAGCTGCGGTGACGACGCGACGGATGCCCCGTGCTCGACCGAGGCAGCCACGTTCGTGAAGAAGCTCGGCGTGAAGTGACGCGTTCCGAGCGGATCAGCCGACGCTGCGTTCGCCATCCCAGAACTGGGCCCTGAGCGCCTTCTTGTCCGGCTTGCCCAGCGGGGTGAGCGGCAGGGAGTCCGCGACGATGACCTGCTTCGGCGACTGGACCGAGCCCTTGCGGTCCTTCACCGACGCCTGGATCTCCGTGGTCAGCCGGGTGATCGCTTCCTCATCCCGTCCGGCTTCCTCTCGGAGCACGACGATCGCGGTGACTGCTTCGCCGAACTTCTCGTGCGGAGTGCCGATCACCCCGACCTGGGCGATGGCCGGGTGCTCGGCGATCACGTCCTCGACCTCGCGCGGGAAGACGTTGAAGCCACCGCTGACGATCATGTCCTTGATGCGGTCGACGATGTACCAGAAGCCGTCCTCGTCCTCGCGAGCGACGTCGCCGGTGTGCAGCCACCCGTCACGGAACGCCTCGGCGGTCTCCTCGGGCTTGTTCCAGTAGCCGCCGGCGAGCACCGGCCCGGCGACGCAGATCTCGCCCGGCTCCCCCTGAGCAACCGGCTTTCCGTCCTCGCCGAGCAGGGCCGTGCGCAGGAACGCGCTCGGGCGTCCGCAGCTGGCAAGTCGCTCGGGCGTGTGGTCGCCCTTGGCGAGGTAGGAGATCACCATCGGGGCCTCGGACTGGCCGAAGTACTGCGCGAAGATCGGCCCGAACCGTTCGATCGCCTCAGCCAGGCGGGTCGGGTTGATCGCCGCGGCGCCGTAGTAGACCGTCTCCAGGCTCGACAGGTCACGCGTCTGCGAGTCCGGATGGTCCATCAGCGCGTAGAGCATGCTCGGCACCAGCATCGTCGCGGTGATCCGCTCCCTCTCGATGGTCTCCAGCACGGTGGCCGGGTCGAACCCGGGCAGCACGACCAGCCGGCCACCCTTGGCCACCGTCGGCGCGAAGAACGCGGCACCTGCGTGCGACAGCGGTGTACAGATGAGGAACGTCGGAGCCTCGGGCCATTCCCACTCGGCCAGCTGGATCTGCGTCATCGTGGCGATGCTCGACGCCGTGCCGATCACGCCCTTGGGCTTGCCCGTCGTGCCGCCGGTGTAGGTGACGCCGACGATGTGGTCCGGTGCGAGATCCTTCGCGACCAGCGGCTGGGCGTCGTATGTCGAAGCTTGCGCGGCGAGATCGTCGATGGTGATCACGGTCTCGAGGGAGGGGACCTTCTCCTTGAGCGCGTCGCCCCGCTCCAGGAACGCGGGGATGTTGTCGACGATCAGCGCAGTGGCGCCCATGTCGGTGAGCACGTACGCGTGGTCGTCGAGGGATCCGAGCGGGTGCAAAGCGGTGCGCCGATAGCCCTGGGTCTGGCCGGCGCCGATCAGGAACAACACCTCCGGCCGATTGGCGGCCAGCAGACCGACCGCGGACCCGGTGCCGGCACCGAGGTCCTCCAAGGCACGCACATAGCGGCTCATCTGGTCGGCCATCTCCTGGCCGGTGATGTTCTGGTCACCGAGCTGGAGCACGGGCGCGGCCCGGTGCCTCTTGAGCGAGTGGAGCAGCATCTGGCCCGAGTGCGGGCCCCGGTAGATGTCAGGGTCGAGTGTCACAGCCATGACCCCGAGACTAGAACGTGTTTCAGTTTCGGTCTAGCATGCATCCCATGATCACGTCGGACGCCATCACCTGGAACGCCCCCAACGACCCCCATCCGGCCCGCGAAGCATCCCAGCGCTCGTACTCCGCCGTCGCCAAGGGCGACCTTGCGGAATGGCTGACGGTCTACGCCGAGGACGCCGTGCTCGAGGACCCGGTCGGCCCCTCGATGTTCGACGAGGAGGGCAAGGGGCACCACGGCCACGACGGCATCTCCGCCTTCTGGAAGCTGGCCATCGAGCCGATCGACACGTTCGAGTTCACGATCAACGACTCGTTCGCGAACCCTGGCGGAAACACCTGCGCCAACATCGGCCGGATCAAGACGTCGTTCGCTGACGGCTCACACACCACGACCGACCTGATCATGGTCTACGTCGTCGACGACGACGGCCGGGTCGCCTCGATGAAGGCCTACTGGGAACCCGACCGCACGATGGCGAGCTTCACCCAGGCGCCGACGGCATGAGCGAGCTCGGCACGCTGCACGCGCCCCTGCAGGTCGAGTTCGACTACACCCGGTCCCTCGGCCCGACGCTCTCGGAGTTCATGTCCGGCCTGAAGCACCGCCAGGTGCTCGGCGGCAAGCTCTCCGACGGGACCGTGGCCGTGCCGCCTCCGGAGTACGACTTCCAGTCGCACCAGCCGGTCACCGAGCTGGTGCCCGTCGCCGACGAGGGCACGGTGCAGAGCTGGTCGTGGGTCCCCGAGCCGGTGCCGGGCCAGCCGCTCGACCGGCCGTTCGCGTTCGCGCTCATCACCCTCGACGGGGCCGACCGTCCGCTCCTCCATGCGGTCGCCGTCGAATCGCCCGACCAGATCGAGACCGGCATGCGCGTCCGCGTCCACTGGGCCGACGAGCCGGTCGGCGCGATCACCGACATCCAGTACTTCGAGCCGATCGACGGCGACGCCGCACCGAAGCCGGAGTCCGCCAGCAGTGAGGGCGTCACGGGAATCATCTCGCCGGTGAACCTCGCCTACGACTACGCCGCCTCCCCCGAGGAGTCGGCCTTCTTCCGCGGCCTCGCCGAGGGCCGTTTGCTCGGCCAGCGCTGCCCGACGTGCCAGAAGGTCTACATCCCGCCGCGGAGTGCGTGCCCGGTGGATGGCGTCGCGACCACCGACGAGGTGGAGCTTCCCGACGAGGGCACCGTGACGACGTTCTGCATCGTGAACGTGCCGTTCCTCGGCCAGAAGATCGAGCCACCCTACGTCTCGGCCTACATCCTGCTCGACGGGGCCGACATCGCGTTCCTCCACCTGATCCTCGGCGTCGACGCCGCCGACGTGCGGATGGGCATGCGGGTCAAGGCGGTCTGGAAGCCTCGCGACGAGTGGGGTACGACGATCGAGAACATCAGCCACTTCGAGCCCACCGGTGACCCGGATGCGGACTTCGAGACCTACAAGCAGCACCTCTGAGAGAGCCTGACCATGCGTGATGTCGCCATCCTGGGCTACGCCCAGCGCCAGATGAAGGAGTTCGACGGCTCGCCCACCTGCGTCGAGCTGCTCGTCCCCATCTTCGCCGAGCTGTACGAGCAGACCGGCTGGACCAAGTCCGACGTCGACTTCTGGTGCTCCGGCTCCAGCGACTACCTCGCCGGCCGCTCGTTCTCGTTCGTCTCCGCGGTCGATGCGATCGGCGTCATTCCGCCGGTCATGGAGTCGCACGTCGAGATGGACGCCGCCTGGGCTCTCTACGAGGCCTGGGTGAAGATCCAGACCGGCGAGGTCGACAGCGCGGTCGTGTACGGCTTCGGCAAGTCGTCGGCCGGCACCCTTCGACGGACGATGACGCTCCAGCTCGACCCGTACACGGGCACACCGCTGTGGCCGGATGCGGTGTCGATCGCCGGCATCCAGGCTCGGCTCGGCCTCGACCAGGACCTGTGGGACGAGAAGGCGATGGCCGAGGTCGTCGCACGCTCCATGACCGACGCAGCAGGCAACGAGTGGGCCATCCGCAAGGGCGAGACGTCGGTCGACGACGCGCTGGCTCAGCCGGTCTACGCCGACCCGCTGCGCCGGTGGGACTGTGCCCCGGTCAGCGACGGCGCCGCCGCCATGGTCATCGCCGCCGCAGACAAGGCCACGACCGCACAGTCCCAGGGCACGACGGCATGGATCACCGGGTTCGAGCACCGGATCGAGCCGATCTCACTCTCCGCCCGCGACCTGACGACCTCCACCAGCACCGAAGCGGCAGGAGTCGCTGCCGGTGTCGACGGAGCCGATCTCGCCGAGCTGTACGCACCGTTCTCCCATCAGGAGCTGATCCTCAAGAACGCCTTGGGGCTGAACGGTGACGTCCGCATCAACCCGTCCGGCGGCGCTCTCACCGCGAACCCGATGTTCTCCGCGGGCTTGAACCGGATCGGCGAGGCCGCGAAGCGCGTCTGGGCCGGGGAGTCCCAGAAGGCCCTCGCCCACGCCACGTCCGGACCCGCCCTGCAGCAGAACCTCGTCCTCACGATGGAGACCAAGGCATGAGCCACACACTCGCCGCCGTGATCGGTGTCGGCCAGACGCACCACCGTGCCAAGCGGGAAGACGTCTCGATCGCCGGGCTCCTGCGCGAAGCCGTCGACCGTGCCCTCGCCGACGCCCAGCTGACCTTCGACGACATCGACGCGGTCGTCGTGGGCAAGGCCCCCGACCTGTTCGAGGGCGTCATGATGCCCGAGCTCTACCTCGCCGACGCTCTCGGCGCTGCCGGCAAACCGCTGCTGCGGGTGCACACCGCCGGGTCAGTGGGCGGCTCCACAGCGATCGTCGCCGCATCCCTCGTCGAGGCCGGCGTCCACGAGCGGGTGCTCACGGTGGCCTTCGAGAAGCAGTCGGAGTCCAACGCGATGTGGGCGCTGTCGATCTCGGTGCCGTTCATCATGCCGGTCCACGCCGGCGCCGGCGGCTACTTCGCCCCGCACGTGCGCTCGTACATCCGTCGCTCCGAGGCGCCGAACCACATCGGCGCGATCGTGGCCGCCAAGGATCGGCAGAACGCCCTGCTGAACCCCTACGCGCACCTGCAGAACCCCGACACCACCGTCGACACCGTGCTCGCGTCACAGATGCTCTGGGACCCGATCCGGTACGACGAGACCTGCCCGTCCTCCGACGGCGCGTGCGCCCTGGTGATCGCCTCGGAGGCCTCCGTCGACCGGTCCGACATCAAGAACCCGGCGTGGATCCACGGCACCCAGATGCGCAGCGAGGCCACCACGGCCGCCGAGCGCGACCAGGTGAACCCGCAAGCCGGCCGAGACGCGTCCGCTGCGCTCTGGAAGCAGGCGGGCATCACGTCGCCGATCGACGAGATCGACTGCGCCGAGATCTACGTGCCGTTCTCGTGGTTCGAGCCGATGTGGCTGGAGAACCTCGGATTCGCCGAGCAAGGCGACGGCTGGAAGCTCACCGAGGCCGGCGAGACCCGGATCGAGGGCCGCATCCCGGTGAACATGAGTGGCGGCGTGCTCTCATCGAACCCGATCGGCGCCAGCGGCATGCTGCGCTTCGGCGAGGCCGCGCTCCAGGTCATGGGCGAGGCCGGCGAGCACCAGGTCGACGGTGCCCGCAAGGCTCTGGGCCACGCGTACGGCGGCGGCTCCCAGTTCTTCTCGATGTGGGTCGTCGGCGCGGACAAGCCGAACTGAGAGTGGTTTCGATACGCGCCTCGTTCCTCGGCGCTACTCGATCACCGAGGTTCGCGTTCGGTGGTTGAGTAGCGGAGGCCGCCCGCGGCCGACGCGTATCGAAACCACGTCGCCGCACGTTGAAGTGGTTTCGATACGGCCCGCTCGTTCCTCGCGGGCCTACTCAACCACCGATGGCGAACCTCAGGCGTACTTGACCGGGAGTTCCTTGATCCCGTTGATCCAGCCATGGCGGAGGCGTCGCGCCTCGCCTTCCCTCGTGATGTCGGGGAGCCGGTCGGCGAGCGTGTCGAACATGATCTCGACCTCGAGCCGGGCCAGGTTGGCGCCGATGCAGTAGTGCGCGCCGTGTCCACCGAAGGAGAGGTGGGGATTCGGGTCGCGGGTGATGTCGAACGCGCCCGGGTCGGTGAAGACGTCCTCGTCGTGGTTGGCGCTGGCGTAGTAGATGCCGACGCGATCACCCTTCTTGACGTCGACGTCGCCCACCACGACGTCGTTGAGCGCGGTGCGCTGGAAGCACGTCACCGGTGTCGCCCAGCGGATCACTTCGTCCACCATCGTCGCCGGCCGCTCGGCCTTCCACAGCTCCCACTGGTCGGGGTGGTCGAAGAACGCGTTCATGCCGTGGGTGATCGCATTGCGGGTGGTCTCGTTGCCGGCCACCGCGAGCATGATCACGAAGTAGCCGAACTCGTCCTCGCTGAGCTCTCCGTGTCCGTCGACGTCGGCGGTGATCAGCTTGGTGATGATGTCGTCCTTGGGGTTCTGGCGCCGTTCCTCGGCGAGGCCCATCGCGTAGACAAGGATCTCGGCGGCTGCCTCGTCGGGATTGCCGACGAAGTCGGGGTCGTCGAACGACATCATGGTGTTGGACCAGTCGAAGAGCTTGCGCCGGTCCTCCTGCGGCACGCCGAGCAGATCGGCGATCGCCTGAAGGGGCAGCTCGGCGGCCACCTCGCTGACGAAGTCGCCCGAGCCCTTGGCAATGACGTCGTCGACGATGGTGTTCGCCCGCTGCACGAGGACGTCGTGCTGGGCGTTGATCGAGCGCGGCGTGAAGCCACGGCTGATGATCTGGCGGATCTTGGTGTGCTCGGGCGGGTCCTGGTTGATCAGCATGATGCTCTGCATCTCGACCTGGTCGCGGGTCATGTCCGGGGCGAACCGGATGATCGCGCCGTTCTCCTGGCTGGAGAAGTCCTTGCTGTTCTTGGACACCGCGGACACATCAGCGTGCTTGCTCACCGCCCAGAAGCCCTCGCCGTGGAAGCCGGCCCGCGCCTCCGGCTGCTGTTCGACCCACCAGACGGGCGCCGTGCGGCGCAGCTCAGCGAATTGATCGAGCGGTACTGCCCCCTGACACAGATCGGGGTCGGTCGGGTCGAAACCGGCGGGAACCGAGGGTGCAGCGGGGGTGGTGGTCACATCAAATCCTTCGTTTCTGTAACACGTTCTACTTATCCTGACATGACTTCCCAAGATTCGGAAGTCTTGTGCAAGACGAGAACGTGTTCTAGTTTTGACCCATGGGCACCCCCGTGATCGTCGACGCTGTCCGCACCCCGATCGGCAAGCGGAACGGTGCGCTGGCCGGCATTCACGCTGCGGTTCTCCTTGGCGCAGCGCAGTCCGAGGTCATTTCCCGAGCCGGCATCGACGCGGATCTGGTCGAGCAGGTCATCGGCGGCTGCGTGACCCAGGTCGGTGAGCAGTCCAACAACATGGTGCGCCGCGCCTGGATGCATGCCGGCCTCCCCAACGCGACCGCGTCCACCGAGATCGACGCTCAGTGCTCCTCGGCACAGCAGGCCACTCACCTCGTCAACGCGATGATCAGCGCCGGCCAGATCAAGGCCGGCATCGCCTGCGGCATCGAGTCGATGTCCCGCCACCCGCTCGGTGCCAACGTGCCGCCTGGGTCCGGTGATCCCCGGCCCGACGACTGGTCGATCGACTTGCCGAACCAGTTCGAGGGTGCCGACCGCATCGTGCGCGACCGCGGCTTCTCCCGCGAGGAGGTGGACGCGTTCGGCCTGTGGTCCCAGGAGAAGGCCCGCACGGCGCGCGACGAGGGTCGCTTCGCCCGCGAGATCTTCGCCATCAAGGCGCCGGTCCTCGACGACGAAGGCAAGCCGACCGGCGACACCCAGGTCGTCGACGCCGACCAGGGCATCCGCGAGTCCTCGCTGGAGAAGCTCGCCGCCCTCAAGTCGGTGCTCCCGGACGGCACCCACACTGCAGGCACGTCCTCACAGATCTCCGACGGCGCGTCGGCCCTGCTTCTGATGGACTCCGACCTGGCTGCGTCGCTGGGCCTCACGCCTCGGGCCCGAATCGTCTCCTCCTGCCTCGTCGGCGCGGACCCGTACTACCACCTCGACGGCCCGGTCCAGGCGACCGAGAAGCTGCTCGCGGACACCGGGATGTCCATCGCCGACATCGACCTCTGCGAGGTGAACGAGGCGTTCGCCGGCGTGGTGATGTCGTGGGCCAAGGTGCACGCGGTCCCCGAGGACAAGATCAATGTGAACGGCGGTGCGATCGCGCTCGGGCACCCGGTCGGCTCGACCGGCACCCGACTGCTGACGACCGCCCTGCACGAGCTCGAGCGCCGGGACGCGAGCACCGCGCTCGTGTCGATGTGCGCCGGTGGTGCGCAGGCCTCCGGCACCATCATCGAACGCATCTGATCAAAGGATCACCATGACCAAGAAGGACATCCTGGGCGACGAGGCCGACTACGTCGTCGTCGGTGCCGGGAGCGCAGGGGCTGCGGTCGCGTCACGTCTCGCGGAGTCCGGGGCGTCGGTGATCCTGCTCGAAGCGGGCAAGAAGGACACGTCGATGCTGGTCACCAAGCCCGGCATGATCGGCCCGATGCACGCCGAGCCGAAGATCAAGAAGACGGTCGACTGGGGCTACTACACGACCCCGCAGAAGCACATGAACAACCGCGTGATCCCTCAAACCCGTGGCAAGGTCGTGGGCGGTTCGAGCTCGGTCAACGGCCTGCTGTGGGTGCGCGGCAACCGGGCGAACTACGACTCCTGGGCGGCCGAGGGCAACACCGGCTGGGACGCCGACTCGGTCAACAAGTCCTACAAGCGGGTCGAAGACTTCGAGGACGGCGAGGACGACTACCGCGGAGCCGGTGGCCCGATCAAGGTCACCCGGCACACCCAGCGCACGGAGGCGTCGCTGCAGTTCGAGCAGGCCGCGGCCGACACGCTCGGCGTCAAGATCGTGCGCGACTACAACGGTGCCGAGCAGGAAGGCATGAGCCACTTCCAGCAGAGCGCCTCCGGCGGCAAGCGCTTCTCGTCCTCGCGCGGCTACCTCACCAACACCAGCTGGCCGACGCTCGAGGTCCGGCCCCAGGTGCACGTGCTGAAGATCGTCATCGAGAACGGCCGAGCCACCGGCGTCGAGGTGCTCGACAAGAAGGGCACGAAGCGCACGATCCGCGCCGGCAAGGAGGTCATCCTGTCGGCCGGTGTGTTCGGCTCGGCCCAGCTGCTGATGCTCTCCGGCGTCGGCCCAGCCGACCACCTCGGCGAGCACGGCATCGGCGTCATCGCCGACTTGCCGGTGGGTGAGAACCTGCACGACCACCTGTTCGTCCCGGCCACGTTCATCATGCCGAACGCCGTGCACCGCGGCGTGCCGTCCTACTTCGCCCGCGGGCTCGCGCGCGAGCTCACGTTCGGTGGCTCGTTCCTGGAGAACTCGGTGTTCGAGACAGTGGGCTTCGTCCGCACGTCGCTCGCCACGAATGTTCCGGACCTGCAGATCCACGTGCTCCCCTGGGCCTATCCGTCGCCCAACCAGGACGCGCCGGTCCGCCACGAGGTCGACAAGCGTCGCGCCCTCACCATCCTGGCGACGCTGATCTACCCGCGGAGCCGCGGCACGCTGCAGCTCGCGTCGGCCGATCCGCACGCGGCACCGCTGATCGACATGAACTACCTCGCCGAGGCCGAGGACGCTCAGGTGCTCTGCGAAGGCATCGAGATCGTCCGCGAGATCATGAAGTCGCCCGCGTTCGGCACGAACGTGGAGTCCGAGCTCCACCCCGGAACGCTCTACACCGCGTCGGACATGAAGGCCGAGGTCCTGAACCGGGCCACCACCGTCTACCACGGCGTCGGCACCTGCCGGATGGGCGTCGACGAGCGTGCCGTCGTCGGGCCTGACCTGAAAGTGCGCGGCGTCGACGGTCTCCGGGTCGCTGACGCGTCGATCATGCCGTCGATCATCGGCGGCAACACGAACGCCCCGTCCATCATGATCGGGGACAAGGCAGCGGAGCTGATCCTGCAATGAGCGAAAACGCCGTTCGACGACCGGAGAGCCTCACCCCGGAGTTCCTCGAGGGCCTGGTCAAGCGCGTCCCCGGCAGCACGGGCAACACCTGGAAGCTGACCGAGGTCTACACCGGCGATCTGCTGGTCGAGCTTCCGCAGTCCTCCGAGAGCGACATCGCGCAGGCATTCGACGACGCCCGCGCGGCGCAGCAGGTGTGGGCGTCCTGGTCGCTGAAGAAGCGGCTCAAGGTCCTCAAGAAGTTCCATGCGCTCGTGATCGAGAACCAGTACCTCATCACCGACCTCATCCAGGCCGAGAGCGGCAAGAACCGGCGGATGGCGTTTGAGGAGTCCTGCGACGTGCCGATGGGCACCAGCCACTACATCAAGCGCGCTCCGTCCCTGCTCAAGGACCGCCGCCACGCCGGACCGGTGCCGTTCCTGTCGCACTCGACCGAGGTGCGCCGCCCGAAGGGCGTCGTCGCCATCATCGCGCCGTGGAACTTCCCGTTCGCGACCGGAATCTCCGACACCATCCCGGCCCTGATCGCCGGCAACGGCGTCGTCATCAAGCCCGACAACAAGACCGCCCTCTCCCCCCTGTTCGGAGTGCGGCTCCTGGAGGAGGCCGGGATACCTCCCGGTCTCGTGCAGGTCGTCTGTGGCGAGGGGCCTGATGTCGGCGCGCCGATGCTGACGCATGCCGACTACGTCATGTTCACCGGCTCCACGGCCACCGGCCGGATCATCGGCGAGCTCGCCGGCAAGAACCTCATCGGCGCCTGCCTGGAGCTCGGCGGCAAGAACCCCATGCTCGTCCTGGAGGACGCCGACGTTGACGAGGCCGTGCACGCGGCGCTGTTCGGAGGGTTCGGCAACTCCGGGCAGATCTGCATGCACATTGAGCGTCTGTACGTCCACGACTCGCTCTACGACGAGTTCCGCGACAAGTTCGTCGCCGCCACCGAAGCGATGACGATCGGCGCGGAGTACGACTTCGGACCCGACCTCGGCTCCCTGGTCTCGGTCGACCACCGCGACCGGGTGGCATCCCACGTCGACGACGCCCGGCAGAAGGGCGCCACCGTGCTGACCGGCGGCCAGCCCCGACCGGACCTCGGACCAGCCTTCTACGAGCCCACGATCCTTGAGGGAGTCACCCCGGAGATGCTCGCCGGCACCACCGAGACGTTCGGCCCCGTGGTGGGCCTGTACCGCTTCCAGTCCGAGGACGAGGCGGTCGCGCTCGCCAACGACACCGACTACGGGCTCAACGCCAGCGTGTGGAGCAAGGACATCGACCGAGCGCGGTCGGTGGCTCGACGGATCGAGTCGGGCAACGTGAACATCAACGACATCCTGGCCACGGCGTATGCGTCGAAGGGCACGCCGTCAGGCGGGCTGAAGCAGTCCGGCGTGGGCGCGCGCCACGGCGACCAGGGCCTGCTGAAGTACACCGACGGGCAGAGCATCGCGGTGCTCAAGAAGCAGGTCATGGAGCCGCGGCCGAACCAGGCGTATGACGCCTACGCGAAGCAGACTCAGCAGTCGCTGAAGCTGATGCGCAAGACCGGGCTCCGGTAGTGCCGGCAACGATCCGGACCGCGGTGTGGGGCACCGGGAACGTGGGACGCGCGGCCATCCGGGCCGTGGACGCACATCCCGACCTCGAGCTCGCCGCCGTGATCGTGAACAACCCCGACAAGGTGGGCCGTGACGCCGGCGACCTGGCCGACGTCGACCGGACACTCGGGGTCGCTGCCACCGACGACGTCGACGGCGGTCTCGAGAGCATCGACGCTCTCGTCTACGCGGCGTCCGGTGAGATCCGGCCCGACGAGGCACTGGCCGACATCGTCAAGGCCATCAACGTGGGCGCCGTGGTGGTGACTCCGTCGCTGTACGCGCTGTACGACCCACGGTCCGCTCCCCCGGAGCTGCGTGATCCCGTGGAGGCCGCCATCGCCGGAGGCGGTGGCTCCCTGTTCGTCTCCGGCATCGACCCGGGGTGGGGCAACGACATCCTTCCGGTCCTCGCCAGCGGACTGGCCTCGACCATCGAGCAGGTGCGCTGCCAGGAGATCTTCGACTACTCCACCTACGACCAGCCCGACTCGGTGCGCTTCCTGGTCGGCATGGGCCAGCCGATGGACGAGGTGCCCCCGATGGTGGCGCCGACGATCCCGACCATGGTGTGGGGCGGCCAGCTGCGACTCATGGCTCGCGCGCTCGGCGTCGAGCTCGACGACATCGTCGAGAGCGTCGAGCGCAAGAAGCTCGACGACACCGTCGAGACGGCCCAGATGGGCACGTTCGAGGCGGGCACGCAGGGTGCGCTGCGCTTCGAGGTCCAGGGCATCGTCGACGGCGAGCCGCGGATCGTCATCGAGCACGTCACCCGCATCCACCCGTCGTGCGCCCCCGACTGGCCGAGCCCGCCGGACGGCGGAGACGGCGCGCACCGGGTGATCATCGAAGGCCGCCCGCGCATCGAGATCAACGTCGAGGCCACGGACGAGGGCGGCAACCGTGCGGCCGGTGGGAACGCCACCGCCGTCGGCAGGATCGTCAACGCGATCCCCTGGCTGCGGTCGGCCGATCCTGGCCTCTACGACGCCCTCGACGTCCCGCTGAGCCCGGGCGTCGGCAAGCTCTCCCGGATGGCGACCACATGATCATCGACGTGCCCGACGGCAAGGACCCGATCAACTACGTCTGGGGCGAGATGGTGCCCGAGATCGGCGGGGCCGCAGCCACCCTCTCGTTGAAGGTGTACTCCGACTCCACGCTCGGCCTCCGCGAGTTCGAGGCGGCGCGCCTGCGGATCGCCCAGATCAACGGGTGCCTGTTCTGCCAGGACTGGCGCACCGAGCGCGACGGCGAGAAGGTCGAGGCGACGTTCGACCAGGCCGTGCGCGACTGGCGCACCACCGACGCGTTCGACGACCGCACCCGCCTGGCCGCGGAGTACGCCGAGCTGTACGCGACCGACCACCACAGCATCGACGACACGTTCTGGAAGCGGATGCTGACCGAGTACGACCAGCGCGAGATCGTCGAGCTGAGCATGTGCCTCGGCTCCTGGCTCGCCTTCGGGCGCCTGAACCGCGTCCTCGGCCTCGACACCGTCTGCGTGCTCCCGTCCCACCGCGAGGCCCAGACCACCTCCTGATTGCCCTGGGTGTGAGCTCAGCCGGCCGTGTGGCCCGCGTCGACGAGCTGGATGCTGCCGTGCACCGCCCTGGCGTCATCGGACGCGAGGAACGCGATCACGGCAGCCACGTCGTCGGCGGACATGAAGCCGCGCTTGGCGGAGACGCGCATGATCAGGTCCCAGTCCGCACCCTCGGGTACCTCGATGGTGTGGGCCTGAGGGGTGTCCATGCCGCCCGGGCAGACGCAGTTCACCCGCAGCGGCGTGTCCAGGTACTCGATCGCCAGCGCCCTGGTGAGTCCGACGATGCCGTGCTTGGCCGCGGTGTAGGCGGCGGAGTACGCCTCCCCCATCACGCCCGCGACGGAGGCGACATTGACGATGTTCCCGCCGGCCTCCAACAGGTGGGGGATGGCCGCCTGGGACAGGAAGAACGCTCCACCAAGGTTGACGGCGATGTCCCGGGCCCACTGGTCCTCGGTGACGTCGGTGGTGATCCGGAAATCGTGCCGACCGGCGTTGTTCACCAGCACGTCGAGGCGCCCGAATGCCTCCACGGCTGCGTCAACGGCCGCTCGACATTCCGCGGGCGAGGCGACGTCCAGAACGCCGCACCGGACCTCCCCCGGGAGCCCGTCGCACGACGCGGCGACCTCGGCGAGCTTGTCCTGGTCGCGGGAGGCGGCGTACACGCGGCCACCGCCCGTGGCGAAGCGCCGGGCTGCTGCGGCGCCGAGACCCGAGGAAGCACCGGTCACCAGGATGCTGCGTCCTTCGAAGGGCTGGGGATCGTGATCTGCCATGTCCTCAGTGTCGACCATCGGCCGATTCGGTCTGCGCTCGCAGTCCCGATCGCCGGTCCAAACCCGCACGCGCTTGAAGCCTGCTGTCAGGTCGTTAGCGTCGGCGGGGTACAGAAGCACGAACCCCTCAGAATCTTGGAGGATTCGCGTGATGAACACCATCACCACCCGTTCGATTGCCGCCCTCGCCGCCACCGGTGCGATCGTCGCCGGCGGTGCCGCTGGCGCCAACGCGACTGGCGACGGCGACCAGCCGTCCGGCGCGACGCCGGAGCGTAGTGAGGTCGCGCAGCTCGTCCACGACGCTGTCGAGGACGGCACCGTGACGCTCGAGGAAGAGAACGCGATCAAGCAGGCCATCGAGGACGGCTCGGACATCGAGTTCGCGTCCCTCGACGAGGCGGCCCAGAAGGGCGATGCCGCGCTCGGAAACGCGACGAGCGGCGACCTGTCCAAGCGCATCGACGTTGCGCAGCTCGTCTCCGGCGCCATCGAGGACGGCACCGTGACGCTCGAGGAAGAGAGCGTGATCAAGCAGGCCATCGCGGACAAGTCGGACGTCGTGTTCGAGTCCCTGAAGGCTGCGGCCCCGCAGGGCTGACCTCCTTCCACGACGCACGAACGTCACGACCAGGCGGCCGGGTCCCTTCGGGGCCCGGCCGTCGTCGTGCTCTGGGTCCGCTGGTGGTTGAGTTGCATCATGACTCGCGAGGCATTCCTGCAGCGCATGAACGACGCGACGTTGGGTGCGTTCGACATCGCCTCGACGTACCTGGGGGTGAAGCTGGGGTTCTACCGGTCGCTCGCCGAGGACGGTCCGGCGACGGCCGCCGAGCTGGCCAATCGGACCGGCACGAACGAGCGTCTCGTCCGCGAGTGGCTCGAGCAGCAGGGGGCCACTGAGCTCTTGGTCGCGACGAACGACGACGGCGCGTGGCGGTTCGCACTGCCGCCCGGTCATGCCGAACTACTCCTGGACCCCGACGCGGTGGACGGAGTCGCCAGCACCATGCTGTCGCTGACCTCCGACCTCGTGCAGCTACCGCGACTGGTCGAGTCGTTCCGCACCGGCGTGGGCATCCCGTACGCCGACTACGGGCCGGACCAGGCCCAGGGCCAGGCGATGGGCACGAGGCCGATCTACCGGACCGAGATCAAGACGTGGTTCGAAGCGGTGCCCGACTTGGCGCGCCGGCTCACCGACGGCAGCGCCCGGGTGCTGGACATCGGCTGTGGTGTCGGCTGGTCGAGCGTGAGCATCGCCCAGGCCTACCCACGTGCCACCGTCGACGGCGTCGACCTCGACCCCGGCTCGATCGCGGCTGCCCACGAGGTGGCCCAGACCGAAGGCGTGACAGACAGAGTGACATTCGAGGTGCGGGACGTCGCGACCCTCTCCGGTGCGGACTACGACGTCGCGACCATGTTCGAGATGCTCCACGACCTGGCCCACCCCGTGGAGGTTCTCCGCGTGGCCCGCGAGTCATTGGCCCCGGGCGGAGTCGTGCTGGTCGCCGACGAACCGGTCGGGGATGCCTACGCCGGGCCGGCCGATGACGAAGAACGGCGCTACCACGGCTGGAGCCTGCTGCACTGCCTGCCGGCGAGCATGACCGAGCCCGACTCCGCGGCCACGGGCACACTGATCCGCCCCGACACCGTCCGTCAGTACGCACTCGAGGCCGGGTTCAGTGAGGTCGACGAGCTGCCCGTCGACCAAGCCTCGTTCCGCCTCTACCTGCTGAAGCCGTGACAGGGCGCGGTCAGCTTGCGGATGACCGTCGTGGGCCGGCGTGACCGTCGGTGGCCTTCTCACCGTGCCTCGGTGACGCGCGCGACCTAGGGTCGACGTCATGGGAGCGGACGAGGTCTACCTGCTCACCGGCCTGTCGCTCCTGCTGGCCGTCGCCCTCCCTTACGCGCTGAAGACGGCGGCTCTTTCCGCGCCGGTGGTGCTGCTGGGCGTGGGTGCCCTGATCGGGCTGCTCCCGGTTCCGGCGGCGGTGCAGTGGTCGCCCACCGCGGACCGCGCCTTCATCGAGCACCTCACCGAGTTCACCGTGATCATCGCCCTGATGGGTGTGGGCCTCGCGCTCGATCGACCACTGTCGCTGCGCTCACTCCGATCGTGGGGACAGTGGGGGACGACCTGGCGACTGCTCGCCATCGCGATGCCGCTGTCCATCGCCGGAGTGGCGCTGCTGGGGTGGGGACTGGGCCTTGCGCCTGCGTCTGCCGTGCTGCTCGGGGCCGTGCTGGCGCCGACCGACCCGGTGCTCGCCTCGGACGTGCAAGTCGAAGGTCCGACGACGGAGCAGGAGGACGACGAGACCATTGATGAGGACGACGAGGTGCGGTTCGCGCTCACGTCCGAGGCGGGACTCAACGACGGGTTGGCTTTCCCGTTCGTGGCGCTCGCGATCCTCATGGCCGGCTCGCAGGGCATCGGTTCGTGGTGGGTCACCTGGTTCGCGTGGGACCTGATCGGCAAGGTGGTCGTCGGCTCCGCGGTCGGAGTCGTGACCGGATGGCTGCTGGCCAAAGCGGCTTTCCGGTCGAGGCGGCCATCGGTGCGCATGGCGGAAACGGGTGAACCCCTGCTCGCCATCGCAGCGGTCCTGGTCTCCTACGGGGCAGCCGAGGTCGTCGGTGGCTACGGATTCCTCAGCGTGTTCGCCTGCGCCATGACCATCCGGTCCGCTGAGCGCAACAGCAGCTATCACGCCTTGATGCACCAGGTCATCGAGCGGCTCGAGCGACTCCTGACCCTCATCGTGCTGCTCATGGTCGGCATCGCGATGACCGGAGGCATCCTCGAGAGCCTGACCTGGCGGGGAGTGGCTGTCGGCGTGCTGCTTCTGTTCGTCATACGTCCCCTGTCCGCGTGGGTGGGTATGCGGTTCCTGCACCCACGCGTCCTGGGACCCCGCGAGCGCTGGGCGACCGCGTTCTTCGGAGTACGTGGCGTCGGCTCGTTGTTCTACCTTGCCTACGCCCTGGGCCATGGGGAGTTCACGGGATCAGGAGAGCTGTGGTCGACCGTGACGTTCACGATCGCCTTGTCGGTAGTCCTGCATGGGATCTCGGCAACTCCGATCATGCTGCGGCTGGACGAGCAACGTTCGCCCGATGGGCCGGACGAGGGTCAGCCGACCCCGTAGACCGGCTCTGGGTCGGCGCCCTCGGCGATCAGGTCCCGGTGTCGTGCCGACCTCGACGGCTTCCCAGCGGCAGCCAGCGTCGCGCTGTGGTCTTGTTCAGGAGGCGGCGCGGCCGTGCGTCAGGAGGAACACCTTGATGCGTCGGTCGGTGCGTTGCTCGTATCGAGCGAAGTTCGGCCAGGTCTCGACCATGCGCGACCACGCCGCTGCTCGCTCGTCGCCCTCGACGTGACGCGCCACCATCGCCATCGTGCGCCCGCGGAAGCGCACCGTCACCTCGGGATTCGCCTCGATGTTCTTCACCCAGATCGGCTCCCTGGGAGAGCCGAAGTACGAACCGGCGATCAGGATGTCCTCGCCGTACGGCACGCACAGCAGCGGAGCGCTCCGCGGGATCCCGCTCTTGCGCCCGACCACGGTGAGCATGAGGTTGGGGAGCCCCGCGATGCCGAGCAGCGACAGTCGCCCTCGGCTCAACCGCTGGAGCAGCTTGTCCACCCACATGATCTGCGGGAGGAAGCGTGGCATCCAGGGGATGGCGCCGATCCTGATGGCAAGTGGCGTGAGCAGGCCCATTCAGGCAGGCTACGGCGGCACGAAGCCGATCGCTTGGTGGACGGCTAGCTGGTCCCGTACACCGGCTCCGGGTCTGCGCCCTCGGCGATCAGCTCCCGCAGTGCGGGTCCGACGTCGTCGGCCTCCCAGCGTCGCCCGGCATCCCGTGTCGGGCCGTGCGTCCAGCCCTGCTCGAGGCAGATCTGTCCACCCTCGATCTCGATCACGCGGCCGGTGACGTCACCCGCCTCGATCGATGCCAGCCACGCCACGACGGGCGAGTTGTCCTCGGGCTCCGGCATCGCCGAGGTGTCGAACGCGCCCTCGGTCATCCGGGTCTTGGCCACCGGCGCAATGGCGTTCACCGTGACGCCGTACCGGCCGAGCTCGGCAGCGGCGACAAGCGTCATGCCGGCGATGCCCGCCTTCGCGGCGGAATAGGTCGTCTGGCCGATCGAGCCTTGGAGCCCCGCACCCGAGGACGTGTTGATCACCCGGGCGTCGCGCTGGCGGCCCTCCTTCGACTCGCTGCGCCAGTAGGCGCCGGCGTGCCGCAACGGCGCGAAGTGCCCCTTGAGGTGCACGCGGATGACGGCGTCCCACTCGTCCTCGGCGGTGTTCACCAGCATCCGGTCGCGCACGAAGCCGGCGTTGTTGACCAGGATGTCGAGGCCGCCGAACGTTTCGATCGCCTGCTGGACCATGGCCGCAGCCTGATCGAAGTCGGCGACGTCTGCGCCGTTGGCGACCGCTTCCCCGCCGAGCGCCTCGATCTCGGCGACCACGGAGTCGGCCGGCGACTCGGCGTCCGTCTCGCCGGCCAGCGATACGCCGAAGTCGTTCACGACGACCTTCGCGCCCTGCCGGGCCAGCTCGAGCGCGTGCGCCCGGCCGATGCCCCGGCCAGCTCCTGTGACGATGGCGATCCGGCCGTCGAGAATGCTCACTGCTGCTCCTTCGTGACGACGTGCAGGAAGACGGGCGGCTCGCCGCCGCCGTGGCAGGCGAGGGTGGCCCCGGAGACGTAGGACGCAAGGTCCGAGGCCAGGAATGCGGCGACGCGGCCGACCTCCTCCGGCTCGGCCATGCGTCCGAGCGGGATGGTCGCCTCGATCGCGGCGACGGTGTCGTCGCCGGCGTAGTGGTCGGCAGTCATCTCGGTGCGGCACATGCCGACGTCGATGCTGTTGACCCGCACCTTGGGACCCCACTCGACCGCCAGCGACCGGGTGAGTGAGTCGACGCCGGCCTTGGCGGCGCCGTACGACGCCGTTCCCGGCGACGGCCGCACGGAAGACACCGACGAGATGTTCACGATCGATCCGCCGTCGGGTTGCCCTTGCATCACCGCGTTGGCCGCCTTCGAGACGGCGAGGACCGCATTCAGGTTGAGGCCGAGGATCTTGTCGTCGAGGCGCGGGCTCGAGTCGGCGGCCAGCGCATATGGCGCACCACCAGCGTTGTTCACCACCACGTCAAGGCGTCCGTGCGTGTCGGCGACACCGGAGATGAGAGCTTCGACAGCCTCGGCGTCGCGCACGTCGCAGATCCGGTGCTCGGTGCCAGGAACCGGATCTGAGGCGTCGGACCGGCCGCAGGTGACCACCGTGGCACCCGCTTCGACCAGCACCGATGCGATCCCGCGCCCGATTCCACGGGCGCCGCCGGTCACCAGGGCGACCCGTCCAGAGAGGTCCACGGCCAAAGGCATGCTGCTAGGCTACCAAGCAAACGTTAGGTAGGTAGCCATGAGCGTCAGTTCTGACCTCCGCGACGACGGCATCTGTGTCGTCACCATGGACCACCCGCCGGTCAACGCGCTCACCGTCCAGGGCTGGTTCGACCTGGCCACTGCTCTCGACGAGGCCGGCGCCGACACCGCCACGAAGGTGGTCGTGCTCCGCGCCGAGGGCAAGGGGTTCAACGCGGGCGTGGACATCAAGGAGATGCAGAACACCACCGGTTTCGACGCCCTGATCGGCGCGAACAAGGGCTGCTACGCCGCCTTCAAGGCGGTCTACGAGTGCCCGGTTCCGGTGATCT
Organism: uncultured Actinomycetota bacterium; assembly: GCA_963839625.1. Taxonomy (GTDB): domain Bacteria; phylum Actinomycetota; class Actinomycetes; order Propionibacteriales; family Nocardioidaceae; genus Aeromicrobium. The sequence goes on along the minus strand of CAWIWE010000001.1, from coordinate 11,237 downwards.
CCGCGGTGCACGGCTTCTGCCTCGGCGGTGGTGTCGGCCTGGTCGGCAACTCCGACATCGTGGTCGCCAGCGACGACGCCTACTTCGGCGTGCCCGAGGTCGACCAGGGCGCGCTCGGTGCGGCAACACACTTGGCGCGCCTGGTCCCCCAGCACCTGATGCGCACGCTCTACTTCACCGCCCGCACGATCCCGGCCGCCGACCTCGTCCAGTTCGGCTCGGTCTTCGGCGTCGTGCCTCGCGACGAGCTCGACGACCTGGCGTTCGGGCTGGCCGCGGACATCGCGGCCAAGGACGGCCGGGTCATCCGGGCCGCCAAGGAGGCGCTCAACGGCATCGACCCGATCGACGTCAACCGGAGCTACCGATTCGAGCAGGGATTCACCATGGAGCTCAATCTGATGGGCGTGAGTGACGAGCTCCGCGACGACTTCGCAGGCACCGACAAGGCCAAGAACCAGTGAGAGCACAGTCCAAGGAGCTCTCCATCGATGACGTGGTCTCCCGCCTCGACAGCGGGATGACCGTCGGCATCGGCGGCTGGGGGTCGCGACGCAAGCCGATGGCGCTGGTGCGCGCGATCCTCCGCAGCGACCTCACCGACCTGCACCTCGTCTCATACGCCGGCCCGGACGTCGGCCTCCTGCTCGCGGCAGGGAAGGCCAGCCGGGTGACGTTCGCGTTCGCCACTCTCGACTCCATCCCCCTCGAGCCCCTGTTCAGTCGGGCCCGCCAGGAGGGCACCGCGAAGTTCCGTGAGTGGGACGAGGGCATGTTCCAGACCGGCCTCCGGGCCGCGGCCCAGCGGCTGCCGTTCCTGCCGACGCGGGCCGGACTCGGCTCCGCCGTGCTCGAGAATGACCCCGACCTGCGGACCGTCGCGTCGCCGTATGACGACGGCGAGGAGCTGGTCGCCGTGCCGGCGCTCACCCTCGACGTCGCGCTGGTGCACATGAACCGTGCGGACGAGTTCGGCAACGCCCAGTACCTCGGCCCCGACCCCTACTTCGACGACCTGTTCTGCATGGCGGCGCGCGAGGCCTACGTCTCCACCGAGCAGATCATCGACACGGCCGGGCTGACCGTCGACGCTCCGCTGCAGAGCCTGCTGCTCAATCGCACGATGGTCTCCGGTGTGGTCGAGACGCCTCACGGCGCCCACTTCACCACCTGCACGCCGACGTACGAGCGGGACGAGAAGTTCCAGAAGGCCTACGCCACCGCTGCCAAGTCGCCGGACGACTGGGCCGCGTTCGACGAGCAGTTCCTCAGGGGCGACGAGTCCGCCTACCAAGCAGCGGTCGCTGCCTTTCACGAGGAGGCGGGCGAATGACCGACGTCACGAGGTCCGAGTACTGCGCCGTCGCGATCGCGGACTGCTTCGCCGATGACGGCGAGATCATGGGAAGCCCGATGGGTCTGCTGCCCTCGCTGGGCGCCCGGCTGGCCAAGAACACCTCGAACCCCACGCTCATGCTGACCGACGGCGAGGCCAGGATTCTCAAGGGCACCCCTCCCCTCGGCCAGACCACGGACGTCACCGAGGGCTGGATGCCGTTCCGGCTCGTGCTGGAATCGGTGGTCACCTACGGCAAGCGGCACGTGATGATGGGCGCCACGCAGATCGACCGGCATGGCAACCAGAACATCTCCGCGATCGGCCCGTGGGAGAAGCCCAAGCGTCAGCTCCTCGGAGTTCGCGGCGCGCCGGGCAACACGGTCAACAACAAGACGTCCTACTGGGTGCCGAAGCACTCCGAGCGCGTCGTGGTGGAGCAGGTCGACATCGTCTCCGGTGTCGGTCGCGCACGAGCCGAGGCCGCCGGACCAGCGGCGACGCGATTCCACGACGTGCACCGGCTGGTCACCGACCTCGGCGTCTTCGACTTCGGCGGGCCCGAGCACACCATCCGGTTCGTCTCGGTGCACCCGGGCGTGACCGTCGAGGACGTCCGCGCGGCCAGCGGGTGCGAGATCCACGCGGACGGCGACGTCCCCGAGACTCGCGAGCCCACCGAGGAGGAGCTGATCCTGATCCGGCAGCTGCTCGATCCGAACAATCTCCGCGAGCGGGAAGTGCCAGCGCGATGATCGACCAGCTGCTCTCCACACCGCTCACCGAGCTGACCGGCGTCCGCCACCCGATCGTCCAGACCGGCATGGGCTGGGTCTCCGGCCCCAGCCTGGTCAGCGGCACCGCCAATGCCGGCGGTCTGGGCATCCTCGCGGGAGCGACGATGACGCTGCCCGAGCTCGAGAAGGCCATCGTCGAGGTCAGTGACCGAACCGACTCTCCCTTCGGAGTGAACCTGCGCGCCGACGCCGCCGATGCCCCGGCCCGGTGTGAGCTGCTCATCGCACACGGCGTCAAGGTCGCCTCGTTCGCGCTCGCGCCCAAGCCAGAGCTGATCGCACGCCTCAAAGAGCACGACATCGTCGTCATCCCCAGCATCGGGGCGGCCAAGCACGCGGTGAAGGTGGCGTCGTGGGGCGCCGACGCGGTGATGATCCAGGGCGGCGAAGGCGGCGGCCACACCGGCTCCGTCCCGACCACGCTGCTGCTCCCGACCGTGCTCGACGCCGTCGACATCCCGGTCATCGCCGCGGGCGGCTTCTTCGACGGACGCGGGCTGGCTGCCGCACTGGCGTACGGCGCTGCCGGCGTCGGCATGGGCACGCGCTTCCTGCTGACGGCGGACAGCCGGGTTCCGGATGCGGTCAAGCAGCGCTACCTGGCCGCGGGGCTGGACGACACCGTGGTCACTCGGAAGGTCGACGGGATGCCGCACCGCATGCTCCGCACCGACCTCGTGGAGCAGGTGGAGGGTTCCGCCGGCGTCCGCCGTCTCGTCCCGACCGCCCGCCGCACCCTGGAGTTCAAGCGCATGGCCGGGATGTCGTGGAAGCAGCTCGCGATCGACGGGCGGGCGATGCGCAAGGAACAAGGACGCACCCTCGGTCAGCTCGCCCTCGCCGCCAACACCCCGATGATGCTCAAGGCGGGCCTGGTCGACGGCGACCCGACTGCCGGCGTGCTCGCCTCCGGCCAGGTGGTCGGCGTCATCGACGACCTGCCGACCTGCGAGGAGCTGATCGGCCGGGTGGTCACGGAGGCCGCGGCAGAACTGGCACGCGCAAGCAGCTACCTCTCTGGATAGCGTGAGCGCGTGGATCCGGTGACGGAGAACGTCGAGCGTGGATCACCGGACCGCGTCCCGGCAGCAGACATCGCCGCGCAGCGCGTGGCCGAGGTCCGCGACAGTCCTCAGGGCCGGCTCGAGCTCCTGGAGTCGTCGTATGCGCCTCCTTCCGGTACCAAGCCGCTACATCTCCGGTACAAGCGCGCGGCCCGGGCGTTCATGGGTTGGCAGGTCGAACGGGGCCTGCTGAACCCGCCCGACGACCCGCGCCCGGGCAGCCCCTGGTGGCGGGCGATGAACGAACGGCTGCTGCGCGACACCTGCGAGTCACGCATGCGAGTCCTGGGCCATCCGGGGCCGGCCTCGTCACCCAGTGTCGGCGCGTCGGTCCGCTTCGCCTCGCAGCCGACGCCGCTCGGGTGGTACATGGCCCACAACGTCACCATCGTCAGCGCCTACCTCGAGCACCGCGACCTGGCCGAGCGCGAGAACAGGATCGAGCGCTTCTTCATCAATCTCGTGCTCATGCGGCTGCTCTATGCGCATGCGATGGTCGCCGCACCGCGCTTGGCACTGTCGTGGCTCGCGCCGGTCGCGCCCTGGCTCGGCGATCCGCGGCGGGCGATGACGGGCATCTTCCTGTCGGTGTCGCGCGTGCTCCCCAACACCTACCCACTGGACGGCGAGCTCGACACCTACATCGCGGCGGAGCACACCGTCGGTCGTCTGTTGGATCTAGGCGTGATCGTGCCGCGCCTCGGTGAGCTGTACCGGTGGTCGGCAGATGAGCTCGACATCCCCGAGCTCGTCGATCTCTTCCGCGACGGGACGCCGTCCTACGCCTGGGATGCTGACGACTCCGAGCCATGGTCGCCTCGACCCAACCGATGGGTCAGGGTCGTCCGCCGCGGGTTACCGTCATCCGGCAAGCCGAGGAGTGCACCGTGAACACAGCCGTCACCGACGAGCAGATCCAGCAGCTGGCCGCGACGGCGAAGCCGTTCAGCGTCGCTCTTCTGTCACTGGACCCCGGACCGGCACATGGACGGTGCCGACGCAACGGAGCTGGAGCACCAACGTCGGCTGGTGTCGCTGCGTGCCGACGGGGTGATCGCGATCCTCTGTCCCGTCGTCTCGGAGACCTTGTCCGGCGTCATCATCATGACCGTGTCGCCCGATGAGGCCAGAGCGGTCATGGACGACGACCCGTGCGTGCAGGCCGGGATGATGACCTGTGAGGTCTACTCAGCCGCGAGCTTCCCGGGCGACGCCCTGCCCGGGTGAAGCCCCAGGCGTGACGCAGCAGCGTCAACGGCTCTCGACGTACTCCTTGAAGCCCCTGCTGCCCGTGTCGAGCGCACCCTTGAGCACCCGCTTGAGCACGAACCCGGGCATCGGCACCTTCACACCGATCTCGAGATCCAGGCGGATGTGGGTGCCGGCGTCGGTCGGGGTCAACGTGTACGTCCCGACCTGCTCGGACTGGACCGAGCTCTCCGCGAGCGTCCACGTCACCGATCGCAGGCCGTCCCAGCTGTAGTCGGTGACCTCTTCGTCGCTGAACCCGGCCGCGCTCACCTTGGCGCGGACCCGGTTCGGGCGGCCGTCCTCGTGCCGGGTCTCGATCTCGGCGGACTTGTGCGACGGGGAGCGCTTCGGCAAGTCCTCGACCGCCGCCACGGCGTCCATCACCTGCTCGGGTGATGCGTCGACGTCGAACTCGGTGCTGCCGGAGACTGCCACCCGCGACACGCTATCTCGTGCCGGCTACCTCTGAGCCGAGATCAGTGCAGCCACCTGCTCGGCAACCGCCCGGCGCGCCTCGTCGGCATCGGCACCGGTCGCGTCGGTCATGAACCGGCCGAAGATCAGCCAGCCCAGCACGGTCATCCCGGCGACGGACGTGTCGACGGCGCGGTCGGGGTCCCCTTCGGTGTCACTGCTGCGCCACAGGCCGGAGAACAGCTCAGTCGTCGAGGCGGTGCCGGGGAGCGCAACCTCGGGGCTGTCGAGGACGGCGTTCACCAGGGTTCGCCAGTACGACGGGTGGTCGGCCAGCAGGTCGAGCAGCTCGGCGACGACTTCGCCGCCGGCCTGGCCGCTGGTCGGGAGGCCCGACTCCAGCACGGCGGCGACCACGGCCTCCGCATCAGCGGCCAGCATCTGCTCCAGCACGTCCGCCTTGGTGCCGAAGTGGCGATGCACGAGTGCGTGGTTCACCCCGGCGCGGGCGGCGATCTCGCGGACCGAGAACCCGTCCGGCCCGCGTTCGGCCACCAGCGCTCTGGTGGCGGTCAGCACCGCCGATCGAACCTGCTCACGACCACGGGGCTTGGTGGGAACCGGAGATCTCGTCACGGCCGCAGTCTACCCAGAATGTAACCAATCGGTTACAGTCAGCGGATGCGCGTCCGCACCCTGCTTGCCGGAGCCGCGTCCGGACTGCTGACGTCCGCGGCGCTCGCCTCTCCCGCGTTCTCGCAGCTTCCAGACCCAGAGGTCACTCTCCCGCCGATCCCCGCCATCAAGGGACTGCCGATCCCCTCGCTGTCCACCGACCTGCTGGTGCCGAAGTTCATCGGCGCGCCGGCGGCCGAGCAGCCGATCGCGCACCCGCCGATCCCGCAGAACCCGTGGCTCTCCCCCGACGGCACCAACACGATGCACAACGACGCCTACGCGTCCGACGCCTACCAGGTCAGCGGTCCGCTGGGCAACAAGCTGAAGGTGAAGTCGGCGTCGTACGGCGTCCGCGAGTGCGCCACCATCGCGTTCGACTCCCGCGACCGCATCGTCGGCCTGTGCGGCGGCCTCGAGGGCTTCACCATGATGGTGATCGACCCGGTCACGCTGAGACCGATCTCGGAGCTCCGCACCTCCGCGCGCAACCTGCTCACCAGCGCCAATCCCTTCACCGACATCTGCGGCGGCACGTACTTCTTCCTCGACGGCGATGACGTCGCCTACCCGACCACGAGCAAGAAGACGGTCCTGAAGATCAAGGTCCAGCCCAACGGCAAGCTCCTCAAGCAGCAGGAGTGGTCGTTGACTGAGCACGTTCCCGCCTCCGACTGCTTGATCGCGACCATGCCCGACTGGGACGGCCGGCTCTGGTTCTTCACCCAGCAGGGCACCGTCGGCACCCTCGATCGGGAGACCGGCGCGGTGCAGGTGATGAATCTGCCGGACGGCGAACAGGTCACCAACTCGGTCGCCACCGACGAGACCGGCGGCATGTACGTCGTCTCCACCCACGCCCTCTACCGGCTCGACGCCACGGCGGCGGGCGTCCCGGAGGTCACGTGGCGCGAGGTCTACGACCGGGGCTCCCGCCTGAAGCCGGGCAACCTGTCCCAGGGCTCCGGCACCACGCCGACCTTGCTCGGAGACCGCTGGGTCGCCATCAACGACAACGCCGACCCGCAGACGAACGTGCTCGTCTACGACCGTCAAGAGGGTGCGACAGATCGGCTGCACTGCACCCAACCGGTGCTCGAGAACAACGCCGGCACCACCGACAACAGCCTGGTCGCGGTGGGCAACTCGTTCATCATCGAGAACAACTACGGCTACAAGGGCCCCACCTCGACGATCCTCGGCAAGACCTCGACGCCCGGCCTGGCTCGCGTGATGGTCGAGGACGACGGCTGCCACGTCGCCTGGACCAACGACTCGATCGCGCCCAGCTCGGTGGCCAAGGCCTCGCTCGGCAACGGTCTCCTCTACGCGTACACGAAGCCGAAGAAGATGACCCAGCGGAACGTGTTCGACGCCTGGTACTTCACGGCCATCGACATCCGCACCGGGGAGACCGTCTGGAGCCGGCTCACCGGCACCGGCATCCAGTGGAACAACCACTACGCCGCGATCTACCTCGGGCCCGACGGCACCGCCTACATCGCCACGCTCGCCGGCCTGGTCAGGATCTCGGACGCGTGAAGACGGTCGTCGTCAGTGGTGCCGCCAGCGGGATCGGCGCCGCCACCACTGCCCTGCTGCGCGAGCAAGGTGACCGGGTGATCACCGTCGATCTCCACGACGCCGACGTCATTGCCGATCTGTCCACCGAAGCCGGCCGGGCGGTCGCCGTCGCGGGCGTCCAGCAGCTGACCGACGTCGTGCACGGACTGGTTCCGTGCGCGGGAATTGGCGGGTTCACCGGCGTCGACCCGGCCCTGGTGGTCTCGGTGAACTTCTTCGGCGCCGTGGCGCTCGTCCGCGGCCTCCAGCCGCAGCTGGCCGCGGCCGAGGGCGCCAACGTGGTGTTCCTCGCCTCCAACTCGATCACCGGCCAGCCGGGCTGGCGCGCCTCGGTGGCCGACCTCTGCCTGGCCGGCGACGAGTCAGCTGCCCGCGCGGATGCCGCCGAGGTCGAGTCGGTGATGGTCTACCCGGCGACCAAGGCCGCGCTGGCCTGGTGGGCCCGTCGGGAGGGCGTGACCGAGGACTGGATCGGGCAAGGCATCCGGCTCAACGCCGTGGCGCCCGGCATGGTCGAGAGCCCGATGACCGACCAGCTCCGGGCCGACCCGGTGCTCGGCGAGCTCGCCGGCGCCTACCCCACCGCGATCGGCCGGGCAGGACGACCGGAGGAGATCGCCGCCCTCATCGGCTTCCTGCTCTCCGACGCGAACAGCCTGATGGTCGGCTCCGTCGTGTACGCCGATGGCGGCACGGACGCGATCCTGCACCCGAGCGCTCCCGAGGGCTGGGACGTCACTTGATGACAGCCGACACGAGCATGTGCGCCAGCCACTTCTCGTACCGTTTTGCGGACCAGCCGTGGTCGACCATGAGCATGTCGGCGACGGCCGGGCTGTAGAGCACGTAGAGGGTCGCCGCGGCCTCCTTCTTGTCGAGGCGGAGCCCGTCCGGACCGGCCATGATCTCGGCCGAGGCGATCATCTCCTTGCGCCTGACGGCCTTGACGTCCTCCATCATGGCGGCCAGCTCGGGATCGGAGGCTGCCGCCTCAGACGCGACCCTCACGATGGGAGCCACCCGCTCGGTGATCGACCGGCTCAGGGCGGCATCGAGCTCCGCCCGCCGCCGCTTGTCGGGCTCGGCGGCGATGGCTCGAGCCTCCGGGCGCTCGGTCACCGGGCGGGGGTCGTCGTCGCCGGTGACCGTGCTCTCGATCAGCTGCCGGAGCAGCTCGCGCTTGTTGCCGAACACCGAGTACACGGTTTGACCTGCCACGCCGGCACGGTCGGCGATCGCCTGCATCGTCGTGGCGGCATACCCGGTGCTGACGAAGAGCTCATGGGCCGCGTCGAGGACAGTCCGGCGAGTCTCGCCGGCTTGAGCCGCCCGCTTGGCGGATGAGTATTTCCTCTTGACAGCCATATCGATAGAGTAGCACTCTATTGAATAGAGTTCGACTCTACTGAGAGGAATCGGACCATGGATATCATCTTCCTGATCGCGCGAGTGTTGCTCGTCCAGATGTTCATCATGGGTGGCCTGCTCTTCCACCTCGGCCAGCGCCGCGAGGCGACCGCAGCGGCCAAGAGCTTGGGCGTGCCGCTGGCCACGATCGGAGTTCCGCTCACGGGTATCGCCAACATCGTCGGCGGACTCATGGTCGTCCTCGGCATCTGGGGAGACGTCGGGGCTCTCGCCCTGGCCGTCAATGCCTTCCTGTTCGCGAACTTCATGCATCCGTTCTGGAAGGTGGACGCTGAAGCACAGGACGAGGAGATCCAACACTTCCTCAAGGACATGACCATCTGCGCCGGACTGGTCGTCCTGTTCTGGGTCTTCAACCAGGTCGGCGCGGAAGCTCCGCTCACGCTGACCGATCCGCTCTTCGGTCCGTTCTAGAGCCGCTCGATGACGGTGACGTTGGCCTGGCCGCCGCCCTCGCACATGACCTGCAGGCCGTAGCGGCCGTCGGTGCTCTCGAGCTCGTTGAGGAGCGTGGTCATCAGGCGGGTGCCGGTGGCGCCGATCGGGTGGCCCAGGGCGATGCCGCCGCCGTTGACGTTGACCTTCTCGTGCGGCACGTGCAGCTCCTGCATCCAGGCCAGGACCACAGAGGCGAATGCCTCGTTGCACTCGAACAGGTCGATGTCGGACACGCTCATGCCCGCCTTCGCCAGCGCGTGCCGGGTCGCCTCGATTGGGCCGGTGAGCATCCAGACCGGGTCGTCGCCCCGCACCGAGAGGTGGTGCACCCGGGCTCGCGGCGTGAGCTGATGGTCCTTCACGGCCTGCTCCGACGCGATCAGCATGGCGCTCGACGCGTCACAGATCTGGGACGCGACGGCCGCAGTGATCCGGCCTCCTGGTGCAAGCGGCTCCAGCGCGGCCATCTTCTCCAGTGACGTGTCGCGCGGGCACTCGTCGGTCGTGAACTCGCCCACCGGAGCGATCTGGCTCTCGAACCTGCCCTCGGCGATCGCCGTTCGCGCTCGCTCGTGCGAGGCCAGCGCGAACTCCTCCATCTGCTCCCGACTGATCCCCCACTTCTCGGCGATCATCTCGGCCGAGCGGAACTGGCTCACCTCCTGGTCGCCGTAGCGCGCCAACCAGCCGGGGGACTCAGCGAACGGCGTGCTGAAGCCGTACTGGTCGGCCACGAGCATCGCCGCGGAGATCGGGATCGCGCTCATGTTCTGCAGTCCCCCGGCGACGACCAGGTCCTGCGTCCCGGACATCACCCCCTGGGCTGCAAAGTGCACCGCCTGCTGCGACGAGCCGCACTGACGGTCGATGGTCACGCCGGGGACGTGGTCGGGCAGTCCGGCGACCAGCCACGCGGTGCGGGCGACGTCGCCGGCCTGGGAGCCGATGGTGTCGCAGCACCCCATGATCACGTCGTCGACAGCGCCCGCGTCGATGCCGGTGCGGTCGACCAGGGCCTTCAGCACGTGACCACCCAGGTCGGCCGAATGCATGTCGGCGAGCGAGCCGCCGCGCTTGCCGACCGGCGTCCGGACGGCGTCGACGATGTATGCGGTTGGGGTGCTCATGAAGTGATCCCGTCGAGAAGAATGGTGAGGTACTGGTCAGCGACGTCGTGGTGGCTGAGCTTCCCGCCGGGCTGGTACCAGCGCACCGCCACCCAGACGGTGTCGCGGATGAAGCGGTACACCAGCTCGACGTCGAGGTCACGGCGCAAAGCACCGGAGCGGACGCCCTCGTCGAGCAAGGTCAGCCAGACCTCGCGCGACTCCAGGTTGCGATCGGCCAGGTAGCCGAACCGGTCGAAGGTGCCGAGGTAGTCGGCCTCGTTCTGAAAGATCGCCACCTCGTCGCGGTGATGGTCGATCGCCTCGAACGACACCCGGACGGCCTCCTCGAGCTTGGCTCGCGGGTCGGCGTCTCCGGCGATGATCTCGGCGTACCGCCCGAACAGCTCGTCCTGGAAGGACGACAGGATCTCGTCGACCATCGACTCCTTGGAGTCGAAGTGGTGGTAGAGAGAGCCGCTCAGGATCCCCGCGGCATCGGCGATGTCGCGCACTGTCGTGTTCTTGAAGCCCTTGGTCGCGAACAGGTCGGCCGCGATCTTCAGCAGCTCGTCCCGGCGCGTGGACGACTGGGGAGGCGAAGTCTGCGTCTGCTCGGTCATGTCAGGCCCGCTGACTCGACACGGAGACGACCTCGCCGGTCAGGTACGACGAGTAGTCCGACGCCAGGAACACCATCACGTTGGCCACCTCCCACGGCTCGGCCGCCCGGCCGAACGCCTCGCGCTGCTTGAGCTCGGCCAGCAGCTCGTCGCTGGTGACCTTGGCCAGGAACGGATGCATCGCCAGCGACGGTGCGACCGCGTTCACCCGGATGCCGTGCGGCGCCACGTCGAGCGCAGCACAGCGGGTCAGGGCCATCACGCCGGCCTTCGCGGCGGCGTAGTGCGCCTGGCCCTCCTGCGCCCGCCAGCCGATCACCGAGGCGTTGTTCACGATCACGCCCTGCTTGCCCGCCGCCTTCATGCGGTTGCCCGCGGCACGGACGCACCGGAAGGTGCCAGTCAGAGTGATGTCGAGAACCCGCGACCACTCCTCGTCCGCCATCTCCAGGACGTCGGCGGTGCCGCCCAGGCCGGCATTGTTGATCATCACGTCGACGCCACCGTGCTCGTCCGCGACG